>NZ_JBIAWZ010000001.1:322639-826262 GCF_042896175.1 Streptomyces sp. NPDC001315 | reverse complement strand
ATGGGTGGTTGGTCGTTGTTTGAGAACTGCACAGTGGACGCGAGCATCTGTGGCCAAGTTTTTAAGGGCGCACGGTGGATGCCTTGGCACCAGGAACCGATGAAGGACGTGGGAGGCCACGATAGTCCCCGGGGAGTCGTCAACCAGGCTTTGATCCGGGGGTTTCCGAATGGGGAAACCCGGCAGTCGTCATGGGCTGTCACCCGCTGCTGAACACATAGGCAGTGTGGAGGGAACGCGGGGAAGTGAAACATCTCAGTACCCGCAGGAAGAGAAAACAACCGTGATTCCGGGAGTAGTGGCGAGCGAAACCGGATGAGGCCAAACCGTATGCGTGTGAGACCCGGCAGGGGTTGCGTATACGGGGTTGTGGGATCTCTCTTCTGTCGTCTGCCGGCGACAGGACGAGTCAGAAACCGTTGATGTAGGCGAAGGACATGCGAAAGGTCCGGCGTAGAGGGTAAGACCCCCGTAGTCGAAACGTCAGCGGCTCGTTTGAGAGACACCCAAGTAGCACGGGGCCCGAGAAATCCCGTGTGAATCTGGCGGGACCACCCGCTAAGCCTAAATATTCCCTGGTGACCGATAGCGGATAGTACCGTGAGGGAATGGTGAAAAGTACCGCGGGAGCGGAGTGAAATAGTACCTGAAACCGTGTGCCTACAAGCCGTGGGAGCGTCGGAATGTGCTTGCACATTCTCGTGACTGCGTGCCTTTTGAAGAATGAGCCTGCGAGTTTGCGGTGTGTTGCGAGGTTAACCCGGGTGGGGAAGCCGTAGCGAAAGCGAGTCCGAATAGGGCGTTTTAGTAGCACGCTCAAGACCCGAAGCGGAGTGATCTAGCCATGGGCAGGTTGAAGCGGAGGTAAGACTTCGTGGAGGACCGAACCCACCAGGGTTGAAAACCTGGGGGATGACCTGTGGTTAGGGGTGAAAGGCCAATCAAACTCCGTGATAGCTGGTTCTCCCCGAAATGCATTTAGGTGCAGCGTCGTGTGTTTCTTGCCGGAGGTAGAGCACTGGATAGGCGATGGGCCCTACCGGGTTACTGACCTTAGCCAAACTCCGAATGCCGGTAAGTGAGAGCGCGGCAGTGAGACTGTGGGGGATAAGCTCCATGGTCGAGAGGGAAACAGCCCAGAGCATCGACTAAGGCCCCTAAGCGTACGCTAAGTGGGAAAGGATGTGGAGTCGCACAGACAACCAGGAGGTTGGCTTAGAAGCAGCCACCCTTGAAAGAGTGCGTAATAGCTCACTGGTCTAGTGATTCCGCGCCGACAATGTAGCGGGGCTCAAGCGTACCGCCGAAGTCGTGTCATTGCAGCAATAGGGCCAACGCCCGCTGTGATGGGTAGGGGAGCGTCGTGTGCCGGGTGAAGCTGCGCCGGAAGGCAGTGGTGGACGGTTCACGAGTGAGAATGCAGGCATGAGTAGCGATACACACGTGAGAAACGTGTGCGCCGATTGACTAAGGGTTCCTGGGTCAAGCTGATCTGCCCAGGGTAAGTCGGGACCTAAGGCGAGGCCGACAGGCGTAGTCGATGGATAACCGGTTGATATTCCGGTACCCGCTGTGAAGCGTCAAACATCGAGCATCGTGATGCTAAGGCCGTGAAGCCGTTCCGGACCCTTCGGGGAATGGAAAGTGGTGGAGCCGCCGGACCAAGCGGTTAGTAGGTGAGTGATGGGGTGACGCAGGAAGGTAGTCCATCCCGGGCGGTGGTTGTCCCGGGGTAAGGGTGTAGCCCGAGTGGTAGGTAAATCCGCCGCTCATGCAGGGTGAGACCTGATGCCGAGCCGATTGTGGTGAAGTGGATGATCCTATGCTGTCGAGAAAAGCCTCTAGCGAGTTTCATGGCGGCCCGTACCCTAAACCGACTCAGGTGGTCAGGTAGAGAATACCGAGGCGTTCGGGTGAACTATGGTTAAGGAACTCGGCAAAATGCCCCCGTAACTTCGGGAGAAGGGGGGCCATTCCTGGTGATGGGTTTTACATCCTGAGCTGGGGGTGGCCGCAGAGACCAGCGAGAAGCGACTGTTTACTAAAAACACAGGTCCGTGCGAAGCCGTAAGGCGATGTATACGGACTGACGCCTGCCCGGTGCTGGAACGTTAAGGGGACCGGTTAGTCACTCTTCGGGGTGGCGAAGCTGAGAACTTAAGCGCCAGTAAACGGCGGTGGTAACTATAACCATCCTAAGGTAGCGAAATTCCTTGTCGGGTAAGTTCCGACCTGCACGAATGGCGTAACGACTTCTCGACTGTCTCAACCATAGGCCCGGTGAAATTGCACTACGAGTAAAGATGCTCGTTTCGCGCAGCAGGACGGAAAGACCCCGGGACCTTTACTACAGTTTGATATTGGTGTTCGGTTCGGCTTGTGTAGGATAGGTGGGAGACTGTGAAGCTTGGACGCCAGTTCAGGTGGAGTCGTCGTTGAAATACCACTCTGGTCGTGCTGGATGTCTAACCTGGGTCCGTGATCCGGATCAGGGACAGTGTCTGATGGGTAGTTTAACTGGGGCGGTTGCCTCCTAAAGAGTAACGGAGGCGCCCAAAGGTTCCCTCAGCCTGGTTGGCAATCAGGTGTTGAGTGTAAGTGCACAAGGGAGCTTGACTGTGAGACCGACGGGTCGAGCAGGGACGAAAGTCGGGACTAGTGATCCGGCGGTGGCTTGTGGAAGCGCCGTCGCTCAACGGATAAAAGGTACCCCGGGGATAACAGGCTGATCTTCCCCAAGAGTCCATATCGACGGGATGGTTTGGCACCTCGATGTCGGCTCGTCGCATCCTGGGGCTGGAGTCGGTCCCAAGGGTTGGGCTGTTCGCCCATTAAAGCGGTACGCGAGCTGGGTTTAGAACGTCGTGAGACAGTTCGGTCCCTATCCGCTGCGCGCGTAGGAGTCTTGAGAAGGGCTGTCCCTAGTACGAGAGGACCGGGACGGACGAACCTCTGGTGTGCCAGTTGTCCTGCCAAGGGCATGGCTGGTTGGCTACGTTCGGGAGGGATAACCGCTGAAAGCATCTAAGCGGGAAGCCTGCTTCGAGATGAGGACTCCCACCCACTTGATGGGGTAAGGCTCCCAGTAGACGACTGGGTTGATAGGCCGGATATGGAAGCCCAGTAATGGGTGGAGTTGACCGGTACTAATAGGCCGAGGGCTTGTCCTCAGTTGCTCGCGTCCACTGTGTTGGTTCTGAAACCACGAACAACCCCGTTGTCGGGCCACGACGGCGGTGCGGTTGAGAGTTTCATAGTGTTTCGGTGGTTATAGCGTGAGGGAAACGCCCGGTTACATTCCGAACCCGGAAGCTAAGCCTTACAGCGCCGATGGTACTGCAGGGGGGACCCTGTGGGAGAGTAGGACGCCGCCGAACAAATTTTGAGAAAACCCCCGGCCGGGATTACCGGCACGGGGGTTTTCTGCGTTTCAGGTTCCGCCCTTTGCCCGACATCGCTGAGTGAGCGAGCCCTCCCCTCAGAGCGCGCTCACCACTCCTGTCACAGGCGACCCGCCGCCTTCAGCGCCAAATACGCGTCCGCCAGCGCGGGAGCCAGTTCGTCCGGAGTCGCGTCGACGACCGTGACTCCATGCCGGCGGAGCTGTTCGGCTGTGCGATGGCGTTCGGCCTGGGCCTGGGCGGCGGCCGCAGCCTCGTACACCGCATCGGCGTTGCCGCGTGCCGTAGCCATGCGGGCGATGTGCGGGTCGGCGACCGACGCCACCAGCACTGTATGCCGCTGGGTGAGCTGGGCCAGGACGGGGAGGAGACCTTCCTCCACGGGGGCCGCGTCGAGGGTCGTGAGCAGCACGATCAAGGAGCGGCGAGGGGCCGTACGAAGGGCGGTGGCCGTGAGGCCTCGGGCGTTCGTCTCGACCAGTTCGGGTTCGAGTGTGGCCATGGCGTTGACCAGGGACGGCAGGACGTCGCCGGCGGTTCGGCCCTGGACGAGGGCGCGTACCCGGCGGTCGTATGCGAGGAGATCGACTCGGTCGCCGGCGCGGGATGCCAAAGCGGCCAGCAGCAGTGCCGCGTCCATGGAGGCGTCGAGGCGTGGCGCGTCACCCACGCGGCCCGCCGAAGTGCGGCCGGTGTCGAGGACCAGCAGGATGTGGCGGTCGCGTTCAGGGCGCCAGGTGCGTACGGCGACCGTGGTCTGGCGGGCCGTGGCGCGCCAGTCGATGGAGCGGGTGTCGTCGCCGGGGACGTACTCGCGCAGGCTGTCGAATTCCGTGCCCTCGCCCCGCGTGAGCACGCTGGTGCGGCCGTCGAGCTCGCGCAGACGGGCGAGCTTGGACGGGAGGTGCTTGCGGCTGGTGAAGGGGGGAAGGACCCGTACCGTCCACGGGACGGTGTGGGCGCCTTGACGGGAGAAGAGGCGCAGGGGGCCGTAGGAACGGATCGTCACTCGGTCCGCCTGGCGGTCGCCTCGGCGGGTGGGACGTAGGCGAGTGGTGATTCGCCTGCGCTCGCCCGCGGGGACCGCCAGGAGGTGGCGGGAGGCGGGCCCCTCAGTGCCGGGCTGCCAGCTGCTGGGGGGCCAGGCGTCGCGGAGTTGTGCGCGAAGCGGGCGGCGAGTGGGGTTGGTGACGGTGAGGGTGACGTCGGCGGCCTCGCCCAGACGTACGGAACTGTCGCCGGAGCGCGTCAGGCCCAGGCGTCGTACCGGTGCCGCGAGGACGAAATCGCAGGCACAGGCCACGGCCAGGGGGGCGTTCACAGCGAGGATGCCCGTCCAGCTGGGCGCCCAGATGCCGACGGGCAGGGAGCCGAGTGCCGCCAGCAGGGCGGCGCGTCCGGTGAGCGCCATCAGCGGGGGACGGGGACGTGGGCGAGGATCGCGTTGATGACCGAGTCGGCCGTCACGCCCTCCATCTCGGCCTCCGGGCGAAGCTGCACACGGTGGCGGAGCGTGGGCAGGGCCAGGGCCTTCACGTCATCGGGGATGACGTAGTCGCGGCCCGTGAGCCACGCCCACGCGCGCGAGGTCGCCAGGAGGGCCGTGGCGCCGCGCGGGGAGACGCCCAGGGTGAGTGAGGGGGACTCCCGCGTGGCGCGGCAGATGTCCACCACGTAGGCGGTGATCTCGGGAGAGACGGCTGTCTTGGCGACCGCGGCGCGGGCGGCTTCCAGGTCGGCCGGGCCTGCCACGGGGCGTACGCCGGCGGCGCGCAGGTCGCGCGGGTTGAAGCCCTCGGCGTGGCGGGTCAGGACGTCGATCTCGTCCTGGCGGGAGGGAAGAGGGATCGTCAGTTTGAGGAGGAAGCGGTCCAGTTGGGCCTCGGGCAGGGGGTACGTGCCCTCGTACTCGACCGGGTTCTGGGTCGCGGCGACCAGGAAGGGGTCGGGGAGGGGACGGGGGGTGCCGTCGACCGTGACCTGGCGTTCCTCCATGGCCTCGAGGAGGGACGACTGGGTTTTCGGGGGCGTGCGGTTGATCTCGTCGGCGAGGAGGAGGTTGGTGAAGACCGGGCCGGGCTGGAAGGAGAACTCGGCGGTACGGGCGTCGTAGACCAGGGAGCCCGTCACGTCGCTCGGCATCAGGTCCGGAGTGAACTGGACGCGCTTGGTGTCGAGTTCGAGCGCGGAGGCGAGGGCGCGGACGAGCAACGTTTTGGCGACTCCGGGGACTCCTTCAAGGAGAACGTGTCCGCGGCACAGGAGGGCGACGACGAGGCCGGTCACGGCGGGGTCCTGGCCGACCACGGCTTTGGCGATCTCGGCGCGCAGGGCTTCCAGGGAGGTCCGGGCGTTGCCCTGATCCCTGGTGTACCCGGCGTTGTCAGTGGTCGGGTCCATCATGAACGGCGTACCTCTCTTTCGAGGGCGTCGAGTTGGTCGGCGAGTGCGATCAGGGCCGCGTCGTCGCTGGGCGGCGGGCCGAACAGCAGGGAGCGCAGGGACTGTCCGTCGCTGTGGAGCTGGGCGGACAGCGCGGGGAGCAGGGCCTCGGGCGTGTGTGCCTGGGGGACGGGGACGCCTACGAGGGGGGCGAGGCGGGTGCGGGTGGTGGAGCGAAGAGCGGCGGCCGCGCGGTCGCGGGCGTTCGCCTTGCGGTAGAGGCGGGCGCGGCCTTCGACGGTTTCGGAGGCGCGGATCGCCACGGGGAGTCTTTCGGGCACTAGGGGGCCGAGTCGGCGTGCCCGCCACAGGGCGGCCAGGGCTGCCGCGACGAAGAGCTGCAGGGTGCCCCAGAGCCAGCCGGACGGGAGCAGGTCGAAGAAGCCCTTTTCATCGGCCGTGCCGGTGGCCGAGTCGTCGGAGAGCGAGGGGAGGTACCAGACCAGATGAGGGCGAGAGCCGAGGAGTTGGAGGGCGAGCGAGGCGTTGCCCTGCTCGTCGAGGGTGTCGTTGTAGAGGATGTCGGGCGCGCCGAGTACGACGGTGTCGCCGTCCCCGGAGGTGTCCGGGATGCGCAGCAGGGTGGCCAGGCGTTCGCTCGGGTAGCACTCGTCGGCGTCGAGGTGGGTGGTGGTGTAGCGGATGCCGCCGGTGTCGGCGGTGCCCGCGCGCCGGGCGGCAGGCAGGTCGCATGCGGGAGAGAGTGCCGAGTCGAGGCTGGTGGCGGGGTCCGCGGTGACACCGGGGGCGAGTTTCCCGACGGACCAGCTGCCGGCGGCGACAAGGACGGTACGGCCGCCGGAGGCGGCGGTCGTGGAGTGCAACCGGGTTTGTTGGCGTTCTGTCAACAGGTCGGGGACGGCGACCAGGACGGTGGTGTCCGGGCCGGCCGCGGCACGGGCCTCCTCCAGGGTCGTCACCACGCGTGTGTCGACGCCGCGTTCGGCGAGGAGTTCGGCCACCGCACGACTGCCGTACGGGTCGGCGGAGCGCGGGTCGAGCTCGCCGTGCCGGGCGTCGGAGCGGAGGATGGCGATCGCTACGGCCCCTGCCAGGAGCACGACGAGAGCGAGAGCGATGCCTCGCGCGCGGGTCCATACCTGGCGGGTGGTGGGCGAGGTCGAAGTGGATGGCAGCGTGGCCCCGATGGTCATCCGGAGGCTCCCTGGCGGGCGTCGTGGGCCGTGCTGGGGGTGCTGCTCGCGAGCTGGGGTTTGGTGCGCTCCAGGTCGCGGTCGAGTTCGGCGATGCGGTGGTACGACTGCTCGCTCGCCCTGCGGCCGCCGTACGTGACGTCGTCGAAGTCCCGTGCGGCGGTGCGCAGCCGGTCCGTGTGGTCGGGCAGTGCGCGGCCCGCCTCCGCGGCGGCCTCGTCGGCGGTGCGGCCGGGGCGGACGTCGAGGAGGGCGCGTTCCTCCAGGGAGCGGACGATGGCCCGCATGTGTTCCTGGACGGCTTGGTTCCAGTGGCCCTGGGCGGCGTGGGCCTCGGCGGCCGCGCGGTGTTCGGCGGCGGTACGGGGGCGGTCGTCGAACAGGGCGGGGGAGGAGGTGGGTCGGCGGTGCGGGGTGCCCAGGCGCCACCACAGGGCGGCCAGGACGGCGATGACGGCCAGGACGATCACGACCAGTCCGAGTGCCCCTCCGGGAGTCGCGGTCGAGGCGGTGTCGAGCAGTCTGCCGACCCAGTCCCAGAAGGCGTTCATGGCGCGTTCGATCAGGCCGGGGTCGTTCTGGTGGTACACCCCCTTGGACAGTTCGCGCCGGGCGGCCTCGCGCGCGGGGTCCCGGCCGATCGTCACCGGCGGCTCGTCGCCGGAGCGTGCCAGCGACAGTACGGATGTGTCGGCGGCGCGCAGCAAGGACCGTACGGCCGTGTCGGTGGTGCGTGGCAGTGCCGGCACCGTTGTGAGAATTCCCCCCGTCAGACTCACCGCATCAGCTCCCCGGTGTGGCGCCGGAGGTGCCGTAGCCCTGGACGCCCGCGGCGCGGGCCAGTTCGAGGTCGAGGGCCTCGCGGCGGATGCGCTGGTCGATGTAGAGGAGCACGGTGACGCCGGCACTGATCGGGAAGGTGATCATGGAGCCGATCACCGCGCCGATTCCGCTGATGATGAGGAACGTCCAGCCGTAGTCGCTGCTGCTGGTGAGGAAGCCGGAGACGCCGCCGCCGCTCAGAGCGGCGGCGAGGAAGGTGAAGGGGACGACGACGATCGCGGCGACGATGTTCGCGATGAACGCCCCGAGCAGCTGGATGCCGAACACCCGCCACCAGGCGCCGCGCACGAGCTTCGCGGAGCGGCTCATCGACTTCGCGATGCCCTGCTTCTCCAGCATCAGCGCGGGCGAGGCCAGGGAGTAGCGGACCATCAGCCACAGGGCCACGACGGCGGAGCCCATGCTGCCCAGGACGGCGAGGGCGGTGCCCGCGTCACCGGCTCCCGCGACGGCGATGAGGATGCCGGGCACCGCGCCCGCGACGGCGACACCGAACGTGAGGAGCAGGAGCAGGAAGATCAGGCCGAACAGTTTCGCCACCTGCGGGCGGGCGTCACGCCAGGATTCGCCCGTGGTCACCGACTTGCCGAGGACGGCGCGGCTGGTGACCGCGGTGAGCAGGGCCGTCGCCACGATGGTGCCGATCATGGAGACCAGGAGGAGGACACCGGAGCTGAGCAGGGAGTTGCCCATGGCTCGGGTCAGTTCGCCCAATGTCGCGCTCGGGTCGTCGAGGGCTTCGGTGCCGGCGCTCTCGTCCAGGACGAGGCCGCGCAGCAGGACGACGACGATCTCCATGACGACCGCGACAGCGAGCGAGAAGCCCAGCACGGTGCGCCAGTGGGTGCGCATCGTGGACACCGCGCCGTCGAGGATCTCGCCGACGCCGAGCGGGCGCAGCGGGATCACGCCGGGCTTGGCCGCGGGCGGGGGGCCGCCCCAGCCTGCTCCCCAGCCGGGGTAGCGGGCCGGGCCACCGGGGCCGCCGTAGCCCCCGCCGGGGGCGTTGGGGGGCCGGTTGCCCCAGCCCGGGCCGGGTGGTGGGGGCGGTGGCGCCTGGCCGGGGCTCTGCGGGCCGGTCGGCGCGGACCACTGGGCCGGTGGCGGCTGCACCTGGGACCACTTCGCGGCGGGGTTCTGCGGGTCCGTGCCCGACTGGCCCGCGGGCTGTGCGGAGCCGGGTCGGTCGGCGGGCTCGGCAGGGCCGGACGCACCGGGCTCCTGCCCGTCGGACGGGGCGGATCCGGGCGAGGCCCAGCCCGGAGTGTCTTTCATCGTCGCTCCTTCACGGTGCCCGTCCGCGGTCGCGGCGGAAGGTTGGCAGACATCGTGCCATGGGGTGGTCACCGAGGGACCGGCCGCGGTAGGTGCTGTACACCTTCAATTGTCCGTCGGATACGGGGCAGACTGACCGCATGGCTGATCAGTACGCGCAATCCGGCGAGGACAAGCGGCCGACCGAGATACCCGTGATCCGTTGGGAAGAGCCACCCGAAGGCCCGGTACTGGTGCTCCTCGACCAGACGAGGCTGCCGAGCGAGGAGGTCGAACTGGTCTGTACGGACGCGTCCGCGCTGGTGGAGGCGATCCGTTCGCTCGCCGTGCGCGGGGCGCCGCTGCTCGGCATCGCCGGGGCGTACGGCGTCGCGCTTGCCGCCGCTCGCGGGTTCGACGTGGACGAGGCAGCGAACGGGCTGGCGGGTGCCCGGCCCACGGCGGTGAACCTGGCCGTCGGGGTGCGCAGGGCCCGGGCGGCGTACACGGCCGCGCTCGTCCGCAGTGGTGACGAGCGGCAGGCGGCCGAGGCGGCGCTGGCCGCGGCGCGGCAGCTGCACCGGGAGGACGCGGAGGCCAGCGCCCGTATGGCCCGGCACGGGCTGGCGCTGCTCGACGAGCTGCTGCCCGCTGGCGGGCACCGTGTGCTCACGCACTGCAACACCGGATCGCTGGTGTCCGGCGGGGAGGGAACGGCGTTCGCGGTGGCCCTCGCGGCGCACCGGGTGGGGCGGCTGCGGCGCCTGTGGGTGGACGAAACGCGTCCGTTGCTGCAAGGTGCTCGCCTGACGGCGTACGAGGCGGCCCGTACCGGCATGGCGTACACCTTGCTCACGGACAACGCGGCAGGTTCGCTGTTCGCGGCGGGGGAGGTGGACGCGGTGTTGATCGGGGCCGACCGCATCGCGGCCGACGGTTCGGTGGCGAACAAGGTGGGGAGCTATCCGCTCGCGGTGCTCGCGCGGTACCACCATGTGCCGTTCATCGTGGTGGCACCGGTGACGACGGTGGATCCGGAGACGCCGGACGGGGCGGCGATAGAGGTCGAGCAGCGTCCCGGATTCGAGGTGACCGAGGTCACAGCACCGCAGGTGCCGGTGACGGGAGCGGGAGGCGGGGTTCCGGTGGCACCCCTGGGAACCCAGGCGTACAACCCGGCGTTCGACGTGACGCCGCCGGAGCTGGTGACGGCGATCGTCACCGAAGAAGGTGCCGTTTCGCCCGTGACCGCTGAGGCTCTTGCCGAGCTGTGTGCCAGGTCACGCCAGGTAACGATTAGCTAATGGGATGATGTCGTTTATGAAGGGACGAGTCCTTGTCGTCGATGACGACACCGCACTGGCCGAGATGCTCGGCATTGTGTTGCGTGGTGAAGGTTTTGAGCCGTCTTTCGTAGCCGACGGCGACAAGGCGCTGGCCGCTTTCCGTGAGAGCAAGCCGGACCTGGTGCTCCTGGACCTGATGCTGCCCGGACGGGACGGTATCGAGGTGTGCCGCCTGATCAGGGCGGAGTCAGGGGTGCCGATCGTGATGCTCACGGCGAAGAGCGACACCGTCGACGTCGTCGTGGGCCTGGAGTCGGGTGCCGACGACTACATCGTGAAGCCGTTCAAGCCGAAGGAGCTGGTCGCCCGGATCCGGGCGCGGCTGCGGAGGTCGGAGGAGCCGACGCCGGAGCAGCTCGCCATCGGCGATCTGGTCATCGACGTGGCCGGTCACTCCGTGAAGAGGGACGGGCAGTCGATCGCGCTGACGCCGCTGGAGTTCGACCTGCTGGTCGCGCTGGCCCGCAAGCCGTGGCAGGTGTTCACGCGTGAGGTCCTGCTCGAGCAGGTGTGGGGCTATCGGCACGCGGCGGACACCCGTCTGGTCAACGTGCACGTACAGAGGCTGCGCTCCAAGGTCGAGAAGGATCCGGAGCGGCCGGAGATCGTGGTGACCGTCCGTGGTGTGGGTTACAAGGCAGGGCCGAGCTGACATGCCGGGTGACAGCGCCGCGTCGGCGCCCGGGCGGAACGGGGCCCGAGCCGGGCGGCCTGTCGGCCGGAAGACGGCGGGCTCCCGCTGGGGACGCCTGTGGGAGGCCGGGCTGTTTCAGGGCGGGGTCCAGGGCAGCCCGGTCCTCCGCCTTTTCATGCGCTGGGTGCGCCGGCCGCTGCTGCCCGTCATGCGGCTGTGGCGGCGCAACATCCAGCTCAAGGTCGTCGTCACGACGCTGCTGATGTCGCTGGGTGTCGTCCTGCTGCTGGGCTTCGTCGTCATCGGGCAGGTGCGCAACGGCCTGCTGGACGCCAAGGTGAAGGCGTCGCAGGGCCAGGCCACGGGCGGGTTCGCGGTGGCCAAGCAGAAGGCGGACGAAGCCGCGGCCGGCACCGACGGCGAAGCCTCGACGGTGGACGGCCGACCGTCCCAGAACCTCATCGAATGGATGAGCAACCTTGTGTCGTCGCTCTCCAGCGGTGGTCAGGGCGCCTTCGACGTGGTGACCCTGCCCGCGGGCGAGGACAGCGCCGGCGGGCGCGGGCCGCGTGCGTCCGGCGGCGTCGACCCGACGACGAGCGTGCCCGAGAACCTGCGCGCACGTATTGACAGCAGTACGGCGGCCGCCCAGAGCTATACCCGCATCATTTACAAGGACGACGGCAAGGAGTCGCAGCCGGCCCTGGTCATCGGCAAGCAGGTCAACGACCCGAACGGCGCCCCGTACCAGCTGTACTACCTCTTCCCGCTCACGCAGGAGGAGAAGTCCCTGAGCCTGGTCAAGGGCACCCTCGCGACCGCGGGCCTCTTCGTTGTCGTACTCCTCGGGGCCATCGCATGGCTCGTGGTGCGGCAGGTCGTCACGCCCGTGCGGATGGCCGCCGGGATTGCCGAACGGCTGTCCGCGGGGCGCCTGCAGGAACGTATGAAGGTCACCGGCGAGGACGACATCGCGCGGCTCGGCGAGGCCTTCAACAAGATGGCGCAGAACCTGCAGTTGAAGATCCAGCAGTTGGAGGACCTGTCGCGGATGCAGCGGCGGTTCGTGTCCGACGTGTCGCACGAGCTGCGTACGCCGCTGACGACCGTGCGGATGGCCGCCGACGTCATCCACGACGCGCGCGTGGACTTCGACCCGGTGACCGCGCGGTCGGCCGAGCTGCTCGCCGATCAGCTGGACCGGTTCGAGACGCTGCTCGCGGACCTGCTGGAGATCAGCCGCTTCGACGCGGGCGCGGCGGCGCTGGAGGCCGAGGCGATAGACCTCAGGGAGGTCGTGCGGCGGGTGGTCAGCGGTGCCGAACCACTGGCCGAGCGCAAGGGAACGACGATACGGGTCGTCGGCGACCAGCAGCCGGTCGTCGCCGAGGCGGATGCCCGGCGGGTGGAGCGGGTGCTGCGCAACCTCGTCGTCAACGCCGTGGAGCACGGCGAGGGCAACGACGTCGTCGTCAAGCTCGCCGCGGCGGGCGGAGCGGTCGCGGTCGCGGTGCGTGACTACGGCGTCGGGCTCAAGCCTGGCGAGGCGACCCGCGTCTTCAGCCGCTTCTGGCGGGCGGATCCGGCACGCGCGCGTACCACCGGGGGTACGGGTCTGGGGCTGTCCATCGCTCTGGAGGACGCGCGGCTGCACGGCGGCTGGCTGCAGGCGTGGGGTGAGCCGGGCGGCGGCTCGCAGTTCCGGCTGACGCTGCCGCGCACCGCGGACGAGCCGCTACGGGGCTCGCCGATACCGCTGGAGCCCAAGGACTCGCGGCGTAATCGTGGACTTGATGAGGCCGGTCTGCCGCGTGGGGGCGGCGAGAAGGCCGCCACCGTGCCGGTGCAGCAGACCGGTGACCAGGTGTCTTCGTCGCGGGCCGCTCTGGTACCGCGGTCGGCCACCGTGACCCCCACGGCCGACCCGACGGCGCTGCCCGGCAACGGCGCGCGCGTGGTGCCACGGCCGGGTCCGCCCGGTCCGGACGGGCGACGACAGGGCGACACGCCCGCCGTGGAGGCGGGGGTCGCCTCCCGCCGGGACACCCGGCCTGAGGACGCGGACAAGCAAGGGGAGGCATTTCGTGGGCGCTGACCGCGAGGGGGGCGCCCGGCGCAGGCCAGGGCGCGCGGTGGCCTACGCCGCCGGCGGGGTCGTACTGCTGGCGGGGTGTGCGTCGATGCCGGACAGCGGGGACCTGCGTGGTGTCGATTCCACGCCGCGCCAGGACACGCAGGTGCGGGTGTTCGCGATGCCGCCGCGGGAGGACGCGCAGCCCTCGGAGATCGTTCAGGGCTTTCTGGAGGCGCTGACCAGCGACGATCCAAGTTATGCGACAGCGCGCCAGTACCTGACGGGTGAGGCCAGGCAGACGTGGAAGCCGGACGTGTCGACCACGGTGCTCACGGACGGGCCGGGGACCGAGCCCAACCCTTCGGGGAGTCGGGTGGACGGCGTCGACTTCTCGTTCACACTGACCGGCACCCGGGTCGCCAGCGTGGACGCACAGCAGGCCTACACGCCCGACTCCGGGAGCTACCGCCAGCCGGTGCACCTCACCCGGAACCAGAAGACCGGGCAGTGGCGCATCGACGGGCTGCCGCAGGGCGTCGTCATGGGCAAGTCGGACTTCCAGCGCAACTACATGTCCGTCAACAAGTACTACTTCGCCTCGAACAGTGCCGTCTCGGCGAACAGACAGGCGGTGGCCGTCGCCGATCCCGTCTACGTGCGTGAGCGTGTGGATCCGACGACGGAGATGGTGCGCTCACTCCTCAACGGGCCCACCAGCTGGCTGCGGCCGGTCGTCAGATCGAGCTTCCCCACCGGTACGGCGCTGACGAAGGGCGTCACCTCGCTGACGCCCGACGACCAGAACAAGCTGACTGTGCCGTTGAACGACAAGGCCGCCCAGGTCGGGCAGGCTCAGTGCAACGAGATGGCGGCCCAGCTCCTGTTCACACTGCAGAACCTCACCCCGGCCGTGGACGAGGTCGAACTGCGGGCGGGGAGCACCCGACTGTGCTCCCTCCGCGAGGGAGCGGCCAGAACCGTCGCCTCTCGGGGCTCGGTGAAGCACCCCGAGTACCTCTACTTCGTCGACGGCAAGCACCAGCTGGTGCGGATCTCGGGTGCCAGCAGCGACACGAAGGCCGATCCGGTGCCGGGGGCGCTCGGAGAGGGCACCAAGGAGCTGCGGGCGGCGGCCGTGTCACGGGACGAGCACATGGCGGCCGGCGTGAGCTATGACGGTAAGACGCTGTACGTCGGGTCACTGGTCTCGGGCAGTTCGCTCGGGGAGCCCGTGCTGCGCAGCCAGGGCGCGAAGGAGGCCGACCGGCTGACGACGCCCAGCTGGGACGCGCGGGGTGACCTGTGGGTGGCCGACCGCAACCCGGCCGACCCACGGCTGCTCCTGCTGGAGCAGGGCGCGGGCCAGCCGCTGGAGGTGCGCACTCCGGGCCTGGACGGGCGTATCAGGGACGTGCGGGTGGCCGCCGACGGGGTGCGCATCGCGCTCGTGGTGGAGAAGGACGGCAAGGGGTCATTGTTCATCGGGCGGATCGAGCGGGACGAGAAGGGCGGCGAGCGGCCGGTGATCTCGGTCCTCGAACTGCGTTCCGCGACCCCCGAGTTGGAAGAGGTCACGACCATGGCGTGGGCCGGTGACAGTCGGCTCGTGGTGGTCGGGCAGGAGAAGGGGGGCGTGCAGCAGATGCGGTACGCCCAGGTCGACGGCTCCGTGCCGGAGGCGCCGGCGCCACCTGCCGCCCTGACCGGCGTGTCGGAGATCGCCGCGTCCGAGGACGAACGGCTGCCGCTGGTGGCGTACTCGGAGGACGGGATCGTCCGGCTGCCCGCCGGGGCGCAGTGGCAGAAGGTCGTCAAGGACGGGTCGGCGCCGGTTTATCCAGGGTGAGCAGGCGGGTCTGCTCCGGTTTTCGGGGTGAGGGCGTCGTTCGGCTCAGCTTTTCGCGGTGAGGGCGTCGTTCAGCTCTGGTTTCCGAGGGTGAGCGGACGCGGCTCCGGATTCTTTCGGGGCGAAAGATCGAGGCGGACGGCCGTTTCGGTTCGGGGTATTGCCCGGGCGGAGGCGGCCATCCGCTATTGCGGGCTGTCGGCGCTCGTGCGGTGACCGCGGAGTGTGGGCTATTGCCCGGAGTTTTCCACAGGCCGTTTTCCACAGGGTGGGGGTTTTCCACAGGCCTGGTCGAGTCGGGCGGGTTTTGGCACAGTGGTGGGTATGCGGGGGTGGTGGCAGGACCTCACCGATCTGGTGCTGCCGGCCGAGTGCGGAGGCTGCGGAAGGCCTCGCACGGTGCTCTGCGCGGAGTGCCGTGCCGCCCTGAGCGGGGCCGCACCGAGCCGGGTGCGACCGGTTCCGGAACCGCCCGGGCTGCCGCTCGTGCACGCGGCGGCCCGGTATGCGGACGAGGCGCGGGCGGTGCTGCTGGCCCATAAGGAGAGAGGTGCGCTGGCGCTCACGGGGCCGATCGGCACCGCTCTGGCGGGAGCCGTGCGGTCCGGGCTGAGAGAGGCCGGGACGCGGCTTCACGGGGCCGTTGCGGACATGGGAGGCGGATGGGAAGCGAATGGGGCCGATCGAGAGGTGCTCCTTGTCCCTGTGCCGTCCGGGCGGCGTGCGGTGCGGGCGCGGGGACACGATCCGGCACGGCGGATCGCGCTCGCGGCGGCCGGTGAGCTGCGGCGGACCGGGACACCGGCCCGTGTGCTCGCCGTGCTGCGGCAGCGGCGGGCCGTGGCCGACCAGGCGGGACTCAACTCCCGGCAGCGGCTCGACAATCTCGCGGGCGCGCTGGCCGTGGTGTCCGGTGCCGGGCGGCTGCTCGGCGGCGGACCGGTCGTTCTCGTCGACGACCTGATGACGACGGGCGCCTCACTCGCCGAGGCGGCGCGGGCCGTTCGGGCGGCCACCGCGCAGGCCGCAGCCCGCGGGAGGCCACCGGCAGCGGTCGTACGCGGGGTCAGGGGGGCAACGCCCGTGTATTCGCGGGCAAGTCGGGAAGGCAGAGAGGAGCGGACAGGCAGGGCAGCCGAAGGGAGGCCGGACCTGGGCAGGACCGAGCAGGGAACGGCGCATGCGAACGGGGTCCACGGGCTGATCTGCGCGGCCGTGGTCGCGGCGCCGCCGGATTCTTTCGAATTAAACCGGAACTGACTGCGAACTTGCATCGTTGCAGGTATTGAGAGGGTCAATTCACCTGAACGGAGGTACGCCGCGGTAGAGGGTGACGACATCCGTCCGGGCGAGATATGTTCGGTTGTGAGGGAAAGCCGCAGGCCACCCCTCGCATATCCGAATGCCGCGCTGGTGTTTTGTGCAATCAACCGCAGCGTCGGGGGTGTAGACCTTGCCCATGGGGGAGGAGGAGGTGGAAGTCACGGAGTCCGAGGTTCCGGAGTTCACCGGAGCCTGGTGCAAAAGGGAGATGCTCCGCCGCTGATGCGGGGCGATCCGGGAACGGAGTTCTGCGTGGACATCGTCGTCAAGGGCCGCAAGACCGAGGTGCCCGAGCGGTTCCGCAAGCACGTGGCCGAGAAGCTGAACCTGGAGAAGATCCAGAAGCTCGATGGCAAGGTGATCAGCCTCGACGTCGAGGTGTCCAAGGAGCCCAACCCCCGACAGGCGGACCGCTGCGACCGAGTGGAGATCACGCTCCGCTCCCGCGGGCCGGTGATCCGGGCGGAGGCAGCGGCCAGCGATCCGTACGCGGCGCTCGACCTGGCAGCGGAGAAGCTGGACGCCCGGCTGCGCAAGCAGCACGACAAGCGATACACGCGCCGTGGTGCCCGCAGGCTCACGGCAGCAGAGGTCCCCGACCACGTTCCGGGAGTGGCGACACTCAACGGCAATGGCCTCCCCGTCTCGGCGGACGAGTCGGAGGGCGTGCCCACGAAGAAGGTCGGCTCGCTGGAAGTGCAGGGCGAAGGCCCCCTGGTGGTCCGCGAGAAGACCCACGTCGCTGCCCCCATGACGCTCGACCAGGCTCTCTACGAGATGGAACTGGTCGGACACGACTTCTATCTGTTCGTCGACTCCGAGACCAAGGAACCGAGTGTCGTCTACCGGCGGCACGCCTATGACTACGGTGTGATCCACCTCAGCACGGACACGATGGTCACCCAGGCGCACTCCCCCGACGCGGGTGGCGCACTCGGTGGCTGACACCTTCACGGATGACAGCTGAGGCGGTGCCCCTGGAGCGCGCGTGCGCCCCCAGGGGCACCGGTGTGCGCCCGCTTAGCGCACCGCTCTGTCACCGCGTTGTGGTCCGGGCATGAAATCATGGGCGCAACGGCTCAACCGGTGGGCCGTTGCCTTGGGTTGGTGACGGCACAGGACCACAGGCCAGAGCCTTCAGGGGGAGGAACGATGGCGGACAGCTTCGGACCGATGCGTGACGGGGATGCCGACGGCGGCGTCGTCGGCATGGGCCCGGACGCAGGCGCTCCACGCAAGGAACCGATCAGGGTCCTTGTCGTGGACGACCATGCCCTGTTCCGCCGTGGCCTGGAGATCGTGCTCGCGGCCGAGGAGGACATCCAGGTCGTAGGGGAGGCGGGCGACGGGGCCGAGGCCGTCGACAAGGCCGCCGACCTGCTGCCGGACATCATCCTGATGGACGTACGGATGCCGAAGCGCGGCGGTATCGAGGCGTGCACCTCCATCAAGGAGGTGGCGCCCAGCGCCAAGATCATCATGTTGACGATCAGTGACGAGGAAGCCGATCTCTACGAGGCGATCAAGGCCGGCGCGACCGGGTACCTCCTGAAGGAGATCTCCACGGACGAGGTGGCCACCGCCATTCGCGCGGTGGCCGACGGGCAGTCGCAGATCAGCCCCTCCATGGCGTCGAAGCTGCTCACCGAGTTCAAGTCGATGATCCAGCGGACCGACGAGCGCCGACTGGTGCCCGCGCCGCGGTTGACGGACCGCGAGCTGGAAGTGCTCAAGCTCGTCGCCACCGGGATGAACAACCGTGACATCGCCAAGGAATTGTTCATCTCCGAGAACACCGTGAAGAACCACGTGCGCAACATCCTGGAGAAGCTGCAGCTGCACTCCAGGATGGAGGCGGTCGTGTACGCGATGCGGGAGAAGATCCTCGAGATCCGGTAACCGCCGGACAGGGGGACAGGTTCTAGGCGAGGGCGCGGGCGAGCTCCTTGGCGAGGGGTTCGCGCAGGTGAGCCGCGTCCACGCGTTCCACGCGTACGTCCGTGCAGCCCACCCAGCCAGCCGCCTCCAGCAGGGCCTGGGCCACTGACGGGACCGCCTTCGCGTCCTCCAGGGAGACCTGCTTGGCGACGAGCGTACGGCCCTCGCGGGCCGGATCCACGCGGCCGACGAGCCGGCCGCCGGCGAGGACCGGCATCGCGAAGTAGCCGTACACCCGCTTGGGCTTGGGAACGTAGGCCTCCAGGCGGTGGGTGAAGCCGAAGATCCGCTCCGTGCGCGCCCGCTCCCAGATCAGCGAGTCGAACGGGGACAGGAGCGTGGTGCGGTGGCGGCCACGCGGGGCGCTCTCCAGCGCCGCCGGGTCGGCCCACGCGGGCTTGCCCCAGCCCTCCACGGTGACCGGGACCAGACCCGAGTCCGCGATCACCGCGTCGAACTGCTCGCCCTTGAGACGGTGGTAGTCGGCGATGTCCGCGCGCGTGCCGACGCCGAGGGACCGGGCGGCCAGGCGGACGAGGCGGCGTATGCACTCGGTGTCGTCCAGTTCGTCGTGCAGCAGCGCGTCCGGGATCGCGCGCTCGGCCAGGTCGTACACACGCTTCCATCCGCGGCGCTCGACGCAGACCACCTCGCCGTACATCAGCGCGCGTTCGACGGCGACCTTTGTGCCGGACCAGTCCCACCACTCGCTGGTCTTCTTCGCGCCGCCCAACTCCGTCGCCGTGAGGGGGCCTTCGGCGCGGAGCTGCTTGATGACCTGGTCGTAGACGCCGTCGGGCAGCTCGTGGTTCCAGTGGGGGCGGTTGCGGTAGGCGCGGCGGCGGAAGGCGAAGTGGGGCCACTCCTCGATGGGGAGGATGCAGGCGGCGTGCGACCAGTACTCGAACGCGTGCGTGTCCGTCCAATAGGCGTCATCCACCGTCTTGCGGCCCACGGCGCCGAGGCGGGCGTACGGAACGAGTTCGTGGGAGCGGGCGAGGACCGAGATGGTGTCGAGCTGGACGGCGCCGAGGTGGCGGAGGACACCGCGGACACCGGCGCGGCGGTCGGGGGCGCCGAGGAAGCCCTGAGCGCGGAGCGCGATGCGGCGGGCGTCGTCCGCCGAGAGGTGGGTGGGGCGCGGGGTCGTCATGGTTCCGCACGATAGGGGGTGGGACTGACAACGGGGGGTGAGCCGCGGGTTCGGTGGGAACGCAGGGCGCGCGACCGCCCGCGGCTATGCCGGATGTACGGGCGCGGGCAGATACGGGGCCGTCGACGGCAACCCCACGTCCGACGGCAGCAGGGAGCCCACCCAGCAGTCCCGTCGTACGCCCTTGTTGTTGATCGCGGAACGGAGTGTGCCCTCGATGGTGAAGCCGGTGTTCTCCGCTACCGCGCGGGAGGCGTGGTTGCCGACCTCGGCGCGCCATTCGACGCGGTCGACGCCGAGGCGGGTGAAGGCCCAGCGGGCGGCGGCCAGAGCGGCCTCGGTGGTGTAGCCGTTGCCGCGGTGCTGCTTCGTGGCCCAGAAACCGATCTCCGCCATGCCCAGGGAGCGCATCGTGAGGGCGAGCATGCCCACCAGCTCCCCTTCGGGGAGGAAGACACCGAACGTGAACATCGAGGCGTCGGCCCAGCCGTCCGGGACCAGCTGCTCCGTGAAGCCCTGGGCATGCTCGGGGAGATAGGGCGAGGGGATCGTGGTCCAGCGCTGGATGTCGGGGTCCTGCGCGGCGGCGTACACGGCGTCGGTGTCGTCCGGGCCGACGGTGCGCAGGACCAGGCGGCCGGTGGTGAGCGTGACGGGTTCCATCGGGCGATTCTGCTCGCCTTCGCGTGGCGGGCGCCATCTCCTTACGGCGTGTGAGCAGGTGATCACATTTCGCGCGATTGGGCGGCGGGACGCGGCACCATCCGAGGACCCCGGCCGTTGTCCTTATTGAAGACGGCGGTCGTCGTAGCGGCAGACCTCCCGGCGTGGTGGGGTCCTCGCATACGATGGCCGTTGCTCAGTAAGTCAAATGGAAACCGACCGTCCCAGGCCCGACCGGCAAGGAGACCAACCCCCGTGTCCGTCCTCTCGAAGATCATGCGTGCAGGCGAAGGCAAGATCCTGCGCAAGCTGCACCGCATCGCGGACCAGGTCAACTCCATCGAAGAGGATTTTGTCGACCTCTCCGACGCCGAGCTGCGGGCCCTCACCGATGAGTACAAGCAGCGCTACGCCGACGGTGAGAGCCTGGACGACCTGCTGCCCGAGGCCTTCGCCACCGTGCGGGAGGCCGCCAAGCGCGTCCTCGGCCAGCGGCACTACGACGTCCAGATGATGGGCGGTGCCGCCCTCCACCTCGGCTATGTCGCCGAGATGAAGACCGGCGAGGGCAAGACCCTGGTCGGCACGCTGCCGGCCTATCTGAACGCCCTCTCCGGAAACGGCGTCCACCTCATCACGGTCAACGACTACCTGGCCGAGCGCGACTCCGAGATGATGGGCCGCGTCCACAAGTTCCTCGGCCTGGAAGTCGGCTGCATCCTCGCCAACATGACGCCGGCCCAGCGCCGCGAGCAGTACGCGTGCGACATCACGTACGGCACGAACAACGAGTTCGGCTTCGACTATCTCCGCGACAACATGGCGTGGTCGCAGGACGAACTCGTCCAGCGCGGTCACAACTTCGCGATCGTCGACGAGGTCGACTCCATCCTCGTCGACGAGGCCCGTACGCCGCTGATCATCTCCGGTCCGGCCGACCAGGCCACCAAGTGGTACGGCGACTTCGCCAAGCTGGTCACGCGCCTGAAGAAGGGCGAGGTGGGCAACCCGCTGAAGGGCGTCGAGGAGACCGGGGACTACGACGTCGACGAGAAGAAGCGCACCGTCGCCATCCACGAGTCCGGCGTCGCCAAGGTCGAGGACTGGCTGGGCATCGACAACCTCTACGAGTCGGTGAACACCCCGCTCGTGGGCTACCTGAACAACGCCATCAAGGCCAAGGAACTCTTCAAGAAGGACAAGGACTACGTCGTCATCGACGGCGAAGTCATGATCGTCGACGAGCACACCGGCCGTATCCTCGCCGGCCGCCGCTACAACGAGGGCATGCACCAGGCGATCGAGGCGAAGGAAGGGGTGCCGATCAAGGACGAGAACCAGACGCTCGCCACGATCACCCTGCAGAACTTCTTCCGCCTCTACAAGCGCCACAGCCAGGACGGCAAGGAACTGCCCGGTCTCTCCGGCATGACCGGTACGGCGATGACCGAGGCCGCCGAGTTCCACCAGATCTACAAGCTCGGCGTCGTCCCGATCCCGACCAACCGGCCGATGGTCCGCAAGGACCAGTCCGACCTGATCTACCGCACCGAGGTCGCGAAGTTCGAGGCGGTCGTCGACGACATCGCCGAGAAGCACGAGAAGGGCCAGCCGATCCTGGTGGGCACCACCTCGGTCGAGAAGTCCGAGTACCTCTCGCAGCAGCTCAGCAAGCGCGGCATCCAGCACGAGGTGCTGAACGCCAAGCAGCACGACCGCGAGGCGACGATCGTCGCCCAGGCCGGCCGCAAGGGCGCCGTCACGGTCGCCACGAACATGGCCGGCCGTGGCACCGACATCAAGCTCGGCGGCAACCCCGAGGACCTCGCCGAGGCGGAGCTGCGCCAGCGCGGCCTCGACCCCGAGGAGCACATCGAGGAGTGGGCCGCGGCCCTGCCCGCCGCCCTGGAGCGGGCCGAGCAGGCGGTCAAGGCCGAGAAGAACGAGGTCGAGGAGCTCGGCGGACTGTACGTGCTGGGCACCGAGCGGCATGAGTCGCGTCGTATCGACAACCAGCTGCGCGGTCGTTCCGGCCGTCAGGGTGACCCCGGCGAGTCCCGCTTCTACCTCTCCCTCGGCGACGACCTGATGCGGCTGTTCAAGGCCCAGATGGTCGAGCGCGTGATGTCGATGGCCAACGTGCCCGACGACGTGCCGATCGAGAACAAGATGGTCACGCGGGCGATCGCGTCCGCCCAGTCGCAGGTCGAGCAGCAGAACTTCGAGACCCGTAAGAACGTCCTGAAGTACGACGAGGTCCTCAACCGGCAGCGTGAGGTCATCTACGGCGAGCGGCGCCGCGTCCTGGAGGGCGAGGACCTGCAGGAGCAGGTGCAGCACTTCATGAACGACACCATCGATGCCTACATCGAGGCGGAGACCGCGGAAGGCTTCCCGGAGGACTGGGACCTCGACCGGCTGTGGGGCGCGTTCAAGCAGCTCTACCCGGTGAAGGTCACCATCGAGGAGCTGGAGGAGGCGGCCGGCGACCGTGCCGGCCTGACCGCCGAGTTCATCTCCGAGTCCATCAAGGACGACATCCGCGAGCAGTACGAGGCGCGTGAGACGCAGCTCGGCTCCGAGATCATGCGTGAGCTGGAGCGCCGGGTCGTGCTGTCGGTCCTCGACCGCAAGTGGCGCGAGCACCTCTACGAGATGGACTATCTCCAGGAGGGCATCGGCCTGCGCGCGATGGCGCAGAAGGACCCGCTGGTCGAGTACCAGCGCGAGGGCTTCGACATGTTCACCGCGATGATGGAGGGCATCAAGGAGGAGTCCGTCGGCTACCTGTTCAACCTGGAGGTCCAGGTCGAGCAGCAGGTCGAGGAGGTCCCGGTCGCGGACGCCCAGCCGTCGCTGGAGAAGGAGCCCCAGGACGTGGTGCCGGCGCAGGCGGGCGCACGTCCCGAGATCCGCGCCAAGGGCCTGGAGGCCCCGCAGCGCCGGGACCGGCTGCACTTCTCCGCGCCCACCGTGGACGGCGAGGGTGGCATCGTCGAGGGCGATTTCGCCGAAGACGAGGAGCCGGTGCGCTCGGAGGCCGACGGCCTCACGCGCGCGGAGCGCCGCAAGCAGGGGCGTGCCGGGCGTCGTCGCAAGAAGTGACGGGCGCTCCGCGAGGAGCGAGCACTGAGCACAGCGAGCACTGAGCACTGGGTCGTGAAGGGCCGGGCATCCTCCAGGGTGTCCGGCCCTTCGGCTCGGGTGGACCGAGCCGGTGGTCAGTCGTCGTCCGCGTCGGGCCTGCGTGGACCGCCCAGGTCCACCGCCGTGCAGCGCCAGCGCCGGTCGGAGCCGAGTTCCAGGCGGAAGGCCATGGCGCGCAGGCGGTCGCCGGCGCCGATGCGGGCGAAGGCCTCGATGGCGCCGGGGCGGGGTTCGTAGTAGCCGATGTCGCGGACGACGGGGCGGGTGCCGTGGGTGGTGCGCAGGGGGCCGCGTTCGGCCAGCCAGGCCAGTTCGTCGTACGCGCGGCCGACGGTGTGCCGCAGCATGCAGTGCACCGGTCGCAGGCCGCTGAGCACCGCGAGGAGGCGTTCGGCGAAGACGTCCGTGGGACGAGGCTGAGGGACCGGCCCACGGGGCGTCCGGGTGGGCACTACGGGGGCGGTGGCCACGGCGGGAGCGGTGCGTGGACGGGGGCCGGTGGCGGAAGTCGGGGGCGTGCGGGAGGGGTCTGTTCCTGGGGCGGTGCGGGTGGGGGTGCCGCCGGGGCGGCGGGTGTCCTGGCGGACTGGCGGGCGGCTGCCGGTGTGCCGGCGGGTCCTGGTCATCACCTTGTTCATGTGCGTCCCCGTTCCATGGGTCCATGGTTTCCACGGCCCGGTCGGTCTGTCCGAGCCGGGTGATACCGACGAGTAACTTTCGGTGAGGATCTTGTACGGGGCGGCGGGCGGCAGCGGCAAGGAAGCGGGCGCCCGGAGCGAAGGGCGGGAAGGTTCACCTATCCGGGTGATCGAGGGGGCGTGCGGCCCGTGCCTGCGGGGGCGCAGAGGGTGAGTTCCGGGGTGCGGGGTGGACGCGTCCAGGGGCACGGGCTGAGACCCGAAAGGGGACTCCCACCCGTATCCTGAAGGCCCTCCGGGAGGTGCGGCACCCGCCCTCCCGGGGTCGTCCGAACCCCCACCACGAAAGCGGCCAGCCATGCGCGTCTACGTCCCCCTGACCCTCTCCGGTCTCGCCGAGGCGTACAAGACGGGTGAGCTGGCGGCGGGACCGCTCGTCGCGTACGCCGTCACGCCCGGCCTGCGCGAGTGGTACCTCTCCGACGACATCGAGGAACTGGAGTACGCGGCGTTGAGCCGGGCCGCGCTCGCCTCGCTGCGGCTGCTCGCGGCGGACCCGGGGACGGCGCGGCGGCGGGTCGTGGTCGCCGTCGACGTACCCGACGGTGCGGCGGTCGCCGACCCCGACCGGAGCCTCGACCCGGCGGCGCTCGGCGAGGTACGGGTCGCCGGGGCCGTGGCGCTGGCCAAGGTGGCTTCCGTGCACGTCGACTCGGGGGACGCGGAAGCGGACGTGACGGCCGCGGCGGAGGCGCTTTCGGCGGCGGACGGCGGGGACGACGACGCACAGTTCGTCGTGGACGGGGCCGAGGATCACGAGCTGCTGTGGTACGCGACGCAGGAGATCCCGAATCTGGTGGGGCTGGGGAGCTGAGGCAGCCTGCCGCTCCGCTGCTCTTCGACGTGCTGTTCTCCTGATGTCAGTGGCGCCGGGTAGCTTTTGTCGCATGGGGAAGTACGGAGCTGCGCACATTGTCTGGGACTGGAACGGGACGCTGTTCCACGACAATGAGGCGATCATCGGGGCGACGAACGCGGCGTTCGCCGAGCTCGGTCTTGAACCGATCACGCTGGAGCGGTACCGGGCGCTGTACTGCGTGCCGGTGCCGAAGTTCTACGAGCGGCTGATCGGGCGGCTGCCGACCGATGCCGAGTGGGAGGTCATGGACGAGACCTTCCACCGGTACTACACCGAGCACCGGTCGGCCTGCGGGCTCACCGTGGGGGCGGCCGAACTGCTCGCCGGGTGGCGGTCGGCGGGGCGGAGCCAGTCGATCCTGAGCATGTACGTGCACGACGAGCTCGTCCCGCTGGTGCGGGGGTTCGGGATCGAGTCGCACTTCATCCGAGTCGACGGGCGGACCGGGCCCTCCGGGGGCAGCAAGGCCGAGCTCATGGTGCGTCACCTCGGGGCGCTCGCCGGGCTTGCCGGGGTGGATCCCGCTCGTACGGTGGTGATCGGGGACGCGGCCGACGACGCGGTGGCCGCGCGGCAGGCGGGGGCGCGGGCTGTCCTGTACACCGGGGGTTCGCACAGTCGGGCCAGCCTGGAAGAGGTGGGGGTGCCCGTGGTGGACACGTTGGAGGAGGCGGTGGAGGAGGCGCAGCGGGTGGCTGCGTGAGGAGGCCGCCGCTGCGTGAGGGTGGCGCGGTGCCTTGGGGGCGCCGCGCCGGGTCGGGCTGGGGGTGCGGCTGGAGCGCGTGGGCGCGTGGGCGCGTGGGTCAGGTGGCCGGTGCCTTTGCGCGCAGCACCTTCAGGAACTCACGCATCCAGGCGGAGTGGTCCGGCCAGGCGCGGGAGGAGACCAGGGTGCCGTCGACCACGGCCTCGGTGTCCTGGAAGGTGGCGCCGGCGGCCTGCATGTCGAGTTCCAGCGCCGGGTACGCCGTGACGCGGCGGCCGCGGAGGCCGTCGATCGCCGCGGTGAGCAGGGGGCCGTGGCAGATCTGGGCGACCGGCTTGTCCGTATCGAAGAACGACTTGAGGATCTTGCGGAGTTCGGGGTCGTTGCGGAGGTACTCGGGGGCGCGGCCGCCAGGGATGACGACTGCGGCGTACTGGCCGGGGTCGACCTCGGAGAAGGCGAGATCGGCAGGCCAGGTGTAGCCGGGTTTCTCGGTGTAGGTGTCGAAGCCGGGTTCGAAGTCGTGGACGACGAACTGGAGCTTCTTGCGGGTGGGGGCCGCGATGTGAACTTCGTAGCCTTCTTCGAGGAGGCGCTGGTAAGGGTAGAGGACCTCCAGGGACTCGGCTGCGTCGCCGGTGAGGATGAGAATTTTCGCTGGCATGTCGGAGGGCTCCCCTCGGGCGGGCTTGGGCCGTCATGGGCAACGTGCCGCTTGGAGGCGGGATTGCCAAGAGTCGCGGTCGCTTTCAGGGTGCGCGCAGCTGGGGTCGGCGTCGACTTTTCTCACCCCCGCCGCTCCTGCCCGTCCCATCCCAGGGGCTTCGCCACCCCCGTTCGGTCTGAACGGCCTCGTCCTCAAACGCCGGACGGGCTGAACAGAGCCCCCCGGCACGACACTCACGCACGACCCCTCTCCTCCCGCCCCTGTGCAGACTGTCAAAGTTCCACCCCCTGTTTTGTACACATACGGCTCATGACGGGCCCCCCGTAGGGAGCGATAGCCTTGGTGGCGTGATCAGCGCGATAGCTCGCGGGGGCGTTGTTGCCCCTGCCCTGCGCCCGGGGTGCACGGACTACATCCGTGGCCGGGCGGCGGACGCTGGTCTTCGCGGGCGGGACGGGGCTTCGAGGGCTCCCAGGACGCCGTACACCCCACGGAACCAGGCGCGGCAGAGAGCAGCGTCACACCCCGCGGGCGTGTGGAACATGGCTGATAAACCCCCGCTCATCTCACCTTGCGGCATAGCGTCGGAGCAGACCGGAGACCCCGCGTCGTGGCGTTACGCCGTAAGGCAAGGGACCGTACTTCCTTCTACGTCACGCAACGGCGCGCGACAGGAGTCAGAGGACAATGCAGACCAAGCTGGACGAAGCCAAGGCCGAGCTGCTCGAGAGGGCCGCCCGGGTCGCTGAGAACAGCCCGGTCGGGGGGCACCTACCGACTGGGACGACGAGCGAGGGGGCCCCGGACAGGGACTCCGTGCTCGCGTTCCTCCAGCGCTACTACCTGCACACCGCCCCGGAGGACCTCAGCGGCCGTGACCCGGTCGATGTCTTCGGAGCCGCCGTCTCCCACTACCGGCTGGCGGAAAACCGGCCGCAGGGCACCGCCAACGTCCGGGTGCACACCCCGACCGTCGAGGAGAACGGCTGGACCTGCAGCCACTCCGTCGTCGAGGTCGTCACCGACGACATGCCCTTCCTCGTGGATTCGGTGACCAACGAGCTGACTCGGCAGGGGCGTGGGATTCACGTCGTCATTCACCCCCAGGTCGTCGTCCGGCGTGATGTCACCGGCAAGCTCGTCGAGATGCTCACCGACCCGCCCGCGGGTGAGCTGCCGCACGACGCGCACATCGAGTCCTGGATCCACGTCGAGATCGACCGCGAGACCGACCGCGCCGACCTGAAGCAGATCACCGCCGATCTGCTGCGGGTGCTCTCCGATGTCCGCGAGGCCGTCGAGGACTGGGAGAAGATGCGGGACACGGCCGTCCGTGTCGCCGACGGGCTGCAGAGCGAGCCGGTGCCCGGTGATCTGGCCCGGCCCGAGGTCGAGGAGGCCCGCGAGCTGCTGCGCTGGCTGGCCGCCGACCACTTCACCTTCCTCGGCTACCGCGAGTACGAGCTGCGCGGGGACGACTCCCTCGCCGCCGTCCCGGGGACGGGCCTCGGCATCCTGCGTTCCGACCCGCACCACTCCGGTGACGAGAGCCACCCCGTGAGCCCCTCCTTCGAGCGGCTCCCCGCCGACGCCCGAGCCAAGGCCCGCGAGCACAAGCTCCTCGTCCTGACCAAGGCCAACAGCCGGTCCACCGTGCACCGGCCGTCGTACCTCGACTACGTGGGTGTGAAGAAGTTCGACGCGGACGGCAATGTCGTCGGCGAGCGACGCTTCCTGGGGCTGTTCTCCTCCGCCGCCTACACCGAGTCCGTGCGGCGTGTGCCGGTCATCCGGCGCAAGGTCGAGGAGGTCCTCCGCCGCGCCGGCTTCTCGCCCGACAGCCACGACGGCCGCGACCTGCTCCAGATCCTGGAGACGTACCCGCGCGACGAGCTCTTCCAGACCCCGGCCGGTGAACTCCAGGCCATCGTCACGTCCGTGCTGTACCTGCAGGAACGCAGGCGGCTGCGGCTGTACCTGCGCCAGGACGAGTACGGGCGCTACTACTCCGCCCTCGTCTACCTGCCCCGCGACCGCTACACCACCGGTGTCCGGCTGCGGATCATCGACATCCTGAAGGAGGAGCTCGGCGGCATCAGCGTCGACTTCACCGCCTGGAACACCGAGTCGATCCTGTCCCGGCTGCACTTCGTCGTGCGCGTCCCGCAGGGCACCGAGCTGCCGCAGCTCAATGACGCCGACAAGGAGCGCATCGAGGCACGGCTGGTGGAGGCCGCGCGGTCCTGGGCCGACAGCTTCGCCGAGGCGCTGAACGCCGAGTGCGGCGAGGAGCGGGCCGCCGAGCTGCTGCGCCGCTACAACAACGCCTTCCCCGAGGGTTACAAGGCCGACCACCCCGCGCGCGCCGCGGTCTCCGACCTCGGCCACCTCGAATCCCTCAGCGAGGAGACGGGCAACTTCTCGTTCAGCCTGTACGAGCCGGTGGGCGCCGCCCCCGACGAGCGCCGCTTCAAGATCTACCGCAAGGGCGCGGCCATCTCCCTCTCCGCGGTGCTGCCGGTCCTCAACCGGCTCGGCGTCGAGGTGATCGACGAGCGGCCGTACGAACTGCGCTGCTCGGACCGTTCGAGCGCCTGGATCTACGACTTCGGCCTGCGCATTCCGAAGTCGATGGGCGGCGGCAACGGCGACTATCTCGGTGACGGCGGCCGTGAGCGCTTCCAGGGGGCGTTCGAGGCCACCTGGACCGGCAAGGCGGAGAACGACGGCTTCAATTCCCTCGTGCTGAGCGCCGGGCTGGACTGGCGGCAGGCGATGGTGCTGCGGGCGTACGCCAAGTACCTGCGCCAGGCGGGCTCCACCTTCAGCCAGGACTACATGGAGGACACCCTCCGCAACAACGTCCACACGACCCGACTCCTCGTCTCCCTCTTCGAGGCGCGGATGTCGCCCGAGCGTCAGCGCGCCGGCCTCGAGATCGTCGACGCCCTCCTCGAGGAGCTGGAAGCCGCCCTCGACCAGGTGGCGTCCCTCGACGAGGACCGGATCCTGCGGTCCTTCCTCACCGTCATCAAGGCGACCCTGCGTACGAACTTCTTCCAGGAGGCCGCGGCCGGCAAGCCGCACGACTACGTCTCCATGAAGTTCGACCCGCAGGCGATCCCCGACCTGCCGGCGCCGCGCCCGGCGTTCGAGATCTGGGTGTACTCGCCGCGGGTGGAAGGCGTGCACCTGCGCTTCGGCAAGGTCGCGCGTGGTGGGCTGCGCTGGTCCGACCGGCGTGAGGACTTCCGGACCGAGATCCTCGGCCTGGTCAAGGCGCAGATGGTCAAGAACACCGTCATCGTGCCCGTCGGCGCCAAGGGCGGCTTCGTCGCCAAGCAGCTGCCGGACCCGGCCGTCGACCGGGACGCGTGGCTGGCCGAGGGCATCGCCAGCTACCAGACCTTCATCTCGGCGCTGCTGGACATCACCGACAACATGGTGGCCGGTGAGGTCGTTCCCCCGGCGGACGTCGTGCGGCACGACGAGGACGACACCTACCTGGTGGTCGCGGCCGACAAGGGCACGGCGACGTTCTCGGACATCGCCAACGAGGTCGCCCAGTCGTACAACTTCTGGCTCGGGGACGCCTTCGCCTCCGGCGGTTCGGCAGGCTACGACCACAAGGCCATGGGCATCACCGCCCGCGGCGCCTGGGAGTCCGTGAAGCGGCACTTCCGGGAGCTGGGCGTGAACACCCAGGTCGAGGACTTCACGGTCGTCGGCATCGGTGACATGTCCGGTGACGTGTTCGGCAACGGCATGCTGCTGAGCGAGCACATCCGGCTGGTCGCCGCCTTCGACCACCGGCACATCTTCATCGACCCGAACCCGGACGCGGCCACCTCCTACGCCGAGCGCCGCCGCCTGTTCGAGCTGCCGCGCAGCTCGTGGGCCGACTACGACAGCGAGCTCATCTCCGCGGGCGGCGGTGTCTTCCCGCGCACGGCGAAGGCCATCCCGGTCAACAGCCACATCCGCGAGGCCCTCGGCATCGAGGCCAAGGTCGTCAAGATGACCCCCGCCGACCTGATGAAGGCCATCCTCCAGGCCCCGGTGGACCTGCTGTGGAACGGCGGCATCGGTACGTACGTCAAGGCGTCCACCGAGACCCACTCGGACGTCGGCGACAAGGGCAACGACGCCATCCGCGTCGACGGCCGCGACCTGCGCGTCAAGGTCGTCGGCGAGGGCGGCAACCTGGGCCTGACCCAGCTGGGCCGGATCGAGTTCGCGCGGCAGGGCGGCCGGATCAACACCGACGCCATCGACAACAGCGCCGGCGTCGACACCTCCGACCACGAGGTGAACATCAAGATCCTGCTCAACGGCCTGGTCGCGGACGGCGACATGACCGTCAAGCAGCGCAACAAGCTGCTCGCCGACATGACCGACGAGGTCGGCAGCCTGGTCCTGCGCAACAACTACGCGCAGAACACGGCGATCGCCAACGCCCTCGCCCAGTCCAAGGACATGCTCCACGCGCAGCAGCGCTTCATCCGCCACCTGGTGCGCGAGGGCCACCTCGACCGGGCGCTGGAGTTCCTGCCCACGGACCGTCAGATCCGCGAGCGTCTCGGCTCCGGCCAGGGCCTGACCAGCCCCGAAACGGCCGTCCTGCTGGCGTACACGAAGATCACGGTCGCCGAGGAGCTGCTGCACACCTCGCTGCCCGACGACCCGTACCTGCGCAGCCTGCTGCACGCGTACTTCCCGACGGCGCTGCGCGAGCAGTTCCCCGAGCGCGTCGACAACCACCCGCTGCGCCGTGAGATCACCACGACCGTGCTGGTCAACGACACGGTCAACACGGGCGGTACGACCTACCTGCACCGTCTGCGCGAGGAGACCGGCGCCTCGCTGGAGGAGATCGTGCGCGCGCAGACCGTGGCCCGCGCGATCTTCCGCTCGGCGCCCGTGTGGGACGCGGTCGAGGCACTGGACAGCAAGGTCGAGGCCGACGTCCAGACCCGGATCCGGCTGCACTCGCGCCGCCTGGTCGAGCGCGGCACGCGCTGGCTGCTCAACAACCGGCCGCAGCCGCTCCAGCTCGCCGAGGCCGTCGACTTCTTCGCCGAGCGGGTCGAGCAGGTCTGGCAGCAGCTGCCGAAGATGCTGCGCGGCGCGGACGTGGAGTGGTACCAGCACATCTACGACGAGCTGACAGGCGCGGGCGTCCCGGACGAGCTGGCCACACGCGTGGCCGGGTTCTCCTCCGCGTTCCCGACGCTCGACGTGGTCTCGGTGGCCGACCGCATGGGCAAGGAGCCGCTGGACGTCGCCGAGGTCTACTACGACCTCGCCGACCGTCTGCACATCACCCAGCTCATGGACCGCATCATCGAGCTGCCCCGCGCCGACCGCTGGCAGTCCATGGCCCGCGCCTCGATCCGCGAGGACCTGTACGCGGCCCACGCGGCCCTGACCGCGGACGTCCTCGCCGCCGGCAACGGCACCTCGACCCCCGAGCAGCGCTTCAAGGCGTGGGAGGAGAAGAACGCGGCGATCCTCGGCCGGGCGCGCACGACGCTGGAGGAGATCCAGAGCTCCGACACGTTCGACCTCGCCAACCTGTCGGTGGCGATGCGGACGATGCGCACGCTGCTGCGGACGCATTCGTAGGGAGTAGGAGTACGCACGCCGACGGGCGTGCGCAGTACGTCGACGGTGGCGCCCCGGGCCGGCCTGGCTCGGGGCGCCACCGTTTCTTCGCCACCGTGCGGAGAATTCACCTTTCTCCCACTGATCCGGTTTCCTGCCAATCCCGCCAATCCCGCCAATCCGGCTAATCCGTCCAATGGGGATGATTCGGATAAAGTGGCGCGCGTGACGGTGAATCAGGATGCGCGGCGCGCCTTCTAGGGCGGCGGCGGCCGCTCCGCCGGCGGCCGCCGCGCTCGTGCTCGTCCTCATGGTCCTGGTGATCGTCCGCCTCCCGTGGGCGGGTGATCTCGGCATGCACGCGGCGACCGTCGAACGCCTGCGCCACAACCTTCTCGACCCGGGCAACCCGCTGGTCGACGCGGACACGCCGAGCCCGTACTACTCGCCGTGGATGCTGCTGCTGGGGTGCGTCGCGCGGGTGACGGGACTGTCGGTCTTCGTCGTCCTGCGCATCGGAGCGGTCGTCGGACTCGCGCTGCTCGTGACCGGGGTCCGGCGGTACGTGCGGACCCTGAGCGGGCATTCCGCGGCACCGGCGCTCGTGCTGCTGTGCCTGCTGTTTCTGTGGGGCACGGCGTTGTTCGAATGGAGCGGGTTCCTGGGCCTCAACTCCCTCGCGCTGACGGTGTCGTATCCGAGTGTGTTCGCGCTGGGGCTCGCCTTTCACTTCTGGGCCTGGCTGGCGCGGGCGGTCGGCGTGTCCGGGAACCCCGGGGGCGGGTGGGGGGACTGGCTCGGGCTCGGGGTGCTGTGGGCGGTGATCCTGCTCGTCCATCAGTTCTCGGGCGTCGTCGCCTCGCTGGGCGCGCTCGCCACGGTGCTTGCCGCACGCCCCGCGCGGGTGGTCTGGGCGCGGCTGGCGGCGGGGCTCGTGCTGGGGGTGGTGGTGCTGTGGCTGTGGCCGTACTACGACTTCTTCGCACTGTTCGGGGCCGGTGCGGATCTGGAGTCGGTGCACCGGGCGCTGTACCGGGACCCGGTCGGGCGGTTCGGGCTGGTGCTGGTGGGGGTGGTGGCTCTGGGGCTGCGCCGGCGGCGGGACCGATGGGATCCGCTGGTGCTTTTCTTCGGGCTGGGGGTCGTGGTGTGCGCGGGGGGCTGGCTGAGCGGGCACTACTCGTGGGGGCGTGCGCTGCCCGCCGTACTGATTCCGGCGCAGGTCGCCGCCGCCCTGGAGGTGGTCGAGGCCGGGCGGCGCGGTGTGCGGGCGGCGTGGGCGTGTGTGCTCGGCGCGGCGCTGCTGGTGGGGGCGTGGACGCAGGCCGGGACGCTGGGGTACGTGGCGGGGCGGGGGTGGCTGCCGGAGGTGGTCGCGGCGAAGTACCGGACGCCTTGGGTGGGGTACCGGTGGATCACGCCGTGGGTGAAGTACGGGGATGTGGTGCTGGCGCGGACCTCCGCGGCGCGGCAGATCCCGGCGTACGGGCCGTACACCGTGGCTCCCGGGTATCCCGACTTCTTCCTCTCGGACGAGGCGCGGCGGGTGGCCGCGGTGCGGAGCTACTTCGCGGCAGGGACGGCGGAGGGGGTACGGCGGGACATCGTGAGGTCGTACGGGGTGCGATGGGTGGTGGCCCGGGGGGCTGTGCGAGGGGCCGGCGGGCTGCGCGAGGTGGCTCGGGGGCCGGGCGGGCAGGTGCTGTACGTCGTCGTGCCGTGAGGGGACTTCGGGCTGAATCGTGCCGGCTCGGCGCTGATCCGTTCCGTCACCTCAGCGCGCTTCTCACCAGCCGCGCCGCTCTCCTCACCTTCGGCCGTGCCACCCTGCGTGCCAGCGGTCGTACGACCCGTGCCGTCACGCCCACCGGGCGCCACCGCACCTGCAGGCGCCCCGGGCCGCGGCCCTCCGGTTCCACTGTGACCTGGTGGAAGGACGTGCCGGAGCGGTAGGCGATGCGGGCCGTGACGGTGGGGAAGGTGAGGGGGGCCAGGAGAAGGGCGGTGTGCGGCATGCCCTGCTGTTCGATGCGGAGCACCGGGTGGCGGACACCGGCGAAGCCCCGGACGGGCAGGGGGGCCGTCGCGAGGTCGAGACGGACGTGGCCCTCGAAGACGCCGGGGCGGACCGGGAGCAGACGGAAGGGAACCGTGAGACGTCGGCCCGGCGCGAGGAGGAGGCAGGCGCGGTGGGGGCCGACGGCCAGGCGCAGGCCCGGGTCGTACGTGCGTATGGCCAGGTCGAGCGAGGCGCCCGGGCCCGGGGTCAGCTCCGTGATCTCATGGCGGAACTGCGCGCTCGGGAACGGCCGCGTGTCCAGTTCCAGGTCGCAGACGTCCAGTTCGCGGCGCGCATCCGGGGACTGCGGGACCGTGTCGCCCCAGTACGTCCTGCCCTGCGCGTCCGCCGTCACCGTCCTCGGGGACACGCCGTGGCCCAGGCCTCGGGCCGCCAGCCGGGCCTCCGCCGGGCGGCCCTCGCGGATCAGCTGGAGAACCACGCGCTCCGCGCGCGGGAGGCGGGCGTACGCACCCGGTGCCAGCGTCGCCAGGTAGGGGTTCACGATCTCCGCGAACGACGCCAGCCACTCCTCGTCCCGGTAGGGCAGGTCGCCGGCGTACATGCGGAAGTCGTGCTTGAGGAACTTGTAGTCCTTGTCCTCGCGCAGCGACTCGTGCCCGCTCTCGGCCAGGAAGGCGTCGATCAGCCGCTGCACATGGACGCGGTCGGCGACGTTGCTGAGCTTGTGCCGCTGGTTGGAGATCGACCGCGACTCCGAGTCGGCGAACGGCTCGATGTACCAGCGGTAGACCGGCTCCGGGATGACGGTGAACTCCTTGGCGAGGCAGTACGCCTTGGCCGTGAACAGCTGGTCCTCGTAGTGGATGCCCTCGGGGAAGCGCAGGCCGTGGCGGTCGAGGAAGGCGCGCGCGTACATCTTGCTCGTCGACAGGTGCTCGAACAGCAGGCGCGGGTCGGCCTCGATGCCCTCCACCGTGCGCCGCTCGGCGACCAGGTGCGGCATCCAGGCCGAGCGGCGCCCGGTGTCCGTGCGCACCCGCTGCACCGCGCCCATCACGAAGTCGACCTCGCGCTCACGGTGCGCCGCGAGCAGCAACTCCACCGCGTCGGCGGGGAGTTCGTCGTCGCTGTCCAGGAACATCAGATACGGCGCGCGAGCGATCTCCAGCGCGCGGTTGCGCGGGGCGCTGCAACCGCCGCTGTTCTCCGGCAGCCGCAGATACAGGATGCGCGGGTCCTCGGTCGCCAGCCGCCGGGCCACTTCCGGTGTGTCGTCGGTGGAGTGGTCGTCGCTGATGATGATCTCGATGTCGGCGTGCGTCTGCCGGCGCAGTGAGGCGACGGCGCGGGGGAGGCGTTCGGCGTCGTTGTAGACGATCACCGTGACGGTGACGTCGGGGGTCGCCTCGGGCAGCGTGGTCATCGGGCGCTCGCCTCCTCCGGGGTCGGGGCCGGGGTCCGTTCGTCGACGGGGATCACCGGTGGCAGGGACTTCTCGTGCTCGCCGAGAAAGACGCGGCGTACGACCCGTTCGGCGGCGCGTCCGTCGTCGTACTCGCAGAAGCGGCGCCGGAAGGCGGCCCGCGCCTTCGCCGCGCCCTCGTCGCGCCAGGCGCCCGACGCGAAGATCTCGGTCAGTTCCTCCTGGGTGCGGGCCACCTGGCCCGGCGCCTCGGCCATCAGGTCGAAGTAGACGCCCCGGGTCGTCGCGTACGTCTCCCAGTCGTCGGCGTAGATCACGATCGGGCGGTCGAGGTTGGCGTAGTCGAACATGATGGAGGAGTAGTCCGTGACCAGCGCGTCGGCGGCCAGCGCGAGTTCCTCGACCGGGTCGTAGGAGGAGACGTCGATGATCCGGCCCGCGCGGCGCAGGCCCGTCAGGGGGGTCGTCGAGCCGTCGTAGAAGTAGTGGCCGCGGACGAGGAGGACGGTGTCCTCGCCGAGGTGGTCGGCGAGGGCGGCGAGGTCCAGGCGAGGGGTCCAGCCGGCCTCGTAGTCACGGTGGGTGGGGGCGTAGAGGACGGCCCGCCGGCCGGGGGCGATGCCCAGGCGTTCGCGGACGGCGAGAATGTCCGCCGCCGTGGCGGAGTAGTAGACGTCGTTGCGCGGATAGCCGTGGTCCAGGGAGACGAAGCGGGACGGGTACGCGCGTTCCCACATGCGGGTGGAGTGGCTGTTGGCGGAGACGCTGTAGTCCCACTTGTCGATGCGGGCGAGCAGGGCGGCGAAGTCCATGCCCTTGGCGGCGGCCGGGAAGCGCATCTGGTCCAGGCCCATGCGCTTGAGGGGGGTGCCGTGGTGGGTCTGGAGGTGGACCGCGTCCGGGCGTTTGACCACCGCGTTGGCGAAGTTGACGTTGTTGACCAGGTACTTGGCGGTCGCCAGGACCTCCCAGTAGCGGCGGGTGCCGGGGACGACGTGGTCCGTGCCGGGCGGGAGGAGCGCCGCGTACTTCGCCGAGACCACCCACACCGGGCGGATGTGCGGGGCGAGTTCGGCGAGCTTGGCGGCGATCGCGGCCGGGTTGCAGGTGACCCCGCGGTTCCAGTAGGCGGAGAAGACGGCCAGGTCGGGGTCGACCGGGCGGCCGAGCGCCCTGCGGTACTGGTGGTCGCGGAGCTTCGCGCCGAGCTTGCGCCTGCGGGTCCGGACGGCAGATCTGGCCGCGCGGCGAGCGCGGTTGGCGGCCTGGAACGCGCGGTACTTGGCGTAGGCGCCCTCTTCGAGGAGGGAATGGCGTACGCCTTCGAGGCCGGCCGGGCGGTGGTGGTGCTCCGGGCGCCAGCGGACCGCCGCGAGCGACGCCCGGCGGAAGAACTCCCGGGCCACCGCGTCCGGCATCGCCGAGCGGGCGAACGTGCGCAGGCAGTCCTGGACCATCACGTCGTAGAGGACGGCGTGGGGGCCGGGGCGGTCCCGCGTGGTGCGGGCGAGGAGCGTCTCGTAGCGGTCGATCAGGGCGTAACGGTCGTCCGGGGTGACCGGCGGGAGACTTTCGGGGCGCAACTCGCGGTGCTCGTAAGCGATCTGGGGGAGGCAGGCGACGTGGTCGGCGTGCAGGAGGCAGGCATACGCGGCGAACGGCTCGTCGTCCGTGGTGAGGTCCTCCTCGTGCGTCCGCCAGAAGACGGCGCGGATCGCGCGGTTGCCGAGGAGGGGGGCGAGGCGCAGAAGGTGCGGGGCGTCGTTCAGGGCGAGGGCGGTCCGGCCCGCGCGGGCCAGCAGGCGGCCGTCCCCGGAGGGCCTTTGGGGCGTCTGCCAGGTGGAGCGGACGTGGTCGAAGAGCAGGACGTCCACCGTGTCCGGCAACTCCGCCAGCTCAGCGGCGCGCTCGGCGACCGTGCGCGCCGCGCCTGTGGGCAGCCCGTCCCCGGCGTGTACGAAGTGCAGCCAGCGGCCGGACGCCCGTGCGGCCCCCGCGGCCCTTGCCTCGGCGTCCCCCGTGCCGTCCGGCAGAGGCAGCACCGTCAGCTCGGGTGCGTACCCCTGGGCGGTCTCGCGGGCCCAGTCGCCGACCGCGGCGACGATCACCTCGACGTCCGGGAGGGGATGGGCGGCCAGGCCGTCGAGGAGGGCGGTCAAGTGCCCCTGGGTGTTCGGGCCATGGACGATGACGCTGAGCTCGGGCATCGCGGTGGACTCCTTCGCATGGTGACGTCTCGTCGTCGTCCGCCTTGTCGTCGGCCGGGCGCCCCCTTCTGGTTCATAGTGGCATCAATCGGATGAATGGCCTGGGTGTGATTGGGCCGATCGTGTGAGGTGCGCCGGTGCCCGCCGGGGGTCGCTCCGGGTCGGATCAGGGGGCTGGATCGGAGGGCTGGTTCACGGGCCCGGATGGGGAGGGTGTTGCATCGGGAGGGTGCCGGAGCCGGGCGCATCGGGAGGGCGCGGACAGGGCGCGCATCAGGAGGGCCCGGATCAGGAAAGGGCGGCGGTCTTCTCCCGCCCCGGTTCCGGGCGTGCCTCCCGGAGCGGCCGGGGCGCCTTGCCCGTGCCGTTCGTGAACGCCTCGTACTCCTTCATGACCTCGTCCGTCGGACCGTCCATGAGCAGCTCGCCGCGCTCCAGCCACAGGACCCGGTCGCAGGTGTCGCGGATCGACCCGCTGCTGTGGCTGACCAGGAACACCGTGCCCGCCTTCTTGCGCAGCTCGCGGATCCGCTCCTCGGAACGCCGCTGGAAGGAGCGGTCACCGGTGGCCAGCGCCTCGTCGATGAGGAGGACGTCGTGGTCCTTGGCGGCGGCGATGGAGAAGCGCAGCCGGGCGCCCATGCCGGAGGAGTACGTCCGCATGGGGAGGCTGATGAAGTCGCCCTTCTCGTTGATGCCGGAGAAGTCGACGATCTCCTGGTAGCGCTCCTTGACCTGCTCCCGGGACATGCCCATCGCCAGGCCGCCGAGGTAGACGTTGCGCTCGCCGGTCAGGTCGCCCATCAGAGCCGCGTTGACACCGAGGAGGGAGGGCTGGCCGTCGGTGTAGATCCTGCCGCTCTCCACCGGAAGCAGGCCGGCGACCGCCTTGAGCAGGGTCGACTTGCCGGAGCCGTTGGTGCCGATCAGGCCGATCGCCTCGCCCTTGTACGCGACGAACGACACCTCCTTCACCGCGTGCACCTTGCGCACGCCCGCCGCCCTCTCGGTCTTCTCGCGGCGCATGATGCGGTTGAGGGCGGCGGTCGCGGAACCGCGGCCGGCACCGGTGCCGTTGACCCGGTAGACGATGTCGACGTGGTCGGCGACGACGGTGGGGATCCGCGCGTTCGCGGAAGTCGAGTTCTCAGCCACGGCCGTACGTCTCCTCAGCCTTCCAGAAGTAGATGAAGCCGCCGACTCCGGCGAGCAGCGCCCAGCCCGTCGCGACCAGCCACACATGGGGCGGCAACTGGCCGGCGTGGAAGCTGTCGATCAGGGCGAAGCGCATCAGGTCGATGTAGACCGCGGCCGGGTTGCACTGGAGTGCCGTCATCGCCCAGTGGGGCAGATCGTCGTGGCTGAGCACCTTGTCGATGCTCCACATCACGCCCGAGACGTACATCCAGGTGCGCAGGATGAACGGCATCAGCTGGGCGATGTCCGGAGTCTTCGCACCCATCCGGGCCATGACCAACGAGACGCCGGCGTTGAAGGTGAACTGCAGCAGCAGGGCGGGCACCGCCAGGAGCCAGGACATGCTGACCGGCACGCCGAAGCAGAGCAGGATGACGATCAGCGCGGCCATGGAGAACAGCAGCTGCTGGAGCTGCTGGAGGCAGAAGGAGATCGGGAGTGCGGCCCGCGGGAAGTGCAGTGCCCGTACGAGGCCGAGGTTGGCGGAGATCGCCCGCGTGCCGGCCATGATCGAGCTCTGCGTGAACGCCCAGATGAACACGCCCGTAACCAGGAACGGCACGAAGTCCGGCACGCCGTGAGAGGTGCCCAGCAGCATGCCGAAGATGAAGTAGTACACCGCCGCGTTCAGCAACGGGTTCATCACCTGCCAGAGCTGGCCCAGCTTCGCCTGGCTGTACTGGGCGGTGAGCTTGGCGGTGGCGAAGGCGTTGATGAAGTGGCGCCGCGCCCACAGCTGGCGGATGTACTCGGGCAGGGAGGGGCGGGCACCGCTGACCGCGAGGCCGTGGCGGGCGGCGAGGGCCGGGAGGTCGTCGTCGGCCGGGGCCGGTGCGGGGGGCGGTGTGTGGAGGACCTGGCTCACATCCGCTGCTTTCGTTCGGGGGAGGGGGTGCGTGCGTCCGGCTCGCGCCGGGTCCGTGGGCCCGGAGTTCCTTACGCTCTTCTTAATGTTTTCTCACGTCGGGACGGGACCGTATCGTCGCAACGTGAGCGTAGGCCGAGTTGGCGTCGGAACGCAACCGTTTCGTCGTGACGAGCTACGCGAGGACGAGACCGTATCGACGCAAGGACGAGACCGTTTCGTCGCGGCGACGAGACCTTGGCGTCGCGGGGACGGGGCCGTTGCGTGGTGGCGACGAGGCCCTGGCGTCGCAAGGACGGGACGGTGGCGTCGTGGGGACGGGCCCGTTGCGTCGCGACGTGGTGCGTGGGGACGGGACCGTATCGTCGTAACGCCCTATGCTGGTCCGCATGACGACGAACGCCGACGGGCCCCAGACGCGTCCGCGCCGCCGCACCCCCGCGGGAGCTGCCGTACTCCGCGAGGATGTGACGGAAGCCATCCGCGCGGCCGTCTTCGAGGAGCTCGCGGCCGTCGGCTACGCGCGGATGTCCATAGAGGGCATCGCCCGCCGGGCGGGCGTCGGCAAGACGGCGGTGTACCGCCGCTGGCGCTCCAAGCTGCACCTCGTCCTCGACGTCGTCTCGGCGATCGCCGTGCAGGGCCTGCCCGCCCCGGACACGGGCTCCCTCGAGGGTGATCTGCGACTGCTGTACGAGATGACCTCCCGTGCGCTGCGCCACCCCGTGGCCTCGCAGATCATCCCGGACCTCCAGGCCGAGGCGGCCCGCAACCCCGAGATCGCCGAGGCCATGCAGAAGGCCCTGCGGGAGGGGCAGGAGGGCGTCGCCAGCGGGATCGTCGCGGCGGCGGAGCGGCGCGGCGAGGTCCGCCTCGGCATCGACGAGGAGCTCGCCCTCGACCTGATCTCCGGCCCCCTGTACTGGCGTTCGGTGGTGATCCGCAGCCCGAAGCTCCCGAAGGGATACCTGGGGGCCTTGGCACGAGCGACCAGCGAGGCGCTCAAGGCGCTGTGAGCGGAGAGCCCATGAGAGTGGTGATCGCCGAGGACAACGCCCTCCTCCGGGAGGGCATGGTCCTGCTGCTGACGTCGGCCGGCCACGAGGTCGTCGCCGTCGCCGGCAGCGGCCCGGAGATCCTCCCGGCCCTCCTCGCCCACCGCCCGCGCCTACGCCCGTGCCGCCTCCGGATGCAGTCGTACCCAGCCCTCCCACGCCGACGTGATCATGTCCTGGACGTCGTGCTTGGCCTTCCAGCCCAGTTCGGTGGCGATGCGGTCGGCGGAGGCGACGACCCGGGCCGGGTCGCCGGGGCGGCGCGGGGTGACCGTGGGGGGACGGTCGTAGCCGGTGACGGCGTTGATGCGGTCGATCATCTCGCGTACCGAGACACCCTCCCCGCGGCCGATGTTGAGGGTGAGGTCGCGGCCGGGGGCGGCCCGTAGGGCGCGGGCCGCGGACACGTGGGCCTCGGCCAGGTCGACGACGTGGATGTAGTCGCGGACGCAGGTGCCGTCGGGGGTGGGGTAGTCGTCGCCGAAGATGCGCGGGGGCGCCTTCTCCGTGAGCTTCTCGAAGACCATGGGGATGAGGTTGAAGACGCCCACGTCGGCGAGTTCGGGGCTCGCCGCGCCCGCCACGTTGAAGTAGCGCAGCGAGGCCGTGGACAGGCCGGTCGCCCGGCCCGTCGCCCGGACCAGCCACTCGCCGGCCAGCTTCGTCTCGCCGTACGGCGACATGGGCACGCACGGCGTCTCCTCCGTCACCAGGTCCCCGCGGCCCGCGGCGGAGTCGGGCATGCCGTACACCGCCGCGGAGGACGAGAAGACGAACGAGGGGACGCGGGCCGCCGTCACCGCCTGCAGCAGGATGCGCAGGCCCTCCAGGTTCTCGCGGTAGTACAGCAGGGGGAGGTCCACCGACTCGCCCACCTGCTTCTTCGCCGCCAGGTGCACCACGCCGGTGACGTCGTGGTCGGCGAGGGTGCGCGCCAGCAGCACCTCGTCCAGCGTCGAGCCCACGACGAGGGGCACCCCGTCCGGCACGCGCTCGGCGATGCCGGTGGACAGGTCGTCGTACACCACGGCTCTCTCGCCCGCCTCGGTCATCGCCCGGACGACATGTGCCCCGATGTAGCCGGCACCGCCGGTGATCAGCCAGGTCATGTGCGGCCGTCCCCTCGTCAGTTGGCTCCTGGGTGGTGCGAACTCGTGCGCGGTATGTGCGGCTTTCAGTCAATCAGGCGGCGGAGCCTCCCGTGGACGACTGCCGCAACTCCCCGTGCTCCTGGCGCCACGCGCAGTGCCAGCGCCCCGGAGTGTGTGGCGTACGGCTGCACGAGCACGACGGCGTGGCGGGCGTTCACCACGGCGCGGCGGCGCAGCCGACCGGGGTCCGTGACGGCGTGCGCCGTCACCTCGCGGCTCGTGCTGTCCGCGAACAGCACGAGCAGGCGCAGGTCCCAGGTGCTCGCGCCGCACGCCCCGAGCGCTGCCAGGTCCACGGTCGTATCGGCCGTCCAGGTGCCGTCCGAGGCGCGGGCGAGTGCGACGGCCCCGGCGCCGGCCGGGCGCACGCACCCCCTTCCCTCGCCGTCGCGCATCCGCCACTCCACCTCCACCGCCTGGGGGCCCGCCTCCTCCATCCGGCCGTACAGCTCGTGCAGGCGAAGCCGCAGGAGGGTGCCACGCGCGCGGGGGCGCAGTTGTGCGTCGACCGTGAAGGGGAGGAGGCGGACGGGGCGGGTCAGCAGGGACTCCAGGGTGACCTGGGGGAGGTCGGCGGACCAGACGGGTGTGCCGTCCGTGGCGCGCGCGTAGGGCGGGAGCAGGCGCGCCGGGCGGGCCGCCAGCTCCCTGAGCCGGGGCAGGTCACGCGGCTCGGCGGAGGCGAGGACGACCCGCGCGAGGAGACGGCCGGGTGCGGTCGGGTCGGGCGTCCAGTCGGCGGCGTCGTACTCCGCGAGGTATGCCCGCGTGTGCGTCCACCACGCGCGCTGGTAACTCTCGTCGCGCAGCCCCAGCTCGCGCGCGTACAGGCGCAGTTCGTGGTCGAGGAACTTGGCGCGTGCCGCCCGTGCGAGCCCCTTCTGCCCGGCGCCCAGCAGGATCTCGTAGGCCATCCGGCTCGCGTCCGTGCGCGCTTTCCAGTTGTCGATGCCCGCGCGGTCCAGGGAGATCGACAGCCGCTCGGCGGACCGGCGCACCTGCCATACGTACACCCGTTCAGGGACGAGCGCGATGCGTGGGGCGGCGGCGAGCACGCGCGCGGTGAAGACGAAGTCCTCGTAGTGGAAGCGGCCTTCGGGGAAACGGATGCCGTGGGAGTTCAGGAAGGCGGTGCGGTAGAGCTTGTTGACGCAGAGCGTGTCGTGAACCAGGAGCGGGCGCCGCGCGGGACGCGCGATCACGGCACGCTCCGCGTACAGGCGCCCCTGCCAGGGCACTTCGCGCCCCGAGGGCAGCTCGCGGCGCACGCACAGGCCGCCCGCCACCTCCGCGTGCTCCTCCGTCGCCGCCGTGAGCAACGCGTCCACCGCACCCGGCGGCAGTACGTCGTCGCTGTCGAGGAACATCACGTACGGCGCCGTCACCGCGTCGAGCCCGGTGTTGCGCGGGGCGCCGCAGCCGCCGCTGTTGACCGCGCGCCGCACCACGCGCAGCCGCGGTTCGGTCCCGGCGAGGCGGGTGAGCAGCTCGGCGCTGCCGTCCGTCGAGCAGTCGTCGACGGCGACGACCTCACGCACGGCGGGACCTTGCGCGAGCGCCGAGCGCACCGCGTCGGTCACATGTGCGGCGTCGTTGTAGCCGATGACGACGACCGCAGCCTGGGGGAGCTGACGGTGGGGCATGAGGTCCACGTGCCGGATTCGGGGTCGGATTCGGATTCGGAGTCGGAAGTGAGGTGGGTGGGGCGTCCGGACCGCCACAGGCGGACGAAGGACAGCCCGGCGGCCGTGGCCAGCAGCCCGTTGCGGACGAGCATCAGCGCGCAGCCGGTCCAGGTGGAGGCGATGACGTCGGGGTAGAGGGTGGGGAACACGGCGGTGCTCACCCCGGTGGCCACCACGACCAGCACGGCCACCGGACGCTGGGTGGTGTGCCGCGAGGTCAGGCACACGGCGGCCAGGCCCAGCAGCCAGATCATGTACTGCGGACTGATCACCCGGCTGGTGACGACGAACAGGAGCAGGGCGGTCAGCGCGGCGTCGTACGGCGTCGCCTCGGTCCACCGCCTGGCCCTCAACCGCCACAGCAGCAGGAGCCCGAAGGAGACGGCCGTCAGGGCGAGACAGGCGTGCGCGACGGCGGAGACGTGCGGGCCGGTGAACTCCATCGCGCCGTACTGGTACCGCACCTTGCCCGGCCACCCGGCGTGCGTCGCGAGGCCGAGGACCGTGCCGCCGAGGGACTCGATCTGCACGCCCCTTCCGCCCTGTTGGCGCAAGAAGGCAAGGGAATTGTTGAACGAAACCACGAGAGGAATGAGGACCGCGCCGCCCGTCACCGCCGCCCACGTCCACACCGACCGAGTCGCCCGCCCCTTCGCCACCCCCACCAGCAACAGCAGCGGCCACACCTTCACCAGCGCGGCGAGCGCCGCGAACGCCCCGCACACACGCGTGGAGCGCGACAGCGCCAGCAGCGAGACGACGGCAAGCGCCGTGACCTGGACGTCGTAGCGCGCGAGCGGGAGGCGCAGCAACAGCGGCAGCGCGCCCACCCACAGCACGGCCCCGCACAGGCTGCGGCCGGGCCGCAGGCCGACGCGGGCCAGCGTGACCGCGACGACCGCGTCCGACACGAGGGTGAGGACGACGAAGGCCTGGAGGTACGTCAGCCACGGCAGCAGTCCCGGCGCCAGCAGTACCGGCCCGGCGCCCGGCGGGTACTGCCACAGCCTGTCGTGTGCGGGGAAGGCGCCGTGCGAGAGGACGACGTACCAGTGGTGGTACAGGCGCCACACCTCCCTGGCGACGCGGCCTCCCAGCCACGGCAGGGAGTCGTGGGCGAGCAGCCACAGCATCACGGCTCGGGTGGCGAGCCAGGCGGCGGCGAGCGGCAGGAGGCGGCGGCGACGTGTCATCACCGCGGATCGTAAGCCGCGCGAGTGGCGCATCAGTGCTGATACGCCGCCAATAATCAGGAAGCGCAGATTAATCGCACAAATCGGTCGCGTCTTGAGAGGGGGGGCCGAGGTGCGCGCCGACGACACGCTCCGCGCGACGCGCCCGGAGGCAGGGCGGTGGCCGCCCGCCTACTCGCAGCCCGGCGTCTCCTCCAGCGCCGCCGCGTCCAGTGTCGTGGTGAGCTGGTCGAGCCGCTCGCGCAGCTCGCGGATCTCGTCGAGGTCGAAGCCGGTCGCGGCGGCGATCCGGCGCGGCACCTGAAGCGCCCGCTCCCGCAGCGCGACCCCTTGCCCGGTCAGCCGCACCTCCACCGAGCGTTCGTCGCGCGCGCTGCGCTCCCGCGTGACCAGGCCGGCCGCCTCCAGCCGCTTGAGCAGCGGTGACAGTGTGCCGGAGTCGAGACGCAGGTGCTCGCCCAGCTTCTTCACGGGCAGCTCGCCCTGCTCCCACAGGACCAGCATCACGAGGTACTGGGGGTAGGTGAGTCCGAGGTCCTTGAGGATCACGCGGTAGACGCCGTTGAAGGCGCGCGAGGCGGCGTGCAGGGAGAAGCAGATCTGGCGGTCGAGGCGGAGCCAGTTCTCCCCGGTCTCCCCGGCCTCGGTGATGGGCGTCTGGGTCGGCGTCATGGCCTCAGGATAGCTCTAGTGGGCCATTTAGTTGTGTGCAATTGAATCGTGTGCTCTACTTGTGGTCGTGAGGGCGGCCGGACGGGTCGCCGGAACGTGATTCGAGAGGGATGGTTCATCCATGGACGCGCTCTACACCGCTGTCGCCACCGCCACCCACGGCCGCGACGGCCGTGCCGTCTCCTCGGACGGCAAGCTGGACCTCCAGCTGGCCATCCCGGTGGAGATGGGCGGTAACGGCCAGGGCACCAACCCGGAGCAGCTGTTCGCCGCCGGCTACGCGGCCTGTTTCGCCAGCGCCCTGGGCCTGGTCGGCCGCGCCGCCAAGGTGGACGTCAGCGAAGCCGCCGTCACCGGCGAGGTCGGCATCGGCAAGCAGGGCGAGGGCTTCGGCCTCGCGGTCACCCTCCGCGTCGAACTCCCCGACACGGTGGACCAGGCCACCGGCCGCAAGCTGGTCGAGCAGGCCCACCAGGTCTGCCCCTACTCCAACGCCACCCGCGGCAACATCCCCGTCGAGCTCGTCATCGAGTAGATCGAGCAGACCGAGCAGACCGAGTAGTTCACCGGCCGGAGCCGGAGCCGGAACCGTCGCCGACCCGCGCCAGCACCTCCCCCGTCCGCCGGCTCCACGCCACCACCACCGCCTCCTCGGGCACCTTGCGCCAGCGCGTCAGCAGCAGCCAGCGCACGTGGTAGCGGCGGGCGATGGAGGTGCGCTCGGCGCGGGTCGCGGACGGGGAGAGGTAGGCCTGGACGTCGGCGAGTCGGCGAAGCCGGACCCGTTCGTCCAGGGCCGCGTCCGGCCAGGCGGGCGCGGCGAGGTTCGGGCCGTAGCCCGCGATCGCGTGGACGGCGTAGTACCCGTCGGTGATCACGACCTCGCCGGGCCCGATGTGCCGCGCGGCCCAGTAGTACGACGGCCAGTCCGGCGGCTGCTTGAAGCCGACCGGGTCCAGTGAGCGGGGGATCACGGCCCCCGCCTGCACGGTCAGGAAGCCCAGGCAGGCCCCGGTCGCCGCCACCGCGCTCAGTGCCCGCCGCCACACCGGCCACGGCCGCGCCGCCGCCAGCTCCACCGCCAGCGCGAACTGCGGCCCCACGAGCGTCAGCCCGAGGATCCGGCCGTAGGTGTAGTGACCGCTGAGCCAGCCGTACGCCACCACCAGGCAGTCGAGTACGAACATCAGCGCCAGCGGATCCCGCCATGACGATCTGCGCACCCGCAGCCACAGCACCGGCACCCCCAGCAGCGCCAGCCAGAAGTGTCCGCCGAGACCCACGTACAGCCGCTGGTGCATCGCGTCCACGCTGCCGTCACCGGCCAGGGCGAACACGTCGAAGTACGGCCAGCTCGCCGCGACGGCCAGTGCCACCGCGCCCGCCACCGCCCATCGCAGCACCACCGCCGGCCGCCAGGCCCGTTGCCACCCGGCGACGCAGGCCACCGCCCCCAGCACCGCCGCCACCGACGTGATCGGATGGACGAGCAGGATCAGCCCGTACAGCGCGCCGAGCCCCGCATACCCGGTGAAGCCGCGCAGTCCGCTCGGTCCCACGTACCGCACCTGCCGCGTGTCCCGTGCCCGCGTGCCCGTCCGGGACCAGGCCCAGAAGGCGAGCCCGATCGCGAACGCGGACGGGTAGGCGAGGGTGCCGGTCATCGACATCAGCCCGAGGTAGCCGCTCCACCAGGCCCGCTCGGTACCCCACAGCAGCGTCATCGAGGCCAGCGCCAGCACCGGCGCCCACGGCCGGGGCGTCAGCACACGCACGAAGCGGCCGATGCCGGTCAGCAGCACCAGCAGGTTCACCGGCCCGGCGAGCTTCACCACCGCCCAGCCGGACAGCCCCGTCAGCCGGGCGAACGCGCCCTGCGCGACCGCGTACGGCGAGTAGTACGGGCTGCCCGCGCCCGGCAGGTCCGCCATCGGGTGGCGCGGGTGGAGGAGATGCGCCTTGAGGCGTTCGACGACCGCCGCGTGCTGGCCCGCGTCGCAGCACAGCGGGACCCGCCAGTACGCCAGCGACATCACCAGCCAGAACAGGAAGCCGAAGACCTGGTACGGGGTCGGACGCCAGGCACGGCCGCCGCGCAGCGCCGTGGCTCCGCGCACCGACCGTCGGACGAGGGCACCGGTGCTCACCGGACCGACACGGGGGCGGAAAGGGACATCAGGGGCATTGGCCGTATCTTCCCGCCAGGATCAACGGCCCTACCGATTGTCACCTCAACGAGTGAGCCTGCTTGACCCGGTCCTGCACGGGCACGACGACCCGACCCCGCATGACGGGCTCCAGCAGCAGCGGCACTCCCACCACCGGCAGCAGCCACGCCAGCACGATCAGCCGGTTGCCCCAGATGTTGATGTCGGGGTGCCCGGCCTGGGTGAGGATCCCGGTGAACGCGGCCGCCAGCAGGAAGCAGCCGAACGCCCGGCGCCGCCGCAGCGCCCCCCACGCCCCGGCGGCCAGCGCGGCCACGAAGAACGGCTCCCACAGCTGCCGCCGCAGCCACTCCACCCAGAAGTTGAGCTGGAGGTGGAAGAAGTCCGACCAGGGACGGGTCCGGTCGGGCCGCGAGAAGTGGCCGGTGAGCAGGTCCTGGAGGCTCTCCGACTCGGACGGATAGTGCAGCACCTTCGCCAGCAGCAACGTTGCGAGCACACCGCAGCACCCGGCCGCCGTCACCGCCACGAGGCCGCGCCCGTACGAAGCACCCGCCCGCCATCGCCGTACCCCGATCGCCGCACCCGCCCCCGCCAGGCACAGCCCGAGGAACAGCGCCTGGGAGTGCTTCACGGCGAACAGCGCGGCCAGCGCACCGCAGACGAGCAGAGTCCCCGCCCGCACCCGGCCGTCCAGTGCCAGCGCGCAGCCCCACACGGCCGCCAGGGTCAGCGTCAGCAGCAGTCCCTCGGTCATCGGGCGCATGGCGGTGGCGCCGCACGGCAGGACGTAGAACAGGGCCTGCCCGGTCAGGCACAAGGGCGTCGGAGTCCGCACCGTGCGCAGGATCAGGAAGGCGAGGACACCGCCCAGGACCGTGACCACGACGCTCGCCGCCCACAGGCCCCACGTCACGCCGAACACCGTGATGTACGGCAGCAGGAACACCGGGTAGCCGGGCCGCACCTCGAAGATCCGCATGAACCGTTCGGGCATGTACGGCACGGTGTGCCCGCCGGTCTGCCCGGCCGCCAGCCGCGCCCCGACAGCCCGCCACTCCCGGGCCCGGCACGCTGCCATGACCCGTGCGGTGGGGTCCGCCCGGTGGAAGCGGATCACGTCCACGTTCTGGTTGCGGCGGGCGATCGACGCCTTGCCCGAGCAGGCGTAGTCGATGGTCGCGGCCGCCGCCGCGTGCTTGCCCTCACCGCGCAGGCTCAGCGCGTACGACAGGTAGTTCTTGGTGTCGGGGGTGTCCCGGCCGGTGACGTTCGCGAGCTGGAGCAGGGCGAAGACCGCGGCCAGGACGAGTACCCAGGTGCGGGGCCTCATGAGGACGCGAGCAGGTCGTGCCCGGCGGCGGCCGGTTCGGGCACCCGGGCCGTGGCGGACGCCGGTGGCATGGACTCGCCCAGCATCAGGGTCCGTACGACGCGTTCGGCGGCGTGCCCGTCGTCGTACTCGCAGAACCGCTCCCGGAAGCCGGCCCGCAGCCGCGTCGACTCCTCGTCCCGCCAACTGCCGGAGGCCAGCAGCCAGGCCAGTTCCCGGTAGGTGCGCGAGACATGGCCGGGGGGTTCGGCGGTGATGTCGAAGTAGGCGCCCCGGCTCGCCGTGTACGCGGCCCAGTCGTCGGCGTGGACGACGATCGGCCGGTCCAGGTTGGCGTAGTCGAACATCAGGGCCGAGTAGTCGGTGACCAGCACATCGGAGGCGAGCATGACGTCCTCGACGTGCGGTTCGTCCGTCGCGTCGACCAGCACCCCGCGCCGGTGCAGGTCCGCAAGGCCCAGTCCGCGCGCCGGGCCGGTGGCGAGGGAGGGGTGCAGCCGTACGACGAGGGTGTGGCCCTCGCCCAGGTCCTCGGCGAACCGGGCCAGGTCGAGGCGGTCGACGTGGCCGCCGCGCCGATAGTCGCGGCGGGTCGGCGCGTACAGCACCACCGTGTGGTCCTGCGGGACACCCAGCCGGGCCCGGACCGCCGCGCCGTCCGCCGGTCCGGCGCCGACCAGGACGTCGTTGCGGGGGCTGCCCGTGCGCGCGGACGTGAAGTGGCACGGGTACGCCCGCTCCCACACCAGCTCGGAGTGCCGGTTGGCGACCAGGCTGTGGTCCCAGCGGTCGGCGCGGCGCAGCATCTGCGGCACGTCGAAGCCGTGCCGGGCGCCGGGCTTGTCCAGCAGGTCGGCCGCCATGTACTTCAGCGGGGTGCCCTGGTGGGTGTGGATGTGCACGCTGCCCGGGCGTTTGACCAGCGTGCCCGGCCAGTTGACGTTGTTGACGAAGTACGTCGCCCGCGAGGTGATCTCGTGGTAGCGCAGGGAGTCGAGGATCACGTGTTCCACGCCCGCCGGCAGCAGCGACGCGTCCGCCGCCTCCTCCTCGCTGCGCACCACCCACACCCCGCGGATGTGCGGGGCGATCTCCAGGGCCTTGCGGTAGACGGCCGCCGGGTCGCCGAGCACGCCCCGGTGCGAGAACGCCGAGTACACGGCGAGGTTCGGGTCGAGCGGACGGCGGGCGTGGAGCGCCGACCAGCCCTGCTTGACCCGCCCGGCCGCCGCCTTGCGCGCGGGCAGCGCCCGCCGCACGATCTCCCGGCCCGCGCGCCCGGCCTGCCGCTTCAGCAGGTAGGCGGGGTAACCGCCTTCCAGCAGCCGCAGTTCGCCCTCCACCGACGCGCCCGCCGGCTTGAGCCTGCGGAACATCTTCGCCGTGAGCCGGAAGAACTCGGCCTTGTCCGACGACGGCAGCCGGTCCGGCTTGGCGAGGATGTCGAGGCAGTGCTCGCCCATCTTGCGGTGCAGGTAGGGGCGCCAAGTGGCGAGCTCAGGACGGGAGTCGACGAAAGCGAAGACCCGCTCGTACTGCTCGTGGATGTCGAAGTGCTTGCGGCTGGTGGTGGACAGGATGTTGCCCTGGCGGCGCTGGCGGTAGTTCAGGCAGATCCGGTCCAGTGTGGCGATCCGCCCCGCGCTGAGCATGACCGGGAACGTCCAGGGCGTGTCCTCGTAGTAGCCGGGCGGGAACTCGAAGCCGTTCTTCGCCACGAACTCCCGGCGGTAGACCTTGTTCCAGACCACCATCAACAGATCGAGGATCTCCGGGCGTTCGGCGACCGTGAAGGTGCCGTCGCCCGCCCTCAGGTTCTCGGCTTCGCTCGACCGGGGGGGACCCCCACCCGCCAGCACATGGGCGAGGACGTTGCGTCGCGTACCGCCCCACCAGTAGGTGCGGGCGTAGTCGAAGACCAGGACGTCCGGGTCGGCCGTCTCGTCGAGCCGGTCGGCCATCGCGCGCAGCGCACCCGGGGTGAGGGTGTCGTCGCTGTCGAGGAAGAAGAGGAAGTCGCCGGTGGCGTGCGGGATCCCGGCGTTGCGGGCGCGGCCCAGGCCGACGTTCTCCGGCAGGTGCAGCACCGTGACGCGCGCATCGCGGGCCGCGTACTCGTCGAGGATCGCGCCGCAGCCGTCCGGGGAGCAGTCGTCGACGGCGATCACCTCGATGTCCCGGTACGACTGCTCCAGGACCGAGTCGAGGCACTCGCGCAGGAAGCCCTGCACCTTGAAACAGGGAATGATGACGCTGAAGCGGGGCACGGCGGGGTCAGCTCCTTACGAGGGTGGCGGCGGGGGCCGGGACGCGCTCCGCGAGCGGCAGTACGGGAGGGATCGCCTCCGGCGGCTCGCCGAGCAGCACCCGGCGTACGACCCGCTCGGCGGCCCGGCCGTCGTCGAACTGGCAGAAGCGCTCCCGGAAGGCGGCCCGCAGCGCGCGTGACTCCGGTCCCGCGTACGAGCCGTCGCGGAAGACCCCGGCCAGCTCCTCCGGCGTGCGGGCGACCGGGCCCGGCGGTGCCTCCATCAGGTCGAAGTAGACGCCCCGCGTCTCCTGGTAGACCTCCCAGTCGTCGGCGTACACGACGATCGGCCGGTCCAGGTTGGCGTAGTCGAACATGATCGACGAGTAGTCGGTGACCAGTGCGTCGGCGGCCAGGCAGACGTCCTCGGAGGAGCGGTGCGAGGTGACGTCGATGATCCGGCCGGTGGTGTTCCGCAGCCCCCGGTCGTAGAAGTAATGGGCGCGCAGCAGGACCACGACGTCCTCGCCGGCCTCCTCGCAGAACGCCTCCAGGTCCAGGCCCGCCTCGAAGCCGGTGTGGTGGTCGCGGTGGGTGGGGGCGTAGAGGACGGCCGTGCTGCCCTCCGGGACGCCCAGTTCGCGGCGGACGCGGGCTACGTCGTCGGCGGTCGCCGTGCAGTAGACGTCGTTGCGCGGATAGCCGTACTCCAGGGACTCGTACGAGCCGGGGAAGGCGCGCTCCCACATCTGGGTGGAGTGGCGGTTGGAGGAGAGGTTGTAGTCCCAGCGGTCGACGCGGCCCAGCAGCTTGGCGAAGCTGCCGGTCGCGGCCGCCACCACGGGGTACGTCGACTGGTCGACGCCCATCTTCTTCAGCGGGGTGCCGTGCTGGGTCTGCACGTGCACACTGCCCTCGCGCTTGACCACGCCCTCGGCGAAGTTGGCGTTGTTGACGAGGTACTTGGCGCGGGCCAGGACCTCCCAGTAGCGGCGGCTGCCGATCACCGCGTGGTCGATGCCCTTCGGCATCGCGTGCGCCTGGTCCGCCTCCACCAGGAACACCGAGCGGATGTGCGGGGCGAGTTCACGGGCCTTGGCGTGGATCGCGGCCGGGTTGCAGGCGTAGCCGCGGCCCCAGTAGGCGCAGTACACGGCCAGGTCGGGTTCGAGCGGGCGGCGCAGCTGCCTCCGGTACAGCAGGCTGGTGCGCAGCATGCGGGGGCGCGGGACGATCTGGGCGGCCCTCGCCGCGCACTGGTTGGCGCCGCGCAGCGCGCGGAACGCCGTGTACGCCCCGGCCGCCAGCAGCCGGTGCTGCACGCCCAGGCGGCCGCCGGGCCTGCGGAAACCGGCCGGGCGGTGACGGCGGTAGAGCTTGCCGGCCCGGCGGAAGAACGCGCGCCTCCTGGACGGCAGCCGCCGAGGATGGGCGGCCGTCTTCAGCACCGTCGCGAACAGCTGCTCGAACAGCCGCTCCGAGCGTGCGCCGGACAGCCCTTGCTCGGCTGCCCGCGTGAGCACCAGGTCGGTCTGGTCGAGCAGCTCGAAGTGGTGCGCGCCCGGCTGGTTGAGCCGGCTGCCCTGCCGACGCACCAGATGCCGTACGACGACACCGCGCAGCACCGCCATCCGCTCGGCCGCGATCGTGACCAGGCCGCCGAAGCCCAGGTCCGTGAAGTGCCCGTCGGGGAAGGTGAGCCCGCGGTCCGTGACGAACGTGCTGCGGTAGGCCGCGCTCCACGCGGGCAGCTGCACGCCGGTCACCTCGGGCGCCCGCTCGGGGGCGAAGGCCCCCGCCGGTGCCTTCGCCAGCAGCGGTGCGGCCGGATTGGTCGGCTCGCCCTCCCACCAGGGCGTCCGCTCGTGCTCGAAATACAGGACGTCGACATCACCGGTGGCGTCGAGGCGGTCGGCCAGCGCGGCCAGCGCGCCCGGCACGAGCACGTCGTCGCCGTCGAGGAACAGCAGATACGCGCCGGTCGCCGCCCGCATCCCCGTGTTGCGCGCCCCGCTCGGACCGGCGGACGGCGGCGAGTGCACCGGGGTCACCCGCGAGTCCCGTTCGGCGTACCCGGCGGCGACGTCCGCCGCGGGGGCGTCGGGCGCGTCGCAGACCGGGATCAGCTCGAAGTCGCCGAAGGACTGGGCGAGGACGGAGTCCAGCGCCAGGGACAGCCGGCCGGCGACCCCCTGGGACGGGACGATGATGCTGAAGCGGGGCATTCTGCTCTTTCTCTGTCGGTGACCTGGTCGCGGTCCTGCCGCTCAGGCCGTACGGATACGGCCCGGCCGCCCGGTCGGTCGCCAGGTGGACGGCCGGGTCGGGGTGGGCCGCGAGGTGCTGGGGCGCATACGAACTCCCGGAAAGGCAAACGGCGTTCAGTGGCTCTCGGTGACGGGGCGAGGCCCGGAAGGTTGCGGCACGGTTGCGAGCGGGGAGCGGGCGAGCGCGCTTGCCGCCGACGGTGCGGGACAGCGCTCGCCGAGCGGCACGAACGGCGGCAGCCCCGCCGTCTCGCCGAGCACCACATGGCGTACGACGCGTTCGGCGGCGTGTCCGTCGTCGTACGGGCAGAAGCGCTCCCGGAAGGCCGTGCGCAGCTGGGTGGAGCGCGAGCCGCGCCAGTGGCCGGTCGCGAAGATGTCGATCAGCTCGTCCTCGCTGCGCGCGACCGCGCCCGGCGGGAAGGAGCGCAGGTCGAAGTAGGTGCCGCGGGCCGCCTCGTACGCCTCCCAGTCGTCGGCGTGGATCACGATCGGCCGGTCGAGGTTGGCGTAGTCGAACATGATCGACGAGTAGTCGGTGAGCAGCACGTCCGAGGCGAGGCACAGGGACTCCACGCTCGGGTGGCCGGTGACGTCGATGACGCGGCCGCCCCCGGCCAGGGGGCCGTCGTGCCAGTAGTGGGCGCGGGCCAGGATCACGAAGCGCGGGCCCAGGCGGCGCAGGACGCGCTCCAGGTCGAGGGTGCTGCGCTGGGTGCGGTGGTGGTCGCGGTGGGTGGGGGCGTACAGGATCGCCACCGTGCCCTCGGGGATGCCGAGCAGCGCGCGCAGCCGGGTCACGTCCGCCGAGGTCGCCTGCTGGAGGACGTCGTTGCGGGGGTATCCGTACTCGAGCGTGGCGTAGCCGCCGGGGTAGACGCGCTGCCAGGTCAGCGTGGTGTGGCGGTTGGCGGACAGGACGTAGTCCCACTTGTCGACACCCTTGAGGAGCTCCGTGAAGTCCATGTCGCGGGCGGCCGCGGGATGCTCCTGGAGGTCGAGGCCCATGTGCTTGAGCGGGGTGCCGTGCTGGGTCTGGACGAAGACCTGGCCGGGGCGCTTGACCAGACGGCGGTCGAAGTTGACGTTGTTGACGAGGTACTTGGAGCGGGCGAGCGCCGTCCAGTAGGCGGCGGTGCCGGGGCTCAGCCGGCGGGGGCCCGGCGGGATCGTGGGGTGGTGCTCGGGGCGGGCGATCCACGCCGTGCGGATGTGCGGGGCATAGGTGCGGAAGGCGGCCTCCAGCGCGCCCGGGTTGCAGCCGTGGCCACGGCCCCAGTAGGCGGCGAAGACGGCTTGGTCGGCGTGCAGCGGGAGGCGGAGCTGGACGCGGTAGTGCAACTGGAGCGCCGCGGCCCGCACGGCCTTGAGCAGGCGGCTGGTGAGCTTGGCGGTACGGCGGCGCAGGGTCATCGCCCGTTGCAGCACGCGGTAGGTGCGGTGCAGGCCGAGGTGGACCATGGTGTGGCGCAGACGGGAGCGGAGCGGGACGGGGGCGCCGGGGGCGCGGTAACGGCGGTAGTAGGTGCGGGCCTTGCGCAGGAACTCGGCGCGGGCGGCGCGCGGCAGCCGGCCCGGCTTGGTGAACACCGTCGAGAGGTGGTCGACCATGCGGCGGAACAACAGCGGCCGCCAGCAGGCCAGTTCGGGGCGCCTCTCGATGAACGCGAAGACCCGGTCGTACTGCTCGAACACGTCGAAGTGCCTGCGGCTGGTGGTGCCGAGGATGTTGCCCTGCCGGCGCTGCCGGTAGTGCACGCACACCCGGTCGAGGGTCGCGATCGTCTCCGCCGCCATCAGGACCGGGTACGTCCAGGGCGTGTCCTCGTAGTAGCCGGGCGGGAAGGTGAGGCCCTCGCGCGCCACGAACTCCCGCCGGTACGCCTTGTTCCAGGCCACCATCAGCACCTTGAGCAGGCCGGGGCGGTCCGCCAGCCGGAAGGGGGCCGGGCCCTTCTCGGTGAGCTGGGCGGCGACCTTGTTGCGGACGGCCTCGCCGGACCAGTACGTGCGCGCGTAGTCGTAGACCAGGACGTCCGGTTCGCCGGTCTCCTTGACTCGGTCGGCGATCGCGCGCAGCGCGTCCGGGGTGAGCGTGTCGTCGGAGTCCAGGAAGACCAGGTAGTCGCCGGTCGCCTCCTCCATCCCGGCGTTGCGGGCCCGGCCCAGGCCCCGGTTCTCCGGCAGGTGCAGCGCTCGTACGCGCGGATCACGTGCCGCGAACTCGTCGATGATCGATCCGCAGGCGTCCGGCGAGCAGTCGTCGACGGCGATCAGTTCGAGATCGGGATACGACTGGGAGAGTACCGATTCCAGGCACTCGTGCAGGTACGCCTGAACCTTGTACGCGGGGACGATGACACTGAACCTGGGCAAGGGACATCCATGGGTCGGCGCGGGCGGTAGGCCCTGTCGTCGCCTTCCCGCCCGCCCTACGAGCGGACGACGGAAATGCGACTGCAGGGCCTTGCCCGGGAACGGCCGATGGAGTGACTTGGTTACGGCGCGTACGGCATACGGGGGACGCGCGGTGAACGGGACGGGGCGGCCCCGTGCCGGGCCGCCCCGCCAAGTGGGTTTGTTCGCGGGCTACTTCACCGCGCCCGCCATCACCCCGGAAACGAACTGCCGCTGGAACGCGAAGAACACGGCCAGCGGGATCACCATGGAGATGAACGCGCCGGGCGCCAGCACGTCGATGTTGTTGCCGAACTGGCGTACCTGGGTCTGCAACGCGACCGTGATCGGCTGCGTGCCGGACTTGGTGAACACCAGCGCGACCAGCATGTCGTTCCACACCCACAGGAACTGGAAGATGCCCAGGCTGGCGATCGCCGGTCCGCCCAGCGGCATCACGACCCGCGCGAACAGCCGCAGCTCACCTGCCCCGTCGAGGCGGGCCGCCTCCAGCAGCTCGCGGGGGATCTCCGCGAAGAAGTTCCGCAGCAGGAACACCGCGAAGGGCAGGCCGAAGCCCGTGTGGAACAGGACGACACCGAGGACCGTGCCGAACAGGCCGATCTTGCCGAACAGTTCGGCGATCGGGATCAGCGCCACCTGGACCGGCACGACCAGCAGGCCGACCACGCCCAGGAACCACCAGTCGCGGCCCGGGAACTCCATCCAGGCGAACGCGTACCCCGCGAGGGAGCCGATGACCACGACCAGGAGCGTCGCCGGGACGGTGATCAGAACCGTGTTCACCAGGGAGCTGGTGATGTCGCTGTTCTCGAGCAGCTTCTGGTAGCTGTCGAAGGTGAGTTGCGAGGGCTCGCTGAAGACCTTCCACCAGCCGCTCGCGCTCATGTCCGTCGGCGTGCGCAGCGAGGAGATGAGCAGACCGATCGTCGGCACCAGCCAGAACAGGCCGACGACGATCAGGAACACCCGGACCAGGCCGCCGCCGAGCTTCTCCACGATCCGTGAGGCGAGCGAGCGCCTCGCCTTCACGGTCCCGACGGGGGCCACCTCGGTGAGCCCTTCGGCATGTGTCGTCATCGCCGCACCTCCCGCCTGAGCCGACGGACGTTGAACCACATCACCGGGATCACCAGCAGCAGCAGGAACACCGCGATCGCGCTGGCGATGCCCGGCTGGTCCTCGGAGAAGCCCTTGCGGTACAGCTCCAGGGCGAGGACGTTCGCGTCGTCCTGGGAGGAGCCCGGGGCGATGATGAAGACCAGGTCGAAGACCTTCAGCACGTTGATCATCAGCGTGACGACGACGACCGCGAGGACGGGCGCGAGGAGAGGCACCGTGACCCTCCGGAACACCTGCCACTCGTTGGCGCCGTCGACCCGGGCGGCCTCCAGGAGTTCACGGGGCATGCCCGCGAGCCCGGCCGCGATCAGCACCATCGCGAAGCCCGCCCACATCCAGATGTACGAGCCGATGATGGCCGGGGTGACCAGCGACGGGCCGAGCCAGTCCAGGCCGTTGTACGGCTCTGTGAAGTTGCTCGCGGGCAGCTGGAGTCGGGCCCCGTCCGCGCTCGCCGGAAGCGTGAACGTGCCGTCGGCGGCGGCCTTCGCCGACGCCACCACCTTGCCGTCCTTCACCGCCTCGATCCGCATCCCCGCGTAGCCCACCTCGGACGGGTCCGGGGCGCCGAGGGTGCCCACGCCCTTGCCCCGGGTGAAGTCCTGCCAGGTGGTGCCGGTGATCTTCCCCGGGTCGGCCTTCGGCGCCACCGCCGGCTCGGCGCTGTCGGGCATCTGGTCGGGGGCCACGCCGACGAGGGGGAGGGTGACGGTGTCGCCGGTGTGGACGGGGACCTTGGTGATGAAGCCGCCTTGTGCGGCTTGCAGCGGCGAATCACGGCCCGGGTGGGCCTTCGGGAACGCCGACGACTGGGCGAACGTGTCGTGGACGCCCACCCACACCGCGTTGGCGACGCCCTTGTCCGGGTCCTGGTCGTAGACCAGGCGGAAGATGATGCCGGAGGCGAGCATCGAGATGGCCATCGGCATGAAGACGACCAGCTTGAACGCCGTGCCCCAGCGCACCCGTTCGGTGAGCACCGCGAAGATCAGACCGAGTGCGGTCGCGACCGTCGGCGCGAACACCACCCAGATCACGTTGTTCTTCAGCGCGGTGCGGATGCCGTCGTCCGTGAAGAGGGCCTTGTAGTTGTCTACGCCGGCGAAACCGTCGCCGGACTGGTCGTAGAAACTGCGCACGACCGAGTACCCGATCGGGTAGACCACGAGCGCGCCGAGCAGCACCAGGGCGGGCAGCAGGAACAGCGCTGCCACGGTCCTGCGGGTGCCGGTCACGCTCTTGCGGCTCTTCGGCGCGGCAGGGGTCGGAGGGGCCCCTGCCGCCGTGGCCGACGTCATCGCCGGATCAGCTCCCGCTCCCGTAGGCCGCCGCCGCGTCCTTCTCCAGCTTCGCCTGGGTGCCCGCGACGTCCGTCGGGTTCTTCAGGAAGTCCTGGAGGTCCTTCCACTCGCCCTTGCCGGGCGTGCCGCCGAAGGCCTGCGGGGCCTGGTCGGACATGTCGAAGCGGAAGTCGTCGCCCGCCGCGATCAGCGACTGGGCGATCTTGCGCTGGACGTCGTTCGGGTACGCGGAGAAGTCGACGTTCTTGTTGGGCGAGAGATAGCCGCCCAGCTTCGCCTGGATGGTCGCCGCGTCCGGCGAGGCCAGGAAGGTCGCCAGCGCCTGCGCGCCCTTGGAGTCCTTCAGGATGACGGCCGCGTCGCCACCGGAGACCACGGGCGCGGTGTCGCCGACCTTCGGGAACGGGAACACCTTCGCGTCCGTACCGACCTTCGACTTCGTCTGCCCGATGTTGACCTGCACGAAGTCGCCCTCGTAGACCATCGCCGACTTCGGCTGGTCGCCGCCGGTGAAGGTCTGCGTGACCGAGCTGGTGAACGACGTCTGCAGGGCACCCTTCGCGCCGCCCGCGACATAGTCCTTCTTGCCCCAGATCTGGGCGAGCGTGGTCAGCGCCTCCTTCACGGAGGGGTCCGTCCACTTGATCTCGTGCTTGGCCAGCTGGTCGTACTTCTCCGGGCCCGCCTGGGAGAGATAGATGTTCTCGAACCAGTCGGTCAGCGGCCAGCCGTCGGCGCCCGCGACGGAGAACGGGGTGACGCCGGAGTCGTAGACCGTCTGCGCGGCCGTCAGCAGGTCCTGCCACGTCTTCGGCTCACTGGCGCCCGCGTTCTCGAAGACCTTGGCGTTGTACCAGACCAGCGACTTGTTGGCGGCCTTGTAGTAGACGCCGTACTGGGTGCCGTTCACCGCGCCGATGTCCTGCCAGCCCTGCGCGTAGTTCTTGGCGAGCTCGGCCTTGGCCTCGGCGCCCAGTGGCTTGGCCCACTTCTTGTCCACGGCCTGCTTGATCGCGCCGGGCTGCGGGAGCATCGCGATGTCCGGGGGCTGTCCGCCGGCGATCTTGGAACCGAGGAAGTTGATGATCGGGTCCTGCGCGGGCACGAAGGTGATCTTCGCGCCCGTGCGCTTCTCGAACTCCGCCAGGACCTTCTTGAAGTTGGCCTGTTCGGCGCCGGTCCAGACGGCGGCGACCTCCAGGGTGGTGCCGTCGAGTTTGGGGAGGGTGACGGTGGTGCCGGCGTCCTTGGTGCTTTCGTCGCTGTTGCCGCTCTTCTTGTCGTCGCTGCCGCCGCAGGCGGTGAGCGAGAGCGCCAGTGCGCCCGCGACGACGGCCGCCGCGGTTTTAGCGGCCCTGCTTGCCCTGCTTGTCCGGTGTGTTCTGCTCGTGCTCCGCATCACTGCCCCGTTCTTCGTTCGTCGTCGAACGTCGAGCGTCTGCCCCGTGCGCTCTGGTCTACGCCGGGTCCCTGGGGTCGGCAAGAGCGCATACGGTGTCAAGTGGGCGATCGTGACCGCGTCGTGATGGGGTGTGGGTGACCTTGCTTCGGGTTCGTGGGGACTTGCCGGAGACGCGTGGGGAATTGCTGGGAACGCGCGGGGAATTGCTGAGGACGCGCGGGGAACTGCTGGGGACGCGTGGGGACTTGTCGAAGACGCGTGGGGCCTTGCTAGAGAAGTGACGGCACCTCCGCCGCCGACACCTCCCGTGCCGCCCGCTCCAGCGCGCTGGCCAGCAGGGCCAGGTCCGTCGGACCGTTGCCCAGCTCACGTACCGGGCGGCGGGCCGGCGGGTCGCCCATGCGGTGCCAGTCCAGGGGCACGACCGTGGGGCGCAGGGTCGCCGTGCGGGGGATGCGGCCCGTGACGCGGCCGCCCTGGAAGGGGATCGGGTGTCCGTCCGCGCCGGTCAGGTGCCCGCGGCCCGGTGCCGGTTCGTCCGTCCCGGAGGCCGGCGCCTCGAGCGTCACCCGCAGCACGGCCCGGCGGGCCGGCTCCGTCTCCGCCGTACGGCCACCGGGGCCGGTGGCCGCCACCAGATGGACGCCGAGCCGCTCGCCCTCGCGGGCCACGGCCTCCAGCGCCCGCATCACGGAACCCGCGGCGGGCCGCCCCGGCGAACCCAGCGCGGGGGAGACCAGCGCGTCCAGGTCGTCCACGACCACCACCAGCCGGGGCATCGGCGGCGCGGCCTGGGTCTGCCGGCCGGCCGCTCCCGGGCGCAACCGGATCGTCGTACTGGGCGGAGCGTCGAGATCGCCCGCCCCGTCCGCCACGGACCCCGTCCCGGTCCTGGACGTGCCGCGCGCCGACGCCGTGCGCTGGGCGACGATACGGCCCGACACCTCGCGATGCGTGTGCCAGGTGGCGAAGTCGGAGCGGCCGAGCAGCTCGGCCCGGCGCTTCAGCTCGGCGCTCAGGGACTGCGCGAACTCCCGCATCCGCACCGGGTCGTTGGCGGTCAGATGGGTGGTGACATGCGGTACGTCCGTGCAGACCCGCAGGCCGTCGCCGTGACCGCCGCCCGCGCTGCCCGTGCCGCCTGTGCTGTCCCGGCCGTCCATCAGGACGATGCCCAGGCGGTCGGGGCGCTCGGCGGCGGCGAGCGAGGCGACGACGGCACGCAGCAGCTCCGTACGTCCGCTGCCCGCCGGTCCCTCGATCAGCAGATGCGGGCCCTCGGCGACGAGGTCCACGCCGACCGGCCCGCGCGGCCCGGCCCCCAGCACGGCCGATGCCCGGCCGCCGAGTGCCTCCGCGTCGTCGGCCGCGTCCGCCCAGCGTGCCATCAGGGACGCGGGGGTCGCCCGGGCCAGCCCCAGCTCGTCGAGGAGCCGCGCCGCCTGGGGCAACGGCACCGACACACGCGCGTGCCGTTCGCCGGGGGCGCCGTCCGGACGCAGCGGGGCCAGCGCCCGCCCGAACCGCTCGGCCCAGGCGAGGGAGACGGCGTCCACGGCGGCGACCGTGCCGTGGCCCACCGGGCCGTGGCGGGGTGGATCCGCGGTGATCCGGCCGACCCGCATCAGGTGCAGCGCCGTCGCCACGTCCCCGCCGAGCAGCGCCACGGCACCGCACTCCTGGAACACCGGCGCCACGGCACAGGCCGCCTCGTACGTATCCGTCACCGGTGACGTGGGCGACGCCGGGGCCGTCTCGGCCAGGCACACCACGTGTATCCCGGCGCGCGGCCCCTCCAGCGCCAGCCGCGCCACCGCCTCGCGCAGGTCCGCACCGCCGGGGTCGCCGTCCACGACGACCACGGTGTACGGCCCCGGGTGGTCGGCCGGGTCCCCCGTGTCGTCGGCGTCCCGGGCCCAGGAGGGCCGTCGTGGGGAAGGCGAGGGGGAGGAGGACGACACGGAGGACGGTCGGCTGCGTGGCAACGCCGGCCGGGGCGCGCCGCCCGTGCCCCCCAGATGGTCCTCCAGCCGGCGCAGGAGTTCGTCGGTGCGGGCCGCGGCCTGCTCGCGGTCGTAGGCGAGGAGGAGACGGCAGTCCTGGCCGTGTCCGGGACGCACATGGGGGAGCCAGCCGAGCCAGGACCATTCCGCGGTGCGCTCTTCCAGGGAGCGGGAGCGGTCCGTGCTGACCAGGACGATCTCCAGGGTGTCGGGGGAGTGCAGCGCCGTGAGCTGGGCCACGACCGCGCGCGCCAGCCCGGACAGCCGGGGGCGCGGTCCCGCGAGCCCCAGCGCCCCGGCCTCGCGGAGGTCCGCGGTCACCGATACCGCCGGGAGCGGTCCGGAGCCGTCGGGCGCGGTGCGGTCGGTGGTGCCGAGCCGCACCGTGAGCGTCTCCGGGTGCCCCGGGCCGCGCTCCCACAGCCGGGGGCCGGGGCCCAGCGCCGTCAGCAGCAGGGCGGCCGGGTCCGGCCAGGTCTCCGGAACCCGGGGCGGGACGGCCGACGGCTCCGCGGCCGCGCCCTCCGGCACCTCGTCGTGCGCCCCGCGTCCGCCCACGCCCGGCGCGCCGCGCCCCCCGGCCAGCCGTCGGGCCCAGGCGGTGAGTCCGCCGGCGCGCCTGCGCGCGGTCTGTGGTTCGTCGGTGGGGTGCGGGGCGGGTGAAGACGACGGGTGCGTGGGCGCGTGTCCGGCGTCTGTCCCGCCGGGACCGCCGACCCCGAACCGTCCCGCGTGGGTTTCCCTGCCCCCGTCGCGCACCGGGTTCGGGGCGGCGCCGTGGCTTTCGATATGAGGTGCCCCACCCTGGACCGGCACGACGGGCGGCTCCACCGGGCCGTGCGGGCGGGCACCCGGGGCGGTTCCGGACGCGCCCCAGCTCACCGAGCCGTAGGCGTGGCCGGTGCTCGGGGCGGGGTCGTCCGCGCTGTCCTCGCCGTCCACTGCACCCACGTGCGTGGGTGCAGCACTCGTGGCACCGCGGTCCCCCGCGCCCCGGGACGAGCCGGTCCCTGTGCGGTCCCCGGCGCTTCCGGAGGAGCCGGTTCCCCCGTGGTGACCGGTGTTTGCGGCGGACCCGGCCGCGTCGTTGTCGCTGCCCGTCGCGCGCCTGCGGGCCGCACCCGGGGCCGTCGCCGTGTCACCGCGGCCCCCGGAACCCCCTGCGGAGGATCCCGTCCCGTCGCCGCGCGTCACGCGCACGTGCCCCTCTCCGTCGGGCGTCGTCGCCACCCGCGCTCCGGGTCCCCCGGCCGGGGCGAGGCGCAGGGCCGACTCGCCGATGCGCAGAAGGGCGCCCGGCGCGAACCGCACCGGGCGGGTGTGCACGCGCGTGCCGTCCAGGGCGGTGCCGTTCGTGGAGCCGAGGTCGGAGACCGAGACGCGGCCGTCGGGGGCGAGGGTGACCGCGCAGTGCAGCCGGGAGACGTCGGGGTCGTCGAGCGGGACATCGGCGTCGGCGGAGCGGCCTATGGTCACCTGGCCGCCGTGCAGCAGATGGACCCCGCCCGCGTCCGGGCCGGCCACCACGTGCAACTGGGCCGGAGCGTCGTCGAACTCGGGGTGCGGCTCGGGCTCGGCGGGCGCGCCCAGGGACAGCACGGCGCCGTCGACCAAGGGGGGCTCGCCCAGCGTGCAGCGCTGGGCGTCCAGCCGCTCCGCACCGGCGTACAACACCACGGGGCCGCCTCCGGGCTCCCGGCCGCGCTCGTGCGGGGAGGAGGTGCCCGCGTCGCCGGAGACCGCCGAGGCCAGCGCCGACGCCACCGCCGCCAGGGCCGTCCCCGCGGGCGCCGTGACCAGTACGTCGCGGGTCGTGGCGCGGCCCCGCGCATCGGAGGGCGGGCCCAGCGGGTCTACGACGGTCAGCCGGATCTGCATCGCCGTCAGCGGTCCCTTCTGCGCGGGCCCGCCGGGCGAGGACGGAGCTGCGCCGCGGTCCCCCCACCACGGACTTCCCCCACCGCACACGAGCACGTCGGCCAGTACTGGAGGCATCCTCGCACCTGCCACTGACAACGCGCCCGCCGCCCACCGGCAAGTGATCTTGATTGGTCGGCTCTGCCCGCAAAAGTGCCTGACCAGGACCACGCGGGTGACCGATTGAGATCGGTCACGTTCGGCTCCGGCAACCACGGAGGCCTGGGCGAGCGTCTTTCCTTCGAACATGTACGGGAACGGGTACGTAAGACCCACAGAAAGACGACAGCCCGGTGCCGGGCACGGCGGCACTACAGTGGGTCGGAACATCGGACAGCGGGCCGGAACACCAGGCAAGCAAGCAGCAGGGAGCGCATGACGTGCGGCCGGTAGGCAGCAAGTACCTGCTCGAGGAGCCGCTCGGACGCGGCGCCACGGGCACCGTCTGGCGAGCCCGCCAGCGCGAGACCGCGGGCGCCGAGGCGGCCGTGCCCGGCCAGCCCGGTGAGACCGTCGCGATCAAGGTCCTCAAGGAGGAGCTCGCGAACGACGCGGACATCGTGATGCGGTTCCTGCGGGAGCGCTCCGTCCTGCTCCGCCTGACCCACCCGAACATCGTCCGGGTCCGCGACCTGGTCGTGGAGGGCGATCTGCTGGCGCTGGTCATGGACCTCGTCGACGGCCCCGACCTGCACCGCTACCTGCGCGAGAACGGGCCCTTCACGCCCGTCGCCGCCGCCCTGCTCACCGCTCAGATCGCCGACGCGCTCGCCGCCAGCCACTCCGACGGCGTAGTGCACCGCGACCTGAAGCCGGCGAACGTCCTGCTTCAGCAGAACGGCGGCCAGATGCACCCGATGCTGACCGACTTCGGCATCGCGCGCCTCGCCGACTCGCCGGGCCTCACCCGGACCCATGAGTTCGTCGGCACGCCCGCGTACGTCGCTCCCGAGTCCGCGGAGGGCCGTCCGCAGACGTCCGCCGTCGACGTCTACGGCGCCGGAATCCTGCTGTACGAGCTGGTCACGGGGCGTCCGCCGTTCTCCGGCGGGTCCGCGCTGGAGGTGCTGCACCAGCACCTGAGCGCCGAGCCCCGTCGGCCGTCCACGGTTCCCGACCCGCTGTGGACGGTCATAGAGCGCTGTCTGCGCAAGAACCCGGAGGAACGGCCCAGCGCCGAGAACCTCGCGCGCGGTCTGCGGGTCGTCGCCGAGGGCATCGGCGTACACGCGAACTCCGCGCAGATCGCCGCCGCGGAGGCCGTCGGCACGCTGCTGGCGCCCGATCCGCGGCCCGCCGCGGTGCCCGGGTCCGCCGACCCGACGCAGGTGCTGCCCACGGGCCAGGCCCCCGGGATGTACGACCCGAACGGCGCGACCAGCGTTCTGCCCCACACCGGGGGACCGGCGGGCGCCGCCGACCCCACCGCCGTGCTGCCGAACACCGGTGCGGCGGATCCGACCGCCGTCATGCCGCCGGTGCCGCCCCACGGTCCTGGCCAGCACCCGGCGAACCCGGCGGAGCCACATCCGTGGCAGTCGCAGCTGCGGGCCGCCCGCGACCGCAACGAGCAGACGCAGGTCCAGTACCTCGACCCCGGCGAGGACCCGCTGCGCCGCCGCCCGCAGCGGCAGGTCGCCCGGCCGCAGCAACAGCAGCAGCCCGCACCGAGGCCGGCGCAGCAGCGGCCGCCGCAGCGTTCTCAGCAGGGGTACCAGCAGGGCTACGGGTATCAGCAGCCGCAACAGCAGCCGCGGCAGCCGCAGCAGTACGCGCCGCCCCAGCAGCCGCAGCAGCCTCAGCGACCCGTGCGGGAGCCGCGGGAGCCCCGGCAGCGCAGTGCCAATCCGATGAAGGTCCCGGGACTGGGGTGCCTGAAGGGGTGCCTGTTCACGATCGTCATCCTGTTCGTCGCGGGGTGGCTGATCTGGGAGCTGAGCCCGCTGCAGGAGTGGATCGGCACGACCAGGAGTTTCTGGGGGCAGCTCACCCACATGTACGACCAGGTGTCGGGCTGGATCGGGGATCTGGGCGGCGCCGGATCGTCGAGCGGCAGCGGCAACTGACGCCGGGGCCGGGCGTTGCCCGATCGCTTGTCTGGGGATTTGTCGACACCTGGCGGGTGATTTCCGTCTCCGCGGTGAAGGTTGGCTTGTCGGACGCGTAGTTTTAGCGACAACACGCGTCTGTAGGAGCAGTCTTGGCACGGAAGATCGGCAGCCGGTACACCGCCCACCAGATCCTGGGGCGTGGCAGCGCCGGCACGGTGTGGCTGGGCGAGGGCCCTGAGGGGCCCGTCGCCATCAAGCTGCTGCGCGAGGACCTCGCGTCCGACGAGGAACTCGTGGGCCGCTTCGTGCAGGAGCGCACGGCACTGCTGGGCCTCGAGCATCCGCATGTGGTGTCCGTGCGGGACCTCGTCGTCGACGGGAACGATCTGGCGCTGGTCATGGACCTCGTCCGTGGTACGGATCTGCGCACCCGCCTGGACCGGGAGCGGCGGCTCGCGCCCGAGGCGGCGGTGGCGATCGTGGCGGACGTCGCGGAGGGCCTGGCGGCGGCGCATGCGGCCGGGGTCGTGCACCGGGACGTCAAGCCGGAGAACGTACTGCTGGACATGCAGGGCCCGCTGGGGCCGGGCGGTGCCCATCCGGCGCTGCTGACGGACTTCGGGGTCGCGAAGCTGATCGACTCACCGAAGCGGACGCGCGCCACGAAGATCATCGGGACGCCGGACTATCTGGCGCCGGAGATCGTGGAGGGGCTGCCGCCGCGGGCCGCGGTGGACATCTACGCGCTCGCGACCGTGCTGTACGAGCTGCTGGCCGGGTTCACGCCCTTCGGGGGCGGGCACCCGGGCGCCGTGCTGCGACGGCATGTGACGGAGACGGTGGCGCCGCTGCCGGGGATCCCCGACGAGCTGTGGCAGCTGATCGTGCAGTGTCTGGCGAAGGCGCCGGCGTCGCGGCTGCGGGCGTCGGAGCTGGCGGCACGGCTGCGGGAGCAGTTGCCGACGCTGGCGGGGATGCCGCCGCTGGACGTGGACGAACCGGACGTGGAGCCGGGGGAGGACGCGGCCGCCGAGGCCGAGGAGGCGGCCGCGCCCCGGGGCGAGCCGGGGGTACGGCGGCGGGGAGCGGTACCGCTGGTGCCGGGCGCCAGGCCGGACTCCAACCGGGACACGCATACGTCGATGAGGGTGCCGGGGCCGGACGAGCTCGCGGGTGGGGCTCGGGGGACGGCGCGGGTGCCGCGGGCCGCGGGCGCGCCGCGGCCCGGGTCCGCGCGGCATCGGGCGTCGGCGCGCAGGCGTCGGGTGACGCTGGGGGTGGCCTCGCTGGTGCTGATGGCCGCGGTGGGGGTCGGGGCGTGGTGGGCGACGGCAGGGGACGACCCCGGGGCGACGCCGCAGGACACGAAGCACTCGGCGCCACAATCGCCGTGACCTCGCCCACTCACTGAGTCACTCGCCCAGCCACCTGTCTCCCTGCCGGACGCCGGCCCTGTCGCCCCGGCGCTCGCCGCTTGGCGGAGCCGTTACGCTGGAGGCGTGGCAGTCGTCGATGTATCCGAAGAGCTCAAGTCCCTCTCCTCGACCATGGAGTCGATCGAGGCCGTTCTGGACCTCGACAAGCTGAGGGCAGATGTCGCCGTGCTCGAGGAGCAGGCGGCCGCGCCGTCACTGTGGGACAACCCGGACGAGGCGCAGAAGATCACCAGCAAGCTCTCCCACCTCCAGGCCGAGGTCAGGAAGGCGGAGGCGCTGCGCGGGCGGATCGATGATCTCTCCGTGCTCTTCGAGATGGCCGAGGAGGAGGACGACCCGGACACCCGTGCCGAGGCCGAGTCCGAGCTCGCCGCCGTCAAGAAGGCGCTGGACGAGATGGAGGTCCGCACGCTCCTCTCCGGCGAGTACGACGCCCGCGAAGCGCTCGTCAACATCCGCGCCGAGGCCGGTGGCGTCGACGCCGCCGACTTCGCCGAGAAGCTGCAGCGGATGTATCTGCGGTGGGCGGAGCAGAAGGGCTACAAGACCGAGGTCTACGAGACCTCGTACGCGGAAGAGGCCGGCATCAAGTCGACCACCTTCGCCGTGCAGGTTCCGTACGCCTACGGCACACTCTCCGTCGAGCAGGGCACGCACCGCCTCGTGCGCATCTCCCCCTTCGACAACCAGGGGCGCCGCCAGACCTCCTTCGCGGGTGTGGAGATCCTGCCCGTCGTCGAGCAGACCGATCACATCGAGATCGACGAGTCCGAACTGCGCGTGGACGTGTACCGGTCCTCCGGACCCGGCGGCCAGGGAGTCAACACGACCGACTCGGCGGTCCGGCTCACCCACCTTCCCACCGGCATCGTCGTCTCCTGCCAGAACGAGCGCTCGCAGATCCAGAACAAGGCGACCGCGATGAACGTCCTCCAGGCCAAGCTGCTCGAGCGGCGCCGTCAGGAGGAGCAGGCGAAGATGAACGCCCTCAAGGGCGACGGCGGCAATTCCTGGGGCAACCAGATGCGTTCGTACGTGCTGCACCCCTACCAGATGGTCAAGGACCTGCGCACCGAGTACGAAGTCGGCAACCCCGAGGCCGTGTTCAACGGTGAGATCGACGGCTTCCTCGAGGCCGGAATTCGCTGGCGCAAGCAGCAGGAGAAGTAACCGACAGCTGATTTGTCGACAAGGCAACTGCCGCCCAGTGGGCGGCAGTTGCCTTTTGCGTGCCCGGATGTCTGGGCTTTACATCACAGTCACACCTTAAGCATCCGGCAAAGGCCCCGTACGCGGACAACGCGTACGCAACGGCCTTGACGTTGCTTTGAAAAATGGGAAGGGTAAAGCGCGGCATGCGTATCTCTGGGGCGCATGTGAACCGGGGGCGCTACACATCTCAGCTGCACCCGTCGATCACCGCCCCGAGCGCGGCCCTCATTGACGATCGGCTACTGGGGGTAGCAACCATATGACCAAGAAGACGCGCATCCGCGTCGCGCGGATAGCCGCCGGCGCCGTGATCGCCGCCGGTGCCTCGCTGACGGCGGCGGGCGCCGCCTCGGCTCTCGACCTCAACGTCGGTATTTCGGCGTCCGTCGGCGACGACGACGGCGGCAACGGCGACGGTGACCTCTGCGACCTGTTCCCCACCGACCCTTCGTGCACCGACAACAGCACGACCGGTGGCGACAACAGCACCACGGGTGGCGACAACAGCACGACCGGCGGTGACAACAGCACCACGGGTGGCGACAACAGCACGACCGGCGGTGACAACAGCACCACGGGCGGCGACAACAGCACGACCGGCGGTGACAACAGCACCACGGGCGGCGACAACAGCACGACCGGTGGCGACAACAGCACGACCGGCGGTGACAACAGCACCACGGGTGGCGACAACAGCACGACCGGTGGCGACAACAGCACCACGGGCGGCGACAACAGCACCTCCGGTGGCAACAACGGCACCGGTGGCAACGACAACAGCACCTCCGGTGGCAACAACGGCACCGGTGGCAACGACAACACCGACACCAACAGCAGCGGCAACGACAACTCCGCTCAGGAGGAGGGTTCCTCCGCCCTCACCGACACCTCGGAGACGTCGTCCAACACCTCGGCCCAGGGCAGCGGTGACCAGCTCGCCGAGACCGGTGCCGGGCAGACCGCGTTCCTGCTGGTCGGTGCTGCCACGATGATCGCCGGTGGCGTCGGCTTCCGCGTGCTGCCGCGCCTCATGGGCGGCCGCGGCGGTGCGGCTGCCTGACGGTTGCCGCTTCCGTACGCAGCGTACGCGCACGTATATGTGAAAGGGCCCGGAGTGAAGCCATCGCTCCGGGCCCTTCGCGCGCGTTACGCGGTCTGGTGCGCCAGCAGGGCCACCGCCGCGATCAGCACCGCGAGCAGGGCGATCAGCGCCATCGGGTTCAGGTTCGTGAGGAAGCTCTCCTGCTGCAGCCGCTCGCGGTTCGCACGGCACACGGGGCATCGGCCCTCGCTCACGGGCGCCGCGCAGTTCGCGCACACCAGCCGGTCGTACGTCATGCGCTCGCCCTCCTTGCACCGGTTCCACGTAGACAACGCTCTCGGAAACGAGAACGTTCCCCTTCCACTGTGCCAGGTTCCGCGGATTTCAGCGCGGTTCGCCCTATCGTGCCCCGACGTCATCCCCGCGGAAAGCCCCGTACAAAACCGCACAACCCTCACGCAACCGTGACCGGCACCTGCGCTTGCGTACCCGGGTCGCGTATGGTCACGCTCATCTACCCCCGGCGACCCGTGGTGCATCCGTGATCCGATTCGACAACGTCTCCAAGGTCTACCCCAAGCAGACCCGCCCCGCACTCAGGGATGTCTCCCTCGAGGTGGAGAAGGGCGAGTTCGTGTTCCTCGTGGGGTCCTCCGGCTCCGGAAAGTCCACCTTCCTGCGGCTGGTCCTCCGCGAGGAGCGGTGCAGCCACGGTCAGGTGCACGTCCTGGGCAAGGACCTCGCGCGCCTCTCCAACTGGAAGGTGCCGCAGATGCGCCGCCAGCTGGGGACCGTCTTCCAGGACTTCCGTCTCCTGCCCAACAAGACGGTCGCCGAGAACGTGGCCTTCGCGCAGGAGGTCATCGGCAAGTCACGCGGCGAGATCCGCAAGTCCGTGCCCCAGGTGCTCGACCTGGTCGGGCTCGGCGGCAAGGAGGAGCGGATGCCGGGCGAGCTGTCCGGTGGTGAGCAGCAGCGCGTCGCCATCGCGCGGGCCTTCGTCAACCGGCCCAAGCTGCTGATCGCCGACGAGCCCACCGGCAACCTCGACCCGCAGACCTCCGTCGGCATCATGAAGTTGCTCGACCGGATCAACCGGACGGGCACCACCGTGGTGATGGCCACGCACGACCAGAACATCGTGGACCAGATGCGCAAGCGCGTCATCGAGCTGGAGAAGGGCCGCCTCGTCCGCGACCAGGCGCGCGGCGTCTACGGCTACCAGCACTGACCGCACCGTCCACCCCGAAAGGCCCAACCAGACGCCATGCGCGCCCAGTTCGTTCTGTCGGAGATCGGTGTCGGTCTCCGCCGCAATCTGACGATGACCTTCGCGGTTGTCGTCTCCGTCGCCCTGTCGCTCGCCCTGTTCGGCGGGTCGCTCCTCATGAGCGACCAGGTGAGCACCATGAAGGGCTACTGGTACGACAAGGTCAACGTCTCGGTCTTCCTCTGCAACAAGAGCGACGCCGAGTCCGACCCCAACTGCGCCAAGGGCGCGGTCACCTCGGACCAGAAGAAGCAGATCCTCGCCGACCTGAACAAGATGACCTCGGTCGTGCAGAAGGTCACCTACGAGTCGCAGGACGAGGCGTACAAGCACTACAAGGAGCAGTTCGGCGACTCCCCGCTGGCCAGCTCCCTCACGCCGGACCAGATGCAGGAGTCGTACCGGATCAAGCTGAAGGACCCGGAGAAGTACCAGGTCATCGCGACCGCCTTCGACGGGCGCGACGGCGTGCAGTCCGTTCAGGACCAAAAGGGCATCTTGGACAACCTGTTCGGGCTGCTCAACGGTATGAACTGGGCCGCACGGGCCGTGATGGCGCTGATGCTCGTCGTCGCGCTGATGCTGATCGTCAACACCGTGCGCGTCTCGGCGTTCAGCCGTCGGCGTGAGACCGGGATCATGCGGCTCGTCGGCGCCTCCGGCTTCTACATCCAGGCGCCGTTCATCATGGAGGCGGCTGTCGCCGGGCTCATCGGAGGCGGGGTCGCCTGCGGATTCCTGGTGGTCGCGCGGTACTTGATCATCGATCATGGTCTGGCCCTGTCGCAGAAGCTGAATCTGATCAACTTCATCGGCTGGGACGCGGTCCTGACGAAGCTGCCGCTGATCCTCGCGACGAGCCTGCTGATGCCCGCGCTGGCCGCGTTCTTCGCGCTGCGCAAGTACTTGAAGGTGTGACGCATGCCAAGAGGGCCGTACGGGCAACCGCCCGTACGGCCCTTCGCGTTGTCCTAGACTCACCGCCATGTCAGGCCGTGACCCGTTCTGTCAGCCCCGCCGCACAGGCCGCGGGGCCGCCCTGACATTGGTGTTCGCGAGCCTGCTCGTCGCCGGTGCCGCGACGGGCTCCTTCCCCGACCTCGACCGGAAGGCCGCCGCGGGGGCGGCCAGTTCGGCCGACCCGGCCGTCCCCGCAGGCCACCACGAGGACATCGCCAGGGCCGCCGCCGAGGCGATGGCCGCCGGCAAGTCCCCCACGGAGGCCGCCGAGCGCGCCGTCAGCCGCAGCGGGGACCGCTGGGGCGCGGTGTACTCGCAGGGGGAGTACGAGGAGTTCGAGGAGGCCCTCGACGGCCAGTACACCGGCGTCGGTCTGTGGGCGCGGCGCGAGCGCGACGGCCGTATCGAGGTGACCAGGGTGGCCGCCGGATCGCCCGCGTCCGCCGCCGGGATCCGTAAGGGCGACCGGCTGCGCAGCGTCGACGGCGTGAAGGTCGACGGACGGCCCGTCACCGAGGTCGTCTCCTTGCTGCGCGGGGACGCCACCGACGCGGCCGCCGGCACCGCCGTCACCCTCGGTCTGGAGCGCGGCACGCGCGCCTGGACCCGGACCCTGCGCCGGGCCACGCTGTCCACCGACTCCGTGGCCGTCCAGAAGCTCGCCGACGGCGTCACCGTCATCAAGGTCGCCGCGTTCACCAAGGGCGTGGGCGACGACGTGCGCACCGCCGTACGTCAGGCCCCGGCCGGCGCCGGGATCATCCTCGACCTGCGCGGCAACTCCGGCGGTCTCGTCACCGAGGCCGTCACCGCCGCGTCCGCCTTCCTCGACGGCGGCCTCGTCGCCACGTACGACGTGGACGGCGCCCAGCGTGCCCTGCACGCCGATCCCGGCGGTGACACCGCCAGACCGTTGGTCGCGCTCGTCGACGGCGGCACCATGAGCGCGGCCGAGCTCCTCACCGGCGCCCTCAAGGACCGGGGCCGTGCGGTCGTGATGGGCTCCAGGACCTTTGGCAAGGGCTCGGTCCAGATGCCGAGCAGACTGCCCGACGGCTCCGTCGCCGAGCTGACCGTCGGGCACTACCGCACTCCGTCGGGCCGCGGCGTCGACGGGACGGGAATCACGCCCGACCTCGAGGCCGACGACCCGGCGAACGGCACGGCAGGCGGCACGGCCGGCGACGCGGCGCTGGCGCGGGCGGAGACCGTGCTGAGCGGCCTGGGCGACACCTCGTGATCCCATGGGAATCGGCTTTCCCTCCGACCCCCCGGTAGTGCGAAAATGCAAGCACTATGTCCAAGGCAATGTACGTACCGAAAGAGTCCCAGCAGAAGCAGCAGGGGACGGCCGCCAAGTCCAGGGACGGCGAGAAGGGCGGCAAGCGCAAGATCGTCGCGCAGAACAAGAAGGCGCGCCACGACTACGCGATCATCGACACCTACGAGGCGGGCCTCGTCCTGTCCGGCACCGAGGTGAAGTCGCTGCGGCAGGGCCGGGCCTCACTCGTCGACGGCTTCGTCCAGATCGACGGGCACGAGGCGTGGCTGCACAACGCCCACATCCCCGAGTACAGCCAGGGGACGTGGACCAACCACTCCGTGCGCCGCAAGCGCAAGCTGCTGCTGCACCGCGAGGAGATCGACAAGCTGGAGGCGAAGTCCCAGGAGACGGGTCACACGATCGTGCCCCTCGCGCTGTACTTCAAGGACGGCCGGGCCAAGGCCGAGATCGCCCTCGCGCGAGGCAAGAAGGAGTACGACAAGCGGCAGACGCTGCGTGAGCAGCAGGACCGCCGGGAGAGCGACCGCGCGATCGCGGCGGCGAAGCGCAAGCAGCGGGGCGCGTAGCAGCCGGGGGAATACGGTGGCATCGGCGTGCGTTGGTCACGTACGATGGCACTGCACCTCACAGCGGGTGCGCGCCCTCTTCGGAGGGGCCCTCTCCGGAGGGATTGAAAAAACAACATGGGGATGATCGGTTTCGACAGCGGCTGTCGAGGCAGGGGAAGCGTGTCGAGAAAGCGGCCATGATCTCGTAAACCACAGGCCGAAACAAATAATCGCCAATTCCAAGAGCGATTCTCCCGAGCTTTTCGCTCTCGCTGCCTGATCAGGTAGTGATCGAATAGCTCCTTAATGGGAGTGTCAGCCCGGGGCTGTTCCCGACCCGGATCCTGGCATCAGCTAGGGGACTAAACCTTGATCCCGGTCACGGGGTGAAGAGGGAAATCCAACAGTGACTGGGCCCGTCGGCGACTTGTTCGCGTGATCGCCGGGGCCGAGAAAATCACAGCGAACTGCACACGGAGAAGCCCTGGTTCTGCACCGTTGGACGCGGGTTCGATTCCCGCCATCTCCACTCATCCCATGTGGACAAAGGCCCTGTCGCTTTCGAGCGGCGGGGCCTTTGTCGTACTCGCGCCTCGCATCCTCGAACTTCCGCGCCCCACCCACAGGTTCGCGCAGCGTGACACTTTTCGGGAATGTGTCACGCTTGCCGACGGTGGCCGGTGAACGGCGTTCCTCTCCGGAGCCACTCCCGGCGGGGAACGCCGTTTCGCGTGTGGTGTCAGGGCGCCTCGCGCGGCGCCGTGCTCGCGCGTTCCGTCAGGCGGGGTGGCAGCAGGGTCGCCTCCGGTACGTCGGTGCCGGCCAGCTTGCGCATCAGCAGCTCCACCGCCCGCTCACCGAGTTCCGCGGAGGGCAGGGCGACCGAGGTGATGGGGACGCGCAGGCCGGCGGCGGTCTCCTCGGGGCAGATCGCGGTCACCGACAGGTCGGCCGGGACACGCAGCCCGAGCTGCTCGAACGCGTCGATCAGCGGCTCCAGCAGGGGTTCGTTGTGCACGACGACACCGGTCAGCGCGGGCTGTTCACGCAGCAGTCGCTCGGCGACCGCGCGGGCGGCACCCGGCGCGGACTCGCACGGATGGACCGAGGAGGCGAGGCCGGCCCGGTCGGCGGCGGCCGTGAACCCCTGGACCACGCGCTGCGCGAACGCCGTACCGCGTACGTACACCTCCGGCGGCGACCCGACCAGCGCCACCACCCGGTGCCCGAGCCGGGCCAGATGCTCCACGCACACCGCGCCGGCCGTCTTGAAGTCCAGGTCGATGCAGGTCAGCCCAGCCGGTTCGGAGGGGAACCCGATCATCACGGACGGCCGGTCGAGAGAGCGCAGCAGCGGCAACCGGGGGTCCTGGAGCTGCACGTCCATCACGATCAGCGCGTCCACCAGCGCCGTGTCCGCGACCCTGCGCAGCCCGTCATCGCCCTCCTCCTGGGTCAGCAGGAGCACGTCGTGGTCGTAGCGCCGGGCCGTGGTCACCACCGACACCGCGAACTGCATCACCACCGGCACATGGATTCCGGCGCGCAGCGGCACCACCAGCGCCAGCACGTTCGACTTGCTGCTGGCCAGCGCGCGGGCGCCGGCGTGCGGCCGGTAGCCCAGCTCGCGGATGGCGGCCTCGACGCGCTGCCGGGTCTCCTCGGAGATCGGGCGCTTGCCGCTGAGCGCGTACGACACGGTGCTCGGGGAGACCCCGGCGTGCCGCGCCACATCCGTGATCTTCACCATCAGCTCAGCTCCAGGGTCAGGAACCCGGTCCCGGCCGGCGCCCGCCCCACCCGCTCCCCGACCGCCAGCGCCCACGGCGCCGAGGGATCGCTGCACGACGCCCGGAGCGTGTCCCCTTCCCGTACGACGGTGAAGGTCACCTCACCGACCGGCACGGTCACCTGGGCGCCCCGCGCCAGGCCGTACGCCCGCAGGGTGACGCCGTCGGCGTGGTCGTAGTCGGGCCGGTCGTCCACCGCCCCGACCGGGATCACCGCGCCCGGTCGGACCAGGAGGGGCACGCTCAGGAAGTCGTGTCTCTCGCGCACCCAGCGCGGCCCGGTCACCGTCCGTCCGGTCAGGAAGTGCGTCCAGGTGCCCTCGGGCACGTAGTACGCCACGTCCCCCTCGTCGCTGAACACCGGCGCGACCAGCAGATCGTGGCCGAGCATGTACTGCCGTTCCAGGTGCGCGCACCCCGGGTCGTCGGGGAACTCCAGGACCATGGCCCGCATCACCGGCGACCCCTCGGTGTGGGCGGTGCGGGCGGCCCCGTACAGATAGGGCATGAGCCGCAGCTTCAGCCGGGTGAACAGCCGCAGCGCGTCCACCGACTCCTCGTCGAACAGCCACGGCACGCGGTAGGAGGAGCTGCCGTGCAGCCGGCTGTGCGAGGACAGCAGCCCGAAGGCCAGCCACCGCTTGAACAGCGCCGGTGTGGGCGTTCCCTCGAAGCCGCCGATGTCATGGCTCCAGTACCCGAACCCGGACAGCCCGAGCGACAGCCCGCCCCGCAGCGACTCGGCCATCGACTCGTACGTCGCCTCGCAGTCGCCGCCCCAGTGCACCGGGAACCGCTGGCTGCCCGCCGTCGCCGACCGCGCGAAGACGACGGCCTCGCCCTCGCCGCGGTGTTTGCGCAGCACGTCGAAGACGGTCCGGTTGTAGAGGTACGAGTAGTAGTTGTGCATCCGCTCCGGATCTGAGCCGTCGGCCCACGCCACGTCGACCGGCACCCGCTCACCGAAGTCGGTCTTGAAGCAGTCGACGCCCTGCGCGAGCAGCGCCTCCAGCTTGCCCGCGTACCAGTCGCGGGCCGCGGGGCTGGTGAAGTCGACCAGCGCCATCCCCGGCTGCCACAGGTCCCACTGCCAGACACTGCCGTCCGGCCGTCGCAGCAGATGCCCGAGCGCCTTGCCCTCCGCGAACAGCGGTGAACGCTGGGCGATGTAGGGGTTGATCCAGACGCTGATGTGCAGCCCGCGCTCCTTCAGCCGGGCCAGCATGCCCTCGGGGTCGGGGAACACCCGCGGATCCCACTGGAAGTCGCACCAGTTGAACTCGCGCATCCAGAAGCAGTCGAAGTGGAACACGGACAGCGGCAGTTCGCGCTCCCGCATCCCCTCGATGAACGACGTCACCGTCTCCTCGTCGTAGGAGGTCGTGAACGACGTCGACAGCCACAGCCCGAACGACCAGGCGGGCGGCAGGGCCGGGCGTCCGGTCAGGGCCGTGTACTTGCGCAGGATGTCCTTGGGGGTCGGGCCGTAGATGACGTAGTACGTCAACTGCTGTGACTCGACGCTGAACTGGACCCTCGACACCGCCTCCGAGCCGACCTCGAAGGACACCTTGCCCGGGTGGTCGACGAAGACGCCGTAGCCCGCGTCCGTCAGATAGAAGGGGATGTTCTTGTAGGCCTGCTCGGTCGCCGTGCCGCCGTCGGCGTTCCAGACGTCGACGACCTGGCCGTTCTTGACGAGCGGCCCGAAGCGTTCACCGAGGCCGTAGACACTCGTCCCCACCCCCAGTCCCAGCTGCTCCCGAAGGTAGTGCGCTCCCGTCGCGTCCCGCATGATGCCCATGCTCCTGGGGCCGCTGCTGGTGAGCGTGCGGCCGTGGGCGACGAAGTCGACGTGCCAGGGGCCGGTGCGGGCCACCCGTACGGACAGCGCGCCGGAGGTCAGGGTCGCGTGCTCGTCGTCGTAGGAGACCTGGGCACTGCGCTCCTCTTTCCGGACCTCGAACTCCGGCCCCCGCGGCTGCTCGCCCGAGAAGTGGGTGAAGGTGACGCCGATGACGTCGGGCAGCGGGGCGTGCGCGCTGATCGTCACGACCGGTCCCTTCAGCAGGTCGCCGCGGTGGCGGATGGGCTGGGTCGGCGCGTGGATCTCCAGCGTGCCGTCCGGGGCGGTGACATCGAGGACCTCGACCGGGTGGGCCGCGGTGACGCCCTCGCGCAGCAGCCAGTAGCCGTCGGTGAACTTCACGTGGGGGTCCTTACTTCACAGCACCGACGGCGATGCCGCGGGTGAGGGTCCGTTGGAAGACGAGGAAGAACACGATCGCGGGGAGGACGCCGAGCAGGGCCGCCGCGTTGGTCATCGTGGCGTCCATCAGCCGCTGGCCCTGGAGGACGCCGAGAGCCACCGACACGGTCTGGTTGTCGTTGGAGATCAGCATGACCAGGGGGAGCAGGAACTCGTTCCAGGTCCAGATGAAGAAGAAGACCAGGAGGACCCCGATCGTCGGCCGGCTGACCGGGACGACGATCCGCCACAGGACCTGCCACTTGGTCGCGCCGTCGATGCGGGCCGCCTCGATGATCTCGCGCGGGAACTGGCCGAGCACGGACGAGAGCAGATACGTGCCGAAGGCCGCCTGGATCACCGTGAAGACGATGATCACGCTCAGCCGGGTGTCGTACAGGCCCGCCTGCTTGCTCAGGTAGTAGACGGGGTAGACCAGCGCCTCCTGCGGCAGCATGTTCGCGAGGACGAAGAAGGCCAGGACCCAGGTGCGGCCCTTGATGCGGCCGATCCCGATCGCGTACGCGTTGAGCACCGAGAGGATCGCCGCGAGCACCGCCACCGAGCCGCTGACCAGCACGGAGTTGAACAGCTTCTGGCCGTAGTCGACCCGCTGCCAGAAGTCCTTGAGGCCGTCCAGATAGAGGCCCTGGGGGAGGCTGAGGGGGCCGTGTTCGGAGTACTCGGCCGGCGACTTGACCGCGTTGATCGCGACGATCAGGAACGGGACGACCATGAAAAGGGCCGCGATGCACAGGGCGATCAGCACCGGGTAACGGCGTAGTGCGGTGGTCATGTCCGTGCCCCTTCCTCGGCGTCCTCGGCGCGGGTCTGGAGTTTCAGGCCGATCAGGGAGAGGACCAGGATGATCACGGTGAGGATCGTGGAGATCGCGGCGCCGTAGCCGACCTGGGTCTTCTCGAAGAACGTGGTGAAGGAGAAGTAGGAGGGCACGTCCGTCGCCCCGCCGGGGCCGCCCTTGGTCAGCACGTACACCGCGCCGAACACCTTGAGCGCGGCGATCGTGCACCAGGTCAGGACGACGTAGATCTCCGGGCGGATCTGCGGCAGCGTGATGTGCCAGAAGCGGCGCCACCAGCCGGCGCCGTCCAGCTCGGCCGCCTCGTACAGCTGCGGGTCGACGCGTTGCAGCCCGGCCATGAAGATGACCAGCGGGAAGCCGATCTGGACCCACACCATCACGCCCATCACGCTGTACAGGGCGAGGTCGGGGTCGCCGAGCCAGTCCTGCTGCCAGGAGGAGAGCCCCATGGCCTTCAGCAGCTCGTTGAGCGAGCCGTTGTCGGGCGCGAGGATCCAGCTCCAGACGATGCCCGCGACCGCGATCGGCAGCACCTGCGGGAGGTAGAAGCAGGCGCGCAGCACCGCGGCCCACTTCGACCCGAAGTGCTTGCCGATGTAGTCGAACAGGGCGGCGGCCAGGACGAGACCGATCATCGTCGGTACGGCGGCCATGGCGACGACCATGAACAGGCTGTGCCGGAAGGACGCCCAGAACTCGGAGTCGTCCATCAGCTCGCGGTAGTTGGCGAGCCCGGTCCACTTGGGGCTGCCGATGCCCTGCCACTCGGTGAAGCTCACGCCCGTGTTCATCAGGAACGGGACGATGATGACCGCCGTGAAGGCGAGGACGCCGGGGAGCAGGAACAGGGCGTACGAATCGCGGGTACGGGGGCGGCGCGGACCGGCGTGCGGGTGCTTGCCGACGGCCCGCGCGCCCCGTTCGACGGTGACCGTCATTGCTTCGGCGCGCCCTTGTCGTACGCCTGCTGCAGGGCGGAGAGGTAGGCGTCCGGTTTCTCACCGCCCGTGATCAGCTTCTGGGTCTCGGAGACGAGGACGTCGTAGAAGCCGGTCACCGGCCAGTCCGGGTAGAAGGCGAGCCCGTCCTTCTGGCTGAGGGTGTTGAAGTTGGAGATCAGTTCCTTGGACTTGGGGTCCGTGATGGCGCTCGTGTCGGCGGCGACCGGGACGCCGCCCTTGTTGCCGAGCAGGTTCTGGATCTTCTTCGACATGGTGATGTCGATGAAGTCGTAGGCGAGGTCCTTGTTCTTGGCGTTCTTGGGGACCACCCAGAGGTTGCCGCCGGAGCCCAGGGTCAGGTCGGAGCCGGGCCACAGGGTGGTGTCCCAGTCGAACTTCGCCTCCGACTGGAAGCGGCCGTACCACCAGCTGCCGGAGAACAGGATCGGCGCCTTGCCCTGGATCCAGGACACGCCCGCTTCCTCGGCCTTGGTGCTGGTGGACTTCTTGCTGATGTAGCCCTTCTTCACCCAGTCGGCGAAGGTGTCCGCCGCGTACGTCCAGGCCGCGTCGTGGAAGTCGGTCCTTCCCTTGTACAGCTCGTACTTGTCGACCCAGGAGCGGTCGGCCTTGGAGAGGGCGAGCTGGTAGAGGTACTGCTGGGCGACGTACTCGGCGCCGGCGTTGGCGAGCGGGGTGACGCCCTTCTCGGCGAAGGCGTCCATGGCGGTGGTCAGCTCGTCGAACGTCTTCGGCTCGGCGATCCCGTACTTCTCGAAGAGGTCCTTGTTGTAATAGACCATCGTGTACTCGGCGTAGTTGGGCACGCCGTACCACTTGCCGGAGCCCATGACCCCGTTCGTGTCGTACATGCTGGTCGTGGCCACACCCGCGCTGAGCTTCTTGTCCCAGCCGCGCTTGGTCGCCTCGGCGGTCAGATCGGTCAGCAGGCCCTGCTTGGAGAGCTGGCCCGCGGTCGCGTTGCCCTTGTTGTACTCCATGAGGTCGGGCGCGTCCGAGGAGTTCAGGATCATGGGCGCCGTCTTCTGGATCTGCTCGAAGCCCTTCTCCTCGTACTTGACCTTCACGCCCGGATGGGTCGCCTCGAACTCCTTGATGGCCTCGTTCCAGGCGACGCCCATCGCGCTGGTCGGGCCCTCGTAATGCCACAGCTTCAGGGTCTTGCCGTCGGAGGAGCCGCCGTCCGAGCCGCCGCAGGAGGTCAGGAGCAGGGATCCGGCAAGGATCACCGCGCTCGCCACCACACGCCTTCGTGCCGTCAACATCCAGTGCCTCCAGGGGAGTCGGATGGGTATCGGGGGCGTCACGCGACGGTCGTCGAATGGATTCGACGCGTGACGTCGAAGCGCTTCGACGGGCGAAGGTAGGTGGCGGCTGTGATCGCGTCAATGGGGTGCGCGCGAATTACTCGGTGAGGGCCCGGTGCGCCAGGGCGATCAACGGGTCCGACACCTTCTGCGTACCGATTCACGCACTCCCGTTGTAAGTTCGCCGGATGTCCGCCCCCCGTCACCTCGACCCCCGCCTCCTGCGCGCCTTCCTCGCCGTCGCCGAGGAACTGCACTTCACACGTGCCGCGGCCCGCCTCCACGTCGCCCAGCAGGCGCTCAGCCGGGATGTGCGGCGGCTGGAACGGGAGCTCGGCACGGAACTGTTCGTGCGGTCCACCCGGCAGGTGACGCTGACCGGCGACGGCCGGCGGCTGGTGCCCCTGGCGCGCCGGGCGCTGCAGGCGCAGGACGACCTGCTGGCCGCCTTCGGGCAGGCCCGGCCCCTGCTGGTCGACCTCAACTTCCCCGACCAGGCCACCGCCCGCCGCATCCTGCACCGAGCCCGCGAACTCGCCCCCGGGCAGGAGCTGATGGCCCGCTACGAGAGCGGCCTGGCGGGGGCGGCGGGCGAGCTGGTGGCGGGTCGGCTCGACGTGTCGTTCGGACGGTTCGCCGGTCTGGAACCCACGCTGCGCGCCCAGTTGGACCACCAGCCCGTGCGATACGAGCCCATGGCCGTCGTACTGCCCGAGGACCACCGGCTGGCGGCGCTCGAGGCGGTTCCCTTGGCCGCGCTGGCGGGCGAGACGGTGTACGCGGGTGCGGGGAACCCGCGGACGACGGAGTGGACGGACCTGGCTCACCGTCTGTTCGAACAGCGGGGGATCGGGATCGCGGCCCCCGTACCGCTTGCCGTGGGTGACGAGGAGTTCCGGCGGATCATGGCCAAGATGCGGAACCCCATCCTCGCCGTGGTGGGCTTTCCGGCCATGCCTGGGACGGTGCTGCGCCCCCTCGTCGACCCCATCCCCTTGTCGCCTGTGTCACTGGTGTGGCGAAAGGGGCTGGTCCATCCAGGATTCGATGCTCTTCGGCGGGCTGCGGCCGAGATCTCCGCCGAGGAAGGGTGGCTGCGGCGGCCTGCCGATGGATGGATTCCAGCCACTGACGTGAGCATGATGCGCACCCCCGATTGACACGTTGCGCGCACGGGCCCTCTCTGTGCGCTACATTCGAGGTCTGAGCACAGTGTGGTAATGGGGGGCGTTCGAATTGGGTGGGGGCCCGGTTCGGCGGCGGGTGCTCGGCGTCGTACGCGCTTCCGGAACTGTCCCGTGGGGGGAAGAGCGCACGTGAAAAAGTGGCGGGAAGACGCCCAACCGGAATGGCCCGAGGCCGCATCAGCGACTCAGGACCTGCCGTTGACGGGGGAAAGAACTCAGAGCTTTCCAGAAACCGGACGAACCGGTCGGCGACGCGACGGCAGAGGTGGCCCAGCGCGTCTCGCCGGGACCGAGCCCGAGCCCGGGACCGAGATCCTGTCGTCGTCGCCGGGCGGGGCCCAGGCCGCCGTGCTCCGCGATCCCTGGGACGAGTCAGGAGCGGCGGCACCGGAGAGCGAGAACGCCCATGATCCGCACGAGGTGACGATCCAGCTCGACTCCGTCCAGTTCGGCGCGTCGGTCCTGCGGCAGGCCAAGGGCGGCGGACCCGGCGGCAGACCGGGCAGTGGACCGGGCGGCGGCCAGGACGCCTCCGACGCACCGGTGTTCGTGGACGAGTCGGGGCGGCGCAGCCGCACCTTCCGGCGTATCGGCATCGCCGTGGGCATCTCCTGCGCGGCCTACGCCGGCGTCATCGTCGTCGCCCTGCTGTCGGGCAACTCCAGCGCGCCCTGGCTTCCGGTCCCCGGCCAGGGCGACGACAAGCCGGCCGGCCAGGTCGACGTCTCCCCGACGCCGCGGCTCTCCTCCAATCCGGCCGGCGTCGGCAGCGGCGTCGCGCCGGTGCCGGCCCTGTCCGTGCCCGGCGGCACGACCGCCACGCCGGGGGTGCCGGCCCCGCTGCCCAGCCAGTCCGCCGACAGCGGCAGGCCGAGCGCCTCCGCCGACCCCGGGCCGTCGGCCGGCACATCCGCGCAGCCCAGCCCGAGCGGCACCACCAAGGACCCGGTGCCGGTGTCGTCACCACCGGTCGTCCAGTCGCCGTCCCCGCCTCCGTCCTCGACGGACGCCGGCGGCTCGGCCGCGCCCTCGGTGACCCCGGGCGGCGGCACGGGCCCCGTCGCCGACGGACCCGCCGACCCGGCCCCCGTCCAGTCGAGCCCCGCCGGCTCGGCCTCGTCCGCCGCGCCCGCCGAGCCCGCCGCGCCCTCGTCCTCGTCCACGGAGAACGTCCTCTGATGGCATCCCGCTCCAGCCGCCGCTCCACGGGACGGGCCGACCGGCGGCGATGGCTGCCGCTGCGCCACCTGCTCCCACTCCTGATCCTGTTCGCGATGCTCGCCATGCTCATGCTGCGCGGCTATGTGCACAGCGAGATCCTCGCCGACTTCCGGGTACGGCCCGAGGCGTCCTCCGACAAGGTCCCGCAGAAGATCCTCGACGGCGGGCCCGTCATCGACACCCGGGGCGGCAAGGCCACCAGCCTGGAGGTGCCGGACCACCGCATCGTCCTCACCTTCGACGACGGCCCCGACCCGACCTGGACGCCGAAAGTCCTCGACATCCTGAAGAAGCACCACGCGCACGCCGTCTTCTTCGTCACCGGCACCATGGCCTCCCGCTACCCGGACCTGGTCAGACGCATGGTCGACGAGGGCCACGAGGTCGGCCTGCACACCTTCAACCACCCCGACCTCTCCTACCAGTCCAAGGAGCGCATCGACTGGGAGCTGTCGCAGAACCAGCTCGCGCTCGCGGGCGCCGCCGGCATCCGCAGCTCCTTGTTCCGGCCGCCGTACTCCTCCTCCGCCGACGCCATGGACAACATGTCCTGGCCGGTCACCGAGTACGTCGGCAGCCGCGGCTACCTCACCGTCGTCAACGACACCGACAGCGAGGACTGGCGCAGGCCGGGCGTCGACCGCATCGTCCGCAACGCCACCCCGCACAGCGGCAAGGGCGCGATCGTCCTGATGCACGACTCCGGTGGCGACCGCCACCAGACGGTGCGGGCACTCGACCGGCTCATTCCCCGACTCCAGGGCAAGGGCTACCAGTTCCAGAACCTCACCGAAGCCCTCAAGGCCCCGAACGCGGACACCCCGGTCACCGGCGCCGAGCTGTGGAAGGGCAGGGCCTGGGTCTTCCTCGTGCAGGCCTCCGACGACATCACCGGTGTGCTGGTCGTCGGCCTCGCGGCCATCGGCGTCCTGGTCTTCGCGCGCTTCGGCCTGATGCTGCTGCTGTCCGGGATCCACGCCCGCCGTACCCGCCGCCGCAGCTTCCGCTGGGGCCCGCGGCCGGTCACCGAACCGGTGTCGGTGCTGGTGCCCGCGTACAACGAGGCCAAGTGCATCGAGAACACCGTGCGTTCCCTGATGCGCAGCGAACACCCCATCGAGATCCTCGTCATCGACGACGGCTCCAGCGACGGCACGGCACGGATCGTGGAGTCCCTGGGACTGCCGAACGTCCGGGTGATCCGCCAGCTCAACGCGGGCAAGCCGGCCGCCCTCAACCGCGGCCTGGCCAACGCCCGTCACGACCTGATCGTGATGATGGACGGCGACACCGTCTTCGAACCGGCCACCGTCCGCGAACTGGTCCAGCCCTTCGCCGACCCGCGCGTCGGCGCCGTCGCCGGCAATGCCAAGGTCGGCAACAAGGACACCCTCATCGGTGCCTGGCAGCACATCGAGTACGTGATGGGCTTCAACCTCGACCGCCGTATGTACGACGTCCTGCAGTGCATGCCCACCATCCCCGGCGCGGTCGGCGCCTTCCGCCGATCCGCCCTGGAGCGCGTCGGCGGCATGAGCGACGACACCCTCGCCGAGGACACCGACATCACGATGGCCATCCACCGCGACGGCTGGCGGGTGGTGTACGCGGAGAAGGCCCGCGCCTGGACCGAGGCCCCGGAGTCGGTCCAGCAGCTGTGGTCCCAGCGCTACCGCTGGTCGTACGGCACCATGCAGGCGATCTGGAAACACCGCCGCGCGATCGTCGAACGGGGCCCCTCGGGCCGCTTCGGCCGCGTCGGCCTGCCCCTGGTCTCCCTCTTCATGGTCGTGGCCCCGCTGCTGGCCCCGCTGATCGACATGTTCCTCGTCTACGGCCTGCTCTTCGGCCCGACCGAGAAGACGATCGTGGCCTGGTTCGGCGTCCTGGCCGTCCAGGTGGTCTGCGCGACGTACGCCTTCATCCTCGACCGCGAACGCCTGACCCCGCTCATCTCGCTGCCCCTTCAGCAGATCCTCTACCGCCAGCTCATGTACGTCGTGCTGCTCCAGTCCTGGATCACCGCACTCACCGGGGGCCGGCTGCGCTGGCAGAAACTGCGCCGCAAGGGCGGGGTGTCGGCACCGCCGACCGCGACCCCGCCGGACCGGCGCGTCATGGACGGAAGGCCGGTCGCATGAGCATGCGAGACCACGACTCCGCTACGACGACGCAGGCGCCGACGCCTGGACAGGGACCGGTACCGGAGCAGGCATCGGGGCAGGTGCCCGGGCAGGCACGGGCGCAGGCGTCCGGGCAGGTACCGCCATCCGCGCCGACGTCCGCGAAGGAGCCCCGTCGCGCCTCCGGACGCGACCGGTACTTCGACCTGCTCCGGGCGATCGCGCTCTTCAGGGTCGTCTTCTACCACCTGTTCGGCTGGGCCTGGCTGCCGGTGGTGTTCCCCTCCATGGGCGTGATGTTCGCCCTGGCCGGCAACCTCATGGCCGGCTCCCTCGGCAAACGCCCGGCCGGACAGGTCGTGCGCAGCCGTATGCGGCGCCTGCTGCCGCCGCTGTGGCTGCTGGGCGCGGTCGGCGTGACGGGCATGCTGCTGGGTGGCTGGGGCCCCGACTCCGAGGGCCACCCCGGCTGGTGGTGGCTCCACCTCGGCTTCTGGATCCTGCCGCTGAGCGACCCGCCGTTCGGTGAGGGCCTGCCCGGCATCCACGGCCTGATCGGCGACGACTGGGCCGTGGAGCTGGCCGTACCGCTCTGGTACATCCGCGCCTACCTCTGGTTCGTCCTGCTGTCCCCGCTCCTCCTGCGCGCCCTGCGCAAGCTGCCCTGGACGACGATCCTCGCGCCGATCGCCCTGTCGGCGGCGCTCGAGTTCGGCTGGATCAGCGTGCCCAGCTCGCGCCTCGACTCCAACCTCAGCGACTTCGGCGCATTCGGCGCCTGCTGGCTGCTGGGCATGGCCCACCACGAGGGCGTCCTGAAACGCCTGCCCCGCTACGTCGTGCCGTCCCTGGCACCGGCCGTGGCCGGCATCGGCCTCTGGTACGCGCTCACGCACGGCTTCGCACCGGGCCACGACCTGGACGACATGCCCTTCGCCCAGTCGCTGTGGTCCTTCGCCACCGTGCTGCTGCTCCTGCACATCAGCCCCTCGTGGTCCGAGTGGCCCCGCCCGCTGCGCCGCTGGGACCGGCTGGTCACCCTCTTCAACTCCCGTGCGGTGACGATCTATCTCTGGCACAACGTGTGCATCGTCGCCGCGCAAACCCTGTGGGACCACCTGTGGAACGTCTCGCTGCTGGAGGAACACGCCCCCTGGTTCCTGGAGAGTTCCTGGCCCCTGCTGGTCGTGGTCTGGGCCCTCACGGCCTGCTGCATCCTCTGCTTCGGCTGGATGGAGGACCTGGCGGCGAAGCGGAGGCCCCGGCTGTGGCCGGACGGGTCGCCGTCGCGTGCGGGGGCGCACCGGGCCTGAGAGGGTCCGTGCGGCTATGTGAAGTGCGCAAGTCCCTTTGACCGCACTGGTGTCACGACCCGAAGCCCCGCTACCGTAGCGGGGCTTCGCCACTACGACACAGGAGCCCCCCGTGACCCGCCGTCCTCGCCTCCTCACGACAGCCGCCGCCGGAGCAACAGCACTGCTTCTCCTCACCGGTTGTGGTGGCGGCGACGGAGGTTCGAAGGACAACGACAAGATCGCGGGCGCGGACACGGAGACATCGGCTTCGCCGAGTGCGTCGGCTTCTGCTTCGGCATCGGCGGACCGGCCGAAGATCGAGCTGCCGTCGGACCTGACGTACACCTTCGACTGGCCGAAGACGGGCAACACGGACAAGGACGCGGTCCTGGCCGACAGCGAGCAGTCCATCAAGGCGGTGGACCTCGCGATCGCGAACCAGAACGCGCTGGACAAGGCTTATCTGTACTACTACGAGGGTGAAGCCGCCGCCGGTACGCAGAAGTTCATCCAGAACTACGTCGACAACAAGGCCAGCATCACCGGCGCCTACCGCTTCTACGACCCCGACGTGGCCGTCGACAAGGACGGAACGGCCTCCCTCAGTTACTGCGAGGACCAGGGCAAGGCGTACGTCAAGTACCTCGAGTCGAAGAAGGTCAAGAAGACCGAGGTCACTGCCAAGAGCTACGTCGTTTATCACACGTCGCTGAAGAAGAACAGCAAGGGCGTTTGGGTGATCCAGAAGATCATTTCGCAGAGCGGGAGTGCCGAGTGCCAGCCCTGATGAGCAAGTCGAGGACCCTTCCAGCGCTGATCACCGCGGGCATGTGTCTGTCGCTCCTCCCCTTCTCCGGGGTGGCGCACGCCGATGACACGCTGGATGGCAACACCCAGAACTCGACGGACACGGATACCTCCGGCGACGTGAACGGCGACACCGTCTCCGCCTCCGCCGGAGGCGTCGTCTTCGACACCTCCAAGAACGGCGCCGGCGAGTCCGTAGGACCCGTCGCCTCCGCCAACACCTCCTGGAGCCCGCCCGCCTGCTGGTACGCGCCGAAGTACACGCCCGAGCAGCTGCAGAAGACTCTGGAGCCGATCTGGGAGGCGGAGTCCACCGGGAGTCAGTGGGATCTCGAACAGCGCAAGAAGTACGTCGACGGCGAGCCGTACAAGGACTTCAACAAGGACAAGACCGGCGAGGGTTACTTCTGGGACGCGTACGTCGACAAGAGCTACCCGCCCGGGTGGGACAAGTGCACCAAGGACATCTTCTGGGTCGACAAGGGTGCCCCCCCGCCCGCCGACGCGGTGAACGCCGTGACGCCCGAGGTGCTCGCCGCGCTCGCCTACGCCCAAGTCCGCGTCCCCACCAAGAAGGTGACCCTGAAGCCCGAGGGAACCACCAAGGTCAACCTGCCGACCTGGGCCTGGCTGGACGGCGCCGACTTCAAGCCCGTTTCCGTCACCGCCAGCGTCCCGGTGCTCGGCATCTCCGCGACCACGACCGCCGAACCGGTCTCGCTGAAGATCGAGCCCGGTACGACGGACGCGGTGACGTATCCGGCGTCCGGGGTCTGCGCGATCAGCGACGGGCAGATCGGCGAGCCGTACGCCGGCGGCAAGGCGAACCAGGACCCGCCTTGCGGGGTGAAGTACCTGCGGTCCTCCGGGAACGGCTCGTACCACCTCAAGGCCACCGTCACCTGGAAGATCCACTGGGAGGGCTCCGGCAACACCGGCGGCGACCTCCCCGACGGCACCTTCGGCGCCGATCAGGACGTCGTCGTCCAGGAGATCCAGGCCGTCAACCGCTGAGAGCTCACCTCCCGTCCGACGCCGACCGCACCGGCGCCTTGGTGTGCGCCGTCAAATGGGACGACGGCGGGCGGGACATCCTGGTGTGGGTGGAGTGAGCCGACCTCTCATCCGGCGGCGACCTCTCATCCGGCGGCGACCTCTCATCCGGCGGCGACCTCTCATCCGGCCTCCTCCCAGGGTGAGAGCAAAGTTCCCTTCCGGTCACCCACAGCCACAGGCCGGAAACGCGCCCTCCCTACCTTCGGGACTTATCACCGCTCGTCACCCCGAAGAAGCACCTGAGTCCCGGAGCACCGTGGAGGCGTCATGACAGCCCCTAGCACAGCCCCCGCAGCGAGCAGGGGAGGCCGCTGGATCGAACACTGGGATCCGGAGGACGAGGCCTTCTGGCAGGAGACCGGAGAGAAGGTCGCCCGCAGGAACCTGCTCTTCTCCGTCCTCTCCGAGCACATCGGCTTCTCGATCTGGACCCTGTGGTCCGTGCTGGTGCTCTTCATGGGTCCGGAGTACGGGCTGACCCCGGCCGACAAGTTCATGCTGACATCCATGGTCACGCTGGTGGGGGCCGTGGTGCGGGTGCCCTACACCTTCGCCGTGGCGGTGTTCGGCGGCCGGAACTGGACGATCATCTCGGCCAGCCTCCTCCTCATCCCCACCATCGCCGCGTTCACCGTGATGAAGCCGGGGACCTCGTTCTCCACCTTCCTCCTCATCGGTCTGCTCGCCGGCGTCGGCGGCGGCAACTTCGCCTCCAGCATGACCAACATCAACGCCTTCTTCCCCCTGAGGAAGAAGGGGTGGGCCCTCGGGCTCAACGCCGGCGGCGGCAACATCGGCGTGCCGGTCATCCAGCTCGTGGCGCTCGCGGTCATCGGCGCCAGTGGTGGTCCGCGCGTGCTGCTCGGGATCTACATCCCGCTCATCGTCGTCGCCGCCTCGCTCGCCGCGATCTACATGGACAACCTCGCGTCCGTGAAGAACGACACCGGCGCCGCGATCGACGCCGCGAAGGACGCGCACACCTGGATCATGTCCTTCCTCTACATCGGCACCTTCGGCTCGTTCATCGGCTACAGCTTCGCCTTCGGTCAGGTGCTGACCAACCAGTTCGGGCGTACGCCCCTGCAGGCGGCGTACCTCACCTTCATCGGCCCGCTGCTCGGCTCGCTGATCCGGCCCGTGGGCGGCTGGCTCGCCGACCGGTACGGCGGCGCGAAGATCACCCTCTACAACTACGTCGGCATGGCGGCGGCCACCGCGGTCCTCGTCGTCGCCTCCATGCAGAAGTCGCTGCCGCTGTTCGTCTCCGTGTTCGTCGTACTGTTCGTGCTCACCGGGCTCGGCAACGGGTCGACGTACAAGATGATCCCCGGCATCTTCCACACCAAGGCCCTCGCCAAGGGACTGGAGGGCGAGGACGCCGCTCGTTACGGACGGCGGCTCTCCGGGGCCTCCATGGGGCTCATCGGCGCGGTCGGCGCGCTCGGCGGCGTCGCCATCAACCTCGCCTTCCGGCAGTCCTTCCTGTCCTACGGTTCCGGCACCGGCGCTTTCGTCGCCTTCCTCGCCTTCTACGGGCTGTGCTTCGTGGTGACCTGGGCCGTATACCTTCGCCGCCCGGCCACCCAGGTCCGGGCAGAGGCTGCCTCCGAGACGAAGCCGCAGCTCAGCTACGCCGAGGTGTGACGTAACACTGGCGACATGAAGCCGAACCGAGCCTGTCACGCACCGTTGACAGGCTCGGTTGGCATGTAGGTGCAACCACTCCAGCGCGGGACGAGAGTCTATGTACGACGAAGAGCAACGACCGGTCCCCGGTCCCCTCGCGGGGTTCACCGTGGGCGTGACGGCCGCGCGGCGGGCCGACGAGCTCGGAGCGCTGCTCCAGCGCCGCGGGGCCGCCGTGCTGCACGCGCCGGCGCTGCGCATCGTGCCGCTCGCCGACGACGGTGAGCTGCTGGCGGCGACGAAGCAGCTGATCGACCAGGCGCCGGACATCGTGGTGGCCACCACCGCCATCGGCTTCCGCGGCTGGGTCGAGGCCGCCGACGGCTGGGGGCTCGGCGAGATCCTGCTCGACCGGCTGCGCGAGGTGGAACTGCTGGCACGCGGGCCCAAGGTCAAGGGCGCCATAAGGGCCGCCGGGCTGACCGAGGAGTGGTCGCCGTCCAGCGAGTCCATGGCGGAGGTGCTCGACCGGCTCCTGGAGGAGGGGGTCGAGGGCCGCCGTATCGCCGTACAGCTGCACGGCGAGCCGCTGCCGGGGTTCGTGGAGGCGTTGCGGGCCGCGGGCGCCGAGGTGGTGGGTGTCCCCGTGTACCGCTGGATGCCGCCGGAGGACATCGCGCCCCTGGACCGGCTGCTGGACGCCACCGTCTCGCGCGGACTGGACGCGGTCACCTTCACCAGCGCCCCGGCCGCCGTGTCCCTGCTGTCCCGCGCCGAGGACCGCGGTCTGCTGCCCGAGCTGCTCGCCGCCTTCCACCACGACGTGCTGCCGACCTGTGTCGGCCCGGTCACCGCGCTGCCGCTGCAGGCCCATGGCGTCGACACGGTCCAGCCCGAACGCTTCCGGCTCGGTCCCCTCGTCCAGCTGCTCTGCCAGGAACTGCCCGGGCGGGCGCGATCGTTGCCGGTCGCCGGGCACCGGGTGGAGATCCGCGGGCACGCGGTGCTGGTGGACGGCGACCTCAAGCCCGTACCGCCGGCCGGTATGTCCCTCCTGCGCGCACTGTCCCGGCGCCCCGGCTGGGTGGTCGCCCGTGCCGAACTCCTGCGCGCGCTGCCCGGCGCGGGCCGCGACGAACACGCGGTGGAGACGGCGATGGCCCGCCTCCGTACGGCCCTGGGCGCGCCGAAGCTGATCCAGACAGTGGTCAAGCGGGGATACCGGCTGGCCCTGGACCCGGCGGCGGACGCGAAGTACGCCGACGCGTAGCAAGACACCCTGCGCTGTTGCGGGGCCCGGGGCCGACCGCCCCCGGGCCCCCGCTTCGGCCTGAAACGCCGAGAGGCGGTACAAGGGGTTCCGGCCGCGCGAGCGGGCAGGCACTGTGGGAGGGAACGGTTCTCCAGCCCTTCCGCACAGACCTTTCCGCACACCTTCCCCGCAGACCTCCCTACTGCATCCCACCGGGGCAACCCCTAGGCGGTGACAGGCACATGGCACTGGGTACGGCCACGGCCCCGTACGAGACGCGGTTCGACGCCGGGCGGATCTGCCTGGATCTCCTGGCGACCACCCACCCCGGGGAACGGCTCGATTCCCTCGCCCCGTTGTGCGCCTGGATCACCCGGTCCGGGCTGGTCCCGCCGGGCACCCCGCTCACGCACGCCGACGCGTCGTGGCTCACCGGATTCCGGGAACTGCGCGCGCAGACGGGACGGTTGGTGCGGGGCCACCTCGCCGCCCAGGTCCGCCCGTACGGCAGTACCGACGCGCGACCCCACGACCTGGCCCTGGCCCGCGTCAACGAGTTCGCCCGTACCGCGCCACCCGTCCCGCGCGCGATCCGCGGCGAGGACGGCAGGCTCGTACGGGAGTTGGACGGTCCGCCGGAGTGCGCCGCGCTGCTCGCGGCCGTCGCCCGGGACTGCGTGGAACTGCTCACGGACCCTGTCGCACGGGCGGGTCTGCGGCAGTGCGAGGGGGACAACTGCCCGATCGTCTATCTGGATACATCCCGGGGGCGCCGGAGGCGCTGGTGCTCCAGCGAGGTCTGCGGGAACCGCGAAAGGGTGGCCCGGCACCGTCGTCGCGTGGCCCTCAGCCAAGTCTAGGTGTCTGCTTCGCGGCTTCTGTGAGGGAAGCGGCGAAACATTGTCGAAGTGATTTCGACAACACTCCGTTTGCCCTCGGTGCCACAGGGGCACCCGAAGCGATCTTGTCGATGTGACGGAAATGTAAAGATCGTGCGGTGAGAATGTGTGCCCATGTCCGGCACGTCATGTCACGCTCAAGAAATCTGTCGCCTCGCTTTGAACATCACGCGACCCGCGTCCGTACCCGTGCACGAGCGACCGACTGGGGGAACCCCCGGACACCGGAGGTGGGCGTGCGCAAGGATTCCGTCGTGGCCAATGAACGTGGATCGAGGGCCCGACATCGCATGTCCCAGCCCTCGGAACCTGACGAGGAGCTGATGCGCGCTCTCTACCGAGAGCACGCCGGACCCTTGCTTGCGTATGTCTTGCGGCTGGTCGCCGGAGATCGGCAGCGTGCCGAGGACGTCGTGCAGGAGACGCTCATCCGTGCCTGGAAGAACGCCGGTCAGCTCAACCGGGCGACCGGATCGGTACGCCCCTGGCTGGTGACGGTCGCACGCCGCATCGTCATCGACGGCCACCGCAGCCGGCAGGCCCGGCCGCAGGAGGTCGATCCGTCGCCGCTGGAGGTCATCCCCGCGGAGGACGAGATCGACAAGGCGCTTTGGTTGATGACGCTTTCGGACGCGCTGGACGACCTGACCCCCGCTCACCGGGAGGTCCTCGTCGAGACGTATTTCAAGGGGCGTACGGTCAATGAGGCGGCCGAGACGCTGGGCATCCCGAGCGGCACGGTGCGCTCCCGGGTGTTCTACGCCCTGCGGTCGATGAAGCTGGCACTGGAGGAGCGGGGGGTGACGGCGTGATGAGCGTTTACGGGGGGTTCGGAACGGGTGGTTCGGGTATGTCTGGCCCCATGCAGGGATCACCGGCCCCGAACGAGCACGAGACCGTCGGCGCCTACGCCCTCGGGATTCTCGACGACGCCGAGGCGACCGCTTTTGAATCCCATCTCGCAACCTGTGAATGGTGCGCCCAGCAGCTCGACGAGCTCGCCGGGATGGAGCCGATGCTGGCCGCGCTCGCGGACCTGCCGGGCTCCGGCACACCCGCGATCGGTGAGTCCCTGTCCGCCAAGCCCAGCCCACGGCTGGCGGAGAAGCTCGTCGACGAGGTCTCCGAGCGCCGCGCCGTCAAGCGCCGGCGCGGGTTCTACCTGGTGGCGGCCGCGGCCGCGCTGATCATCGGTGGCCCGCTGACGGTGCTCGCGACGACCGGCGGCTCGGACGACAGCGGCAACATGGCGGCCGGCCCCGCGCAGACCGCCTTCCAGACCATGACCGACAAGAAGTCCGCCACGGACCCGGCGACGCACGTCACCGCGACCGTGGCCATGGAGAAGAAGGACTGGGGCACCCACGCCGTCCTCCAGCTCAAGAACGTCACCGGCCCGGAGAAGTGCTCGCTCATCGCCGTCGGCAAGAACGGCGAGCGCGAGACCGTCACCTCCTGGTCCGTGCCGAACTGGGGCTACGGCCTGCCCAACGCCAAGACCGAAGAGGCGAAGAACCCGCTCTACGTCCACGGCGGCGCCGCCTTCACCCCCAACGAGATCGACCACTTCGAAGTCATGACCTTCGACGGGAAGCGGTTGGTGGAGGTCGACTCCTAGGACCTGTCGCTTCCCGGGCGGGCCCCCTTCGCGTACGGTTGACGGCTGCCCAGCACGTCAGAAGGGGGCCCGGTGGCCGCTCAGGCTCAACAGGAAACCGCGGTCGGTTCGGTTCACGACGCAGTGCGAAACGACGCAGTGCAAGACTCCGTACGGGACCGGGAGATCAGCATCGAGCAGGAACACCTGGACCGGGTGTACCGCAGGCTCGAGGAGAAGATCCATGAGGCCGAGTTCCTCATGCACGACGCGGCCCAGCGCGGCCATGTCGGCACGCCCGGCGCGCTCGCCGAGCGGGACGCGCAGGTCTTCCGGGCGGGGGTCCACCTCAACCGGCTGAACAACGAGTTCGAGGACTTCCTCTTCGGTCGTATCGACCTGCTCCTCGGCAAGGACGGCAAGAAGGGCCCCGACGGCGCGTACACCGCCGTCGAACCCGCCGAGGGGGCCGTGCGCGAGGACAACACGGCCGACATCGCCGAGACCCTCCACATCGGCCGCATCGGCGTCCTCGACCAGGACTACTCCCCGCTGGTCATCGACTGGCGGGCTCCCGCGGCCGCGCCGTTCTACCGTTCCACCCCGGTCGACCCCGGCCGGGTCGTGCGCCGCCGGGTCATCCGCTCCAAGGGCCGCCGCGTCCTCGGCGTCGAGGACGACCTGATGCGCCCCGAGCTGAAGGCGTCGCTGGACGGGCGGGAGCTGCCCGTCATCGGCGACGGCGCCCTGATGGCCGCCCTCGGCCAGGCCCGCAGCCACACCATGCGGGACATCGTCGCCTCCATCCAGGCCGAGCAGGACCTGGTGATCCGCGCCCCCGCCGCCTCCGTGACGTACGTCGAGGGCGGCCCCGGCACCGGCAAGACGGCCGTCGCCCTGCACCGGGCGGCCTACCTCCTCTACCAGGACCGGCGCCGGTACGCGGGCGGCATCCTGATCGTCTCGCCCACGCCGCTGCTGGTCGCGTACACCGAGGGCGTCCTGCCGTCCCTCGGCGAGGAGGGCCAGGTCGCCATCCGCGCGATCGGCTCCCTGGTCGACGGCGCGGAGGCCACCCTGTACGACTCCCCGGCGGTGGCCCGCGCCAAGGGCTCCTACCGGATGCTGAAGGTGCTGCGGAAGGCGGCGCGGGGGGCACTGGAGTCGAACGACTCGCCCACCCGTCTCCGCGTCGTCGCCTTCGGCCGCCGCCTCGAGCTGGAGGCCGGGCAGCTGGACCGCATCCGGCACAACGCACTCGGCGGCACCGCACCCGTCAACCTGCTGCGCCCGCGCGCCCGCAAGCTGCTGCTCGACGCCCTGTGGGAGCAGTCCGGCGCGGCCGGCCGGCACACGGACCCCGAGCTGGCCGCCGAGCTGCGCTCCTCCTTCGACGAGGACGTCACCTCCGAGGACAGCTTCATCGAGTTCCTCGACGCCTGGTGGCCCGAGCTGGCTCCGCGGGCCGTGCTGGCGGCGATGGCCGACGAGCGGCGGCTCGGGCGCTGGTCCCGGCGGATCCTCAACCCCGGCGAGGCACGCAGGGTCGCCCGCTCGCTCCGACGGGACGGCCTGTCCGTGCACGACGTGGCCATGCTGGACGAGCTCCAGGCCATCCTCGGCGCCCCGGCCCGCCCCCGGAAGCGGCGCGAGCTGGACCCGCTCGACCAGCTCACCGGTCTCGAGGAGCTGATGCCGGTACGCGAGGAGTCGCAGCGCGAGCGGGCCGAGCGGCTGGCGCAGGAGCGCGTCGAGTACGCGCACGTCATCGTCGACGAGGCGCAGGACCTGACGCCGATGCAGTGGCGCATGGTGGGCCGGCGCGGCCGGCACGCCACCTGGACGATCGTCGGCGACCCGGCCCAGTCGTCGTGGTCCGACCCCGACGAGGCGGCCGAGTCCCGCGACGAGGCCCTGGGCAGCCGTCCGCGCCGCCGCTTCCAGCTGACGGTGAACTACCGCAACCCGGCCGAGATCGCCGAACTGGCGGCCAAGGTGCTCGCGCTCGCCATGCCGGGCTCCGTGTCCCCGTCCGCCGTCCGTTCCACGGGCGTGGAGCCGCGTTTCGTCAGTACGGGCAAGGCGGGCGGCGCCGGCGAACGGGGCTCGCTCGCCGGGACCGTCCGTGCGGAGGCCGCCCGGCTCCTCGACCGGGTCGACGGCACGATCGGCGTCGTCGTCGCCATGAACCGCCGCGAGGAGGCCAGGCGCTGGCTCGCCGGACTCGGTGACCGTGTGGTGGCGCTCGGCAGCCTGGAGGCCAAGGGCCTGGAGTACGACGCGACGGTCGTCGTGTCGCCCGCGGAGATCGCGGACGAGTCACCGGCGGGGCTGCGCGTGCTGTACGTCGCACTGACCCGGGCCACCCAGCAGCTGACGGTGGTCGCGGCCGAGCGGGACGAGCCGGACGCGACGGGGGTGCCCGACCTCCTCAGGGACTGACCCCGGTGAAGCCACGGTTTCCGGAACGGTTTCCTGTGAACTCTCCGGGCGGGAATGGTCTCGCGGGATCTGTTTGTTAGCCTGGGTGTGACACCGGCTCGATCCAAGCCCCCGGGCCCAACCTTCGTCGCCACGAGCGACCACTTGCCGCGAGGCGAGCATGGCGGGTCGGTGTCATGAACGTCGAAGAGGCCCACGTCACCGTGTGACGTGGGCCTCTTCCTTTGCCTGATCGTCTCTCGTATGGTGAAAGACGTTTTCCGAAACTCGATACCCGCCTACGAACAAAACGTTCGCAATCCGGGGTGGCTACCGCGTACTCGGGGGTAGGTGCGACGATCGGACGGCACAACGCTGCTACACACAGCGAAACGCAGCGAAACCGGTGAAAGCAGAGGAAGTCGGCCATGGCAACGGCGCCCAGCGTCTCCTACTCGATGACGATCCGGCTGGAGGTGCCCGCGAGCGGAACCGCCGTCTCGCAGCTCACCAACGTCGTGGAGTCCTCCGGAGGCTCGGTGACCGGCCTCGACGTCACCGCATCCGGGCACGAGAAGCTCCAGATCGACGTCACGATCGCGGCCACCTCGACCGCGCACGCCGACGAGATCGTCGAGAAGCTCCGCGGCATCGAGGGCGTCACCCTCGGCAAGGTCTCGGACCGTACGTTCCTCATGCACCTCGGCGGCAAGATCGAGATGCAGTCCAAGCACCCCATCCGCAACCGTGACGACCTGTCCATGATCTACACGCCGGGTGTGGCCCGCGTGTGCATGGCGATCGCGGAGAACCCCGAGGACGCGCGCCGCCTCACCATCAAGCGCAACTCCGTTGCGGTCGTGACGGACGGCTCGGCCGTGCTGGGCCTGGGCAACATCGGCCCGAAGGCCGCGCTGCCGGTCATGGAGGGCAAGGCGGCCCTCTTCAAGCGCTTCGCCGGCATCGACGCCTGGCCGCTGTGCCTGGACACCCAGGACACCGACGCGATCGTCGAGATCGTCAAGGCGATCGCCCCGGGCTTCGCCGGCATCAACCTCGAGGACATCTCCGCCCCCCGCTGCTTCGAGATCGAGGCCCGGCTGCGTGAGGCCCTCGACATCCCCGTCTTCCACGACGACCAGCACGGCACCGCGATCGTCGTCCTCGCCTCCCTGACGAACGCCCTGCGTGTCGTGGCCAAGGGCATCGGCGACGTGCGCGTCGTCATGTCCGGCGCCGGCGCGGCCGGCACGGCCATCCTCAAGCTGCTGCTCGCGGCCGGCGTGAAGAACGCCGTCGTCGCCGACATCCACGGCGTCGTGCACGCCGACCGCGCCGACCTGGTGGACGCCGCCCCGGACTCGGCGCTGCGCTGGATCGCCGACAACACCAACCCCGAGGGCCTCACCGGCACGCTGAAGGAGGCCGTGCGCGGCGCGGACGTCTTCATCGGCGTCTCCGCCCCGAACGTCCTCGACGGCGACGACGTGGCCGCCATGGCCGACGGTGCGATCGTGTTCGCGCTCGCGAACCCGGACCCCGAGGTGGACCCCGCAATCGCCCGCCAGACCGCGGCAGTTGTGGCCACCGGCCGCTCCGACTTCCCCAACCAGATCAACAACGTGCTGGTCTTCCCGGGTGTCTTCCGCGGCCTGCTGGACGCGCAGTCCCGGACCGTCAACACGGAGATGATGCTGGCCGCCGCGAAGGCCCTCGCCGACGTGGTGACCGAGGACGAGCTGAACCCGAACTACATCATCCCGAGCGTGTTCAACGACAAGGTCGCGGGCGCGGTCGCGGGTGCGGTGCGGGACGCGGCGAAGGCCGCGGGAGCATCGGCCTCGTAGGCTCGGGGAGTGCGGGAAACCCGGTCGCTGTGCGGGCGCTGTGACGATTGCCACGGTCGGGTTTCACCCCGGCGCGTCGCGGAACCTGGGCACCCGGCAGCCCTCTATCGTGACGGCCGGGCTCGGGCCCCTCTTTTCGTGTGACTCCCAAGGGTGTTCTCACGACTCCTGCGGGTGCCGGATTGGCTTTCCCGCCGCAGGTGGGGGCAGGATGCGTCTCTGGGCGCGAGGGTCTGAGGACGGACCCGGTCCGGGGACTGTCCGAGGCCCCTGGCAGCATCGACTTCGCTGTGCCCAATATGCGGCTCCGCCGCGTGGCACGCCTCAACGGCAAGAAGAACACGGGAGTAACAACATGAACCGCAGTGAGCTGGTGGCCGCGCTGGCCGACCGCGCCGAGGTGACCCGCAAGGACGCCGACGCCGTGCTGGCCGCGTTCGCCGAGGTCGTCGGCGACATCGTCTCCAAGGGCGACGAGAAGGTCACCATCCCCGGCTTCCTGACCTTCGAGCGCACCCACCGTGCCGCTCGCACCGCGCGCAACCCGCAGACCGGCGACCCGATCCAGATCCCGGCCGGCTACAGCGTGAAGGTCTCCGCGGGCAGCAAGCTCAAGGAAGCCGCCAAGGGCAAGTAAGCCCCCGCGTACGTCGCGGGACGACGTACGAGACTCGAGCGACGCCAATGGGGCGGCCCCCCTCACCGGGGGCCGCCCCATCGTCGTGTGTACGGCTGCTACGGCTGCCGGTGCTAACCGAGCGCCTTGCCCGGCAGCTCCACCTTCGCGCCCAGCTCCACCAGCTTCTCCATGAAGTTCTCGTAGCCCCGGTTGATCAGGTCGATGCCGTGGACGCGGGACGTGCCCTGGGCGGCCAGGGCGGCGATGAGGTACGAGAAACCGCCGCGGAGGTCGGGGATGACCAGGTCGGCGCCCTGGAGCTTCGTGGGGCCGGACACGACCGCGGAGTGCAGGAAGTTGCGCTGGCCGAAGCGGCAGTCGGAGCCGCCGAGGCACTCGCGGTAGAGCTGGATGTGGGCGCCCATCTGGTTGAGGGCGGACGTGAAGCCCAGACGGGACTCGTAGACCGTCTCGTGGATGATGGACAGGCCCGTGGCCTGGGTCAGGGCGACCACCAGGGGCTGCTGCCAGTCCGTCTGGAAGCCCGGGTGCACGTCCGTTTCGAGGGCGATGGACTTCAACTGGCCGCCCGGGTGCCAGAAGCGGATGCCCTCGTCGTCGATCTCGAAGGCACCGCCCACCTTCCGGTAGGTGTTCAGGAACGTCATCATCGAGCGCTGCTGGGCGCCGCGGACGTAGATGTTCCCCTCGGTCGCCAGCGCCGCGGACGCCCACGAGGCGGCCTCCAGGCGGTCCGGGAGGGCCGCGTGGGTGTAGCCGCCGAGCGAGTCGACACCGGTGATGCGGATCGTGCGGTCGGTGTCCATCGCGATGATCGCGCCCATTTTCTGCAGGACGCAGATCAGGTCCTCGATCTCCGGCTCGACCGCCGCGTTCGAGAGCTCGGTGACGCCCTCCGCGAGGACCGCCGTCAACAGCACCTGCTCGGTCGCGCCCACGGACGGGTACGGCAGCCGGATCTTCGTGCCGCGCAGCCGCGTCGGTGCCTCCAGGTACTGACCGTCCGCCCGCTTCTCGATCCGCGCGCCGAACTGCCGCAGCACCTCGAAGTGGAAGTCGATGGGCCGGCCGCCGATGTCGCAGCCGCCGAGGCCGGGGATGAACGCGTGGCCCAGGCGGTGCAGCAGCGGGCCGCAGAACAGGATCGGGATACGGCTCGAACCCGCGTGGGCATCGATGTCGGCGACGTTCGCGCTCTCCACGTGCGACGGGTCCATCACCAGCTCGCCCGGCTCCTCACCCGGACGGACCGTCACCCCGTGCAGCTGGAGCAGACCGCGTACGACCCGCACGTCACGGATGTCGGGAACGTTGCGCAGCCGGCTTGGCGCGCTGCCCAGCAGGGCGGCGACCATGGCCTTCGGTACGAGGTTCTTCGCACCGCGGACACGGATCTCGCCCTCCAGCGGGGTTCCGCCGTGGACAAGCAGGACATCGTCGTTGACGGTCATGTATCTCGCGTTCCGATGAGTTGGGCAGGGGAGATGAGACAGAGTAATCGCCGCGTACCCCTCTCCCGTAAGCCCAAGTGCCGCCCAGCAACGTCATAGCTGTGTCACAACACGAACCGTTCCCAATCGGACACATGGGGTCACCGAAGCGGGGATGCGCGTGGGGTGCGCCCGTGCGCCCTGAGCCGCCTTCACTCCCGTGCCTGATTGGCTCCCCACATGGCGGGCAGATGCGGGATCATGTCTGGCATGACCGAGGTGTCCTCGCTCACAGGGCGGCTGCTCGTGGCAACGCCCGCCCTGGCGGACCCGAACTTCGACCGTGCGGTGGTGCTCCTTCTCGACCACGACGAGGAGGGCTCCCTCGGTGTCGTCCTCAACCGTCCTACGCCGGTGGGCGTGCGCGACATCCTGGAGGGCTGGGCGGATCTGACCGGCGAGCCCGGCGTGGTCTTCCAGGGCGGGCCGGTCTCCCTCGACTCGGCGCTGGGCGTCGCGGTGATCCCGGGCGGCGGCTCGTCCGAACGGGCACCGCTGGGCTGGCGCCGGGTGCACGGCGCGATCGGGCTCGTGGACCTGGAGGCCCCGCCGGAGCTGCTCGCCTCCGCCCTCGGTTCCCTGCGGATCTTCGCCGGTTACGCCGGCTGGGGCCCCGGCCAGTTGGAGGACGAACTGGTCGAGGGCGCGTGGTACGTCGTCGAGTCCGAACCGGGTGATGTCTCCTCCCCGTCCCCCGAGAGACTCTGGCGTGAGGTCCTGCGCCGCCAGCGCAGTGAACTGGCGATGGTGGCCACGTATCCGGACGACCCTTCGCTCAACTGATGTGTGTGAGCTTCAGTACCCTTGGCGATATGAGCACTCTTGAGCCCGAGCGCGGGACTGGTACGGGGACCCTCGTAGAGCCGACGCCACAGGTGTCCCACGGCGACGGCGACCACGAGCGCTTCGCCCACTACGTCCAGAAGGACAAGATCATGGCGAGCGCCCTCGACGGCACCCCCGTCGTGGCGCTGTGCGGCAAGGTCTGGGTACCGGGCCGCGACCCGAAGAAGTACCCGGTGTGTCCCATGTGCAAGGAGATCTACGAATCCATGGGCGCCGGTGGCGGCGACGGCAAGAAGTAGCCCCACACCCCTCAGGACTCCCAGAAGGCCCCCGGAGTGCGCTCGACGCGTTCCCGGGGGCTTTCATGTGCACAGCGAAACTGTCATTGCGCATAGTGCGACACCCACCCCTGTGCTGATCATGTTCTTGGGGGTGGCGATTCCGGTGCTGATCTTCTTCGTACGTACTCGTGCAGCGACGACCGGTCTCCGGGCTGGGCGGAGCGGTAAAGGACTGACGTCATGAGCGACATTCCGTACCACCTGTTCCCCGGCCTCGACGTGGAGCTGATCCCCGCCCCGAGCCGCCTGTCGCCCTCGATCGGCGGCGGTACGGGGTACGCCATCGACGAGGAGACCGAGATCGAGGCGACGCCCGGCACCGAGCGGGTCGCGCGGTGGCTGCGCGCGACCGTCGGCGCCGCGACCGGATATCCGCTGTCTCCGCACTCGGGCGACGGCGACCGCGTTCTGCTGCGGATCATGCCCGAACTCGCCGATGAACTCGGCAGCCCCGAGGCATACCGCTTCACCGCCGACGGCTGTGTCGTCGCCATCGACGGGGCGAGCGAGGCGGGCCTGTTCTGGGGCGCCCAGACCTTCCGTCAGCTGCTCGGTGCCGACGCCTTCCGCCGTGCCCCGCTCGCCCGGAAGCCGGAGTGGGAGGTGCCCGCCGTCACCATCCACGACGCCCCCCGCTTCCGCTGGCGCGGCCTCATGCTCGACGTCGCCCGGCACTTCATGCCCAAGGAAGGCGTGCTGCGTTATCTGGATCTGATGGCCGCGCACAAACTCAACGTCTTCCATTTTCATCTGACGGACGACCAGGGCTGGCGCGTCGAGATCAAGCGCTACCCGAAACTGACGGAGACCGGCTCCTGGCGCTCCCGCACGAAATTCGGCCACCGGGCCTCCCCGCTGTGGGAGGAGAAGCCGCACGGCGGTTACTACACCCAGGACGACATCCGGGAGATCGTCGCCTACGCCGCCGAGCGGCATATCACCGTCGTCCCCGAAATCGACCTACCGGGGCACTCGCAGGCCGCCATCGCCGCGTATCCGGAACTCGGCAACACCGATGTCATCACCGCCCTCACCGTCTGGGACAACTGGGGGATCTCTGCGAACGTACTCGCCCCCACTGACAACACCCTGCGTTTCTACGAAGGGGTGTTCGAGGAACTTCTCGACCTGTTCCCGTCGGAGTTCGTCCATGTCGGCGGCGACGAATGCCTCAAGGACCAGTGGCGGCGGTCGCCCACCGCGCAGGCCCGCATCAAGGAGCTCGGGCTCGCCGACGAGGACGAACTCCAGGCGTGGTTCATCAGGCACTTCGACACGTGGCTCGCCGCGCGCGGGCGCAGGCTCATCGGCTGGGACGAGATCCTGGAGGGCGGGCTGGCCGACGGCGCGGCCGTGTCCTCGTGGCGCGGTTACGAGGGCGGGATCGCCGCCGCGCGGGCCGGCCACGACGTCGTCATGTGCCCCGAGCAGCAGGTGTACCTGGACCACCGGCAGGACGCGGGCGAGGACGAGCCCGTCCCGATCGGCTACGTCCGCACCCTGGAGGACGTCTACCGCTTCGAGCCCGTCCCGGCGCAGCTGACGGAGGAACAGGCACGGCACGTGCTGGGCACGCAGGCCAACCTGTGGACCGAGGTGATGGAGGACCAGGCGCGCGTGGACTACCAGGCCTTCCCGAGGCTCGCCGCGTTCGCCGAGGTCGCCTGGGGCCACCTGCCCGCCCCGGCGGAACGGGACTTCGCCGACTTCGAGCGGCGGATGGCCGTCCACTACCGTCGACTTGACGCCCTGGGCGTCGCCTACCGGCCGCCCGCCGGTCCGCGCCCGTGGCAGCGGCGCCCCGGTGTGCCCGGCCGCCCGATCGACGGCCCGCCGCCGAGCCGATAGGGACGGCTGTCGCCAGGCCTGCCTCGAACAGGTCACAGAAAAGACGCATAAGGGTCACCGAAGAGTGTCAATCGGTATGCACGGGTGATGCCGTGCGAAAACGGGCCATCTCCTCGGTGAGGTGGGCGAATGCCTCCTAGCGGACCCCCGCGTTCGGGTCCTGCGAAGATGTGCCAGAGTTGCCACGTCCGCCCTGTCAGCACGTACCGTACGGCAGCACAGGTGGGACCAGGTGGGGCAGCGGGAAGGGGCAGCCGGTTTGACCACGCACGCACCACAGGCGGGGCAGGCCGTCACGCTGCCCACGACACTGGACGAGGCCGTGGCGGCACTCACCGCCGTGCCCGCCGCCGTGCCCGTGGCCGGCGGCACCGACCTCATGGCCGCCGTCAACTCCGGTCAGCTCCGGCCCACCGCCCTGGTCGGGCTCGGCCGGATCAGCGAGATCCGCGGCTGGCAGTACCAGGACGGACACGCGCTCCTCGGCGCGGGCCTCACCCACGCGCGTATGGGCCGCCCCGACTTCGCCGCCCTGATCCCCGCGCTCGCCGCCGCCGCGCGCGCCGCGGGCCCGCCGCACATCCGCAACGCGGGCACCCTGGGCGGCAACATCGCCTCCGCGTCACCCACCGGGGACGCGTTGCCGGTGCTGGCCGCCCTGGAGGCGACGCTGATCATCGCGGGCCCGGGTGGAGCCCGCCGCGAGATGCCCGTGTCGCACCTGCTGGCGGGCATGGAGATGCTCCGCGCCGGAGAACTCATCGGCTACGTGCGCGTACCACTGCTGCACGCCCCGCAGGTCTTCCTGAAGGCGACCGGCCGCACCGGCCCCGGGCGCGCCACCGCGTCCGTGTCGCTCGTCCTGGACCCCGCCCGGCGCGGAGTCAGGTGCGCCGTCGGCGCCATAGCGCCGATGCCGCTGCGGCCCCTGGAGGCCGAGCAGTGGGTCGCCGCGCTCATCGACTGGGACAACGGCCGCGCGATCGTCCCGGAGGCGCTGAACGCCTTCGGCGAGTACGTCGCCGCGGCCTGCATTCCCGACCCGGTCCCGGACGCCGACGGCTCCGTGCCGCAGCTTCCGGCCGCCGTACTGCACCTGCGGCGCACCGTCGCCGCGCTGGCCCGACGAGCACTGGGGAGGGCGCTGTCGTGACCGACGACCAGCACGGACAGGGCGCGTCCCAGGGCGGTGGCCGCTGGGACCCGCTGCCCCAGGGCGACTACGACGACGGCGCGACCGCCTTCGTGAAGCTTCCCGAGGGCGGCATCGACGCCCTCCTGGCCGCACGCGGCGACAGCCCACTGGCCGCGCCCGGCCACGGCTACGTGCCACCGCAGATAGCGGTCAGCTCCCACCCGGACGCGGCGACCGACCCGGCGGCGACCGGCGCGTGGGCGGTGCCCGCTGACGCCGTCCAGTGGCCCGACCCCAACGCCGTGCCCCAGGAGGCGGGCGGGGACGACCGGTTCACGTACCACCCCGGGGTCACCGGCCAGTGGAACTTCGAGGACACCACGGTCACCGAGTCCGCGCCGGCCCCCGGCCACGACGTGACCGGCCAGTGGTCGATCCCCGTCGCCGGCGGCGACCTTCCCGACGAATCGGGCGAGTTCACCACGTCGGCACTGGTGGAGCAGTGGGGCGGAACCCCGCCGGCCACCCTTCCCGGCGGCGCGCCCGCGCCCTGGGCGACGGGTGCGACCGGCGCGACAGGGGAGCCGTGGGGGCAGCAGGCGCTCGCACAGCCGGCGACACCCGCGCCGGAGGCCCACAGCGAGCCGTACGCGCCCGCACAGCCCCTTCCCATGGCCCAGGAGCCCCAGGGGGCCGGTGAAGCGCCCGAGGACGTCCACGGGGCCGCTGGGGCGCCTGAGAAGGCCACCGGGCCCGCCGCCGGACCCGCCGAGGCCGAGGAGGAAGGCCGCGCGACCCCGGAGAAGCCGGAACCGGCGGACGAACCCGCCTCCCCGGAGGACAGCGCCGCCCCGGAACACTCCGCCTCTCCGGAGCGCACCGCCGCCCCGGAGGACGCCGCTTTCGTGGCACCACCCCACGACGACCACCCCCTCGCCTCCTACGTCCTGCGCGTCAACGGCTCCGAGCGCCCCGTCGCCGACGCGTGGATCGGCGAGTCGCTGCTGTACGTGCTGCGCGAACGGCTCGGCCTCGCGGGCGCCAAGGACGGCTGCTCGCAGGGCGAGTGCGGGGCCTGCAACGTCCAGGTCGACGGCCGGCTCGTCGCCTCCTGCCTGGTACCCGCGGTCACCGCCGCCGGCAGCGAGGTCCGTACCGTCGAGGGCCTCGCCGTCGACGGGCAGTCCTCGGACGTGCAGCGGGCGCTCGCCAGGTGCGGCGCCGTGCAGTGCGGTTTCTGCGTGCCCGGTATGGCGATGACCGTGCACGACCTCCTGGAGGGCAACCCCGCCCCGACCGAGCTGGAGACCCGCCAGGCACTGTGCGGCAATCTGTGCCGCTGCTCCGGCTACCGGGGCTTCCTGGACGCCGTACGCGAGGTGGTCGCCGAACGCGAGGCGCACGACGCGGCCGACGCCGAACCGGACGCGGACGAGGCACGTATCCCGCACCAGGCGGGCCCCGGCGCCGGCGGCGTCAACCCGTCGGCCTTCGACCCCCCAGGCACCCGAGGAACCCCCGGAACACCGGGGCCGCACGACCGGACGTACGGCCAGGACGGAGGCCAGGCGTGAGCAACGAAGCCGCCACCGCGACCACCGCCGCCGCCGAGGCAGCCCCCGCCCCCGAACCGATCCCGCACGGCCTGGGCGCCTCCCTGCGGCCCGCCGACGCCCGAGCCAAGACCGAGGGCACGTTCCCGTACGCGGCCGACCTGTGGGCCGAGGGCCTGCTGTGGGCGGCCGTGCTGCGCTCCCCGCACCCGCACGCGCGCATCGTCTCCATCGACACCTCCCACGCGCGCGAGATGCCCGGCGTACGGGCCGTCGTCACCCACGAGGACGTCCCCGGCAGCGCGCTCCACGGACGCGGCAGAGCCGACCGCCCGGTCTTCGCCTCCGACGTCGTACGCCACCACGGCGAGCCCATCGCCGCCGTGGCCGCCGACCACCCGGACACCGCGCGCATGGCCGCGGCGGCCGTCATCGTCGAGTACGAGGTGCGTGAGCCGGTCACCGACCCCGAGCAGGCCTTCGAAGCGGAACCCCTGCACCCCGACGGCAACCTGATCCGCCACATCCCGCTGCACCACGGCGACGCGGAGGCGGTCGGCGAGGTCGTCGTCGAGGGCCAGTACCGCATCGGCCGCCAGGACCCGGCCCCCATCGGCGCCGAGGCCGGCCTCGCCGTGCCCCGCCCCGACGGCGGCGTCGAGCTCTACCTGGCCTCCACCGACCCGCACGGCGACCGCGACACCGCCGCCGCCTGCTTCGGCCTCGAACCGGACCGCGTCAAGATCGTCGTCACCGGCGTCCCCGGCGCCACCGCCGACCGCGAGGACCAGGGCTTCCAACTCCCGCTCGGCCTGCTGGCGCTGAAGACCGGCTGCCCGGTGAAACTGACCGCGACGCGCGAGGAGTCCTTCCTCGGCCACGTCCACCGGCACCCCACGCTGCTGCGCTACCGCCACCACGCCGACGCCGAGGGCAGGCTGGTGAAGGTCGAGGCGCAGATCCTGCTGGACGCGGGCCCGTACGCGGACACCTCCGCCGAGGCCCTGGCCGCCGCGGTCTCCTTCGCCTGCGGCCCGTACGTCGTCCCCAACGCCTTCATCGAGGGCTGGGCCGTCCGCACCAACAACCCGCCCTCCGGCCACGTCCGCGGCGAGGGCGCCATGCAGGTGTGCGCCGCCTATGAGGCGCAGATGGACAAGCTGGCGAAGAAGCTGGGCCTCGACCCCGCCGAACTGCGCCTGCGCAACGCCATGGCCACGGGCGACGTCCTGCCGACCGGGCAGACGGTCACCTGCCCCGCCCCGGTCGCCGAACTCCTCCAGACGGTAAGGGACTTTCCCCTCCCGCAGCTTCCCAAGGACGCCCCCGAGGACGAGTGGCTGCTGCCCGGCGGCCCCGAGGGCGCGGGCGAACCGGGCGCGGTGCGCCGGGGCGTGGGCTACGGCGTGGGCATGGTGCACATGCTCGGCGCGGAGGGCGCCGACGAGGTGTCCACGGCGACGGTGAAGGTCCACGACGGAGTGGCGACCGTGCTGTGCGCGGCGGTGGAGACCGGCCAGGGCTTCACCACGCTGGCCCGGCAGATCGTCCAGGAGACCCTCGGCATCGACGAGGTGCACGTGGCACCGGTGGACACCGACCAGCCGCCCGCGGGGCCGGGCTGCCGCGGCCGTCACACCTGGGTGTCCGGCGGCGCGGTCGAACGGGCCGCCAAGATGGTCCGTACGCAACTGCTCCAGCCCCTGGCGCACAAGTTCGGCATGTCCACCGAACTCCTCCAGATCACCGACGGCAAGATCACGTCGTACGACGGAGTCCTGTCCACCACCGTCACGGAGGCCCTGGAGGGCAAGGAACTGTGGGCCACGGCCCAGTGCCGCCCCCACCCCACGGAGCCACTGAACGAGTCCGGCCAGGGCGACGCCTTCGTCGGGCTCGCCTTCTGCGCGATCCGCGCGGTCGTGGACGTCGACATCGAACTGGGCTCGGTACGGGTCGTGGAACTGGCCGTCGCCCAGGACGTCGGCCGGGTCCTCAACCCGACCCAGCTGGCCGCGCGCATCGAGGCGGGCGTCACCCAGGGCGTCGGCATCGCCCTCACGGAGAACCTGCGCACCCCGCGCGGTCTCGTCCGCCACCCCGACCTCACCGGGTACGCCCTGCCCACCGCCCTGGACGCGCCCGACATCCGCATCGTCAAGCTGGTCGAGGAGCGGGACGTGGTCGCGCCCTTCGGGGCGAAAGCCGTCAGCGCGGTGCCGGTCGTGACGTCGCCCGCGGCGATCGCCTCCGCCGTACGGGCGGCCACCGGCCGCCCCGTGAACCGGCTGCCGATCCGCCCGCAGGCCGCGGTGGTGACGGCACAGTGACCCCGCCCGAGCCCGAGCCCGAGTCTCCGCGCTACGAACCGGCGCCCGGCGTCGGCAAGTTGCTGATGTGGGTCCTGCTGTTCGTGCTCGCGGCGGTGGCCGTGGTGCTGGGCGGCGTGTACTTCACGTGACGCGCGGGGTCGTCGTCATCACGGGTGTCATGGCGTCCGGCAAGTCGACGGTCGCGCAGGCGCTGGCGGAACAGCTGCCGAGGGCGGCGCACGTCCGAGGGGATGTGTTCCGGCGGATGGTGGTGTCGGGCCGGGAGGAGTACGTGCCCGGCGCCCGGGTCGGCGGCGAGGGCGAGGCCCAACTCCACTTGCGGTACCGGCTGTCCGCGGCGACGGCGGACGCGTACGCGGAAGCCGGTTTCACAGCGGTGGTGCAGGACGTGATCCTGGGCGCGGATCTGACGGCATACCTGGAACTGGTCCGCACCCGCCCCCTCCACGTGGTCGTACTGGCACCGAGCGCCGAGACGGTGGCGGCCCGGGAGGCCGGACGGGAGAAGACGGGCTACGGGGCCTGGACGGTCGGCGACTTGGACGGCGAGCTACGGGCCCGGACCCCACGCCTCGGCCTGTGGCTGGACACCTCGGAGCTGACCGTGGGGGAGACGGTGGAGGCGATCCTGGCGGGACGGGAACGCGCGAGGGTTGCCTGACGTCTCTCTGACTGGGGCCGTTGTCAGTGGTGCCGCGTAGTGTTCCGGGCAGTGGGACGGCGCCAGTTGGACGACCTTCCCGGGGGACGGCGACTTCACGCACGGGGGAACGATGAGCACGACCGACACCGTCGGTACCGCGGTGATCACACTCACCGAGGACGATCTGGATCCGTACGTCACGCACGCACCGACGCGCCGTTGGCTGAGCGGTCCCGGACTGCCCGCCGACGGAGACCTGCTGTCCTTCGACGCACTGCGCACGGACGGCCTGCGCACGGTCGGGGACTCGACGGGCGACCCCGACCGGCTGGCGGCGGAGCTGCGCGACCGGCTGGTCATAGGCGGGATCCTGGGCGCGGACGGCCGCGAGACCGAGTCGGTCCTACTCGACGGCGCGACGGGCGAGATCTCGACGACGTACTTCTTGCACGACCGCCCCGACCTGATGGACACCCGCCCGCTGGCGCCCTCCCTGGAGAAGCTGGTGCGGTTCGCGACGGCGGCGGACGAACTGGCGGCGCTGCGAGGCCAGTTCGCCTCGTACGCGGGCCGACTGGGACCGCAGGCGGTGGCGGAGGCGTCACGCCAACTCCTCGCCCTCTTCGAGGAGAGCACGGACGGCGACCCGGGCCCCTTCTGGAAGATGACGGCGGTGATCCGCCCCCTGTCCCTGGTGGCGGGCCCGGGCACGACATCCGGGCTGGCGCTGGACCTGCCACCCCGCCTGCTGGACGAGGCGTTCGGCCCCGGCCGGATCGCCCGCTTCGAGGAGGTCGACTTCCCGTCCACGCTCACCCACGAGCCGACCCGCCGCTTCCTGCGGGAGGCGGGCCTGCCGGAGGAGGGCTACTGGTTCTCCCTGGACACCGACGTGCCACTGCCGACCCTCGCCGAGTACTACGCGATCTGCGCGAGCGAGCGGGAGGACGACCTCACCGCCGCCCACCTCCCGGCCGGCGCGGACCACCTGATCCGCCTCGGCCACCTCCTGGAGGACACCAGCCTCCTCATCGACGGCACCACCGGTGCGGTTCTGTGCTGGAGCGAGCCCGACACCACCCTGCGCCCCCTCAACGCCGACGTCTCCACGCTCGCCTTCACCCTGTGGCTGATCAACCGCGAGAAGTCCCTCGACACGATCCACGCCCTGACCGACGCCTACGACCAACTGGCCGAAACGATGTCCCGCACCCTCGCCGCGGCCGACCCGATCGCCTGCGACCCGACTCCGTCGACGCCGTCGGACGACGGGTGGCGGTACTGGCCGGAGGTGTTCGGGGACGAGGCGGGCGGGGGTTTGTACGCTTAGCGGCCGGGAGACCGGCCCGGAAGCAGGCTGATGACATGATCAAGGCGTGACCAGCGAACCAACCCGGCCCGGTGCCGGGAAGTATGTCCTGTTCGATGTCGACGGCACGTTGATCGACGCAGTCGACAACCAGCGCCGGGTCTGGGCGACGTGGGCGGGTCGCTACGGGCTGGACCCTGACGAGGTCTGTCAAGTGGCGCTGCGGACGCGGCCGATGGAGACCTTCGAGGAGGTCGTCCCCGGTCGGGATCCGCAGGAGTGCCTGGCCGCGTTGCATGAACTGGAGGACGACGACGTCCGGTCCGGCGTCTATGCCGCGTTCGACGGTGCGTCGGAACTGCTGTCCGCTCTGCCCTCCGGGTGCTGGGGGCTGGTGACCTCGAACTACGAGCACCGGGTGCGCGGACGGTTCGCCCGGACCGGACTGCCCGTTCCGGGCGTGCTCGTGGACGCCGCCGCGGTCGAGGAAGGCAAGCCGTCGCCGGTCCCCTACCTGCTGGCCGCGGAGCGGCTCGGTGCGGAGCCGGAAGACTGCCTCGTCATCGAGGACGCGCCGTCCGGAGTCGAGTCCGGGTTGCGGGCCGGCATGACGGTGTGGGGAGTCAACGCCCCGGTCGCGGTGGACGGCGTGCACCGCCACTTCGCAAGCCTGCGCGAGGCAGCGCCCTACATCGTCGACTGGGCGAAGCCTGTAGAGGCCGTGGCGGGAATCGAACCCACGTAACTCGCTTTGCAGGCGAGTCCCTAAACCACTCGGGCACACGGCCGGGTCGGGTGGAGCGCTCTGCTCCGGTCCGAACTCGGTGACATGACCGTAGGGCGGAGTGGGGGAGGGGCTCAAGGGGACGGGCGGGGCTGCAATGGGACTGCCATACGCCGTTCATGAACGGGGGCCTCGCGCCCCGCGCCCGGTCTCGTTGGTCGTACTGGTCCCCTGGTCGTACGACCAAGGTCCCAGGCGAAGCCCTCCTCCCGACAGGGGTCACAGTGGGTCGTGGACCTTACGCTGGCCGGCATGACCGCCCTGGAACCGCGCGACACCGGCGTCGCGGACCTCGCCCACGTCCCGTCGGCCGCCGAGCGCGACGAGTCCACCGTGCTGAGCCGGTCCTACCGGGCGCTGAGCATCGGCATCGTGTCGGTCGTGCTGTTGATCGCCTTCGAGGCGACGGCGGTGGGGACGGCGATGCCCGTCGCGGCGCGGGAGCTGGACGGGGTGTCGCTGTACGCGTTCGCGTTTTCCGGGTACTTCACGACGAGTCTGTTCGGGATGGTGCTTGCCGGGCAGTGGTCCGATCGGAGAGGGCCGCTGGGGGCGTTGACCAGCGGTATCGCCGCCTTCGCCGCCGGGCTGGTGGTCGCCGGGACCGCCGGGACAATGTGGCTGTTCATCGTCGGGCGGGCCGTGCAGGGGCTCGGCGGTGGGCTGGTGATCGTCGCGTTGTACGTCGTCGTCGGACGCGCTTATCCGGAGCGGCTGCGGCCGGCCATCATGGCGGCGTTCGCGGCGAGCTGGGTCGTGCCCTCGGTGGTCGGGCCGCTCGCCTCCGGCGCGGTGACCGAGCATCTCGGGTGGCGGTGGGTGTTCCTCGGGATACCGGTGCTGGTCGTCTTCCCGCTGGCGCTCGCGCTGCCGCAGATACGGCGGCGGGCGGCCGGGCCGGTGGGGCTCGCGCGTGAAGCGTCCTTCGACCGGCGCCGTATCCGGCTCGCCCTCGGGATCTCGCTCGGCGCCGGGCTGATCCAGTACGCCGCCCAGGATCTGCGTCCCCTCTCGCTCGTTCCGGGTGTCGTAGGCGCCGGGCTGCTCGTGCCGGCCGTACTCGGGCTGCTGCCGCGCGGTACCTGGCGGGCGGCGCGCGGGCTGCCCTCGGTCGTGCTGCTGCGCGGGCTGTCGGCCGGGTCCTTCGTCGCCGCCGAGTCCTTCGTACCGCTGATGCTGGTCACGCAGCGTGGGCTGTCGCCGACGCTGGCCGGGTTCTCGCTCGCGGCGGGTGGCGGGACGTGGGCGCTGGGTTCGTGGGTGCAGTCGCGGCCACGGGTGGAGCCGTACCGGGAGCGGCTGATGACGGTCGGGATGGTGCTGGTCGCGGCCGCCATCGCCGCGGCGCCCAGCGTGCTGATCCACTCCGTGCCCGTCTGGACCGTCGCCGTGGCGTGGGGTTTCGGGTGCTTCGGTATGGGGCTCGTGATCTCCTCCACCAGCGTGCTGCTGCTCCGCCTCTCCGCCCCGGAGGAGGCCGGTACCAACTCGGCCGCCCTCCAGATCTCCGACGGCCTGTCCAACGCGCTGCTGCTCGCGGCCGGGGGCGCCGCCTTCGCCGCGCTCGGCGGCGGCGCCGTCGCGCACACGACGGCCACGGCGGCCTCCGGCTCCGCCCATCCGGCCGCCTTCGCCGTCGTGTTCCTGCCGATGGCGGAGGTGGCGCTGGTGGGGGCGTGGGTGACTACGCGGCTTTGGCCAGGCGCCGGAATGGTACCACGATGACCCCATACGTGGTACCGTCGTGGTATGGCTATGAATCTTCGTCTGCGTGACGACCAGCAGGAGGCGCTGAGGCTGCGGGCCGAGGAGGAGGGGCGCAGCATGCACGCCATAGTGCTTCAGGCGATCGACCGATATCTGGAGCAGGAGGCCGACCGGGCCACGGTTCGCCGGCTGGGGGCCAAGTACGCGGCGCGCCAGGCCGACCTGCTGCGGAGGCTGGGGGAGTAGATGAAGTACCTCACGGTTCAGGAGATCCTGGACCTGGCGGAGCTGGCGTGCGGGGGGCAGGAGGTCGCGGTGCGTGACCTGGGTCTGCTCAGCTCCGCCGCGCATCGTCCCCAGTCCCGGATGTTCGGTGTCGAGGCGTACGTGGATCTGTTCGAGAAGGCCGCGGCACTGTTCCAGTCCCTTGCCGTGAACCACCCTCTGGTGGACGGCAACAAGCGCATGGCCTGGATGAGCACGGTCGTCTTCCTCGACTTCAACGGCACGGAAATGCTCGACGTCGACCAGGACGAGGCGTACAAGCTGGTGATCGAGGTGGCGTCCGGCGTCCTCGAGGATGTGGGCATGATCGCCCGGCGTTTGAGGGCACTGCACGAGGCGATGTGACCTCAGTCCCATCCTCGGGTGACCCGGCCTCGTCCACACATTGCCACCACCGGCCCGCCGGTAGGGTGGCCCGGTTGTCATACGTAGCCGAGCCGCCCTACCCCCCGAACCGGAGACCGTGACTACCGCCGCCGCCAGCTCTGCCGCCAGCTCCGCCTCGCACTCCCATCACCTCTCACCCGCCTTCCCCGGCCGTGCCCCCTGGGGTACCGCCAGCAAGCTGCGTGCCTGGCAGCAGGGGGCGATGGAGAAGTACGTCCAGGAGCAGCCGCGTGACTTCCTCGCCGTCGCCACCCCCGGCGCCGGCAAGACGACCTTCGCGCTGACGCTCGCCTCCTGGCTGCTGCACCACCACGTCGTGCAGCAGGTGACCGTGGTCGCGCCGACCGAGCACCTGAAGAAGCAGTGGGCGGAGGCGGCCGCGCGGATAGGGATCAAGCTGGACCCCGAGTACAGCGCGGGTCCGCTCAGCAGGGAGTACCAGGGCGTCGCCGTCACCTACGCCGGTGTCGGGGTGCGGCCCATGCTGCACCGCAACCGGGTCGAGCAGCGCAAGACCCTCGTCATCCTCGACGAGATCCACCACGCCGGTGACTCCAAGTCCTGGGGCGAGGCCTGCCTGGAGGCCTTCGAACCGGCCACGCGGCGGCTCGCGCTCACCGGTACGCCGTTCCGGTCCGACACCAACCCCATCCCCTTCGTGACGTACGAGGAGGGGAACGACGGGATCCGGCGGTCCGCCGCCGACTACACGTACGGGTACGGGAACGCGCTGGCCGACCACGTCGTGCGGCCCGTCATCTTCCTCTCCTACAGCGGCAACATGCGCTGGCGGACGAAGGCGGGCGACGAGATCGCCGCCCGGCTCGGCGAGCCGATGACCAAGGACGCCGTCTCGCAGGCCTGGCGCACCGCACTCGACCCGCGCGGTGAGTGGATGCCCAGCGTGCTGCGCGCCGCCGACCGGCGGCTCACCGAGGTCCGGAAGGCCATCCCGGACGCGGGCGCCCTCGTCATCGCCTCCGACCAGGACTCGGCGCGCGCCTACGCCAAGCTGATCCGCGAGATCACGGGGACGAAGGCCACGCTGGTCCTCTCCGACGACACCGGTGCCTCGAAGCGGATCGACGACTTCAGCGCGAGCAACGACCGCTGGATGGTCGCCGTCCGCATGGTGTCCGAGGGCGTCGACGTGCCGAGGCTCGCGGTCGGGGTGTACGCCACCACCATCTCCACGCCCCTCTTCTTCGCCCAGGCCGTCGGACGCTTCGTGCGGTCCCGGCGGCGCGGCGAGACCGCGTCCGTCTTCCTCCCGACCGTCCCCGACCTCCTCACCTTCGCCAACGAGATGGAGGTCGAGCGCGACCACGCCCTCGACAAGCCCAGGAAGGAGGGCGAGGAGGACCCGTACGCCGAGTCCGAGAAGGAGATGGAGGAGGCGAACAAGGAGCAGGACGAGGACACCGGGGAGCAGGAGCAGTTCTCCTTCGAGGCCCTGGAGTCCGAGGCCGTCTTCGACCGGGTCCTCTACGACGGCGCCGAGTTCGGCATGCAGGCCCACCCCGGGAGTGCGGAGGAGCAGGACTACCTCGGTATCCCCGGGCTCCTCGAACCCGACCAGGTGCAGCTGCTGCTGCAGAAGCGGCAGGCCCGGCAGATCGCGCACAGCCGCAAGAAGCCGGACGAGGAGGCCGACCTGCTCGAACTGCCCGCCGAGCGGCGGCCGGTCGTCTCCCACAAGGAGATGATGGAGCTGCGCAAGCAGCTCAACACGATGGTCGGTGCGTACGTCCACCAGAGCGGCAAGCCGCACGGGGTCATCCACACCGAACTGCGGCGCGTGTGCGGCGGACCGCCGAGCGCCGAGGCGACGGCCGGACAGCTGCGCCAGCGGATCGCCAAGGTGCAGGAGTGGGCCACCCGGATGCGGTGACGCCCGGCGCGTGAGCGGCTGTGGCGTGAGGTGCTGCATGCGTGAGGTGCTCGGAGGTGCGGCGGTGGCGCGCGTGGTACGGCGTGCGCTGTACGTATCGGGACAAACACAGGTAGTTCATACCGGGCAGTGACCGGATTCTGGACGGAGCCTTCCGCTGAGCGAACCGGCTTCGCTACTGTCCGGTTACGCACACGCCCCGTGGCAGCGCCGCCGCGGAGCGCAGCCGTGAAGCGACTGGGCCCGGACAGACCGGGCCGTCCTGCCGATCGGCGGCCTCTGAAGCGCGTCACTGACGGGACTCGGTGACGCATCTGCCGCGTCGGGGGCTGCCGGCCTCACCACTTAAGGAGTGGGCGTCGTGACCGCGGAGACCTCCCAGACGCTCGACAGAGGACTCAAGGTCCTCAAGCTGCTGGCCGACACGGACCACGGGCTGACCGTCACCGAGCTTTCCAACAAACTTTGCGTGAACCGGACCGTGGTGTACCGGTTGCTCGCCACGCTGGAGCAGCACGCGCTCGTACGGCGTGATCTGGGCGGGCGGGCACGCGTCGGGCTGGGGGTGCTGCGACTCGGCCGACAGGTGCATCCGCTGGTACGGGAGGCCGCGCTGCCGGCGTTGCGGTCGCTGGCCGAGGACATCGGAGCGACGGCGCATCTCACACTCGTGGACGGGTCGGAGGCGCTGGCCGTGGCCGTGGTCGAGCCGACGTGGACGGATTATCACGTGGCGTACCGGGCCGGGTTCCGGCATCCGCTGGAGCGGGGGGCCGCGGGCAAGGCGATTCTCTCCGCGCGGCAGAAGGCTTCGGGGGAGCCGGGGTACACCTTGACGCACGGGGAACTGGAGGCCGGGGCCAGCGGGGCGGCCGCTCCCCTGCTCGGGATCACCGGTGTCGAGGGCAGTGTGGGTGTGGTGATGCTGGCGGACGCGGTACCCGAGCGGGTCGGGCCCCGGGTCGTCGACGCGGCTCGCGAGGTCGCGGAAGCCCTGCGCTGAGCCGCCCGCCCGAACAGGGCGTGTTTCCAAGCTCCCCCTGGCTTTGGCCGATCCACCAAACACCCACGGCCACCTCTGGCCGATCCTCTCACCGTCATTCGACCTCCCCTCCGCATCATCAGGCCAGACAGGCACAGGCGGATGCGGCGGAGGGAGTGGCAGGGTGGACACAGTGGGTACACGGCCCCAAGGTGGACCGGAGGCGCGGTCCGGCGGGCGGCGGCTGACGCGGCGGCAGGACGTCGGCGCGCTGGTCGAGGAGGCCGCCGGGAGCTCGCTGAAGCGGACCATGGGGGTCGCACAGCTCACGCTGCTCAGCGTCGGCGCCACCCTCGGTACCGGGATCTTCGTCGTGCTCGGCGAGGCCGTGCCCGAGGCGGGGCCGGCGATCATCGTGTCCTTCGTGCTCGCCGGAGTGACCGCACTGTTCTCCGCACTGTCGTACGCCGAGCTGGCCGGCATGATCCCCGGCTCGGGATCGTCGTACAGCTACGCCTACGCCACCCTCGGCGAGCTGGTCGCCTGGGTCTGCGGCTGGTGTCTCATCCTGGAGTACGGGGTGTCCGTCGCCGCGGTGGCCGTCGGCTGGGGGCAGTACGTCAACGAGCTGCTCGACCTCACCCTCGGCATGACCCTGCCCGAATCCCTCAGCGCCCCGCCCGGGGACGGCGGCACCCTCAACATCCCGGCCGCCCTCATCGTCGTACTCGCCATGGTCGTACTGCTGCGGGGCGCGAAGGAGAGCGCGGTCGCCAACACCATCATGGTCGCCGTCAAGATCGTCGCCCTCGTGATGTTCTGCGCGGTCGCCTTCACCGCGTTCCACGCCGGGAACTTCCAGCCCCTCTTCCCGCTCGGCGCCGCCGGCATGAGTGCCGGAGCGGCCTCCCTCTTCTTCTCCTACATCGGGTTCGACGCCGCGTCGACCGCGGGCGAGGAGGCCAAGAACCCGCAGCGCGACCTGCCCCGGGCGATCATCCTCTCCCTGGTCCTCGTCACCGCCCTGTACGTCATCGTCGCCGTCGCCGCGCTCGGTGCCATGCCGTGGCAGAAGTTCGAGGGGACGGAGGCCACGCTCAGCGAGGTGCTGGTGCAGTCCGTCGGCGGGGGCAGCCTGTGGCCGATCCTCCTGTCCGTCGGCGCCGTCATCGCCACCACCAGCGTCGTGCTGACCGTGCAGTACGGGCAGATCCGCATCCTGTTCGCGATGGCCCGGGACGGGCTCGTGCCGCCGCTGTTCGCCAAGGTGCACCCCACCACCGGGGTGCCGCGCGCCAACACCGTCATCGTCTCCGGCTTCATCGCCGTCCTCGCCGCGCTGGTCCCGCTCGGCAGCCTCGCCGACGCCACCAGCATCGGCACCCTCTTCGCCTTCATGCTGGTCAACCTCGCGGTCGTGCTGCTGCGCCGCCGCAACCCCGACGCGCCCCGCTCCTTCCGCGTCCCCTTCTCCCCGGTGACGCCCATCCTCGGCGTGGGCTTCTGCGTGTACATGCTGTTCAGCCTGGGCGCCGACACCTGGATCGCGTTCGGGGTGTGGATGGCTGTGGGTCTGGTGATCTACGGCCTCTACGGCATCCGACACTCCAAGCTCAACCAGGTCAACCAGCTCAGCCGGCACCAGGAACACACATGAACCCCCTGAACCTCGACCTCACCGCCGACGTCGTCGACCTCACCCGCGCCCTCGTCGACATCCCCTCCGAGAGCGGGGAGGAGGGCCGGCTCGCGGACGCCGTGGAGGGTGCCCTCGGTGCCCTGCCCCATCTCGCCGTCGAGCGCGTCGGCAACTCGGTCGTCGCCCGTACGGACCTCGGGCGCCCTCGGCGCGCCCTGCTGGCGGGCCACCTGGACACGGTCCCCGCGGCCGGGAACCTCCCGTCCCGGCTCGCCGACGGCCGCGTCCACGGGCTCGGTGCCTGCGACATGAAGGGCGGCGTCGCCGTCGCCCTCCGGCTGGCGGCGAGCCTGGAGAACCCGACCCGCGACCTCACCTACGTCTTCTACGAGTGCGAGGAGGTCGAGGGCGACCGCAACGGGCTGAACACCATCGCCACACACCGCCCCGACCTCCTCGACTGCGACCTCGCCATCCTCATGGAACCCTCCGACGCCGGCGTCGAGGCCGGCTGCCAGGGCATCCTCACCGCCGACATCGTCGTACGGGGCGAACGCGCGCACACCGCACGCGCGTGGAAGGGCGTCAACGCCGCGCACAAGGCCGCCCGGGTCCTCCAGCGGCTCGACGACCACACGCCCGAGCGGGTCGTGATCGACGGGCTGGAGTACCGGGAGGGGCTGAGCGCGGTCGCCGTGCGGGCCGGCGTCGCGGGGAACGTCGTACCCGACGAGTGCGTCATCACCGTCAACTCGCGGTTTGCGCCGAGTCGCTCGGCCGAGGAGGCGGAGGCGTACGTACGGGAGCTCTTCGCCGGGTACGAGGTCCGCGTCACCGAGGTCGTGCCGGGTGCGCTGCCGCGGCTGGACCGGGTTGCCGGGTTCGTCTCCGCGCTGGGCGCCGAGCCCCGGCCCAAGCTCGGCTGGACGGACGTCGCCCGGTTCGCCGCGCTCGGCATGCCCGCCCTCAACTACGGCCCCGGTGACCCGTCGCTCGCCCACACGGCGGGGGAGTACGTGCCCGTCACGCACCTCCGCGAGTGCGAGGACCGGCTCAGGACATGGCTGGGGTGAAACCGGCCCCGTCACTCTCCGTCAGCCTCTGAGGCCTGCCAGCGTCCGCAGCTGCAGCCACAGCACCAGCCGTTCGTCGGGATCGTCGAGGTCGATCCCGACCTGCTGCTGGGCCTGCTTCAGGCGGTAGCGGCAGGTGTTGGGGTGCACGGCGAGCAGTTTCGCCGCGCCCGCCATGTCGCAGCCCGTGTCCAGCCAGCAGACCAGGGTGCGCGCGTAGTCGGTGCCGTGCTCGGTGTCGTATGTCAGCACCCGCCGCCACGCGCCCGCGCTCAGCTCGCTCCGCTCGCCCAGCACTTCGGCCAGCCGCAGCAGGGTGACGCGCGGGCGCAGCTCGTCGACGGTCGCCACCGGCAGGTCCGCGTCCAGCAGTCGCAGCACCAGGTCGGCGTCCGCGCGCGACGCCACGACCCCGCCGAGGTCCGGCACCACCGAGCCGAGCGCCGCCCGCACCGGCACCCGCAGCGCCTGCCCGGCCCGCCGCACGATGTCCTCGGCGAGCGGCCGGTGCCGCGCCCCGCCGCTCTCGCCGGGCGCGGGCAGCAGCGCGTACACCACCCCGTCCAGGAGCACACACGCGTGCCGCCCGTAGCGGGCCTCGCACTGCAGGCGTACGACGTCCAGCAGGCGCCCGGCGGTCTGCTCGCTGTCGGGCACGCTCGCGGCGGAGTCCAGGACGAACGCGGCGACCCGCACGGTCTCGACTCCCAGCCGGTGGGCCGCGGCGGTCGCGTCGGCGGTGCCCTCCAGCAGACGGCGCAGCAGGTCGCTGTTCTGGTGGCGGGCGAGTTCCTGGGCCGCCCGGGAGCGCAGCAGGAGCAGCGCGGCCGTGGACGCGCCCCGCCCCAGGATCTCGGCGGCGTCCGGCGTGAGGGTGCCGTCGTCGACGACCCAGACCGAGCCGAGCGTTTCGCCGCCGGCCCGTACGGCGACCGCGAGGCGGGGCAGGTCGTCCGCGCCGAGGGCGGGCAGCCGTAGCGGACCGTCGGCCGCGAACAGCATCCGGTACTGCTCGGTGTTCTCCGGGCTGCCCGGCACCTGGAGGCCGAGGATGCCCTGCCGGCGGTCCTCGTCGACGGGCTGGCCGGGGACGGTCGAGTAGGCCAGGATCCGCTGGCGGGGGTCCTCCACGGCGGTCGCCCCGCCGGTGGCGGCCGCGATCGCGTCGGCCAGCGCGAACAGGTCCCCGAGGCCGCCCGCCGCCGGGGTCGGCCGCGCGCCGATCGCCGACGCCAGCAGCAGGTGCACGTGGTGCCAGGCCGCGTCCTCGTCGACCGACAGCAGCGCCACGCCCCGCGCATCCGCCTCGCCGACCGGCCCGTCCGTGCCGCGCACCACGACCCCGGTCATCCCGGCCTCCGCCGCCGCCCGCACCAGCGGCCCGGCGGCCGGCGCCCGTACCCCGACGGCCAGGAGCAGCGCGCCGGAGACCCGCGGCAGCGGGCCCTGGGCGTCGTAGAGCAGCGCCTCGGTGACCGGGGCGGTCAGGCCGGCGGCGGGGGCGGTGTGCAGGCGTACGGAGTGGCCGCCGATGACGTCCAGGAGTTCGCCGAGGGTGCAGGCGTCCATGAGGTTCCTCAGTGGGTGGAGGGGGTGGCCACTGTCTTGGCCGGCCGGTCTTGATCGCCGGTCTGGTTCGGCCGGTCTGGTTCGGCCGTCTCTTGATTGGCCGATCCATAAAGGAACGTACGCATGCCTTGTCCAGGTGCACAACCCGGGGCGGGGCACCGGCTCCGAGACTCGATCCATGACCGGAGTCACCATCCGTACCGTTCACGACGTCGCCGGGATCGCGGCCGTCGCCGACTTCTTCAGCGACGTCTGGCAGACCCCGCGCAGCACCCCGCCCTACCCGGCCGAGGTGCTGCACAGCCTGGTCCACGCGGGCGGCGCCGTGCACGCCGCCTACGAGGAGGGGGAGCGGCTCGCCGGGGCGTCCGTCGCCGTGTTCGGGCCGCCGGCCGAGCAGGACGCGTACTCCTTCGTCGCCGCCGCCGACCCGGGCCTCGGGTACGCCGTCAAGCAGGCGCAGCGGGCCTGGGCGCTGGAGCGCGGCGCCCGCACCATGCGCTGGACGTTCGACCCGCTGGTCGGCCGCAACGCCCGCTTCAACCTGGTCAAGCTGGGCGCGGTCGGCACCGAGTACCTCGTCGACTTCTACGGGCCGATGGCCGACGGTGTGAACGACGGCGACGAGAGCGACCGGCTGACGGTGACCTGGGATCTGACGGAGCCGAGGAAGCCGTACGAGACCGGCGACCGCGAGGCGGCCCCCGCCACCCACATCGCCCCGGACGGCGCCCCGCTCGCCCGCCGCGATCTCGGTGACCTGCACGTCTGGTGCCGGGTGCCCGACGACGTCGTCAAGTTGCGTGCCGCCGACCCGGCGCTGGCGATGCGCTGGCGGCGGGCCGTGCGCGAGGTGTTCACGGAGGCCTTCGCGCAGGGCTTCACCGCCACCGGCATGTCCCGCGACGGCTGGTACACCCTCACCCGCTCTTCGGAAGGCGCCGCGTGAAGCTCGAACGCGTCGGGATCGTGCACGTCGCGATCCCGCTGGTCACCCCGTTCCGTACGTCCTTCGGCACCATGACGACCAAGGACACCTTCCTGCTCCACGTCGTCACGGACACGGCCGAGGGCTGGTCGGAGTTCGCCGCCGACCCCGAGCCGCTGTACTGCTCGGAGTTCGTCGCGGGCGCCGAGATCGTGCTGCGCGACTTCCTGCTGCCGCGCGTCGCCGCCCTGCCGCACCTCACCACCGCCGCGCTCGCCCCCGCGATGGCGAAGATCAAGGGCCACGAGCTGGCGAAGGCGACCCTGGAGACGGCGGTCCTGGACGCGGAGCTGCGCACGCACGGCATGCCGCTCGCCACCTATCTGGGCGCGGTGCGCGACCGGGTGCCCGCCGGGGTCTCGGTCGGCATCAAGGACTCCCTGCCGGAGCTCCTGGACGACGTCGAGCGCTACCTCGCCGAGGGCTACGTCCGCATCAAGCTGAAGATCGAGCCCGGCTGGGACGTCGAGCCGGTCCGTGCCGTCCGCGAGCGGTTCGGCGACGCGCTGCCGCTCCAGGTCGACGCCAACACGGCGTACACCCTCGCGGACGCCGAGCACCTGCGCCGCCTCGACGACTTCGGGCTGCTGCTGATCGAGGAGCCGCTGGAGGAGGACAACCTCCACGCCCACGCCCAGCTGCAGAAGCGGATCGCCACCCCCGTCTGCCTCGACGAGTCCCTCCACAACGCCCGCGACACCGCCTCCGCGATCGCCATGGACGCCTGCCGGGTCGTCAACGTCAAGCCCGCCCGGGTCGGCGGCTACCTCGAGGCCCGCCGCGTCCACGACGTGGCCCACGCGCACGGTGTCCCCGTCTGGTGCGGCGGCATGCTGGAGACGGGCATCGGCCGCGCCCCGAACCTGGCCCTGGCGGCCCTCCCCGGCTTCACGCTCCCCGGCGACACCTCCGCGTCCGCCCGCTACTTCGCCGAGGACATCACCGAGCCGTTCGTACTGGAGGACGGCCACCTCCCGGTTCCGCGCACCCCCGGCATCGGTACGGAACCCCTGCCGGACGCGCTGCGCCGCTTCACGCGGGAGCGGCGGGAGCTGTACGCGGGCTGAGGGGGAGTCGGCCGGGTTGAGCGGGCCGAGTCGGCCGGCCGGTCCGGCCGGGTCGACCGGCGCCGAGCCGGCCGGCACCGCCGCGTTAGATTGACCTCGTGCTCTCTCGCCTCACACGCCCCCAGGCCCTCGCCGTCTGCGCCCTGCCCGTCGTGGCCCTGATCGCCACGGCGGCCTTCGCGCCGCTGCCGTTCTCGGTCACGCAGCCCGGTATGACGGCCAACGTCCTCGGCAAGAACCAGGGCACCCCGGTGATCACGATCTCCGGTGCGCCGGTCCGCGGGACGAACGGGCAGCTGCGTATGACGACCATCGAGGCGACCAGCCCCGATACACGCGTCTCGCTGTCCGATGTGATCGACGCCTGGTTCGCCAAGGACCGGGCGATCATGCCGCGCGACTCGGTCTACCCGAGCGGCCAGAGCACCAAGGAGATCGAGCGGCACAACACCGAGCAGATGAAGGAGTCCCAGGACGCGGCGGCCGAGGCGGCGCTGAACTACCTCGACCTCAGCGACAAGAACGTGAAGGTCTCGCTGAAGCTCGCCGACGTCGGCGGGCCCAGTGCGGGGCTGCTGTTCTCCCTGGGGATCGTCGACAAGCTCGACGGCGACGGCAGCGGCGGCGACCTCACGGGCGGCCGGACCGTGGCCGGCACGGGAACGATCACCGCCGACGGCAAGGTCGGCGCGGTCGGTGGCGTGGCCCTGAAGACGCAGGCCGCGCGGCGGGACGGGGCGACGGTGTTCCTGGTGCCGAAGGACGAGTGCTCCGACGCCAAGTCCGAGCTGCCCAAGGGGCTGCGGCTGGTTCCGGTGACCACGCTGAAGAGCGCGGTCGGCGCGCTGGTGGCGCTGGAGAAGGGGAAGGGCTCGGTTCCGAGCTGCTAGCTGTCCTCCGCCTGTCCTGGGGCGTGTTTCGAGAGTCCCGTCCGGCCCGCGACGCCACACGCCATGGTGCGCGAGCGCCGGGCTCTGCTTCCTCACTTCACGAACCCCTCCTTCTTCATCCAGTCCAGCGCCACCTGATGCGGATCCTCCCCGTCCACGTCCACCTTCGCGTTCAGTGTCTGCGCCACGGTGTTGTCCAGCTTCTTGGTGATCGGGTCGAGGACCTCCGCGATCGCCGGCCACTGCTTCAGGGCCTTGGAGTTGATCTCCGGGGCCGCGTTGTAGTTGGGGAAGAACTTCTTGTCGTCCTGCATCACCACCAGGTTCATGGACTTGATCCGCCCGTCGGTGGTGAACACCTCCCCGTACGTGCAACTGCCCTTCGCCACCTGGGTGTAGATGATCCCGGTGTCCATCTGCGTGACGTTCCCCGCCGGCACGCTCATGCCGTACGCCTTCTCCATGCCCGGCAGCCCGTCCGCCCGGTTGGCGAACTCGCCCTCCACGCACAGCGTCACGGCCTTGGGGTCCGACCTGGACAGCGCCGCCACGTCGGAGAGGGTCTTCGTGCCGTACTTCTTGAAGTTGGCCTGGTTCATCGCCAGCGCGTAGGTGTTGTTCAGCCGCGACGGAGGCAGCCAGGTCAGCCCGTTCTTCAGGTCGGCGTCACGCACCGCCTCCCACTGTTTCAGCGGGTCGGTGATGGGCTCGCTGTTGCCCAGGTACGTGATCCAGGCGGTGCCCGTGTACTCGTACATGCCGTCCGCGTCACCGTTCTTGACCGCCTCGCGGGCGCCGATCGAGCCCTGGATGCCGGTCCGGTCGAGGACGTCCGCGCCGGCCGCCTGGAAGGCGATGCCCATGATCGAGCCCAGGATGAGCTGCTCGGTGAACTCCTTCGACGTGACCGTCAGATGCGCGCCCCTGAGCGGCTCGCCCTGCCCGATGGAACCGGGCGACACGTCGTCGACCATGGGGGAGCCGCTGGTCAGACCGCAGCCGGACACCACCACCAGCGCCCCGGCGGCCACCAGACAGGTGCGCTTCACCTGCCCACCTCCAGCCCCCGCGGCCGCAGCAGCAGCTCGGCCAGCGAGGCCAGCCAGTCCACCAGCAGGGCCAGGGCGATCGTGAGGATCGCGCCGAGGACCAGCACCGGCATGCGCTGGGTGGTGATCCCGGTCGTGATCAGTACGCCCAGGCCGCCGCCTCCGCCGAAGGTCGCCAGGGTCGCCGTACCGACGTTCAGGACGAGGGCGGTTCGGACGCCCGCCAGGATCAGGGGGACGGCCAGCGGCAGTTCCACCCGCCTCAGCACGCCCAGCCCGGACATGCCGATACCGCGGGCCGCCTCCAGCAGCGCGGGGTCGTTCGCCTTCAGTCCCGTGATCGTGTTGGACAGCACCGGCAGGATGGCGTAGATGATCATGCCGATCAAGGCGGCCTTCATGCCGGTGCCGAGCCAGATCACCAGCAGGGCGAGCAGGCCGATCGCGGGGGTGGCCTGACCCATGTTGGCGATCGTCATCGCCACCGGGGTCGCCTTCCGGAACGACCTGCGGGTCAGCAGGATGCCCAGCGGGATCGCGATGATCAGCACGAAGAAGGTGGAGATCGCCGTCAGTTCCACGTGCTGCCACAGCGCCTTGGACACCTGGCCGTGCGACAGCGCGTTCTCGGAGATCGTGTCGAGCTGGGCCTGCCGGAACCACAGCCAGGTCGCCAGCAGCAGGGCGACGAGGAACGCGGGCAGGAAGGTCAGCTTCTGCCAGGTGATGTGCCGCCGCGGGGGGCGCTGCGGCAGCCGCGGCGCCCGCGCCTCGGCCTCCTCCGCCTCGGTCCCCTCCGCCTCCGTGTCCTCGGGAGTGGTCACGCCTTCTCCTCCCCTCCGACGCCCTCCTGTTCGGCGTGCGTCTGTGCGGCCCGCGTCTCCTCCAGTTCGTGCTGCGCCTCCATGGCCTCCAGGCGGTCCGCCTCCAGCAGCTCGTGCACGGAGTTCATGAGCGTCTCCATGTCGACCACGCCGATGTACTCGCCGCGCCGCCCGGTGACCGCGACCCGCCCGGTGTTGTCCGTCAGCACCGCCTCCAGCGCGTCGCGCAGGGTGGCATCCCGGGTGACCGTGTCACTCACCAGCGTGCCCGCGCGGGCCAGCGAGCCCTTGGCCCGCATCATGTCGCCGCGCCGCAGCCACTTGTACGGCCGCCCGCGCTTGTCGAGCAGCAGGATCTCGTTGGTGCCGCTGGCGCGGAGCTTGTTGAAGATCTGCTGGAGCGGGTGGTCGACGGTCGCCGTCGGATAGTCGGTGATCTCCACGTCGCGTACCCGGGTGAGGTTGAGCCGTTTCAACGCCGCGCCCGCGCCGACGAACCCGGACACGAAGTCGTCCGCCGGGTTGGTGAGGATCGCCTCCGGGGTGTCGAACTGGGCGATGTGCGAGCGTTCACGCAGGACGGCGATCCGGTCGCCGAGCTTGATGGCCTCGTCGAAGTCGTGGGTGACGAAGACGATCGTCTTGTGCAGCTCGCGCTGGAGCCGGATCAGCTCGTCCTGGAGGTGGTCGCGGGTGATCGGGTCCACCGCGCCGAACGGCTCGTCCATCAGCAGGACGGGCGGATCGGCCGCCAACGCCCTCGCGACGCCCACCCGCTGCTGCTGGCCGCCGGAGAGCTGGCGCGGATAGCGGCCGTGGAACTCGCCCGGGTCGAGCCCGACCAGGTCGAGCATCTCCTCCACCCGCTCCCGGATCCGCCCCTTCGGCCAGCCGAGCATCCTCGGTACGAGGGCGATGTTCTGGGCGACCGTCATGTGCGGGAACAAGCCGGAGGCCTGGATCGCGTAACCGACCTTCCGGCGCAGCTTCACCGGGTCGATGTCGGTGACGTCCTCGCCGCCGATGCGGATGCGGCCGGCGGTCGGCTCGATCAACCGGTTGATCATCTTCAGCGTCGTCGACTTCCCGCACCCCGACGGCCCCACGAAGATGACGGTCTCGCCCGCCTTGATCTCCATGCTGACGTTGTCGACGGCGGGGTTGGGGTTGCCCGGATACCGCTTGCTGAGGTTCTCCAGCTCGATCGAGGCCCCCGCGGTGCTCTTCTCCGGCGGCGCAGACGGCACAGACGACGCTGATGCCACAGATCCCACGGGCGTCTCGGAGGGCTCAGGCACGGATCCCCCTGGGAATGGTCAACCGCCCGAGCAGGACGTACGCGGCGTCGAACAACAGCGCGAGGATGACGATCCCGAGCGTGCCCGCGAGTACCTGGTTGAGCGCGTTCCTGCTGCCCAGGGAGGCGAGGCCGCGGAAGATCTCGTTGCCGAGGCCGGGCCCGGAGGCGTACGCGGCGATGGCGGCGATGCCCATCAGCATCTGCGTCGACACGCGGATGCCGGTGAGGATCGGCGGCCAGGCGAGCGGAAGCTCCACCCGCAGGAGTCGGGCCGGCCGGGACATGCCGATGCCGCGCGCCGCGTCCACCAGGGAGGGGTCGACGCCGCGCAGGCCCACGATGGCGTTCCGCACGATCGGCAGCAGCCCGTACAGGGTCAGCGAGATGACGGTCGGCGGCACGCCCAGCCCCACGACCGGGACGAGCAGACCGATCATGGCGAGGGACGGGATGGTCAGCAGGGTGGCGGTGGTGATGGTGGCCAGGTTGCCGGCCCACTCGCTGCGGTAGGTGACGACGCCGATCAGCACGCCGATCAGGGTCGCCACCACCATGCACTGGAAGACGGCGCTGGCGTGCTGGTAGGCGTCGGTGAGCAGCTGCTGGTGGCGCGTGCTCAAGTACTCCCAGAAATTCAAGCGCGGTCACCCCCTCGCTCGGTCAGGTCGTGTCCCGGTCCTCCGCCGCCTGCTCCACCAGCGGGATGATCCGCAGCGGAACGGGGTTCTCCATCACGATCGCGGTGGAGGCCCGGACGATCCCATCAAAACCGACAACCAGGTCGATGACCCGCTGGAGATCGGCGTTGGAACGGGCCACCAGCCGGCACAGCATGTCCCCGCTGCCGGTGGTGGTGTGCAGCTCCAGCACCTCCGGCACCGATCCCAAGTGCGCCCGTACGTCGGGCCCTTGCCCCTGCCGGATCTGGAGGGTGGCGAAGGCGGTGACGGGATAGCCGAGGGCCGCCGGATCGACCTGAGGACCGAATCCCCGGATGACTCCGTTCGACTGAAGCCGGTCCAGCCGCGCCTGCACGGTCCCCCGCGCGACTCCGAGCCGCCGTGACATCTCGAGCACGCCGATCCGCGGCTCGCGCGCCAGCAGCACGATGATCCGGCCGTCTAGTCGATCGATCGCCATGCGGAACCCTCCCGGAGTGGTCATCATGTACAGAAAGCCCGCCGTTACTGGCCTGGCACTGCACAGATTGCCCAGCGAACACGCAAACTATTGCGCACCTTGCAAGGCCGGGCCAGGCTGCCGCTATGACGCAGACCACACACCACACTCCCGACGCGACCGCCCGGCAGGCCGACCCCTTCCCGGTCAAGGGAATGGACGCGGTCGTCTTCGCCGTGGGCAACGCCAAGCAGGCGGCGCACTACTACTCCACCGCCTTCGGCATGCGCCGGGTGGCCTACTCCGGACCGGAGAACGGCGCCCGCGAGACCGCGAGCTACGTCCTGGAGAACGGCTCCGCGCGCTTCGTGTTCACCTCCGTGATCAAGCCCGCCACCGCCTGGGGCCACTTCCTCGCCCAGCACGTGGCCGAGCACGGCGACGGCGTCGTCGACCTCGCCATCGAGGTCCCGGACGCCCGCCGCGCGTACGCCTACGCCATCGAGCACGGCGCCCGCTCGGTGACCGAGCCGTACGAGCTGAAGGACGAGCACGGCACGGTGGTCCTGGCCGCGATCGCGACGTACGGCGAGACCCGCCACACCCTCGTCGACCGCTCCGGCTACGACGGCCCCTACCTCCCCGGCTTCGTCGCCGCCACCCCGATCGTCGAACCGCCGGCCCACCGCACCTTCCAGGCCATCGACCACTGCGTAGGCAACGTCGAGCTCGGCCGGATGAACGAGTGGGTCGGCTTCTACAACGAGGTCATGGGCTTCACGAACATGAAGGAGTTCGTGGGCGACGACATCGCCACCGAGTACAGCGCCCTGATGTCGAAGGTCGTCGCCGACGGCACGCTCAAGGTCAAGTTCCCGATCAACGAGCCCGCCGTCGCCAAGAAGAAGTCCCAGATCGACGAGTACCTGGAGTTCTACGGCGGCGCCGGCGTCCAGCACATCGCGCTCAACACGAACGACATCGTGCAGACGGTACGGACGATGCGCGCGGCCGGGGTGGAGTTCCTGGACACGCCCGACTCCTACTACGACACCCTCGGCGAGTGGGTCGGCGACACCCGCGTCCCCGTGGAGACCCTGCGCGAACTGAAGATCCTCGCCGACCGCGACGAGGACGGCTACCTGCTCCAGATCTTCACCAAGCCGGTCCAGGACCGGCCGACCGTCTTCTTCGAGATCATCGAACGGCACGGCTCGATGGGCTTCGGCAAGGGCAACTTCAAGGCCCTGTTCGAGGCGATCGAGCGGGAGCAGGAGAAGCGCGGCAACCTGTAGGCCGAGCTCATCGCCCGGCCGGGATCAACGACGTGGGCGGTACGGAGGGGTTCGGCGCCGTCGCCGAACCCTTCCACGCCGACGGGGAGGCGCGCTGATCGGCACGGCGGCCGGGTGACTCAACGCTGCTCGCTTCCCGCGTCCTCCTCGCCCAGGCCCACGTCCGGCGGCTCGCCCAGCCGCGCCAGCGCCGTCCGAGCGGCGGGCACCGCCAACGGCGAGAAGTAGGGGTTGATCCGCAGCGCCTCCTGAAGGTGCCGCGACGCGGGGCCGGTCAGCTCCAGCTGCCGCTCGATCATCCCCCGGTGGTACGCGTACGGCGCACTGCGCACCCCGCCCCCGTGATCCTTGTCCGTCGCGATCGTGGCGTACTTCAGCGCCTCCTCGTCATCCCCGGCCCGGTGCAGCGCCCACCCCAGCGCGTCGGCCACCGCGATCCCCGGCTGCCGCTCCCACTCCGCCCGCAGCCGCTCCACCGCGTCCATCGCGTCGCCGTGGTCCGCCTCGAACCGCCCGAGCAGCAGCTCCTCGTCGGCCCCGCCCGCGGCCGCGTTGTCCACCCGCGCCCGCAGCAGGTCGTACTGCACCCGCGCGGCATGCTCCAGCCCCAGCGACTCGTACAGCTCGCCCAGCTCCAGCGCGTACTGCGGCAGCGGCTGCTTGGCCAGCGCCGCCTGGTACGCGGCCAGCGCCTCCGACGTCCGCCCCAGCGCGGCCAGCACCCGCCCCTGCCCGGCCTGCGCGGCCCGCTGGTCCGGGTCGAGCCGTACCGCCTCCCGGAAGCGCCGCAGCGCCTCCTCCCGGTCCCCGCGCTCCCACGCCAGCTCCCCGGCCTGCTCCTGGTACGCCGCCTGCTCCGCCGGATCCCGCGCGCCCGCCGCCGCGTCGGACAGCATGGCCGCCGCGTCCTCGCGCCAGCCCCGGTCCCGGTAGACGGCAGCGGCCCGCGCCTGCACGGCGGGTCCGTGGTGCAGCGCCATCAGCTTGTCGAGGGTCCCCCGGGCCGCCTTGTAGTCGCCGAGTCCCGTGTAGGCGTCGATCAGCAGCGGATACGTCGTCCACCGCTTCGGCGCCAGCTTCAGCGACTCCTCGCCCCACTCCCGGGCGGCCGGGAAGTCGCGGCGGGCGTTCGCCAGCGCGGCCAGGCCGTCCAGGGCCTCCGCGTTGTCCTTCGGGCGGGTCCGCAGCGAGGTGCGCAGCGCCTCCTCGGCCCTCGGGTAGTACGCGGCGTCCGCCACCCGCCGGCCCTGCTCGACGTAGGCGGCCCCGAGCACCGCCCACGACCGCGCGTCCTTCGGATGGACCCGCAGATACGCTTCGCGTTCGCCGATCAGCATCGCCAGGTCCGGCAGCGCGGCCGGCAGTCCGCCGAGGACCGCGGCCCGGGCCTGCGCTCCGGGAGCCGGCGCCGGTGGTGCGGCCGGCACCACCGGGACCAGAGGCGCCTCGGCACGCTGCTGCGACGGCGCCAGCATCAGCACCGTGCCCAGCGCGACACACACCACGGCCGAGGCGATCAACAGCCGCCCGGCGACACGCCTGGCGGTACTCGGCCGGCGGGCCGACGCCACAGAGGTCATCGGTTCTGCGTCCATGGCGTTCACTGTGCTGCAGTACGACGACCACATCGCGGCAGCCGATGGGAGCCGCGGACGGGGTTCACACCGATGGCCCCGGGGTGCGAACCTGTGATCATGAGCCGTATCGAAGCGCCTCGTGACGAAGCGACCGGGAACCTCGTCGACCGTCTCCTGGACGGCCTGCCCGCCGAGGCGGTCGTCACCGATCCGGACATCACGGTCTCGTACGCCAATGACATGGCCAGCTTCTGCCCGGCCGGCGCCCCGGCAGTGGTCGTGCTCCCGCGTACCGTCGAACAGGTCCAGCACGTCATGCGCACCGCCACCGAGCTGCGTGTCCCGGTCGTCCCTCAGGGCGCCCGCACCGGCCTGTCCGGCGGCGCCAACACCTCCGCCGGCTGCATCGCGCTGTCCCTGACGAAGATGGACCGGATCCTGGAGATCAGCCCGGTCGACCGCATCGCCGTGGTCGAGCCCGGCGTCATCAACGCCGCCCTCTCCCGGGCGGTCAACGAGCACGGCCTGTACTACCCTCCCGACCCCTCCAGCTGGGAGATGTGCACGATCGGCGGCAACATCGGCACCGCCTCCGGCGGCCTGTGCTGCGTGAAGTACGGGGTGACCGCCGAGTACGTCCTCGGCCTGGACGTGGTGCTGGCCGACGGCCGCCTGATGTCCACCGGCCGCCGTACCGCCAAGGGCGTCGCCGGATACGACCTGACCCGTCTGTTCGTGGGCTCCGAGGGTTCGCTCGGCATCGTCGTACGGGCGGTCCTGGCCCTCAAGCCGCAACCGCCCCAGCAGCTGGTGCTGGCCGCCGAGTTCGCGTCCGCGGCCGCCGCCTGCGACGCGGTCTGCCGGATCATGGCGGGGGGCCATGTGCCGTCCCTCCTCGAACTGATGGACCGTACGACGGTCAAGGCGGTCAACGACCTCGCGCACATGGGCCTGCCGGAGAGCACGGAGGCGCTGCTGCTCGCGGCCTTCGACACCCCGGACCCGGCCGCCGACCTCGCCGCCCTCGGGGCGCTGTGCGAGGCCGCCGGCGCCACCCAGGTCGTACCGGCCGACGACGCGGCCGAGTCGGAACTGCTCCTGCAGGCGCGCAGGTTGTCGCTCACCGCGCTGGAGAGGGTGGCCGGCACGACGATGATCGACGACGTGTGCGTGCCCCGGTCACGGCTCGGCGACATGCTCGAAGGAGTCGAGCGGATCGCCGAGAAGTACCAGCTCACGATCGGGGTCGTCGCGCACGCGGGCGACGGCAACACGCACCCGACGGTCTGCTTCGACGCGCAGGACCCCGACGAGTCCCGGCGCGCCCGCGAGTCCTTCGACGAGATCATGGCCCTCGGCCTGGAGCTCGGCGGCACGATCACCGGCGAGCACGGCGTGGGCGTGCTGAAGAAGGAGTGGCTGGCGCGCGAGATCGGCCCCGTGGGGCTGGAGATGCAGCGGGCGGTCAAGCAGGTCTTCGACCCGCTGGGCATCCTGAACCCGGGCAAACTCTTCTGACCCACCCCGATGCCCCGCCGGCTCACGCCCCGTCCTGGGACTCGTCCGACGGCCGAGGGCCGCGCAGCCACAGGTCGTCCATCGGCGTCGGGGCGAGCAACTCGGCCAGACCGTCGTCCAGGCCGAGCCGCTCCCCCTCCGACCCCGGGGGCACCAGCAGCAGCGTGCGCTCCAGCCAGGCCGACACCTGTGCCGTCGGGGCTTCCAGCAGCGCGTCCCCGTCGGGTGAACTGAGCGCCATCAGCACGACGCTGCGCCCGGCGACCTTCGTCGGCCACACCCGCACATCCCCGTGCCCGCACGGCCGGAACACCCCCTCCACCAGGAGTTCACGGCCGAACGTCCAGTTCACGGGGTGCTCGGAGTCGATGTGGAAGGCGATGTGGACGGCGTACGGATCGTCGCGGCGGTAGCTGAGACGGGCCGGGACGGGGATGCTGCGCTCCGACGACAGGACGAGCTTGAGCTCCAGTTCACGCTCTACCACGGTGGGGTGCATGTCGTGCGTTCCTCTCTCGTACGGGGTCCTGGGGTGAGCCCGTACGGGAGGAGAGAGGGGAGGGCCGGAACCATTACGCGGGTTGGCGGAACTTTTCTCCGGACTTTCTTCCGGGCGTGTGAAGTACGTGTACGAGGTTGCCCGGAAAGGGGCGGGTCGGGCGGGACTGGCGGTGGGGGTTGCGCTCGTCTGGTAGATGTGGAGGCCCCATTGGACCCCCGAGCAGATACGGGACGACGGACATGAGCGCCCCAACCCCGGCACCCGGCGACGACAGGCCCCGCGAAGGGTATTACCCGGATCCGTCCATTCCTGGATATGTCCGGTACTGGAACGGTGCCTCCTGGGTACCGGGCACGAGCCGTCCGGCCCCGTCCGACGGAGCGCCGCTCACGCCGCCGCCCGGCGCCCAGCCGGCGTCCCCGCCCGCGCCCGCGCCGGTCGAGGAGACCGGCCCGCACTTCTTCGACGAGGACCCGGGGCAGCAAGGCCCGGCCGGCCCGGCCGAGGCGCAGCACGGCAGCCGTCCCGAGCCGGCGTCCGCCTGGGGCGCCGACCGCTCCCGCCAGTCCGGCTTCGGCGGCGACCAGGACCGCCGTGTCTCCTGGGGCGCTCCGCAGGGCACCGACCCCCGGGTCGCCGCGGCTCAGCCCGACGGCCGCTCCGCCAGCACGGACGGCACGGCGACGATCCCGCCCGCGGAGTCCGGCGACATCCCCTCCGACGGAACGTTCGTGTTCCGCCGGCCGACGGTGGGGCCCGGTGCCTCCGGCGCCCCGGCCGACCGGGCCACTCCCGGCGTCCCCCGCCCCGGCGGTCCCGCCGGCGACGACGGCACCATGACCTTCCGCGCGGTTTCCCCGCGCCCGGCGCAGCAGGACGGGGCGCGCACGGCGCAGCGCGGGGGCGCTTCCGTACATACCGGCGGCGCACCGGCGGCGGGCGACGGCGGTGCCGGGGCCGCGGGGTTCGGCCCGCAGGGCCCGGTGGGGTCGGCAGGGGCTGCCGGGGCGCCGGGCATCGGCGCCCAGGGCGCGGCCCCGTCGGCCGAAGGGTTCGGGGCCGACGGCTACGGCCCGCAGGGACCCGTCGGCCCGCCCGCGCCCGGCGTCGGCACCGGACGCCCCGGCTTCGGTGCCGGGAAGGCCGCCGCGGACCGGGCGGCGGCCGCTCAGCCACAACCGCAGCCACAGCGGCCTCAGCCACAGGCAGAAGCCCCCGCCGCGGCCCCCGCACCCGCACCCGTCCCCGCCGGCGCCGCGCCGATGACGCCGATGACCAGCGGGCCGGGCGGCGGTCAGCCGTCCTGGGCGCAGCAGGTGCACCGGCTGGCGGGCGTGGGCGACGACCAGCCCGTCGCGCCGTGGAAGCCGCCGGTCGAGGACGTGTTCCAGGCGGCCGCCCGGCGTCAGGCGGCGGCCCGGCCCGCGGGGCTCGGCAAGCGCCTCGCGGCCCGGTTCGTCGACACCGTGGTCCTCGCGGCCGTCACCTCCGCCGCCGCGGTACCGCTCGGCACGAAGGCGCTCGACCACGTCAACGAGAAGATCGACGCGGCCAAGCTGTCCGGTGAGACCGTCACGGTCTGGCTGCTCGACGGCACGACATCGGTGTACCTCGGAATCGTCCTCGCCGTCCTGCTCGTCTTCGGAGTCCTCTACGAGGCGCTGCCCACCGCCAAGTGGGGCCGCACGCTGGGCAAGAAGCTGCTCGGTCTGGAGGTGCGGGACATCGAGGGCCACGAGCCCCCGGCCTTCGGCGCGGCTCTGCGCCGCTGGCTCGTCTACAGCGTGCCCGGTCTGCTCGGCATCGGTGTCGTAGGCGTCCTGTGGTGCCTGTTCGACCGGCCGTGGCGCCAGTGCTGGCACGACAAGGCCGCACACACGTTCGTAGCGGACTGAGCGGCTGACCGTATACGTCGGAGAGCCACCGGAAAAGCGGTACTCCGGACGGCCGCTCGCCGGATGCGGAGCCGGAGGGTTCGCGGTCGACTCGGCCCATGAGCAGCGAACCGCCCCCCGGCTCCGGTCAGCAGCCACCGGACGACGACCCGTTCAGGAAGAAGCCCCCGCCCGGGCAGGGCGAGGGCTCGCCGTACGACACGCCCCAGGGCGGCCAGGAGCCCCCACCGCCGGGCGGCCAGGAGCCCCCACCGCCGGGTGGTCGGCCGCCGTACGGCGGCGAGCCCCCCTACGGCGGGCAGCCTCCGTACGGGGGTCAGCCCCCTTACGGTGGTCAGCCTCCTTACGGCGGAGGCGGTCCCTACGGCGGTGGCCAGTACCCCGCCGACCCGCTCGCCGGCATGCCGCCGCTCGCCGACAGCGGCAAGCGCACACTCGCCCGGATCATCGACATGATCCTCGTCGGCATCGTCGTCTGGCTGGTCACCTGGGGCACCGGAGTCCACGAGTACGACGTGAACGCGGAAAAGATCTCCTACGGCAAGTCCTTCGCGCAGTCCCTGGTCGCCGCCGTGCTCTACATCGCCTACGACACCTTCTTGATCAGCAAGTCCGGGCAGACCCTCGGCAAGAAATGGCTGGGCATGCGCGTGGCCAACCTCGACAACGGCGCCACGCCCTCCGTGCAGACCGCGCTGGCCCGCGCGGCGGTGCTGTGGATCCCGTTCGCCTTCTGCTGCGCCTGCGTCTGGACGATCATCGCGGGCGGCTGGAGCTTCTTCGACAAGCCCTACAAGCAGGGTCTGCACGACAAGGCGGCCAGGACGGTGGTGGTCAGCACCACCTGAGGCGCCCCGGGCGCCGCGTCCGGCGTCCGGAAGAAACGGCGGGTCCGTGCGAACTCGGGCCCGCCGACCGTGTGCCGGGCTCCGTCAGGGAGCCGTCGGCACCCGCTCCTGGACGACCTCGGGCAGCTCGACGACCTCGGCCCTCTCGGAGACCGCGGGTACACCGGAGACCGCGGGCACTTCGGCGACCACGGGTACCTCGGCGACCACGGGTACCTCGGCCGGCGCGACGGCGCGCGGCTTCGGCAGCGGGACCGTCATCGCGACGAGGAGCCCGAGCGCGAGTGCCGCGAGGGCGATCACCGCGATCCCCACGCCCGAACTCGTCTGTGACAGCAGCAGCATGGCGAGCGTCGAGAAGATCACGGTGCAGGAACCGTAGGCGAGCTGTGCGGCAGTCGGACGAGGCATGGCAATCGTGTCCTCGGATGGGAAAAAGGGGTGAGACGTGGTATCGGCCTGGCTTTCCGCCGACTTCCGGGCCTTCCGCCAGTCGACTCTAATCGGCTGCATGCCCGAGCGGAACGAGCGGTAAGCGTGACCTAACCAACAGGGTCGGTGCACGGGGGGCGCACGGAGTCATGGCATCCAGCAAGTGGACAGTGGCGCGCGCCCGTTGTGTTACAGCCTCGTGTCCGTAATGCGAACTCCTGCTTCGCATAATGCAGTTGTCCTGCTCAAGTCAAGGTCTGTCTTTTCTCGCAAACCAGTAGTCAAATGTCGTCACTTGACTACACGCGTATAACCGCGCGCGGACCTTCCATGAACAGGCCCCCCTTCCGCGCGGTCGGTCGCGTTAGGGGAGGACATCAAGTGACCGGTAGAACCTGGACCTTCAGAACGGCCGCCGCGGTCGTCGCCGTAGCGGCGGCCTCGGCGACGTTCTCGACCTTCGCGGTGGCGCAGGCCGCGGAGACCACGTCCGCGGAGACCTCCGCGGTGGACCGGCATGACCCGCAGCCGGTGAAGAGCAAGGAACACGACCTCGACGGCCCCCTGAGCAAGACCCAGGAGGCACAGCGCGAGGAGGCCCTTCAGCAGGTCATATCCGGCGAGGCCACGGTCAAGGACCGTGACGGCTCGCAGGTCGTCCAGCTGAAGAGCACGAAGGGCGACAGTAAATACGTCGAGCTCGGCCGTGAGAAGACCGACAAGATCTTCACGATCCTCGTCGAGTTCGGCGACCAGGTGGACAGCCGCTACGGCGGCACCGTCGGCCCGCTGCACAACGAGATAGCCGCGCCGGACCGCGCCAAGGACAACAGCACGGCCTGGCAGGCGGACTACAACCAGGAGCACTTCCAGGACCTGTACTTCGGCACCGGCAACGGCGTCGAGTCGCTGAAGAAGTACTACGAGAAGCAGTCCTCGGGCCGCTACTCGGTCGACGGCGAGGTCACCGACTGGGTCAAGGTTCCCTACAACGAGGCTCGTTACGGCTCGAACGAGGCGTCCACCGGCGCCTGGTACGCGGTGCAGGACGGCGTCAACGCCTGGGTCGCCGAGCGTGAGGCGGCCGGTGACACCGCCGCCGAGATCAAGGCGGAGCTCGCCGAGTTCGACCAGTGGGACCGCTACGACTACGACGGCGACGGCGACTTCAACGAGCCCGACGGCTACATCGACCACTTCCAGATCGTGCACGCCGGCGAGGACGAGTCCGCGGGCGGCGGCGCGCAGGGCGAGGACGCGATCTGGGCGCACCGCTGGTACGCCTTCGGCACCGACGCCGGCGCCACCGGCCCGGACACCAACAAGCTCGGCGGCACGCAGATCGGCGACACCGGCATCTGGGTCGGCGACTACACCATCCAGCCGGAGAACGGCGGCCTGGGCGTCTTCGCCCACGAGTACGGCCACGACCTCGGCCTGCCCGACGAGTACGACACCGCGGGCGGCGAGAACTCCACCGGCTTCTGGACCCTGATGTCCTCCGGTTCCTGGCTCGGCACCGGCAAGGAGGCCATCGGCGACCTTCCCGGCGACCTGGGCGCCTGGGACAAGCTCCAGCTCGGCTGGCTCGACTACGACGTGGCGAAGGCCGGCACCAAGTCCTCGCACACGCTGGGTGTCGCGGAGTACAACACCAAGAACCCGCAGGCCGTCGTGGTCCAGCTGCCGGAGAAGACGGTCACCACCGACGTCGTCACCCCGGCGCAGGGCGCCACGCAGTGGTGGAGCGGCAGCGGTGACGACCTGCGCAACACCCTCACCCGTTCGGTCGACCTGACCGGCAAGTCCGCCGCGAGCCTCACCCTCGACGGCTGGTGGGACATCGAGCAGGACTACGACTACCTCTACACCGAGGTCTCCACCGACGGCGGCGCCAACTGGACGCCGATCGACGGCACTCTGGCCGACGGCACCGCCATCCCGCGCGACGGCAGCGACAAGCCCGCCCTCACCGGCTCGGTGGACGCCTACCAGAAGCTGACGTTCCCGCTCGACGCGTACGCGGGCCAGAAGATCGACCTGCGCTTCCGCTACCAGACCGACGGCGGTGTGGCGCTGAAGGGCTTCGCGGCCGACGAGATCACGGTGACCGCCGATGGCGCAGCCCTGTTCTCCGACAACGCCGAGTCCGCCGACGCGGCCTGGACGGCGGCCGGCTTCTCCCGTGTCGGCGCGTCCATCACGGACGACTACGCGCAGTACTACATCGCCGAGAACCGCCAGTACGTGTCGTACGACAAGCAGTTGAAGACCGGCCCGTACAACTTCGGCTTCTCGACGACCCGTCCGGACTGGGTGGAGCACTACGCCTACCAGAACGGTCTGCTGATCTGGAAGTGGGACACCTCCCAGGCCGACGACAACACCAGCGCGCACCCGGGCGAGGGCCTGATCCTGCCGATCGACTCCCACCCGACGGCGCTGAAGTGGTCCGACGGCACGCTGATGCGCAACCGCATCCAGGCCTACGACTCCACGTTCGGCCGGTACCCGACCGACGCCGTCACGCTGCACAAGGCCGACGTCGCCGCCAAGATCAAGTCGCAGGCCGGCGTTCCGGTCTTCGACGACAGCACGTCGACGTACTACGACACGTCGAACCCGCTCGCCGGCGTCAAGATCACTGACACCGGCACCCGGATCAAGATCGTCGATGAGCCGCTGAGCGGCTCGACGATCAAGCTCCAGGTTGGCCCGTCCGTGAAGTAAAGAGAGTTTTCGCAGGTCAGATGCGTATCGGCGGCAACCCCTTGGCGGGTTGCCGCCGAGCGTGTTTAGGTGCGTCCTGTGGATTTCTTATTGACGCCGAAGCGCACGGGGGTGTGACCGTATGGCCGCAGGAGGTTTCTGCAGACTGCCGAACGGCATGGTGGTGGTGGCACTGAACCTGCCCAGCCCCGCCACCGACGGCCCGACCGGAGTCCGTGTACTCGTCCACGCCCGGAACCGCGCCCGGGCCCTGACCAGGCTCCGCAACCTGGGCCTGCGCGCCGTCTACCTGCGGGGCAACGCGGCCCCGCCGACCCCGGACGAGATCACCGCGGTCCTGCACCATCCCGACGGCCTGATATGGCGCACGGCCCCCGACAACGGTGTCACCCCGCCGGAGCTGTGGCGTCCGATCAGGGCCCTGCTGAGGCGGCCCGCAGCCCCGGTGTGAGCCGCTCAGACGACGGGCTTCCCGGTCAGCTCCACGCCCGCCTCCCGCAGCTCCTCCAGCGCCCGCGCGGTGGTCTCCTCGGCCACCCCGGCGGTCAGGTCGAGGAGCACCTGCGTGCGGAAGCCCTCCCGTGCGGCGTCCAGGGCGGTGGCCCGCACGCAGTGGTCCGTGGCGATGCCCACCACGTCCACCTCGTCGATCTGCCGAGCCCGGAGCCAGTCGCCCAGCGAGACGCCGTTCTCGTCGGCGCCTTCGAAGCCGCTGTACGCCGCCGCGTACGCCCCCTTGTCGAACACGGCGTCGATCGCCCCGGAGGCGACCGCGGGCGCGAAGTTCGGGTGGAAGCCCACCCCCTCCGTGCCGGCGACGCAGTGCGCGGGCCAGGAGTGGACGAAGTCGGGGTTGTCGGCGAAGTGGCCGCCGGGCGCTATGTGGTGGTCGCGGGTGGCCACCACGTGCCGGTAGCCGGCGGGTGCCTGGCCGATCAGCTCGGTGATCGCGGCGGCGACATCGGCACCCCCGGCCACCGCGAGGCTGCCTCCCTCGCAGAAGTCGTTCTGCACGTCTACGACGATCAAGGCGCGGCGCATGGTCGGTGTCCTTCGGCTATGGGATCTCGACGAGGAAGGGGAGGGAGAAGGGGCGCGGGCCCGGCCGTGAACTTCCGAGCCTAGAGACTTCGGGGTCGGCACGGGAGGGGGCGGGCGCGGGCGTGAGTGAGGGCACTAGCTCTAGCTACCCGACCGCCCGTGGACGTACTCCGTAGGAATGACGGGTTCCCCCCGCGACAGCTGCGTCGCCGACAGCGGCAGCTCGGCCAGGACCGCCGCGTGGCGGTCGCGTACGACGTCCAGGGGCTCGCGGGCGACGACCTCGCCGCCCTTGACCAGCTCGACCAGCAGCTGCCGGTCCGCGAGCTCGCCGGGCACCGGGCCGGTGCCGACGACCTCGGCCTCGGGGACCCCGTACTCGTCCAGCCGCCGCGCGGCCCACTTGCGGCCGCCGATGGAGGTCTTGCCGCCGGTGGACCTCTTCGCCACCGGCAGCAGCGGCGCCTTCGGGTCGGCGGACTCGGCGCGGGCGACCAGCTTGTAGACCATCGAGCAGGTCGGGTGCCCGGAGCCGGTCACCAGCTGTGTACCGACGCCGTACGCGTCCACGGGCGCCGCGGCCAGCGAGGCGATCGCGTACTCGTCCAGGTCGGAGGTCACGATGATCTTCGTGTCGGTCGCGCCCAGCTCGTCCAGCTGATGGCGCACCCGGTGCGCCACCAGCAGCAGGTCGCCGGAGTCGATGCGCACGGCGCCCAGCTCGGGCCCGGCGATCTCGACGGCCGTACGGACCGCCTCGGCGACGTCATAGGTGTCCACCAGCAGGGTCGTGCCCCGGCCCAGCGAGGCGACCTGGGCCTGGAACGCGTCCCGCTCACGGTCGTGCAGCAGGGTGAAGGCGTGGGCGGAGGTGCCGACGGTCGGGATGTTGTAGCGGAAGCCGGCGGCCAGGTCGGAGGTGGAGGCGAAGCCTCCCACGTACGCGGCGCGCGAGGCGGCGACCGCGGCCAGCTCGTGGGTGCGCCGGGCGCCCATCTCGATCAGCGGCCGCTCCCCGGCGGCGGAGGACATCCGGGACGCGGCGGCCGCGATCGCCGAGTCGTGGTTGAGGACGGAGAGGATCACCGTCTCCAGCAGCACGCACTCGGCGAAGGAGCCCTCGACCCGCATGATCGGGGAGCCCGGGAAGTACACCTCGCCCTCGGGGTAGCCCCAGACGTCGCCGGAGAACCGGTACGAGGCGAGCCACTCCAGGGTCTCCGCGTCGACGATGGCGTGCTCGCGCAGGAAGCCCAGGACATCCGCGTCGAAGCGGAAGTTCTCGATCGCGTCCAGCACGCGCCCGGTGCCCGCGACGACGCCGTAGCGCCGCCCGTTCGGCAGCCGCCGGGTGAAGACCTCGAACACGCTGCGCCGCCCGGCCGTGCCCGCCTTCAGGGCGGCCTGCAGCATCGTCAGCTCGTACTGGTCAGTGAAGAGCGCCGTCGAGGGAACGTCCACCGGCAGCCCAAGGTCCGCTACGTCCACCAAAGCTCTCCTCGCAATGACTCTCCGGACACCCCCAGTCTCTGCCGGGGGTCCGGGGGTTGTCCCCCGGGGTATGCAGTATGGGGACGGATCGTACTCCCATCTCGTCAGTCTGACGATTTGGGGGATGAGGCACGCGCGGGCGGCCAGTTTGTGCGACCACCCCCCTCGGGTGGCAGCATGGGCTCTGTGACGTCACCCGCACCCCTGGAGATCGAACGCACCGAGTCGGCGGAGGAGGTCTTCGCCGTACCCGAGCCCGACGTCCCCTGGGTCACGATCGTCCACAACGACCCGGTCAACCTGATGAGCTATGTGACGTACGTCTTCCAGTCGTACTTCGGCTACACCAAGGACAAGGCCACCAAGCTCATGCTCGACGTCCACCACAAGGGCCGGGCGGTCGTCTCCAGCGGCAGTCGCGAGGAGATGGAACGCGACGTGCAGGCCATGCACGGCTACGGTCTGTGGGCCACCCTCCAGCAGGACCGGAAGTAGCGAATCGCCTTCATGCCCGGACACTTCGAACCGCTTCCCGGCGGCGGCGCGGCCGTCGCGCTCGACGATGTCGAGATCTCCATCATCCGGTCGCTGACCGTGCAGCTCCTGGAGCTGATCGGTCCCGGCCCCGCCGCGGACGCCCCGGCCGACCCGCTCGCCGAGCTGTTCGCCGAGGGCCCGAGCGAGCCGCCCGCCGACCCGGTCCTCAGGAGGCTCTTCCCGGACGCCTACAGCGACCCGGAGGGAACCGCGGGGACGAAGGAGGCCGAGGAGCAGCAGGCCCACTCCGCCGAATTCCGCCGCTACACCGAGAACGACCTGCGGGCCGGCAAGCGCGACAACGCCCTCGCGGTGATCCGCACCCTGGACGCGCTGACCTCCGCCGCCGGAGACGGCGGCGGGGTGCTCAAGCTGTCGCCCGAGGAGTCCCTCCAATGGCTGAGGGCCCTCAACGACCTGCGCCTGGCGATCGGATCCCGCCTCGAGATCACCGACGAGGACGACACCGACCTCCTCTACCGCCTCCCGGACGAGGACCCGCGCAAGCCGATGGTCATGGCGTATCTGTGGCTGGGCGGGCTCCAAGAGACGCTTGTTTCAACACTTATGCCCTGATCCGTCCGGCAAGGTGTTCGCTCAAAGGACGCTCAAGTCCGGATAACGATCCCATCACCGCAGCGGCCGACTGTGTCCACTTTGTGCACCCTTTGGCCGCTTCTTCTTGTGTGATGCGCCACTCACCGCCCAGGCGATCAATATTGCGGTCGTGATAAATCTTCACGACCGCCCGGCGAACACCACCCATGTTCCGTCGGGTGCGCCACCGAGCCGGCGGATCGCCGGCCAGGCACAGCTCCAGCAATCCGGGGGGATCGAGACCCGATCCGAGGCCGACGCAAGGCCCGGTTCGGTATGGAGAAAGGCGCACCACACATGACCTCTGTGCAGGTCGACAAGGACAACACCCCGGAAGAGGGGTACGAGCGCGGGCTCGGCAGCCGCCAGGTCCAGATGATCGCGATCGGCGGAGCCGTCGGCGTCGGCCTCTTCCTGGGCGCCGGAGCGAACATCGCCAAGGCCGGCCCCAGTCTCATCCTCATGTACGCCCTCGCCGGCGTGATCATCTTCTTCATCATGCGGGCCCTCGGCGAACTGCTGCTCTACCGCCCCGTCTCGGGCTCCTTCGCGGAGTACTCCCGCGAGTTCCTCGGCCCGTTCTTCGGCTACTTCACCGGCTGGACGTACTGGCTGATGTGGGTCGTCACCGGCATGGCGGAACTCACCGCCGCCGCGATCTACGTCAACTTCTGGTTCCCGTCCATCCCTCAATGGGTGACGGCACTGGTCTTCCTGGTGATCCTCTTCGGGGTCAACCTGATCTCCGTGAAGCTCTTCGGCGAGCTGGAGTTCTGGTTCTCGATGGTCAAGGTCACCGCCCTCATCGGCATGATCGTGATCGGCCTGGGCGTCCTCACCTTCGGCTTCAGCTCCGCCGGTGACACCGCGTCGGTCGCCAACCTCTGGCAGTTCGACGGCTTCTTCCCCAAGGGCATCGGCTCGTCCCTGATGACCCTGCAGGGCGTCATGTTCGCCTACCTCGCGGTCGAACTGGTCGGCGTCACCGCCGGCGAGTCCGAGGACCCGGAGAAGACCCTCCCCAAGGCGATCAACACCCTGCCCTGGCGCATCGCCCTGTTCTACGTCGGCGCCCTCACCGTCATCCTCTGCGTGGTGAAGTGGACCGAGTTCGCGCCCGGCGTCAGCCCCTTCGTCGAGGCCTTCGCCAAGATCGGCATCCCGGCCGGCGCGGGCATCGTCAACTTCGTCGTGCTGACGGCCGCCCTGTCCTCCTGCAACTCCGGCATGTACTCCACCGGCCGCATGCTGCGCACCCTCGCGGACAACGGCGAGGCCCCGAAGGTCTTCAACAAGCTCTCCTCGACCAAGACCCCGGCGATCGGCATCACCGTCTCCATGCTCTTCATGGGCATCGGCGTGGTCCTGAACTACATCGTCCCGGAGAAGGCCTTCGGCTACGTCACCTCCGTCGCCACCGCGGCCGGCATCTGGACCTGGCTGATGATCCTGATCAGCCACGTCCTCTACCGCCGCGCGGTCGTCGCGGGCCGCCTGCCCGCCTCCTCCTTCCCCGCGCCGGGCGGCGCGGTGTGCTCCTACATCGCCATCGCCTTCCTGCTCTTCGTCACCGGCCTCATCGCGTACGACGCCGACTCCCGCATCTGCCTCTACGTGATGGCGGGCTGGGCCGCCGCCCTGGCCATCGGCTGGGCGGTCCTGAAGTCCCGCAACCCCCAGGTCGCCGAGCGCCGCGAAGCGGCCCTGGAGAAGGTCGGCTGACCTCACCGAGGACGTCCGGCCGCGGGGAGTACTCGTGGCACCCCCCGCGGCAGCCGCTCAGGGCGTCCGGCATATGGGCTCTCCCGTACCACCCCTCGGTATGGGAGAGCCCGTCTGCTTATCCTGACCAGCATGCTGACCATCACCCAGGCCCTGTACGACCAGATCGTCGACCACGCGCGCCAGGACCACCCCGACGAGGCGTGCGGCGTGGTCGCGGGCCCGGTGGGCGAAGGCCGCCCCGAGCGCTTCATCCCCATGCTGAACGCGGCCCGCTCACCCACGTTCTACGAGTTCGACTCACAGGACCTGCTCAAGCTCTACCGCGAGATGGACGACCGCGACGAGGAGCCGGTGATCATCTACCACTCCCACACCGCGACCGAGGCCTACCCCTCCCGCACCGACATCTCCTACGCCAACGAGCCCGGCGCCCACTACGTCCTCGTCTCCACCGCGGACACCGACGGCGCCGGCGACTTCCAGTTCCGCTCCTTCCGCATCGTCGAGGGCGAGGTGACGGAGGAGGAGGTCAAGGTGGTCGAGTCGTACTGATCTCACCCCTTGGTTGAAAACCGTCCGCAGTGTGGGATCACACTCCGGGGCCCGGACCGGGAATCGATACGATGACCCCATGGTTTTCAACGACGTGAGCGACAGGACGCCGGGCACGCTGCTCGTCGCGCGGCTGCACGTCGACCTGTGCAGGCTCGCCAGCGCCATCTGTTGACGCCGGCCCCTGCCGCCGTACGGCCGTGAGCCCGCGGCGCCTCACCCGCGTAACGCCACGCACCGCGCCGCCGCGCGCCCCCCGACCTGACCACTCCCGACAGGAGCCCTGAGCCATGGCCATCGAGGTCCGCATCCCCACCATCCTCCGCACCTACACCGAAGGCGCGAAGGCCGTAGAGGCCACCGGGGACACCCTCGCCGAGCTGTTCGCCGACCTCGACACCCGGCACGCGGGCATCCAGGCCCGCATCGTGGACGGCGGCGAGCTGCGCCGCTTCGTCAACGTCTACCTGAACGACGAGGACGTCCGCTTCCTGGACGGCATCAACACCAAGCTGTCCGACGGCGACAACGTGACGATCCTGCCGGCCGTGGCCGGCGGCATGGCCTGATCGGTCCCTGGTCGCAATGCGTTACGACTCCCCGCTGGCCGCGGTGGGCAACACCCCTCTGGTGCGCCTGCCGCGGCTCTCGCCGTCCCCCGAGGTCCGTATCTGGGCCAAGCTGGAGGACCGCAACCCGACCGGCTCGGTCAAGGACCGCCCGGCCCTGCACATGATCGAGCAGGCGGAGAAGGACGGCCGTCTCACCCCCGGCTGCACGATCCTCGAGCCCACCTCCGGCAACACCGGCATCTCCCTCGCCATGGCCGCCAAGCTCAAGGGCTACCACATGGTGTGCGTGATGCCCGAGAACACCTCACAGGAGCGCCGGGACCTGCTCGGCATGTGGGGCGCGCGGATCATCTCGTCCCCGGCCGCGGGCGGCTCCAACACCGCCGTACGCGTCGCCAAGGAACTGGCCGCCGAGCATCCGGACTGGGTGATGCTCTACCAGTACGGCAACCCCGACAACGCCGGCGCCCACTACGCCACCACCGGCCCGGAGATCCTCGCCGACCTCCCCTCCATCACCCATTTCGTGGCCGGCCTCGGCACCACGGGCACGCTGATGGGAGTCGGCCGCTTCCTTCGCGAGCACAAGCCCGACGTGAAGATCGTCGCCGCCGAACCGCGCTACGACGACCTGGTCTACGGCCTGCGCAACCTCGACGAGGGCTTCGTCCCGGAGCTCTACGACGCCTCCGTCCTGACCTCCCGCTTCTCGGTCGGCTCGGCGGACGCGGTGACCCGCACCCGCGAGCTGCTCCAGCAGGAGGGCATCTTCGCGGGCGTCTCCACCGGCGCCGCCCTGCACGCCGCGATCGGTGTCGGCAACAAGGCGGTCAAGGCGGGCGAGAGCGCCGACATCGCCTTCGTCGTGGCCGACGGTGGCTGGAAGTACCTCTCCACCGGCGTCTACACGGCGGCCACCACGGAGGAGGCCATCGAGACGCTCCAGGGCCAGCTCTGGGCATAGCCCCGGCAGGGCCCTGCCGGGGCTCTGCTCGGGTCCGGCCGGGGCTCTGCTCGGGTTCGGCCTGGGCTCTGCTCGGGTTCGGCCTGGCTCCGGCCTGAATCCGGCCTGAATCCGGACGCCGACTGGATCCGAACGCGGAGACGGAACGTCACATCCGCGTCCGGATCCGGTCCCGGCGGAAAGGCGGTCACCCCATGCGCCGTACGACGGTCACCGCCGTCACCGCGACGGCACTCCTCCTCGTGAGCTGCGGCACTCACAGCGGGGACGACGGCGCCCGCGGCGGGACGGTGTCACCGCCCCCCACGGCTGCCTGCGCGACCAACGTCCAGCTCAGCGCCGCCGACGACGGCCACACCGTCTGCGTCACGAAGGGCGGCCAGGTCCGGCTCACCCTCGACGGCACCAGGGAACGCCCCTGGAGGCCGGTCACCGCGACGGGCAGCGTGCTGCGGGCCACCAACGCGGGCATCGTCGTCCTGCCGGGCGACGCCACCGCCGCCTACGACGCGGTCGCCACCGGAACCGCGAAGCTCACCTCGTCCCGCCCGCTCTGCCCCGAGAGCACCAGCCCCGGCCGCGTCTCCTGCATGGGCATCCAGGAGTGGACGGTCACCGTGCGGGTGCGTTGAGGCGCCGGCCCGCCAGCTGTCAGCCGGCCAGGTGCCGGACCTGGTCCCACAGGGCCGGGTCCACCACACCCACCCGTCGCCGGAAGTCGACCAGCGGCACCTGCCGCAGCTCGTCCGTCTCCAGGAAACTCGCCCGCCCATGGGCGTCCCCGACCGCCCCCGGCGGCAGCGGGATCACCCCGGCCCGCTCGTCGTGGTACCGGCTGGTGATCTTCGCGACCGTCGCCCGCCGCCCGCGCACCGACAGCACCAGGCACGGCCGGTCCTTGCCACCGGGCCCGTCCTCGTACGGCACGCTCGCCCACCAGATCTCCGCCGGCTGCGGCCGCCCCGCACCGCCGCGCCCCTCGGGCCGCCCGGGCGGCCGGGTCCTGCGCCCGGCCGGCCGACCGCTCCTGCCCCAGCCGTCGACGAGCATGGCGACCAGCGCGAGCAGCACCACCGCCGCGAGCGCCAGCCACCACGAGGTGTCCATACGGACGACGTTACCGGCGCACATTCCCCACCGCGCGCCTTTCCTCACGCCCTATGCGCCGCGCTTCCAGCCGAACCGGTGACAGCACAGGTGAGTTCGCCCACAACGGCCCCTGGCGGAGGAGCGACCCGAGGTTTCGCGCCTTACGCTCGACGGACCGCACGACCCCCGTTTCCTTGTTTCCCAGCGTTCCCGCCAGCGGAGGTTTCTGCTTTATGAAGCTCACCGTCGTCGGCTGCTCGGGGTCGTTCCCGTCCGTGGAATCGGCCTGCTCGAGCTACCTCGTCGAGGCCGACGGCTTCCGGCTGCTTCTCGACATGGGCAACGGTGCCCTCGGCGAGCTGCAGCGCCACTGCGGTCTTTACGACCTCGACGCGATTTTCCTCAGTCATCTGCACGCCGACCACTGCATCGACATGTGCGCCTACTTCGTCGCACGCTACTACCGCCACGACGGCGGCCGCTGCGACCCGCTCCCGGTCTACGGACCCGAGGGCACCGAACACCGTCTGACCACGGCCTACGCCGACACCCCCACCGCCTCGTCCATGAGCGAGGTCTTCGATTTCCACACGGTCAAGCCGTCCACCTTCGAGATCGGCCCCTTCACCGTCCACACCGAACGCGTGGCCCACCCGGTGGAGGCGTACGCCATCCGCATCGAGCACGGCGGCAGGTCGCTGACGTACTCCGGCGACACGGGCGTCACCCCGGTGCTGGCGGGACTCGCCCGGGACACCGACCTGTTCCTGTGCGAGGCCGCCTTCACGCACGGCAAGGAGAGCATCCCCGACCTGCACCTCAACGGCCGCGAGGCGGGCGAGGCGGCGGCCCGCGCGGGCGCCCGCCGCCTCGTCCTGACCCACATCCCGCCGTGGACGGACCCCCGGATCAACCTGGCGGACGCGCGTGCGGTGTACGACGGGCCGGTGGAGCTGGCGGCGCCGAGGGTGTCGTACGAGATCTAGGTTCTACGGCGCGACGAAGGCCCCCGGAGCTTCAAGAGCTCCGGGGGCCTTCTGGCCGTTCAGATCCGACTCACGCCTTCGTGAGGTCCTCGATCTCCTCCTCGGGCTCGCGGCCCGGGGTCGCCAGGTTGAACTTGGTGATCGCGAAGCGGAAGACGATGTAGTAGATCGCGGCGAAGACCAGGCCGACGGGGATCATCAGCCAGGGCTTGGTGGAGATGCCCCAGTTGATGAGGACGTCGGTGAGGCCGGCCGAGAAGCTGAAGCCCATGTGGATGCCCAGCGCCCATGTCACTGCCATCGACACCGCGGTGAGGACCGCGTGGATCGCATACAGCACCGGCGCGATGAACATGAACGAGAACTCGATCGGCTCGGTCACACCGGTGACGAACGAGGTCAGGGCCAGCGACATCATCATGCCCAGCACGGCCTTGCGGCGCTCGGGGCGGGCGGAGTGCGCGATGGCCAGGGCAGCGGCAGGCAGACCGAACATCATGATCGGGAAGAAGCCGGTCATGAACATGCCCGCGTGCGGGTCGCCCGCGAAGAAGCGCGGCAGGTCGCCGTGGAAGACGGTACCGGCGGAGTTGGTGAAGTCGCCGATCTGGAACCAGGCCACGGAGTTCACGAACTGGTGCATGCCGATCGGGATCAGGCCGCGGTTGATCAGACCGAACAGGGCCGCGCCGAAGGACCCCAGACCGGTCATCCACTCGCCGAAGTCGGTGATGACGTCACCGATGGGCTGCCAGCCCAGGACGACCAGGACACCGAGGGAGGTGCCGACAACGGCCGTGATGATCGGTACGAGCCGGCGGCCGTTGAAGAAGCCGAGCCAGTCGACGAGCCGCTTGCGGTGGTAGCGCTGCCACAGCACGGCCGTCAGCAGACCGAGGATGATGCCGCCGAGCACACCCGGGTTCTGGAAGGTCGCCGTCTGCGCGGCCTCGTTACCCTTCTGCCAGAAACCGCCGAAGAGGCCGGTCGCCGTGTATGTGGCGCCGTCGTGGCCGTCCTCGATCGGGAACTGGTGGATCACCGCGTAGTAGGTGAGGAAGCCGACCACGGCGGCCAAGGCCGTCGAACCGTCGGCCTTCTTGGCGAAGCCGATGGCCACGCCGATACAGAACAGCAGGGGAAGTCCGAACGAGCTGTCCAGCAGAGCGCCGCCGGCTCCGGCGAACACCTTCGCGACGTCCGCGGGGAGATGCAGCTTCTCCTGGACGTCCGCCTGCCCCAGTCGCAGGAGAAGTCCCGCCGCCGGCAGCACGGCGATGGGCAGCTGCAGGCTGCGGCCGACCTTCTGCAGGCCCTGGAACAGGCCGGATCCCCGCTTTTTTGCGGGGGCCGCCGTTGCGGTGGCGGTGCTCATAGACTTCCTCCATCGGGGGGCCTGGTCTACACCACTCAGTGGTGTAGACCTGTTGTAGCACGATGAAGGCCGCATAAGGAACCCGCGATTCCGCTACCAGGGCGCTACCCAAGGCAACGACAAAGACCCCCGGGGGAGGCGGGCAAGGCGGGCAAGGCGGATCACGCCTTCGTGACGTCCTCGACCTCGTCCTCCGCCTCCCGCCCCGGCGTCTTCAGATCGAACCTCGTGATCGCGAACCGGAAGACGACGTAGTACACCGCGGCGAAGCACAGCCCGATCGGGACGATCGCCCACGGTTTCGTCGCCAGGTTCCAGTTGATGACGTAGTCGATCAGACCCGCCGAGAAACTGAACCCGTCGTGCACCCCCAGCCCCCACGTCACCGCCATCGACGCACCCGTCAGCAGCGCGTGGAACACGTACAGCAGCGGCGCGACGAAGAGGAACGAGTACTCGAGCGGCTCGGTGATGCCGGTGACGAACGACGTCAGCGCCACCGACAGCATCAGGCCCCCCACCTCCTTGCGCCGGCTCGGCTTCGCGCAGTGCGTGATCGCCAGCGCCGCCGCCGGCAGCGCGAACATCATGATCGGGAAGAAACCCGAGGTGAACTGGCCCGCGTTCGGATCACCCGCAAGGAACATGTTGATGTCACCGTGCACCACAGTGCCGTCGGGCTTGGTGAAGCTGCCGAACTGGAACCAGATGGGCACGTTGAGGAACTGGTGCAGGCCGATCACCAGCAACGCCCGGTTCGCGACCCCGAAGACGCCCGCCCCCCAGGCGCCCAGATCGCTCAGCCAGTCACTGAAACTCTCCAGCGCGTCACCGATCGGCGGCCAGATCCACAGACACAGCGCCGCGAACACGATCGCCACGAACGCCATGATGATCGGCACCAGCCGACGGCCGTTGAAGAAACCCAGCCAGTCCACCAGGCGGGTGCGGTGGAAGCGGGCCCAGAAGAAGGCCGTCAGCAGGCCCATCACGATCCCGCCGAAGACCCCGGGGTTCTGGAAGGTGTAGGGCGTCACCGCGCCGACGCCGGCGCCGACGCTGATCTGGCAGCCCACCTGCGGGATCGCCTTCGAACCCCCCGGGCACTGCTCGGGGAACTGGTGCAGCACGTTGTAGTAGACGAGGAACCCCGCCACCGCTGCCAGCGCCGTGGAGCCGTCCGACTTCTTCGCCATACCGATGGCCACGCCCACACAGAACAGCAGCGGAAGCCCGAGAGAGCCGTCGAGCAGCGCGCTGCCCGCGCCCACCATCACCTTGGAGACGTCGGTCCAGCCCAGCCCGTCGTCCCCGAACACGTCCGGCTGCCCGAGCCGGTTCAGAATGCCCGCCGCAGGCAGGACCGCGATGGGAAGCTGAAGACTGCGCCCCATCTTCTGCAGTCCCTGGAACAAGGTGTTCCAGCGCTGACGCGCGGGACCGACCGTGGCGTCGGCGCTCATCGGACTCCTCCCGCGGGGGCCGGGTTTGGCGACCGTCCGGCAGGTGGTGTAGACCAGTTGGCGGACGGTTCCGCTGTCGTGAACGCCATCATTCGGCACCCACGACACGACCGCTCGCAAAGATGGGCCAACTGTGGGTTACTGCGACAAAGCGGTTCGGATCAGGGAGAAGGAACATGGCCACCAAGGCTGAGAAGATCGTTGCCGGGCTCGGCGGCATCGACAACATCGAAGAGGTCGAAGGCTGCATCACCCGGCTCCGCACCGAGGTCGCCGACGCCAGCCTGGTCGACGACGCCGCCCTCAAGGCCGCCGGCGCCCACGGCGTCGTCAAGATGGGCACCGCCATCCAGGTCGTCATCGGCACCGACGCCGACCCCATCGCCGCCGAGATCGAAGACATGATGTGAACACCTGACGCGAGGCACGCCGCCTCATCCGGAGGGGCCCCTACCCACCGCGGGAGGGGCCCCTCCGTATGTGCGGCTAGGCTCAGCGCCATGTCTCGAATCGACGGCCGCACCCCCGAACAGCTCCGCCCCGTCACCATCGAACGCGGCTGGAGCAAGCACGCCGAGGGCTCCGTCCTCGTCTCCTTCGGCGACACGAAGGTCTTCTGCACCGCCTCCGTCACCGAAGGCGTCCCCCGCTGGCGCAAGGGCAGCGGCGAGGGCTGGGTCACCGCGGAGTACTCCATGCTGCCCCGCGCCACCAACACCCGCGGCGACCGCGAATCCGTCCGCGGCAAGATCGGCGGCCGCACCCACGAGATCAGCCGCCTCATCGGCCGCTCCCTGCGCGCGGTCATCGACTTCAAAGCGCTCGGCGAGAACACGATCGTCCTCGACTGCGACGTCCTCCAGGCCGACGGCGGCACCCGCACCGCCGCCATCACCGGCGCGTACGTCGCCCTCGCCGACGCCATCACCTGGGCCCAGGGCAGGAAACTCGTCAAGGCCGGCCGCCAGCCCCTCACCGGCACCGTCTCCGCCGTCTCCGTCGGCATCGTCGGCGGCGTACCCCTCCTGGACCTCTGCTACGAAGAAGACGTCCGCGCCGAAACCGACATGAACGTCGTCTGCACCGGCGACGGCCGCTTCGTCGAGGTCCAAGGCACCGCCGAGGCCGAACCCTTCGCCCGCGACGAACTCAACTCCCTCCTCGACCTGGCCGTCTCCGGCTGCGCAGAACTGGCGGTCGCGCAGCGCACGGCACTTGATACGGTCCTCGAAAAGTAAAAGGGACACCAAGCGGGCCGACAGGGGCGGGCAACCACACCCCCGGCCCCCGCGTCCCTACGAATACGGATGTTCGGGCGCACCGCACACCACCGTGCGCCCGGCATCGCAACGGGGGCCCTCGGGGCCTGCCAAGGGGAGGGAACCAGTCATGGGCGCGAGCCGACGACGCCGAGGCCGCCGTACCGCCATCGCCGCCGCCGTGGCGGCCGTCGCACTCACCGCGGGCCTCACGACCGGCTGCGACGCCGTCAACAAGGCCCTCGACTGCGTCCAGACCGCCGACACCATCGCCGACAGCGTCACCGACCTCCAGCAGGCCGTGGAGAACGCCGCGAACGACCCCACGCAGACCGACGAGTCCCTCGCGTCCATCGACAACAACCTCGACAAGATCGGCGACAAGACCGACAACGCCGACGTCAACAAGGCGGTCGACGACCTCCGCAAGGCCGTGGACAACGTCCGCACCGCCGTCGACAACGGCGACAAGACCCCCGACCTCAGCCCCGTCACCGACGCGGCCGGCGAACTGACGAAGGTCTGCACACCGTAAGAGCGACCGGACGGGCCCGGGATACTGGTGCGTATGACCCGCCTGATCCTCGCCACCCGCAACGCCGGAAAGATCACCGAACTGAGGTCCATCCTCGCCGACGCAGGCCTGCCCCACGACCTCGTCGGCGCGGACGCCTACCCCGACATCCCCGACGTCAAGGAAACCGGCGTCACCTTCGCCGAGAACGCCCTCCTCAAAGCCCACGCCCTCGCCCAGGCCACAGGCCTCCCGGCAGTCGCCGACGACTCCGGCCTCTGCGTCGACGTCCTCAACGGCGCCCCCGGCATCTTCTCCGCCCGCTGGGCAGGCCGCCACGGCGACGACCAGGCCAACCTGGACCTCCTCCTCGCCCAGCTCTCCGACATCGCCGACGAACACCGCGGCGCCCACTTCACCTGCGCCGCCGCCCTCGCCCTCCCGGACGGCACGGAACGCGTGGTCGAGGGCCAGCTGCGGGGCGTACTACGCCACACCCCGTCCGGCACGAACGGCTTCGGCTACGACCCGATCCTCCAGCCGGAGGGCGAGACACGCACGTGCGCGGAGCTGAGCGCGGACGAGAAGAACGCGATCAGCCATCGGGGGAAGGCGTTTCGGGAGTTGGTGCCGGTGGTGCGGGAGCTGTTGGGCTGAGACGCAGCCGAGGGGCCGCCCGGGTTGGGCGCCCCTCGGTATACGTACGGCCGGTGGGACTCGAACCCACACGGGCTTTCGCCCATTGCGCCCTAAACGCAACATGTCTGACCAATTCCATCACGGCCGCTCAAAAACGGTCATCACGCTCGACCGACAGCGTTCAGTGTACGGGTAGAGCAAGTTACGCGGCGAGGGGTGCCCTCGTCTTCTGGCGGCACCACGTCTCTGTCGGTGCATGGCAGTTGGGGCAGAGATACCGCAGATTCTCCCGGCGATTGTCGCGCCAGTCCCCGTTGATGTGGTCGATCTGCAGGGTGATTGTCCGCCCCAGCCACTCGCCTGTGTTGTCGCAGGTCTCGCACGCGTACGGCACCCCGATCTCAGCCAGGGCCCGGTGCAGCTGAGATCTGTTGGTGCGTCCCGCCTCGGGAGGCAGAACAACCAGTACCCGGCGAGAGATGGACTCGGGGGCGGGGCGCTCCGGGCGCGCCCACGACCGGCGCTTGAAGTGGCTCGTGTCCAGGCCGAGCCGAGTTGCCGCGCGTCGGACGCGCCGGTGGTTGGTGTCGTTTACGTCCAGGCCGAGACCACGCATCACGTCGGCGTAGCTCGTGGAGTGCAGTACAAGGTCGCGGAGCCTGTTCTCGGGGATTGATACGCGCTGGTGGGAGAAATGACCCGTGTCGATGCACTGGGCGCGCAGCATGCGGCTCAGAGTTGCGCGCGAGCGACTGTCGTCCGGTACCCCCAGGGCGCGGGCCACCCCGCGCACGCTGGTCGCCGTTGCGACAGCTGCCGTGAGTTCTTCAGGGGTGAAGGGCAGATCCAGGTCCGGCCGGTCGATGCCCGGGAAATGACTGATGTCGATGCCCGCCGCGTGAATGCGGCGGCGAATGTGCGACAAAGTGCCGGTGGCTGGAGTGGCGCCCAGCTTCAGCGCTACGTCGCGCAGTGAGGACGATGAGGCGGCGGCTTCGGCAATGGCGGAGTCCGGGTACTTGCGCCATGGGCTGCGTTTCACGAAGTGGCTTGTGTCGAGTCCGTGCTCGGCTACTTTCTCCTGCAGTACACGCCGTCGCCCTCCGCTTGCCCTGAGACCGAGCCGCCGCATCAGATCATTCCAGTTGCGGGCCTCGGCGACGACCGGTGCGAGCTGTTCCCTGCCGTATGGGTCTGACCGTCGTGTGCTGCGAATGTGGGTGGCGCTCGTTGCCGGTTCCGGTGTGTTCTGCACGTCCGTCGCCCCTCCTGTACCGGCCACCCGTTCGTGGCCCGTACGGAGTAACGAACCGCCTATCGGACAGTCACGGTCGAAACGCGAAACGGCTCGCATCGGGTCACCCCGGTGCGAGCCGTTTGCTCGGCAGGAAGCTGGAGCTGTTCTCAGATAGCCAGGTCCTTGATGATCTTCGCCACGTGGCCCGTCGCCCGGACGTTGTACAGCGCGCGCTCGACCTTGCCGTCCTCGTCGACGATCACCGTGGAGCGGATGACGCCCATGTACGTCTTGCCGTAGTTCTTCTTCTCGCCGAAGGCGCCGTAGGCGTCGAGGATCTTCTTGTCGGGGTCCGCCAGGAGCTTGACCTTCAGGGACTCCTTCTCGCGGAACTTCGCCAGCTTCTCGGGCGCGTCCGGCGAGATGCCGATGACGTCGTAGCCGGCGCCGGCCAGCAGGTCCAGGTTGTCCGTGAAGTCGCACGCCTGCTTGGTGCAGCCGGGGGTCAGGGCCGCCGGGTAGAAGTAGACGATCACCTTGCGGCCCTTGTGGTCGGCCAGTGACACCTCGTTGCCGTCGGCGTCGGGCAGCGTGAAGGCGGGGGCGGTGTCCCCGGGCTGGAGTCGCTCGCTCATCGGTCTAGCGTAACCGGGGGTCCTGACAGTGCGGCGCGGTGTGAAGCTGACAGACTGTCCGGAACAACGCATCAGCAGACTTCGGAGGCCGTACGGTGGCGGACACGTCGGACACCAGAACCCCGGCGCAGATCGAGGCGGACATCAAGCGCCGTCGCGAGACGCTGGCCGAGACTCTCGACGAGATCGGTGTGCGGGTGCACCCGAAGACCATCGTCGGTGATGCCAAGGCCAAGGTCGTATCCAACATCGATCACTCACTCGGGCGCGCGTACGTCGGTGTCAATCGGGTCGTGAGTGATGTGAAGGCGCAGTTCGTCGACGAGGAGGGGGCGCCGCGGATCGAGCGGATCGTGCCCGTCGCGCTCGTCGCCGTCGGGCTGGTGGGCTTGCTGGCCCTCGGGACGAAGCGCCGCAAGGGCTGAGGGGCGGGCGACCCACCCGCGTACGTTTTCGCTTCAGGCAGGTAGGTTCAGAGGTGTGAGCGCCAACAGACACGAGCACAGCCCCCATCACGACAAGCTGCCCATCCGGATGCTGCACGATCGCGTACTCGTGCGGCAGGACACCGCCGAGGGTGAGCGGCGTTCCGGTGGCGGCATCCTGATTCCCGCCACGGCCGCCGTCGGCCGCCGACTGGCGTGGGCCGAGGTTGTCGCGGTGGGTCAGAACGTACGGACCGTGGAGCCGGGTGACCGGGTCCTGTACGACCCGGAGGACCGTGCCGAGGTCGAGGTGCGGGGTGTGCCCTACGTGCTCATGCGTGAGCGCGACCTGCACGCCGTGGCGGCGGACCGGTTCGAGGGGTCGGAGGACTCGACCGGGTTGTACCTCTGACTACTTCTGAATATCTCTGAATCTGCGGTTCGAGAGGGCTGGTGACCATCGTCACCAGCCCTTTTCCCGTTCCCTTGCTACGTTGGGAAGGAGCCCGACGAGACGCGCCGTACCGGGACGCAGGACAGCGGTATCTGGAAAAGACGACGCACCCGAAAGAGTTCCGTACGTCTCGGAGGTGCTCGTCATGGCCTGGGTTCTGCTCGTCGTCGCCGGTCTGCTCGAGGTCGGCTGGTCGGTCGGTATGAAGTACACCGACGGTTTCACCCGCCTGGTTCCCAGTCTTCTCACCGGTTCCGGCATCGTCGCCAGCATGGTGCTGCTGTCGTACGCCGCGAAGTCGCTGCCCATCGGTACTGCCTACGGTGTGTGGGTGGGTATCGGGGCGGCCGGTGCGGCGGTGGTCGGCATGGTGGTGCTGGGGGAGCCGGCGACCGCCGCCCGGGTCTTCTTCGTGGGGCTGCTGCTGGTCGCCGTGGTGGGGTTGAAGGCGACCTCCGGTCACTGACCGGCCGGCCGCCCCGCCACCCCGTCGCGCCGCCGCCGCCTCGTCAGTCCCAGTGGGTGCTGAGGGTGCCTGTTCCGGCGATCGTGCCGGTTGTCGTGCCGCCGCTGGAGGTGCTTCCCGTGGTGCTGCCGGTGGTCGTTCCGGCGTCGGTCGTGCCGCCGTCGGTCGTTTCTCCGCCGGTGTCCCCGGTCGTCGTGCCGCCGTCGGTCGTGCCGTCCGTGGTCGTGCCGCCGTCCGTGGTGGTGCCGTCGGTGGTGCCGCCGTCCGTGGTGGGCGTACCGCCGCTGGTCGGGGTGCCGCCGTCCGTGGGCGTGCCGCCGTCGGACGTGGTGCCGCCGTTGTCCTCGCCCGTGGTGGCCGACTGGCTCCGGGAGGGATCGGTGCTGGGGGCCTGGGGCAGGTCGGCGCCGGCCTGGAGCTGGAGGTCGAAGTCGGTCACCGGCTTGTTCTTGAGGGCGGTCCTGGTGAACTGCGACCAGATCTCGGTGGGCGCGCCGCCGCCGTTGATGCGCTGGAGGCCCATCGCGCCGTACAGCGGTTTGTGGGCGGCGGTGACGGGGTCCTGGCCCATGACGGAGACGACGGTGGCGAGTTCGGGTGTGTAGCCGGCGAACCAGGCCGCCGTGTCGTTCTCCGCGGTGCCGGTCTTGCCGGCCGCCGGACGGCCCGCGGCCTGGGCGGCGGTCGCGGTGCCGTTCTGGACGACGCTGCGGAGGACGGAGGTGGTGGTGTCGGCGGCCTCGCGGCTGACGGCCTGGCGGGCCTTGGCCTTGGCCTTGGACAGGTCCATGACGTCCTGGCCGTCCTTGGTGACCTTGTCGATCATCGTGTACGTGGCGATCTTGCCGTGGTTGGCGAGCGTCGCGTACGCCTTCGCCATGTCGAGGACGCTGGCGGTGGCCGTGCCGAGCGCGATGGAGGGGTAGGGGTTCAGGTCCTTGGTGGTGGCGGGGATGCCCAGGTCCACCGCGGTCTCCTCGACCTTCTGGGGGCCGACGTCGACGGCCATCTGCGCGTACACCGCGTTGACGGACTTGTCGGTGGCGGTGCGCACGGTGATGTTGCCGTAGGAGTGGTTGTCCTCGTTCTCGGGGGCGTAGGTGCTGCCGCTCCAGCCCTGGACGGGGCGTTCGTTGGTGCCGTCGTAGTAGGTGTTGGGGGTGATGGCGCGGCCGTCCTGGGTGACCGAGTCGTTCTGGACGGCGGAGGTGAACACGAACGGCTTGAAGGTGGAGCCGACCTGGAAGTCACCGCGGGTGGCGTTGTTCGTGTACTGCTTGACGTAGTCGATGCCGCCGTACATGGCGACGACCTTGCCGGTCCTGGGGTCGACGGCGGCGCCGCCCGCGCGGACGTAGGTGTCGACCTTGCGGTTCTTCTTGTCCAGCTTGGACATGAGTTTGTCGTTGACGGCGTCGACGAAGGCGTCCTGCTTGCTCTTCTGCAGGGTGGTGGTGACGCGGTAGCCGCCGGACTCGAGCTCGTCCGAGGTGACGATCTTGTCGTCCTTCAGGGATTCCTTGATCGCGTCGACGATGTACCCGCGCTGCCCGGACATGCCGGTGGCTGCGGCGCTGTCCTCCTTCGGCGTGGGGAACTTCAGGCCGGCGCGGTCGGACCGGCTGATCCAGCCCTTGGTGACCATGCCGTCGAGGGTGTAGTTCCAGCGCGCTTGGGCGGCGGCCTTGTTCTCGGGGTGGGCGATGACGTCGTACTCGCTGGGCGCGTTGAGCAGTGCGGCGAGGTAGGCGCCCTTGGCCGGGTCGAGGTCGGCGGCGTCGACGTCGTAGTAGGCGCGGGCGGCGGCTTGGATGCCGTAGGCGTTGCGGCCGAAGTAGCTGGTGTTGAGGTAGCCCTCGAGGATCTGGTTCTTGCTCTGGGTGCGGTCGAGCTTGATGGAGATGAAGAACTCCTTCACCTTGCGCGTGACGGTCTGTTCCTGCGCGAGGTAGTAGTTCTTGACGTACTGCTGGGTGATGGTGGAGCCGGACTGCTTGCCCTTGCCGGTGGCGGTGTTCCAGCCGGCGCGGATCATCGCCTGGGGGTCGATCGCGGACTCGGTGTAGAAGTCCCGGTCCTCGGCGGCGAGTACGGCGTGCTGGGCGTCCTTGGAGACCTGGGCGAGGTCGATGTTCTCCCGGTTGATCGCGCCGTCGCGGGCGATCTCGGTGCCGTCGGCGTAGAGGTAGACGTTGCTCTGCTTGGTGGCGAGCGCGTTGGCCGGCGGGATCTTGACCATGGAGTAGCCGACGAAGAACAGGCCGGCCAGCAGCAGTACGCCGAGGACGGAGGTGCCCAGCACCATGCGCCAGGTCGGGATGATCCGGCGCCAGCCGGTGCGCTTGGGCCGCTTGGCCTTCTTCCCGCCCTCGGTCGGCTGCTGCGGCTGCGGCTCGTCGCTCATGTCGTGCACGGACTCCTGTTTCGCGTCGTACGTTCCCGTACGCCCTCGTACGCCTTCTGCGCCCCCTGTTGAAGACTGTCGCACCAAGCGTTCCGTTCCCGGCGAACGGCGCGCGTTGCGCCCGGAAAATGCGTGGTGTGCCGGGTCGGCCGCGGACTAGGCTCCTGCGCTTCGGTGTCGGACGGGCGAGGAGGAAGTTGCCGTGGGTTCGTCGCGGTTGTACGCGGCCGTCGCGGCGGGGGGTTTCAGACGGTACGCGACGTATCGGGCGGCCACTGCCGCGGGGGTGTTCACCAACACCGTTTTCGGCCTGATCCTCGTCTACACATATCTGGCGCTATGGGACGAGAAGCCGCACCTTGGGGGGTATGACCAGACGCAGGCGGTCACGTACGTGTGGCTCGGCCAGTGTCTGTACGCGACGCTCGCCATCCAGGGCGGCGGTTTCGAGAAGGACCTGATGGCTCGCATCCGTACGGGTGAGATCGCTGTCGACCTGTACCGGCCTGCCGACCTCCAACTGTGGTGGCTGGCGAGCGACTTGGGGCGGGCGTTGTTCCAGATGCTGGGGCGGGGTGTGATCCCGTTCGTGTTCGGCGCGCTGTTCTTCCCGATGGCGCTGCCGTCGGACGTCACCACCTGGGTGGCGTTCCTGGTCGCGCTCCTGCTGGCGATGGTCGTCAGCTTCGGCATCCGCTATCTGGCGGCCCTGAGCACGTTCTGGCTCATGGACGGCACGGGCGTCTCCCAGGCCGTGATGGTCCTGGGGATCTTCTGTACGGGCATGGCCCTGCCGCTGAACGCCTTCCCGGGCGCGCTCGGCGATGTCGTCCTTGCGCTGCCGTGGGCGGCGCAACTTCAGATGCCGGCGGATGTGCTGATGGGGGAGACCGACCCGCTGGGCGCGTACGCCTTCCAGGTGGTGTGGGCGGTGGTGCTGCTGGCGGCGGGGCGGCTCGTGCAGTCGGCGGCGACACGGCGGGTGGTGGTGCAGGGTGGCTGAGACCTTCGAGGGGACCTCCAAGGCGACGAGGGCGTCCAGGGCGTCCGGAGTGTCCGGAGTGGGAGAGGGGTTGCGGGCCTACCGACTGATCGCCGGGATGTGGGTCCGGTCGACCATGACCTATCGGGCCTCCTTCGCCCTCACGGCGTTCGGCAACCTGCTGGTGACCGGGCTGGATCTCGTCGCTGTCCTGCTGATGTTCGCGCAGGTCGACTCGCTCGGCGGCTGGACGCTGCCCGAGGTCGTCTTCCTCTACGGTCTGTCCGCCACCTCGTTCGGTGTCGCCGACCTGGTGCTCGGCTCCATGGATGTGCTGGGCACCCGGATCCGCGACGGCTCCTTCGACACGATGCTCGTACGGCCCGTCCCGGTGCTCGCCCAGATCGGCGCGGACCACTTCGCGCTGCGCCGGCTGGGCCGGATCACGCAGGGCGTGCTGGTGCTGGGCTGGGGACTGGTGGCCGTCGACGTCGACTGGACCGTGCCCAAGGTGCTGCTGGTGCCGGTGATGCTGGTCAGCGGCGCGGTGATCTTCTGCGCGCTGTTCGTGGCCGGGGCGGCCTTCCAGTTCCTGGCGCAGGACGCCGCCGAGGTGCAGAACGCGTTCACGTACGGCGGCAACCTCATGCTGCAGTATCCGCCGGCGGTGTTCGGGAAGGACCTGGTGCGTGGGGCGACGTTCATGCTGCCGCTGGCCTTCGTCAACTGGGTCCCCGGCTCCTATGTGTTGGGGCGGCCGTACCCACTGGGCCTGCCGCAGTGGGCGGCCTTCGCGCCGCCGCTGGTGGCGGCGGGTTGCTGTGTGCTGGCGGGGCTGGCGTGGCGGGCGGGGCTCGGGTCGTATCGGAGTACAGGGAGTTAGCGGGCAGTGGACAGCGACAGTGGCAGTGGCAGTGGCAGTGACTTCATCGAACTCGACCGGGTCGAGAAGGTCTTCGACGTGCGCAGGAAGACCGGGTTTCTCCGGCGGGAGCGGCGCGAGGTGCGGGCCGTCGACTCCATCTCCTTCCGTGTGACGCGTGGCGAGATGGTCGGGTACATCGGGCCGAACGGTGCCGGCAAGTCGACGACCATCAAGATGCTGACGGGCATTCTCACCCCGTCCGGCGGCCGGCTGCGGGTCGCCGGCATCGATCCGTCGCGGGAGCGCACGCGGCTCGCGCACCGTATCGGGGTGGTGTTCGGGCAGCGTACGACGTTGTGGTGGGACCTGCCGCTGATCGACTCGTACAAGCTGATGCACCGCATGTACCGGATCCCGGACGCACGTTACCGGGAGAATCTCGACCGGTGCGTCGAACTCCTTGAGCTGGGGGAGTTGTTGGAGGTTCCGGTGCGGCAGCTGTCGCTGGGGCAGCGGATGCGCGGCGACATCGCGGCGGCGCTGCTGCACGACCCCGAGGTGCTCTACCTCGACGAGCCGACGATCGGTCTGGACGTCATCTCCAAGGCCAGGGTGCGGGAGTTCCTGCGGGAGTTGAACGCCGAGCGCGGGACGACGGTGCTGCTGACCACGCACGATCTCCAGGACATCGAGCAGTTGTGCTCGCGGGTGATGGTCATCGACCACGGGCGTCTGATGTACGACGGCCCGTTGGCGGGGCTGCACGAGGTGGGGGAGAGCGAACGGACGCTGGTGGTGGACCTGGAGCGGGAGCTGCCGCCGATCGAGGCGGCCGGGGCGCGGGTGGTGAGGGTGCAGGGGCCGCGGCAGTGGCTGGCCTTCCCGGCGTCGGAGTCGGCGGCACCGCTGGTGGCGCGGATCGCGGCGGCGTACCCGCTGGTCGACCTGTCGGTGCGGGAGCCGGACATCGAGGCGGTGATCGCGAAAATGTACGCGGAGAAGGCCACCGCATAGTGCCGGGCGCCGGGAACTCGTACGCTGCTGTGTATGACCGACGATGCCCCGGAGCTGCGTGCCTCCGACGCCGATCGTGAGCGAGTCGCCGAGGTCCTGCGGGAGGCCGTCGCGGAGGGCCGGCTCGACATGGAGGAGTTCGAGGAGCGGCTGGAGGCGACGTACAAGGCGCGGACGTACGGCGAACTGGCCCCGATCACCCGGGACCTGCCGGTCGCGGGTGTCACGCCGCCCCCCGTTTCCCTGACCAAGGAGCCTGCGGGCGGCGGGGGTTGGGCGCGGCGGATCGTCGGTGGCGAGGGTTCGTCGACGTGGGCCGTCGCCGTGATGTCCGGGTTCCAGCGCAAGGGGCGCTGGACGGTTCCGAAGCGGTTCAACTGCTTCGCCTTCTGGGGTGGCGGGGAGCTCGACCTGCGCGAGGCGAACTTCGCGGACCACGAGGTGGAGATCAACTGCGTCGCGATCATGGGCGGGATGAACATCGTGGTGCCGCCGGGTGTCGAGGTCGTCGTACGCGGCATCGGCATCATGGGCGGCTTCGACCACCGTGAGGCGGGCGTGCAGGGGGACCCGGGGGCGCCGCGGGTGATCGTGAGCGGCTTCGCCTTCTGGGGCGGGGTCGGTATCGAACGCAAGGTGACCCGGGCCGAGCGGCTGCGCCTGAAGGAGGAGCGGCGGCAGGAGAAGCTGGACCGCAAGGCCGCGCTGAAGGACCTGCACTCGTCGTTCCGTGACGAGGTGGAGGGGGCGCACCGCAAGATGCTCGACGGCCACCGGGACCTGCTGCGGGAGCGGCACGAGGAGCGGCGGGAGCTTCAGCGGGAACGGCGGGAGGAACTGCGGGAGCGGCGGGACGCGCGGCGCGAGGAGCGGGACGAGCGGGGCGGGGAGCGGGACAGGCGGCGTTACGAGGACTAGCCGTTGCGAGGAGCCGTACGAGGACCGGCCGTTGACGAGGACCGGCCGTCGACGAGGACGGCCCGCTACGCGGACTGGCCGCTCCGGGGATCAGGACCTGTCCGGCGGGGCGGCTGGGGGCGCCCGCCCGGTCACAGCTGCGCCGGTGCCGCCCCGGTCAGGTCGTCCAGGTCGAAGGCGTCCGCCATCGTCCGGTAGCCCTTGTCGCTGGGGTGCAGATGGTCCCCGGAGTCGTAGTAGGAGCGCAGCCTGCGCGGGTTGTACGGGTCCCGCAGCGCCTTGTCGAAGTCGACGACCGCGTCGTACACCTTCCCCGCCCGTATCTCCGCGTTGATCTCCTGCCGGATCTCCTCGCGGGTGTCGGTGTAGCGGCGGTGCCCCTGGAACGGCATCAGCGTCGCGCCGACGACCTTGATTCCCCGCGCGTGGGCCTGCCGCACCAGCGTGCGCAGGCCGTCGAGGATCCTCTCGGGGTCGGCGGGCCGCTCGCTGCGCAGTATGTCGTTGACGCCGAGGTCGATGACGACGACCTTGACGTTCGTGCGGTCCAGCACGTCCCGGCCGAAGCGGTTCAGGCCACTGGTGTTGTCGGCGGGGCGGCCCGGCCCGTCGGTGAGGACACGGTTGCCGCTGATGCCCTGGTTGACGACGCTGTAGCGCGGCACGTCCGCGCCGGACTCGACGGCCCTGCGCAGGCGGTCCGAAAGGACGTCCGTCCAGCGGTGGTTGGCGTCCTCGGTGGAGGTGACGCCGTCGGTCAGCGAGTCGCCGAGGGCGACGACGGTGCCGTCGGACTCGTTGCTGAGCACGTCCAGGGCGGTCAGGTAGCGCCAGTGGTCGGTCTGCTCGTCGTACGCGGTCCCCGTCACGTCCTCCGTACGGTCGCCCTCGGCGACGTAGCTGATCTGGCGGGCGTAACGGTGGTAGGTGACCGGGCCGGACGGGGTGGGGGAGTACGTGGTGACCAGGATGTCGCCGTCGTGCGGGACGAGCAGGGGCACGGCGTCGCTGACCGCCTGCTCGCCCGCCGGTATGACCACGGAGGTGGCGCCGGCGAAGGTGAGCCGCCGCATGGTGCCGGTGGCCGCGTCGGCGCCCGTCGCGCCGGTGGCGGTGGCCGCGACGGCGATCGAGGCGTGCGTGAGGGTCAGCGGCTGGGTGCCGTAGAGGTTGGACAGCGTGATCCGGGCACTCGTACCCCCGACGGCCGTGTGCACGACGTTGCGCACGGAGCGGCCCGCCATGCCGTTCGTCCCGGTGCCCGGCTCGGCTCCCGACGGAGAGGTGGACCAGGCACCGACCCAGACGCCGGTCGAGGCGGGGGCGGCGGAACTGTGCGGGGCACCCGCACGGACGGAGGCGAGGCCGTTCTTCGCGCCGGCGTCGCCGTCGTCGGCCGCCACACCCACGTAGATGACGGCGGAAAGGGCCACGATCAGGGCGATGATCGCGGACAGCAGAGCACAACCGTGACGCCTGGTCATGCGGTGCGGGTCTCCTCGGGCATGGGGAGCCCGAGGCTCCGTTGTGAACATCTCATGATGCGTCATGAGGTCGAGCCCGTGCCCGGACCCCCTCAGGAACAGACGCCGGGAACTCTTGTTCCGTTCCAGGAGTCGGTCACTGAGGGACGAGGAAGGGACAATAGGTCCGAGGGGTCACGAACGGGTGGAGTGGATGAGCGTTACAAATCAGGACGAACTGGATGAACTGACCGGAGCGGGGTCGCGTGCCGCAGGCCGGCGCACGATGACCACCTTCAGCGCCGCCGACGTGGAGAAGCAGCGCGGGGTGCGGAGGATGAAACTCACCGCGGCCGGTCTGCTGCTCTTCGTGGCCGTCGTGTACGTCCTCGCCACCGTGGCCCGGCACTCCGGCGCCGGCACCTGGACGTCGTACGTCGCCGCCGCCGCCGAGGCCGGCATGGTCGGCGCCCTCGCCGACTGGTTCGCGGTCACCGCCCTCTTCCGCCACCCCCTCGGCCTGCCCATCCCGCACACCGCGATCATCCCCAACAAGAAGGACCAGCTGGGCGTCTCCCTGGGCGAGTTCGTCGGCGAGAACTTCCTCTCCGAGGACGTCGTACGGCAGCGGCTGCGCGCCGTCGGTATCGGCAGCCGCCTCGGCGCCTGGCTGGCGGAGCCCGAGCACGCCGACCGGGTCACGGCGGAGCTGGCCACCGCTCTGCGCGGTGCGCTGACGGTGCTGCGCGACTCCGACGTCCAGGCGGTGGTCGGTGAGGCGATCACCCGCCGCGCCGACGCCCAGGAGATCGCGCCCGGCATAGGCAAGACGCTGGAGAGGATCGTCGCCGACGGCGGCCACAAACGGGTCGTCGACCTGGTCGTGGCCAAGGCGCACGACTGGCTCGTACTGCACGGCGACTCCGTGATGGACGCCGTGCAGGGCGGCGCGCCCGGCTGGACCCCGCGCTTCGTCGACAAGAAGGTCGGCGAACGCGTCTACAAGGAGCTGGTGCGGTTCTGCGCGGAGACGCGCGACATGCCCTCCCATCCGGCCCGCGGCGCCCTCGACCGCTTCCTCACCGACTTCGCCTCCGACCTGCAGTCCGACACCGACACGCGTGCGCGGGTCGAGCGGCTCAAGGGTGACGTGCTGGGCCGCGGCGAGGTCCAGGACCTCATCGCGTCCGTCTGGACCGCCGTACGGTCCATGATCGTGTCGGCGGCGGAGGACGAGCGCAGCGAGCTGCGGCTGCGCGTAAGGGCCTCGCTGCTGTCGCTGGGGGCCCGGATGGCCACCGAGCCGAAGGTCCAGGAGAAGGTCGACAGCTGGGTGGAGGGCGCGGCGGTGCACGTCGTGACGACGTACCGCAAGGAGATCACCTCCCTGATCACGGACACCGTGGCGAGCTGGGACGCCGGGCACACGACGAAGAAGATCGAGGCGCACATCGGCCGGGACCTTCAGTTCATCCGGATCAACGGCACGGTGGTGGGTTCACTGGCGGGGCTGCTGATCTATGTGGTGTCGCGGGCGCTGGGGGCTTGAGGCTTGAGGGGCCCGCCTGGGCCGCCTGAGGGACTCGGCCGCCGCCACCTCGGTGGCCATGGCTTGAGATCCCTGGTCGAGGGCACCCGGTCCGGGTTCCGCTCGACGAGGAGGGAGCCCATGGCCACCGCGCAAGCCGGAACCGGCCGCACCATCACCACCAGCATTCCCGCCCGCCTGGACCGTCTCCCGTGGTCGCGCTGGCACTGGACCATCGTCATCGGTCTGGGCACCGTGTGGATCCTGGACGGCCTCGAGGTCACGGTCGTCGGCAACATCGCCGGCCGGCTGTCGGAGCCGGGCAGCGGACTGCCGATCACCTCCGGACAGGTCACCGGCATCGCGGCCGCGCTGTACGTCGCCGGAGCCTGCTCCGGAGCCCTGTTCTGGGGCCGCCTCACCGACCGGTACGGCCGCAAGAAACTCTTCATGATCACCCTTGCGGTCTATCTCGCCGCCACCGCCCTGACCGCCCTCTCCTTCAGCACCTGGTGGTTCTTCCTCTTCCGCTTCCTCACCGGCTTCGGCATCGGCGGCGAGTACGCGGCCATCAACTCCGCGATCGACGAGCTGATCCCGGCCTACTACCGGGGCCGCGTCGACCTCGTCATCAACGGCAGCTTCTGGATCGGCGCGGTCGGCGGCTCGCTGCTGTCGATCGTCGCGCTGAACACGGCCGTCCTGCCCAAGGACGTCGGCTGGCGGCTGACCTTCGCACTCGGCGTCGTCCTCGGCCTGGTCATCCTCCTCGTACGGCGCAACGTCCCCGAGAGTCCACGCTGGCTGCTGATCCACGGCCGCGACCACGAGGCGGAGGAGATCGTCACCTCAATCGAACAAAAGGTCGAGGCGGAGAGGGGTGAGTCGCTCGCCGAACCCGAGGGTGAGCTGGTCATCCACCAGCGGGAGAGCACGAGCTTCGTCGAGATCGCTCGCACGGTGTTCTCCGACTATCGCCGCCGTGCCGTACTCGGCTTCTCCCTCTTCATCGGCCAGGCCTTCCTCTACAACGCGATCACCTTCGGCTTCGGCGCGATCCTGACCAAGTTCTACGACGTCCCGACCGGCCACACCGGCTACTACTTCGCCGTCATCGCGATCGGCAACTTCTTCGGCCCACTGCTGCTCGGCAAGCTCTTCGACACCGTCGGCCGCCGGGTGATGATCTCGTCGACCTATCTGCTGTCCGGACTGCTCCTCTTCGGCACGGCCTGGCTGTTCTCCCGCGGCTCCCTCACCGCCGGAACGCTCACGGCGTGCTGGTGCGTGGTGCTGTTCTTCGCCTCGGCGGGCGCGTCCAGCGCCTACCTCACGGTCTCCGAGATCTTCCCCATGGAGACCCGTGCGATGTCCATCGCCTTCTTCTACGCCCTCGGCACCGCGGCCGGCGGCATCAGCGGCCCGCTGGTCTTCGCCGACCTCACCGAAACCGGCGTGGTCGGCGACACGGTCCTCGCCTTCCAGATCGGCGCCGGCCTGATGTGCGCGGCCGGCCTCGTCGCCGCGTTCCTCGCGGTCAACGCGGAACGCCGCTCGCTGGAGGACATCGCGACGCCACTGTCGGCAGCGCCGTCCCCGGCGGCGCCGGCCACGGCGGGGAAGAGGACGAGGGGGTCGGGGGCGGCGTCGGCGTAGGGCCCGGCGCCCGGACCGGGCCCCACGGACGGCCACGGTGACCCCACCGCTCCTCCCCCGCCGACCCCACCGCCCAAAACAGCTTGATCGGCCACGACCTGTACAAGTCAGCTCACCCTGAATACGGGCGTCTGCTGCGCGATGACGACCGCACCGCCGGCGTGACGGTGCGGCCGGACGTGCTGCGCCGGCAGGCCGAGGTTGAAAAGTACGTGCGCGGGCGCCGCTTCGCCGCGGTCGTGGAAAGCTCCGTCGCCGATCTGCCCGTCCTGGTCGGCATCGACGACCGCGAGCGGCCCGTTCTCGTCGCATCTCCGGGAGTTTGTCGATTTACTTGTCGATCACGGCGTCCAGATCGCTGAGAGCGTATTCGCCGTAGTCGAATGCTTCCGCCAGTTCTACCAACGATGCGTGCTGGTCGCTGGTGATCGTGAAATAGAGCGGCGCCCGTGAAGCACGGGGCAGCGCTTGAAGCAGAAGCCGGAAGGCGAGGTCGGGGGTGCACGAAGTAACCGCCGCCGACAAAGCATCGCCCGCGTCTGAAGCGAGGTACGGCTGGTACTCGCCTACCGCCGCCAGCACTCTCGATGCGAGTTCTGACCCGTCGTAGAGATCCGCCTGCGCCAGCTCTGTTCGCGATGCACAACGTGACAACCAAGCGTCACACAGCACGACGAGGTGCCGCATCCACGAAGTCCCGTCCTCCACCCCGGGCTGCCCGAAGAAGGCGGCGACGCTGTCCGTGCATTCCTGCCAGATCGCTTCGATCTGCGTGGCTGCGAGACCCTCCACCAAGCGCTGCGCATCTCGACGCACGAGGAGCACGGACTCGGGAGCGAGGTCTTCCACCAGGTGGTACGTCACCACCGCAGCCGGATTCGGGCCGTCGTGGTAGACGTCCTGGTGGAAGAAGCCCATCACCCAGGGAAGGCCGAACATGAAGTCGCTGTGCCTACCCGTCATTCTCTGCCCCCTCACGACGGGTAGGACGTGTAGACGTAGAAGCCATTTTTGTGCCCCTTCGCGCTGAGGACCATCGCGATCTGAGGCTGACGCGTGAGTGAGGCGAGAGCGACCTTGCGGTCCTTAGCGCGAGTGTCCGAAGCGACTTTCGAACACGGCGCGGGCGCCCTGGCCGGCCGGTACGGCGATCCCCTCTGCGAGCCCGTCCGTATGGCCATGGAGGATGACGGCACGCCAGATGCGGGAGGCGTCCGGGTCGAGCATCAGCCAGGTTCTGCGCCGGGGCGTCGAGGACGGCTGTGCCGTCGTGGTAGGTGGTGTGGTGGATGTGTCCGCCGCCCGAGTTCAGCACGCCGCCTCTGTCTCTGTGCCCTGCTCGGCTAGCCACCAGCTCGTCACGAGCATGTGCGCGACCCGAACGGCCTGGTGGTGAATGTACTGGGGCACATCACGCCCCGGTCGTAGACCCCGGCCGGACGATCATCAGGACCGTCACCGCGGCCCACAGCAGGTTGAACACCCCGGTGAACATGGCCAGCCGTACGGTCGCCTCACGCGTCCCCCGCCCCTCGGCGAGCGCCTCCTGCCGGGGCAGCACCAGCGCGGCGAGGACGAGCGCCGCCAGCGCGGTCAGGGCTATCGACACGACCAGCCAGGCGTCGCCGAGGACACCCATGTTGCTCGCCGTCGCGAACCCGAAGACGGGGACGATGACGCCGATGACGGCGTACACCCGGCAGATGCGGTGCAGCAGCTGTACGGTCCCGGTCGCCCGGGCGTCGTCGGGTTCGGCCAGGGCGCGCCGGGCGGCGGGCGGGAACATGCTGGCGGCGACGGTGACGGGCCCGATCGCGACGATCGCGGCGAGGACGTGGACGGCGAGGAGGAACTTGGTCACGGGCCGACGGTAGGAGGCGTGCGGATCTTGCAGAAGTGGCAGGAGTGCCAGAGGACGACGGATTCTCGCCAGGAGCCGCTGTAGGGCGGGGCGCGACTGGCTTGCGCGACGGGCTGCGTGTGGCCACGGGTCGGCCCGGTTGGCCGTAATCCGTCGTACCCCTACGCTCTTGCCATGCATACCGTGGCCGTACTGGCACTGGACGGGGTCATCCCGTTCGACCTCTCCGCCCCGATCGACGCCTTCGGCTGGGCCCGGCTGCCGGACGGCAGGGAGGCGTACCGGGTGCGGGTCTGCTCGGTGTCCGGGGAGGTGAGCGCGGGAGCGTTCACGGTGCGGGCGCCGTACGGTCTTGAGGCGCTGGCCGAGGCGGACACGATCGTCCTGCCCGGCGTGGAGGAGCCGCCGGACCAGCTGCCGCCGGGCGTCGCGGAGGCCCTGTGCGCGGCCGCGGCGAACGGCACGCGCATCGCCTCGATCTGCGTCGGCGCCTTCCTCTTCGCCGCCACGGGCCTGCTGGACGGCCTGCGCGCGACGACCCACTGGATCGCGGCGCGCGACCTGGCCGAGCGGTACCCGAAGGTGACGGTCGACCCCAACGTCCTCTACGTCGACAACGGCCAGTTCCTCACCTCGGCGGGCGCGGCCGCGGCCATGGACATGTGCCTGCACATGATCCGCAGGGACTACGGCTCGGCCGTCGCCGCGCAGGCCTCCCGCATGTGTGTCATGCCGCTGGAACGGGAGGGCGGCCAGGCCCAGTTCATCGTCCAGGACCAGCCGCCCGCACCGGCGGGCGCGACCCTGGAGCCGGTGCTGCGGTGGCTGGCGGACCACTGCGACCGCGACCTCACCCTGGACGACATCGCGACCCACGCCGGCATGAGCACCCGCACCCTCAACCGCCGCTTCCGCGAACAGACCGGCACGACGCCGCTGCAGTGGCTGCACCGGGCGCGGGTACGGCGCGCACAGCACCTGCTGGAGACGACCGCCTACCCGGTCGAGCGGATCGCCACCCAGGCGGGCTTCGGCTCGCCGACGGCCTTCCGGGAACGGTTCCGGCGGGTGGTGGGGACCAGCCCGCTGGGATACCGGAGGGCGTTCAGATCGGCGCAGGAGCCGTCCCGGACGTCGTAGACCGCGCGAGCTGTCCACGAAGTGCCGGGCTGCCGCTGTTCCTGCTGTTCCTGGAGTTGTTCCTACCGCCGGCGGTCGGCGACGGCCCAGGAGGCCAGAGCGACGGCCCCCGCCACCCCGAAGACGGCGGGCCAGGCGCCCACCTTCTTGGCCAGCGGGTGGGACCCGGCGAAGGCGGCGACGTACGCGGCGGTCAGCGCCCCCGCGGCCTTCCCGCCGGCCTGCTCCCGCCACTGCCGGGCGGCCGCGACCCCGGCCGCGGCCAGTACGGCCCCGCCGAGCTGCCGCTTCTTGGTCCAGCGGGCCACGCCGTACCCGCCGACGAGCCCACTCGCGGCGACCACTGCGCTGGGAACCTTCGCCATGACTACCTCCTCATTGATCACCCGAGGCTAACTCTCAGGTGCGGCCGTCCCCCAGACTTGAGCCGGGTCCTGTCAAGTTCGTTCCGGCTTCCGTTTCTGTGATCGCGCTCAGGCCGCTTGCCGGGCCCGGGCCTCGCTCCTGGCCCGGAGCTCGGTCACGTAGCCCGCGGAGAGGGCGCATCCTGCGCCGGCGAGGGCGAAGCCCAGGGCGGCGGGATTGACGTAACCGGGGACGAGGTCGTAACTCCCGCCGTCACTCGTCTCGCACACGAACCTCACGGGGACGAAGCTCACGGAGTATCCGGAGATCTCGATGCCTCTCTCGCGCCGCTCCAGCCACCCCGCCGTACGACAGGGCTGAACCGGCGCCGAGTCGGTACCCCCGTCGTCCGCCACCGTGAGCGAACCGGCGACATGGAGCAGCCCCCACGTGTACACGGCGACGGCGACGGCGCCCGAGAGGGCGGCAAGCGTCCGGAGCAGTACGGGCGGCTCGATGCGCCGCACACCGCGCCGGGCCAGGACGCTACAGCCGTACCCGACAAGGCCGAAGACGGTGACCGCGGCGATCACGAGGAACAGCAAACTCAGAAACCACATCGAGGCGCTCCCCTGTTCGGTTGATCAAAGAATCTGTGAATCCGCCGAGTTCAGCACGATGATCCTGGCTCACGTGTGACGGAACCCACAGTTCCGGCAACAGCAGGGTCACAGTTGAGGCGCGACCCGCGCCGGTGACCGGCGGGACGGGAGATTCTTGCGTCGCCCGGCACGACTGTCTCCCAAACCCGACAAGAGACAACCAAGTTGACGCACCCCGATCGCCCCGACCACTTCTCCCGTCTCGCCGCCCGCGACGGCACCCGAATCGCCTACCTGGACCGCACCCCACCAGGGCACCCGAGAACAAGCCGGACGGTCCGCCCGCCGGTGCTCCTCCTCCACGGCCTGGCAGGTCACATGGCCGAATGGGACGACCTGACCACCCGTCTCCTCGCGGACGGCCACCGAGTGGTGAGATACGACGCCCGAGGCCACGGCGAGAGCACGCGCCGCCCACGGGACATGACGAGAGCGGCGGCGGTACAGGACGCCGTAACCCTGATCGACCACCTGTCCCTGTCTCCGACGATCCTGGTGGGCCAGTCACTCGGCGGCCTGACCGCCCTGCTCACGGCGGCGGCCCACCCGTCCCTGGTCGACTCCCTGATCCTGGTGGAGGCGGGCCCGGCGGGTCGGAACCCCGACCTCCCCGGTCAGATAGCGGGTTGGCTGGGCAGCTGGCCAACCCCCTTCAAGTCCTTCGCCGACGCCACGGCCTTCCTGGGCCACGAGGCATGGGCGAGGAGCCTGGACTGGCGGGAGGACGGCGGCCACCGCCGGGTGGACCGCGACACGATGGTCGCGGCGGTGGCGGAGCTGGCGACGGAGGACTACTGGGAGGAGTGGGCGCGGATCACGTGTCCCACGCTGGTGATCCGGGGCGAGAACGGGACGATGCCCAAGGCGGAGGCGACGGCCATGCGGACGGACGTCGCAGTCATCCCGAACGCGGGCCATGACGTCCACCTGGACCGGCCGGACGCCGTCTACGAGGTGATCGCGCCGTTCTTGAAGGAACGGCCGTCCCTTCAGGCGCGCAGGCGCAGCAACTGAGCCGCGTTTCCCCCTGCTGCGGTACTTTGAGGGCCTGCCCGGCTCCGAGGTCCTTCGCCCGCTCGGCCGCCCTCACTGTCACGGCCGCGAATACGCCGCTCACCGGTCCTGGGCCTCCCGCTTCACCCGGGCCGCGAGGTCGATACCCTCCTGCACTGCGATGTCGAATTCAGGGTCCTGGTAGAGACGGATTCTGCCCCGGTAGTCGACGATCACCGCAGCGACCGGGTTCAGGTCTGTCTCCGACGACGTCTCCAGCGCATGCTGAAGATCCGCTTCGAAGGACTCCCGGTCGCCGGGGAAGCCGTGCCCGGACCGCAGAGCGGCTCGAATGTCGCCGATGGTCCTCAGGGGCAACGGCAACGGAGCAGGAACGGGCGCTTCTGAGTGCTGTGCGCTCACGATCTGCTCCTTGATCCTCTGTCCTACGGGCAGTGCCCTACAGGGCCCGGCAGCAAGGATGCATCCTCCCTCAACGCGTCGGATGTCCCTGAGCCACGGCCACTACAAAGGAACGCCAAGCCCTGCTTCCCACGGTGACCACCGGCCCTCCCGACTTCTTGGAGTCGCGCACGGCAGCGCCATCATCGATCAGTGCGCACTCGACGCACTCCCCGCCGGCGCCGTTGCTGTACGACGACGTGAACCACACCAGACGGCTGGAACTGCTGGACTCTGCAATGCTCACCTTGCGTATTCCTTCACGACCGACTTGATCAATTGGGCGGAACGCGGAGGACTCAGCGCAGCGGCCCGCAAGCCGTCGAATGCCCTGGTGTACTCGCGAACATGATGCTCGCCTTCCAGGTATACGGCATCAGTGATGCCGTCCCGGTACACAAGATCGGGGTCTTCCTGGGCGGGGAAGCCCAGCATGGTGAAGGTGCCCGTAACCGGATGCGTGCCTGAGTCGAACGGCAGGACCTGCAGGGTGACGCTCGGCAGGTCAGCTGTATCCAGGACGCGTTCGAGCTGCTCCCGCATCAAGGCACGGTCCCCGATGACGTTGCGAACGGCACCCTCGTTCACGATGAACCAGGCATCGGGGGCGTCGGGGCGCGCCAGCATGGTCTGACGTTCCATGCGCACGCGTACGGCTTTGTCGATGTCCTCGGCGGTCATGTGCGCACCGGTTTTGTGCAGTTCGCATGCGTAAGCCCTGGTCTGCATGAGCCCGGGGATCAACTCGCACTGGTACTGCCGCAGTGTGGAGGCGTCCTGTTCCAGGCCGATGTAGATGTTGAACCACTCGGGCACGCCGGCGCCGTGTACCTGCCACCAGCTGCGTGTCTTGGCCTGCCGTGCCAGGGACTTGAGGAATTCCCGCAGCTCGTCGCTGGTCCCGTAGAACCGGCACAGGGCGTCAATGTCGGAGGGTTGGACCCGGCCGCTTCCCGTCTCCATCCGATTGACCTTGGAGCCACTCCAGTCCAGGGCCTCGCCGACTTGGGCGCAGGTGAGTGCGCTCTTCTCGCGAAGCTTCTTCAGCTCGATCGAGAGACGGCGACGGCGTGCCGTCGGTGAACCTGCCATCCCAACCTTCCTTCTGGTAACGGGCGTTCAGTCTCCCGCCAAGAGGTGGGCCTGCCAATCACTCAGAAGTGGGAATCCCTGCGTGCACATTGCACGACGGGATGGGCGCACGCCACTCTGTTCTCCACGACGACTCACCGTGAGCATCTGTAACGCTCCGCTGCTCACGTAGAGCCAACTGCGACGAGAGGGGTCTTCGTGATCGATGAAGCGTGTATGGCACGCAAGCCGTGGGACCTGGCCTTCACTGCCGAACCCGCGGAAGTCGCCGCCTTGCGCCGCATCATGCGACTGCACCTGGGCATCTGGGGATTGCACGAGGTCACCGAAGAGGCACAACTCTGTGTCAGTGAGCTGGTGGCCAACGTCATCACTCACGTCGGCCACGGCACCCCGGCCACGCTGGCGGTCTCCATGAGTGGCACCCGCCTGCGCATCGAGGTCCACGACCCCGATACACGCGCCCTGCCCACCCTCCTGGACACGGACTCCGACGCCGAGACCGGCCGAGGCATGGCCCTTGTCGATGCGGTCGCCGACCGTTGGGGCGTCCAGCTCGGCCCCGACCGGAAGACCACGTGGTGTGAGCTGGCAACGAGCCTCACAACGTCGAACGGTCATGTGGAATGCCGTCGCGTTTTGCGGGCCGAGGCCTTGCTGGGCTCCTACGCCATTGTGGAGGAGTCCCTCCGGCCCGGCCCGGGAAGACTGGGGAGGGCCGTCGCCGAGGAGTCGGTGATCACGGTCATCATGGACTTCCTCTACTGGCTTCGTGCGCACGGTTGCGACGTGGACGAGGCGTTGGATCGTGCTCAAACCCGCTACGACGCTGAACTGGACGGCTGAAGAAAACGGTTTGCCTCGCAGGGCGAGCCCCTGACGGAGGAAACCGGCTGAGACGTCCTCGTACGTGGCGAGCAGAAGTGCATCGTGCAGGCCACCCGGTACCCCCTGCCCTGGGAGGGGTGGCCCTGCACCAGGGCGATAAGCCACTGCTCGCTGTACCGCCGCAGTTGTGTCATGGAGTGCCATGGATCTGGGACGGCTATGGCGGAGACTTGAACCGGAGCGTCACCTACAGTGCCAGTCCCCGCCCCTACCGAGGCATCCGTCCTGCAAGACCGCCGATCTGTGTCGGCGTTCCCCTGGGGGCCGGAAGCTAGTGGGCCAGTATGTTCGCGAAGAAGCCCAGGTGAGGATCTTCCGGGGTGCCGACGAGCAGCGCGCGGTCGAGCAGGATGTTGTTGTGCTCGCAGCTCGTCTCCGGGAGCATCACGCAGGCGTGGCAGGCGGCGAGGTTGGTGCCGTCGGTTCCGGAGGCCTCGGACTCGACGCAGAGTGGGTCGGCGGAGCACCAGGAGGCCCGACGGATCGCGGAGCGGATGGTGCCCGCCAGTCGTTCGGGTTCGCCCTGTGCGACCAGACCACCGAGGCTGCCCGCCGAGTCGCTCGTCGCGGTGTAGATGAGCAGGCCCGCCATTTCCTCGTCGGCGTAGAGGCGTTCGCGGAGGGCTGCGGCAGGGTATCCGGCGTCCAGGCTCCACTCGTTGATCAGGACGTGGGCCAGGGTGTGCAGCAGCACCATGCGGGGCGTGGCGGGTGACGGCTGCACCTGGGTGGGGTCGGAGGCCCGCTGCTCCATCACATGCTGGTGGGCGCGATGCATGCGCTCGGCGCGTGCCGTCACGGCGGTGAGCTTCTCCCAGGCGGCGATAGGGCTCTCGGCCAGCCGGAGGAAGACGCCTTCGCCGCGTACCTCCATGGCGGGCAGCCAGTTCAGCCGGGCCGAGGAGAGCGCAGCCTCGTCCGCCTCGGTGGTCGAGTCGGGGTCGGTGAGGCGGGTGAACGCCTTGAGAGCGCGGACCTCGCGGAGCTTCTTTACCAGCATGGGTCCGGTGACGCCGAGACCGTCGAGGGCGGCCGGGTCGCCGAGCGGCGTCTCGCAGATGAACTGCTCTTTACGGGAGCGCTCGCGCTCGTCGTTGCCGGCTCGGAGCCGTTCGTACTCCTTGTTGCGCAGGGCGCGGTAGCGGTGGTCGAAGGTGGAGGCCTTGTCGCTGTCGGCGTCCTCCTCCTGCTCGGCGGCAAGGAGTTCCATCACCTCGTCGAGAGGGACGGGGCATTCCCCACCGAAGGCGAACTTCAGGCACATCTCGACGTCGGCCCGGCTGCTCAACTTCCGCAACTGGTCCCAGTACGGGGTGAGGGGATCGGCACGACCGTCGCTCCACGGCGGAATGGAGAGCGCCGACTTCAGCACAGGCTGCCAGACCGCGGAGGAACCGCGCTGGAGCGTGCGCGGGGTGAGGCCGCAGGAATCGGCGGGCACGGAGGTGCCGAGCCAGGGACGGGTGCCGCGACAGCGCAGGCCGAGATCCTTGAGGGCGCTCCTGCGGAAGGAGCCCTCCATCGACACCTCGGGCACGCTGCCGCAACTGCAGGAGACGCGGATCGACCGGAGCGAGGAACTGCGGCCGGAGGCACGCAGCGTGAGCGTGCCGCCGCACGATCCGGCGGTCGACGTCCCGCGCCCTGCGCCACGGTGGACCCAGTGCCAGTAGGGGAACTCGTCCAGGTGCCCGGCCTCGCATGCGATGACGAAGCGGGAGGGGACCAGGTCCGCCTCGCACGTTCCACAGACGCTCTTGCCGGGCGGTGGGTTGAAGTCGCGGTGGCGACGCAGTTCGTTGCACTCGGGGCAGGAGTGCATCAGAGGGAAGCGGCGGACACGGAGGCCGTCCTTGCTGGAGTCGTCGGAGGCGGGCGGCAGCCGGAAGTGCTCGACGTCCAGGACGCGGGCGAGCCGACGCTCGTAGACGCGCGGCGCCTCGTCCGCGTTCCAGTGCTCGTCGGCGCCGTCCAGCCCGGAGACGACGAAGGACTCGTGGTCGACGGCGATCAGCGCCCCGACACCGTACGTGGTGATCGCTTGGGCGCGACGGACCGCGCCGCGACGCGGAAGGCTGCGGGCGGGGGCGGAGCCTTCCGCGCCGGAGCGGCGGCGGCGCGCGGGGGGCGGGGTCATCGGGTTGCCTCCATGAACAGGGCGGACTCGGCGTCGACGTCGCGCAGACTCCACAGGGTGGGCCAGGCCTCGCGATCCTCGGCCTCGTCGTCGTAAGACTTCAGGAGAGAAGGGCTGCGTCTGCCCTTCTTCGGTTCGAAGAGCAGGCCGCTGTGCAGGTCCGCTTCGTAGAGCCACTTGTCCACGAACTCGTCGAAGGCTCGGGACACCGCCTCGGTCTCCTCGGGGGTGACCGCGTGGACGCGTTCGAGGAGGACCGGCTTGATGTCCTCACGGATCAGGTGTTCGTAGGACTCCACCTGGCCCGCTGCCTCGTTCGGGCGGGCTGCCGGGATCAGGATCCGGGTCAGCGCGACGATCACCGCGTGCAGGCCGCGTTCGCGGGCCCGGGCGGAGAACGGGGTGACGGAGGTGGACTCGACCTCGCGGTACAGGGCGGAGTGGAAGTGAAGGAAGTTCTCGTAGTGTGAACGGTCCCGGGGGCGGGTCGCGTTGAGCATGACGGCGACCAGGCCCGGGTGGGCACGACCGACGCGGCTGGTGGCCTGGATGTACTCGGCGGTGGTCTGCGGCTGGCCCATCACGGCCATCAGACCGAGCCGGTCCACGTCGACACCGACCGCGATCATGTTGGTCGCGAGCAGCACGTCCACGGTGTCTGGGTCGGGCAGCTTCTTCTCGATGCCCTTGAGGCGGGCCGGGATGTCGCTGGCGTCGACGCGGCTGGTCAGCTCCGAGTAGTTGGCGGTGGCGCGGACGGTGGTCTCCTCACGTGCGGCGAGAAGCTCCAGATATGCCACCACGTCGTCGTGGACCTGCAGTTCGGCGGCCGACAGCAGCCGAAGGCTGTTGAAGTAACCGACCAGGCTCCAGTAGGCGTCCCGCACCTCGTCCAAGGTCTCCGCCTGCTGCGCCCGGTGCAGCAGAGTCGCGTACGTGCGGATCAGGAGGGTCGACTGGCTGGTGCCGGGGGCGAGGAGGCCCACGTAACGACGGCTGGCCTTTTCCGCGCGCGGGGTCTCCACGGCGAACCAGGAGTCCCGTGCGTCCAGGCCGGCGGGCGGGAACTGACGGACCTCACGGTCGAAGAGGCTGCGGCCCTGGTCGGCGGCACGCCGGATGGTCGCCGTCGAAGCGATCACCTTGGGGCGCCCGGCGAGCTCGTCGACGGCGGTCTCGTAGAGGCCGGTGAGCGTGCCCAACGGGCCGGAGATCAGGTGGAGTTCGTCTTGGATGATCAACTCGGGCGGCGGCGTACAATCCTTCGGATTGTCCCGGTTGAAGAGAGCGGCCGTGGCCGGACGCCACGGCATGGAGGCGAACTTGTCGACGGTGGCGATGACCAGCGTCGGCCGTGCGTCGTAGACCGCCTCGTCGATCAGGTGGACGGGCAGGCCGCGGGCGAAGTCGCAGTCCGCACCCGGGCAGCGGACGTGCATGCGCTTCGCTGCCTCGTCGACCTCGTAGGCGCGGGCGTCGAGGCGGGTGCCGCACCAGGGGCAGGTGTGCAACTGGACCGGGTTCTCGGTGGCGAAGCGCTTGTCGAGGTCCTTGTGGAGCTCGGCCAACCGGCCGGCCGCTTCCTCCAGGGTGTTGGGCGTGGCGGAGCGGCCGACCCACATGCCGAGGGAGAAGGGCTCCTTGCCCAGCTCCGACTCGTTGTCGCGACGCATCCGTTCCATGGCGCAGAGCAGGATCGCGGCCCGCTCGAACTGCTGGAGGGTGAGCAGCCGCAGGGTGTACCGCATCAGGACGGTGACCCCGCCGCCGTTCACTCCGAGGCGCATCCGGCGCAGGAAGGAGGTGAGTGCGATCAGGCCGAGGTACGCCTCGGTCTTACCACCACCGGTGGGGAACCACAGCAGGTCGGAGACGTCCCGGTCGCGGTGTTCCGGGTTGTCGATGCCGGCCAGGCAGAGCAGGACGAAGGCGATCTGGAACGGACGCCAGTACGCCTTGGACGTCTCCGGGGATCCGACGCGACCACCCTTCACCCAGGCGCTGCGCGCCCGCTGCTCGGCCATGGCCAGGTTGGCGAGACGGAAGGCCCGCATCAGGTCGGGCTTGGTGCGCAGAAGGCCGATGCCCTCACGGATGCGTTCCAGAGCCTCGCGACAGGCACGGATCTGGGCCTCTGCGGCCTTGGCGTACGCCGGATCCAGGTCTTCGCTCTCGACCTTCTTACGGTCGATCCAGCTCTCGTAGCCCGCGGCGAGTGCCTCCAGCGCGGCCAGGACCTCGCTGTCGGGACGCTTGGCCAGGCCGACCATGGACAGGGCGGAACTGTCGATCTCCGGGTTGGAGTCGGTGAGCAGTACCTCCACGGTGGGTACGAACTCGCTCCGTACCTCGGGCACACCGGCGTGAGGTGTGGAGTCCGCTACTCCTATTGGCGACGGAGCCCAGTCCCACTCGGCGGCGCAGCCGTGTCCGACGGCGAACGTCGGGGCGTGCCGGTGGAGCAGTCGGCTGGTGGCGACCTCGGGATCGTGCGCGACCTCGGGAGCGGGACGTTCCACAAAGGCACTGGAGCCGTTCGCCGCACGGACGACGAGCCCGCACTGGAACAGCGAGAACGCGTCCTGCAGCTCCCGCTCGCCGATCTTGTGGGTGTTGACCAGGGTCACCGTGACGGTCACCGTGCCCGTGGTCCTGTCGAGGCGGCGGACGTTGACCCGCAGCCCGGCCCCATCCGTCAGTTCGAATCGCAGGTCAGGGGCGGGGGTGGTCACGTCGACCGTGGTGTCGGGCAGTGCGAGCTCCTCGCGCCGCCAGTGTTCCTGCTGGTCGGAGGTGGTGCGAGCCTCGGCACGACGGGCCGGTACGGGGTTGCCGTCGGCATCGGTGGGTCGGTAGGCGGCGGCCCGCGCGGAGACGACGACGGCGCCGCTTATGGTCGGTTTGACCGCAAAGGTGAGCCCCATGGAGGAGGGTCGACGGGATCCGGCGGCGCCGACCTCCTGCGCGGTCCCGGACTCCTCCAGGTTGTCGCGTGTACGCAAGGGCTCGCTGTCCGTACCATCCTGCTCGCGCTCGTCGTCGGCCATCCGCTGCTTGGCGTTGTCGTCCACCGGCCTCGGATAGAGGACGCCGGTCAGGTAGCGGTCGATGGGGGCGTCCTGGGTGAGGACCTCCGCGCGGTCCTCCGGCGCCGCGTCCGGGGCGGGGCCGAGGAGTTCGCGGCGGAGGCCCACCAACAGTTCCTCGTCCCGGACCCGGTAGTGCTCGGCGTGCCGGTTCTCCGTGTCGCTCATGCGCGCTGCTCCTCGTCGTCGTTCGCCCGTCGGTACCTTCCGATACCGGTGATCCGGGGCGCGATCCACACACCCCGGTCACCGAGGCTGGCGTTGGCGCCGGCGGCGGTGCTGCCCGCGACGGACTCCAGGGTGTCCACCCGCAGCCCGTGGATCTTGTCAGGCCACCAGGGGTCCCACGTGCGGCTCACCTTCTGCACCTGGAACAGTTCCTGCCGGAACCGCTCCGATGCCTCGCCGATCTCCCGTCCGTTGTGCAGCAGGACGTACGGCGGGCTCTGCCACTCGCCGAGCGGCAGGTCGTGGCGTCTGCGCAGTACTACCTCATGACCCGGGGCGACGTGCTCCAAGAGGTAGGCCTGCGTCGCTACGGCGTCGGTCTCGTGGCCGGGAGGGTTGTCCGCGCACACGTCGCCGGACTCGCCGATGATTCCCTTCCGTTCGTACGACTTCCAACCGCCGAGGAACCGGCGGCCGTTCTTTCTGCCTCCGGCCCGCTTGAAGATCGGCAGCTCGGGCGGGTTCGCGTGGTACAGGTCCTGGCGGGCCCGGGTCATGGCCACGTACAGGGCGCGGACCTCGGCCGGCAGGTCGAGCTCCTCCTTGAACTGCTTGCGCAGCTCGGCGGTCGTCGGCGGGGCGAGGACGATCACCCGGTCGAACTCCAGCCCCTTGGAGCGGTGCACCGTGGAGACGACGATCCGTTCCCTCTCCGGGATGGCCAGCTCATCGGGGAAGCGGCCGTCGGCGACCAGACGGCGCAGCAGGTCGAGGTCGAGGACACCACGTCCGGGCCCCCGGGCCGCCCGGCGCAGCACGGCCCACGCCGTGTCCGGGTCCGGCTCGTACGGCAGGGGTATCTCCGCGAGCAGCGAGCGGAACCGATCCTCTGAGAGCGTGACGGACTCGGTGCGGCGCAGCAGCTCGGCCACCCAGTACGGCACCGGACGGTCCTCCAGAGGGCGCCGTAGCCGGTGCTCCACGCCGTGTTCGTGAAGCAGCTCCGAGACGACGAGGGCCTGCCGGTTGTCGCGGGCGAGGATCGCGCAGGTGTCGGGGAAGATGCGCAGTCCGTCGAGCGTGAACGGGTCGGTGAGGTCGCCCATGCCGTTCACCGGGGTGAGGAGCAGATCGCGCAGCTCCTCGTAGAGAGCCGTGGCTTCGTCGGCATCGGTGACGTTCTGCAGGAGAGGCCCGTGTCCCAGCGCGATCCGGGCTTCCGGGGTGGCCGCCCGGAAGTTCCCGGTGAGGCGGAGCTCGACGAGGTCGTCCGGGTACGAGGCGCGCAGCCAGTCGAAGAACCGATTGGTCTCGTCGGCACGTTCGGCCAGGTCCGCGATCTGGAAGCCGTAGACGGACTGCGCGGCATCCCCGACCACGGTGAAGCCGCAGCTCTCTTGATACCGGTCGAGCAGCGCCTCCACGAGGTCCCGACGGGCGCCCAGCAGGTCCTGCACCTCGTCGATGACCACATGCGAGGGAGGTACGGCATCACCGGCGTCCAGAGCCCCCTTGTCGACCGCACGGGCAGCGGCCTCGATCCGTTCCACGAAGGAGGCCGCGCCCCAGTCGGTGTCCGGGTACGCCTGCCGCAACAGCCCGTACGCCCAGGCGTCGAAGGTCTGCGCCCGCACTCGACGCGCACACTCCCCGTGCCTGGCGATTCGCTGCCGCAGCTCCCGGGCCGCCGCCCGGGAGAAAGTGAGCACCAGGATGTCGGACGCCTCCAGCGCCTCTTCGGGATCCTCGTGCCCGCACAGCGCGTCTAGCCGCCGCACCAGCGTGTGCGTCTTGCCGGCCCCCGCACCGGCGGTCACCAGGACGCGGGCGTCCCAGGGCTGCTCGACAACGGCCCGCTGCTCGTCGGTGAGCGGGGGGCTGTCGAGGTAGGCGTCGGTCACTTGCTGCTCCACAGGTGCTCGAACTGGGTGAAGGCGAGCTTGGTGTCGAAGTTTTCGATGTTGTCGCTGACGTTCAGGATCAGGCAGCTGTCCTTGCCGCCGTTCCGGGGGCCGCGCAGACCACGGCCGATCATCTGCTGGTACACGTTGGTGCTGTAGACCGGCCTGGCCACCACCACAGCGCGGGTGGCGGGAGCGTCGAACCCCTGGGTGAGGACACCGTAGTTGGTAAGCACACGGATGTGACCGTTTCGGAAGTTCTCGATGCGGTTGCGACGGTCCTGGGTGCTGGTGGTCGAGTCCACGGCGGCTGATCGGACACCGCGATCGTTGAGCATGGCCGCCAGATACTTGGCATGGTCCACGGAGGTCGCGAACAACAACGTCGGCCCTTCCTCGGCAATTTCGAGCACCGAGTCGACAATGCGACGGCTGCGCTCGTGGTCGTCCGCCAGTCGTTGCTCGGCCGAGCGGGAGAGCACCGTCATCCGGTCGGCGTAGGTCTTCTCGTCCCGGGTCAGCTCGATCCGGCCACCCTCCAGGGTGCGGTGTTCGACCTGGGCGAGCATGCCCCACTCCTGGAGGTCTCGGTACGGATCACCGGACGGGAAGACGCCCTCGTCGAGGCGTCGGTTGCCGAAGCGGCTGACCAGGCGACGCGTCTCCTCCTCGTTGGTGTTGCGGAACGGGGTCGCGGTCAGGCCGAGCAGGTGACGCTCGGTCTCGTACTGGGTGAGGCCCAACTGGCCCAGGATCTGGGTGTACCGCTTGGAGATGGCGGTGTGCGCCTCGTCCACGATCACCAGCGCGGCCTGGCGCAGCCATGCGTACTGATCGGTGTCCAGGCACCGCTCCAGCTTGGCGTCGATGGCGACGACCAGGTGCGGGTGGTCGACGACGTCTCCGACCTCGTTGCTGTTCCACAGTCGGCTGATCGTGAGAGGGCTCTGGGGGCCGACCTTGTTCCACACGAACTTCCAGCTCTGAACGGCCTGTTCGCACAGTTCCTCGGTCTGCGCGATCCACAGCAGCGGACCCTTGAGGTCTCCGACGCGCTTGATCCAGCGGATCACGGCCTCGGCGGTGACCCGGGTCTTGCCCGCTCCGGTGGGCAGCGAGAGCATGCCGCGCTGTGGGGCCAGTCGGTCGAGCATGGTGGAGATGTTGCGGCACAGGTCCTCCTGGTAGCCGTGGAGGATCGGAAAGTCCCGAGGACCTTCGACGGTCTCGGCGACGGGCGGGGACGGGTTCCTTGAACCGGCGAACGAACCGGGCAGCCTGAGATCCGAGACGAAGGCGATGGCCGCCGACGAACCCGTGTAACCGACCGGCGCGTTCGGGAACCGTGCCTGGATGTCCCGGGCGTGCTGATGGAGCACGCCGTCGCCATGCGCGTTGAACGCCATCTGCGCGATCCGGTGACCGGACGGCTCCACGCCGCCGGTCGCCTGCAGCTCGGCCTCCATCAACCCTTCGGGAAGCCCGGCGCGCAGCGCGTCCGCGCCGATCAGCAGCTCGATCTTGGAGACCACGTCCTCGGCCTCGCGTACCGCCTTCTGCGCGGCCTGCATCGCACTGTCCCGTGCCATGCGGTCCTGGTGCTCCAGCACCGCCCGGCAGCCGGCCGGTCCCAGCCCGAGCCCGAGTTCGTGGTCGATCAGGAGCAGCATCTGATCGGGGTCCAGCGGGACGCGGACCTTGACGACGTCACCCTGACGGGCGGCCTTCAACGGCGTGGCCCGCGTGCCGTTAGGCGTGCGGGTGATCTCGTCCAGCTCCGTGCAGCGCTGCACCAGACTGTTCCGGTTCCCGCTGTTCAGGCGTTGACGCAGGCCTGGGTACAGCTCGACGAGCGGCACCGCGTCGCCCTCGGCCACTTCGCGGGTCTCCCGGCTGATCACGTCCTTGTAGCGAAGCATCCCCCACTTCTCGACCATCAGCTCGACGTCCTCGGCGGTCGGCACGAGCAGCGCGGGCAACTGCTCGGCACGGAGCGCCCGGTATTCGGCGGCATTGGCGGCGAGGGTGATCTCGTCGTCGGGGCGGGTGCCCCAGGTGTCGCCGATCCGGCAACGGGTCAGGGAGTCCTCGGGGAAGTCCGCTTCGAACCGCGTCAGCATCACGTAGGTAGCGCCGACGAAGGTGTCGTCCTCACTGCGGGACACCTCGTCGAGGAGCATGATCCATCGGTTGGAAGGCACCTCGTCGACGGTGGCGGGCAGGCGCAGCTTGCGAGCCTTCTCGGGGGAGAGGTCGGCGACCGGCAGTACGTCGCGGTAGGCGGTGAGCTGGGGGCCGACGGCTTCCTTGAGCGGCTTGATCCCCTGGGAGGTGGCGACCATGCCGTACTTCTGCAGCATCCAGCGGATCGGCGACATGACAGCCTGCCGGGTGTTGGTCTGCGCACCGACCTGACGGGTCCAGTTGTCCACCACGGCGTCGTCCGGGAGCATCCTCAGGAAGGCAGCGCGGGACTCCTCGGATAGCGCGCGGAAAAGGTGGAGCGGGCCGCCGATCGCGGCTCCCTCGACCTTCATGCGGTTCAGTGTGGGACGGGGAGCCTGGCTGTTCAGGCCGCGTAGGTAGGCGGCGTGGACGGCCTCCCGGTACTCCTCGAACCAGGCCTCGTCGGTCGTGGGCTGTATGCCGGCGGTAGGCCGCTCCCGCAGGCCGATCTGGGAAAAGAAAGGCGTGTCGTCGGAGTGGAACGTCATATCGACGGCGACGCTCCGGTCGCGCTTGGCGTCGACGACGACGCCCGGCAGCATGCAGTCCTCGATCGGTCGGAACCGCCGGTCGGCGGTCCGCACGCGCAGCGTCGAGCGCGGCGCGGGCACCCGCTCCAGGACCTTGTGGGCGAGCCGCCGCACCCCGGCCTGGCGGAACAGCTCCCAGAACCGTTGCCAGTCGGATTCCTTGTAGTGATCGAAGCCTTGGTCGAGAACGCTGATGAACCGCCCCTCGACGTCGGCCTCCCGGATGCCCAGGACGTTGAGCGCATGTGCCAGCGACGGGTCCTGAGCGAGCGCATCGACCGCATACACCATGGACTCGCGCAGCCCGCCCTGGTCGGCGCGGCGGAACACCTTGCCGGCCACAGGGGCGACCAAGCCGTGCTCCTCGGTGAGCACGATGTGCGCCTTGCGAGCCTCATCGGCGTACGGGGAACGGGATTCGACCATGTCCGCGAGAATCCTGATCGCCACCGCTGACGTTTCGGCGGTACCGTTCGCGACCAGGGCCTCCAGCCATTCGCGTACGTCGGCTCGCCCATGCCCTGCCGCAGCGAGAACGTGCTCGACCTTGCCTGAGCGCAGAGAGTCCGCTTCGACGCTCGGATGCAGCCAGTTCGACGGTCGCCCAGGGCACTCGTGCCACATCCGCAGCCAGCCGGACAGTTTCTTCAGGTCCTTGTCGAGCCGTGGGTGGATGCGCAGATCCGAGGGTGAGCGCAGGACTCCGTCCTGGTCGGGAAGCGACGGGCGGTCCGCGGTGCGGGCCCAGATCTCTCGAGTCAGGAACTCGTCGGCCCAGCTGATCGCCTCCTTGACACGACCCGGCAGCAGCGGGAGGTAGGCGGCCGGGTCCGCGGAGGGAGCAAGAGAGGGGAGGGAGTCGACGACCAGCTTCGCCGCCACGCTGATCATCTCCTGGTTGAACGGTGAGGAGTCGAGCAAGTTCTGTCGGTCCTCGTTCGTCTTCCAGGCGCCGTTGAGGATGCCGCTGAGAGACATCTCGTACTTGGTCGGGAAGAAGGACCAGAACTTGCCACGACCGCGCGAGCGCGGGCTGAGGTACAAACCGCTCTCAGGATCCTTCTCCTGGGCGGGGACACCCCAGGCGAGTTCGAGTGAGAGCCGGCCGTGGAGTTCACCGGCGTCTGCGCGGGCAGCCGGGCCCGGCTCGTGGGTGATGGTGAACACACGCCATTTTTCGGTGGCGACCGCCTTCCCGGTCCGCTCTTCGATCACGGTGTGCAGATCGCCGGTCTGTTGGGCGGTCAGTGTCCGGCGGGCAACCGGCCGGGGACGGCGGTCCTCCAGCACGACCTTCGCGACATGCGGCGAGAAGAGTTGGAAGCTGGCGGGGAACTCGTCCCGGAGCTCTCCGTGGTCTTTGGCGCGACCACCGTGCATGTCCCGGCCCAGTCGATCACCGGCCTTCGGGAGCAGGGGCAGGCGAACCACGGTGGTAGCCCAGGTCAACAGCTCGTTCAGGACGGGGTCGCCGGCGCGCTCGGTCTGCATGTCGAGCGGGCGCGCCATCCGCAGCACGGGGGCGTCGAACTCCGGGCCGTACCGTGCCGTGACACCGGGCACTGCCTTGATCTGCTCGTACGACCAAGCGCGGTCGAATCCGAAACTTCCGCTGCGGCTGAAGAATTGGGGAGTGTCGGTCACCACGAGGACCGACTTTACGCCGACGCCGAATCGGCCGATCTGCCCTCCGCGCTTCTTCGACATGCTCATTCGGAGAATTGTTTCCGCACCTTCGGGAGTAACGGGGTTTCCCTCGTTTGCGCAATACAAATAGGTATCCGTGAGAACGGCATGGACGCGCCCGCCCGGCTCGTCGGCGATTTCATCGGCCGCATTCTGAACCAGCTCGAAAAGTTGGCGATCGCCATATCCGCCCTGGGTGATACGGCGCTCTCCATTGGCATGTTCTGCTACGAGGCCGGCATCCACGGCGTACGTCTGCAGGACGCGGTCGGACTGCTCGAGAACTGTTTGAACTACCGAAGAGGATGAAGGTCGCACTGCTTCTACACTCCTGGGGTGTCAGGGTTCGAGCGAAAGTGGAATCGGCGGGCCGGCTGCCAACTTCAGACAGCCGGCCCCCGTTGGTTGCGGTGCCGGATTGCGTCAGCGCGCCTTCACGATCCGGTCGATCCGGTTCCCGGTCGAAGGCGTTCTTGGTGGCGGTGACGGGTTCTGGAAGCCTGGAATTTCCCTGTTCCCGCAGGCAGTGTCAGCCCAGGTGAGGGAGGTCGTCCGGCAGATCCTGAACCAGCTTGGCCAACTCGGGGAACCTGTCGGAGAACTTCTCTTCGGAAAGGTCGTGCGCGTAAATAATCCCCGCCATGTCGGCCTTGCTCGCTGCCAGCTGAACACTCAATTCAAATCCGCTCAATTCCCGGAACGATTCCAAGTGGCAGCTATCACAGTCCTGCTCATCCATCGGGTTCCCCACCCCTGTCTCGTGTGGTCACACAGGGGTTGATTGACGTACAGGTCCCCCGTGGAGCGGTTGTTTGTCCTTACCGAAGATTCTTTTTCAGAGAAACACGCTAGCGGGTGAGGGTCCCCGGTCGTCACCCTTTTAGAGAAAACGTATCTGCGTGAGGTTGATGAAGTTGTCGACCGGCTTTGGACGCACCGGTCCCCTGTCGCTCGGAAGTAAATCCGAGCGGAGCTCTCCCCCGGCCGCCCGCTTCCCCCGGAGTTCGGGTTCCGCGAGCGAGACGGCTTCTGCGTCACCGTAGAAGCTAGGGCAGTTCAGTCTGGATCACAACCCCGAACTCCCGTACCGGTGAAGGGATTTGATGATTCCGCTTATTGAGCTGCTGTCCGGCCGGGGGAGTCGGTTGGAGGGCGGAGGATGTTGCGCGGGATCAAGTGGCGTCGCGGAGTGTGAGGTTGTGGTGCCGGTCGATGCAGGGTGATGTGGCCGTGGGTGCAGTGCGGAGTGAGGTCTGACTTTGTGTGGATCGTGGGCGGCGCCCGGGATGGGGCGTCGAAAGGGGAGGCGCCTCCAGAGGTGGGGTGAACGCCTAGATTTTGGACAAGTCGGACGAACGGTCGAAGTGCTCCGGCAATCGAGCCATGTTAATTGTTGGTTGACGGCTGAGCCTTCGTCAAATTAGCCTCATGGTCGACAACATGCGACCGAGGTCAGGAGCGGGTGGCTCGTGGAGACAGGTGAGGAGTTCGGGCCCTGGTTGGCCCGTCAACTCAAGCTCGCGGGAAAGACGCAGGCCGAGTTGGCGGAGGAGCTGGGGCTGACCCGAGCCGCCGTCTCTGCGTGGATCACCGGAAGGTCCACCCCGCGCCCGACCGTCATGGTGGACATTGCCAAGGCGCTCGGTACAGATGTGGGAACGGTTCACACCCGCACCACCGACACCCAGGCCGGCCTCCCGGTCACCTGGTACCACCGTCCCGGCTATCTCGATGGGGGCCGCGACCTGGGCAATGCCGCCGCATTCGCTTTCGACGCCGACGTGCAGGTCCTCGCCCGTGAGACCTGTCAGAACAGCCTCGACGAGCGACGGCGGAACGGCCGTCCGGTCAGGGTCCGTTACACGCTGCACGAGTTGACGGGTGAGGTGCTGGAGGACTTCCGCGACGCGATTCTCTGGAACGACCTCTTCCCGCACTACTCCGCTGTCTCGGAGAACGCCGGTAACCAGAAGGTCGGCCGGGTCGTGGACGCCGGAGTGCGCGACATGTATGAGAAGGGCCGTCTGATCCTGCTGCGGGTCGACGACTACAACGCCTCCGGACTCACCGGTGACGACTACACGGACGGCAAGTTCGCCGCAGTGGTCCGACGACAACTGGAGAGTCTCAAGTCCGATAGTGGTGCGGGTGGTTCCTACGGCCTGGGCAAGGCGACGCTGTGGGCCACCAGCGCGCTCGGGCTCGTTCTCATCAACTCCACTCTGTCCGAGTCCCACGAGGGGCGTACCGAGCGGCGGATGATCGGCCGTCTCGAACTGCCTTGGCGAGAGGTCGACGGCAAGCCGTACGCGGGGCCCGCCTGGTTCGGACGCCCCGATCCCGATTCGCCCGGCGCCGAGGTTGCTCGTTCCTGGTGGGCGGACGAGGAGACCGCGGCCCGTCTGCACCTGACCCGAGAGGGCGACGAACCCGGTACGTCCTTCCTCATCGTCGGCGCGCACGACGTGGCCATTCTCGACGAGAAGTCCTCCGACGCCGACGACGAGTCCGTGGATGTGCATGAGGAGGGCAACGAGGACACGCACGACATCCGCAGGATGCACCGCCGGCTGGTCAAGGCGCTTGGGCGTGACTTCTGGGCCGCGATGACCGGAGGGGGCGGCAGGTTGCCGCTTCTGGAGGCCTCGGTCCGCACCATGCGGAACGGCGACGTTGTCGTACCGGACGAGCAAGTGGATCCGTCCGCCGAGCAGCCCGCCCGGACCCGTGCCCTGCGGGCGTATTACGAGGGCACCACCGTGGAGCGGGTCACCGAAGCCGGACAGGTGGCAGCACGAAGCGTTCCACTGCGGCTGCCGCTCGCGGGAGGAACTCGGGGCACTCTTGGCACACACCAAGCGACGTTGTTGGTCACTGAGGCCACTGGTGACGCGGACGTACCGAAAAATCAGGTGCACTCGCTGCGTGGCAACCGTATGACTGTCAGGAAGGCAGGGGTCTCGAACCTGCCGCTCGGGACCAACCCTTTCCAGGCTGTTCTCCTCGTGGGCGAGGCCGCCGGCGATTCGGCCCCCTTCGCGAAGGAAGCCGAGGATTTCCTGCGTGCGGCGGAACCACCTGAGCACGATCGTTGGGGGCAGACGGAGGAGCTGACCCTGCGCTGGTCGCCCTCCGCGTACCGGCGGATCAACGCGCTGACCTACGAGGTCAACAGTGCGATCAGGGAACTTGTGGCACGACCGAAGCGCAGCAGCCGTGAGGGCGGTGAGGCCCTGCGCAAGGCGCTTACCGTGAAGAAGGCGAGGTCCAAGGTCAAGGCGCCCACCGGCCCCGTGGTTCCCGTGTTGACAGAACTCGATGCGACGATCGGTGACGACGGAGAGTGGCGGATCGCCGCCGAGGTCAGCATTCCACGGGGTGACGAGATCACCCCCATGGTGCCGGTCGCTCAGTTGGAGGTGCGCTCCGGGGGCCGCCCGAAGCTGGACTGGGCGGAACTCGTGGCCGTTGAGGGTTGTGATGTGGAGGACGGGATCCTGCGTTTCACACCCGGTGCACGCCGTGCGAAGTTCCGGGGCTCCACCGACGTCACCAGCCACACGGTCAGGACCGCGCTCACACGCCTCGTCCTCGAACTCCGCACGGGCAAGGGGGAGTAGCGCGTGAAGTCCTACCCGTACAAGCGTCCCAAGCAGCCGATCAGCGTCCGGGTGACCTCGGTCTCTCTCAAACTCGACGACGGTACACGCGACCAGCTGGAAACCACTGCGTACTCCACCCAGTTGCAGGCCGTCGCGCTCGGTATCGCGGGCCATTCCGACTGGGTGAGCGCCACGATCGGTCTCTCCGCGACGCTGCCGCCCGGGACGAATGCGTCAGATGCGGCCTGGTCCGATCTGCGCGTCCTCGCCGTGCTGACCGACGGCGAGACCAATGTCCGTACCTCCGTGGATCTCAAGCGGGACACGGAGAGCGGTCGGGAGTGGTCCGGCTTCCTGGAGGTGCTCCGGGACGATCACGTGGGGCGGGCCTCCCTCGCCGTGCACGCCGTCGCGACAGTGGACGGAATTGCCGGCCGGGCCATCGCGGAGACCGACCGGAGCTGGACGATCGACACGGTCTCCGACGAACCGGTCAACGGGCTCGAACTGGAGCTCCAGCGAACCTCGTTCAAGAAGAGCGCCCGGGAGTGGCTGCACGCTTATGCCGACGCGCCCTGGATCGTGGACACCTCGGCCAGGGTTCCCACCGTGTTCGTGAACACCGATGTCGAGGGCGTCATAGGGCTGCTGGACACCAACGGCTCCGGTATCGACAGCAGGGTTCGTGACCTCCTGGTCGCTCAGATGACCACCGACGCCTGGACCGCGGTTTTCCACGGCGCCATCGGTGATCTGGAGGTCGAACCTGGCAGCGGCCCGGTCTTCCCGACCGACTGGCAGGGAGAGGTCCTCCGGGAGATGCTCCCGGACGTGATCCCCGGCGTCCATGTGGAGGAAGCCCTGCGGCAGGTCCATCAGCGGCGCACCGGCGATTCGGGCTGGGTGGAGCTCCAGACCCGCATCCACTACGCGGCGGTCCGTCGTGCCGATGCCGCCAAGGCGGTCGGCTATGCCATCCGAGGTCTGGAACAGATGAACCGGGAGAGCGAGACGTGATCACCAAACCGAACCACGTACCGGAGCATCTCGCGCTGCTCGCCACGTCGGCCCTCGATCCGTTCCTCACGGAGGAACTGCTCAGCGGCGAGGAGGTGCACGGCGGCATCGAGCTGGCCAAGGTCGTCGAGGAACTTCCCGAGGACGACGCCAGGTGGTCGGTCGAGCCGATCCGGAGCCTGGTGGAAGACGCCATGTACGAGTTCCGGGAGGACCGCACCGGAGCCGACGCGTGGCTCGCGCCACGACTCCACGCCACGCTGCGCCTGACACGGCGAGAAGCGGCGGACAAACGTCTGTGGAACCACATCGGTCTGGCCGTAGCCCCTGACTACGTCGCTTGGCGCCACCTGTCGGAGCCCACGGCGAAGAGCCCGGGAAGACGTATCGCGGCAGAGCGCTTCCGGGGCCCGGCGGACCGACAGTGCTTCTCCCGCCTGTGGTGGGCGGCCGAACTCTTCCGGAACGGGCCGGACTACGAGCCGGTCGTGGCCGCCTGCGGAAACCAGGACCTCATCCACACCGTTCTGCGGATGGACCTGATCGACCATCGCCCCACGGCCCAGGCACTGGTTCGCCTTCTGCAGAACGGACTGGTGGCCAAGGGACGAGAGGTCGCCGGTCTCAGTGCCGCGATCAATGCGGCCGGAGCAACCTTGATCTACGACGTGCTCGCACCGGACGAGCCAAAGGAGCCTGCCCGCTTGCGCGACTGGATCGCGGAGGCGGGGTCGGCGCCACCGGTCGGGCGGCGCAGCCTCCCGGACGGGCCCGACGAGGATCCTGTCCCTGAGAAGTCTGTGGTCGCGCTCACCGATTACTTCGCGGAGTTGTTCGAGACGACACCGATCAGAGGCAGGAAGATCGCTGATTGACGGTGCCGGGTTCGCGCGCTACTTGACCGACGCCTTCTTGCTCTCGTCGTTCTTGCGCGGGTGCGGGATCGCGCGGGGCGGCGCCTGATCCTGGGACTCGGGGCACCTGGCGGTGCAGGCGTCGGAGGCTCCGCAGCCGTGGCTTCGCAGCTTGGCCCGCTGTTCCTCGGTGGCCGGTGTCCACGGCTCCACCAGGAGATCCTCGCCCGGCGAGGGAAGAGCCAGCGCGGCGCTCAGCAGGTGCGCGCCGAACAGGGGCGGCACGGCGTTGCCCACCTGCTGGGCCTGCGCCGTGCCTGACCACGGATAGCCCGGTGGGAAGCTCTGCAGCAGACCTGCCTCGTTCATGCTGAACCGCGCGCCCTCGTAGACGACGTTGTCGTCGAGGTGCTGGAAGACCACGAAGCGGGAGATGCGACCGGTGACGGTGAATGCGGGCTGCCGGTCGCTGCGAACACCACGCCTCCCGGAGACTCCGGAGCTGCCGTAGTTCGAGCGGACCAGGAAGGGACTGTCACGCCCGGGGCGCGTGCCCGCCGGGTCTGTGAGGACATCCCCCATAGACTTCCAGTGCTTCAGCTCCGCATCGCCGGCTTCCTGGGTGTCGGGCTCGGGCGCGGTGTCCTCGTCGAGGGTCGGTTGATGGGCTGGGCTCAGGGCTTGTTCGGTCCTCCGGTGCCATTTCTTCGGCTCGTAGGCCTGATGAGTCGCTCCCGGGAGGGAGGGCTCACCCAGCCCTTCACGTCGAGCGATCAGTACTGCGCGGGATCGCGTCTGCGGTACCCCGTAGGTCTCGGTGTCGAGCACGCCGACGACGACGTTGTACTTGGTGCCGTCGGGAAGGCCGGTCTCCTTCAATACCTTGGCGTAGTGCCTCCAGAGCGGGGCGACCGTGGGGACCTGTTCCAGGACGATGACGTCGTACGGGCGCCTCTCCCGGTTCGGGCTCTTGGTCGCTTGGATGGCGTACCGGAGCGGTTCGAGGACCATCGCGGTGCGAGGATCGGGAAGGGCCTTCAGCTCTTCGTCGATCTGCTCGTCAGGTTCGCCTGCCAGCAGCCGGTCGATGTACTTCTTGACCTCGTCCAAGGCTTTGCGTCCCGTGCCGTGCCCCGCCACGGAGTACGTCTGGCACGGGGGACCTCCGGCGAGCATGTTGATCTCCGGCGGCAGTGACTCGAAAGCCTCCCTGCGCACCGCGCTCACATCGGCGTGGAGGGTGTCCAGCCCGGCCGCGTAGCGTGTCAGACACGCGCTCCTGTCCCACTCGATGCCGAGACTCGGGATGTCGAGCGCGTGCGCGGCTACGTCCAACCCTCCGGGCCCTGCGAAGAGATCCAGGACAAAGGGCCTGTCGAGGATGGACTGGTGGGACGCCGTGCTGGTCATGTGGCGGAAGTCTAGCCGGCAACGGGGTCTGCCGGACCCCAACCCAGAGCTTCGGCGACGGCTCGCCCCAGCGCTTCTCCGACGGCCGGCGGTGTCGCGTGCCCGACCTGACGATACCGGGCGGTCTTGAGCCCGGAGATCTTCCATGACTCGGGGAAGCCCTGGAGCAGTGCCGCCTGTTCCGATGTGATTTTCACCATATTGTCTCTACCGAGCTCGGGGTCCCACACGAAATCCACGCCGGGGATCTCGTCGCCCACGGTGTGACCGTTGACGCCCATGGTCGCCCACGTCCGTTTGGCCCCCGTCGGCCCCAGGTCGGCGCCGCCTCGATTCTTCGATCCGCCGACCAGCGTCGGAGCCGGCCGATTCGCTTGGGCAGCCCAGCGGGCGGCGTCCCGCCAACCGCGTGAGGCCATGGACGGCAGCAAGATCTCGCCCACCGTCGTCGGCTGTTCCACCGTCGGCGCCGGCGGCCGAAACTCCTTGGCCCGCTGCCGCTCGACTGCTACCAGGACGCCCTGCTTGCGGTTCTGTGGTACGCCGAAGTCGACGGCATTCACGATGAACCAACTGAACTCGTATCCTAGGTGGGCCAGTTCGGCACGAGCGAAGTCACGGAACTGCTGATAGTCGTCCGAGTGGGCGAGCCCGGGAACGTTCTCGATGAGTACCGCACGAGGCCTGATCGCATGGACGAGATAGATCGTGGCCTTCAACAGCCGCTCCTCCACAAGCGAATCCGTGCGCCCGACGGTCGCGCTCGACTTCACGCGCGGCAGGCCGGCCGAGAGGAGATCCACGTCGTAGCTCTCCGGATACTCGCTCGGGTCGAAGTCCAGCAAGTCGGTGTGCAGTACGTTCCACTGCGGTCGGTTGGCCTGCAGGGTTCGGCAGGAATCGGCGTCCTCGTCCAGAAGCAGTCGCGGCTCGAATCCCGCCTGCTCAAGCCCGAGGGCGAGCCCACCCGCCCCGGAGCACACATCCACGAACGTCAGTCCGCTCACTTCTTCTTCCCCCTCGTTCGTTCTGTCCGACGCCGCTCCACAGCCGCCCCCACCCGTACGGCCACTTCCTCGGGAGCTTCATGCTCCCAGAACCGAAGCACCGTCCGGCCTTCCGCTGCTCACCCTCAGCTCTTCCGGCGAACTTGTTCCAGCGCCCTCTGTTTCCGCCGGTCCCGACCCTGCTTCTCCTGGTCCACCACTGCATGTACCGTCGCCGCCACCTCTTCCGCCGGCATGTGCTCCCAGAACCGCAGCACCGTCCACCCCGCCGCGAGCAGATGCTCGGTCGTCTCCCGGTCGCGGGCCATGTTCCGGTCCAGCTTGTGGCGCCACCAGTCCGCGTTGGCCTTCGGCTGAGTGGCGTGCTGGGGGCAGCCGTGCCAGAAGCAGCCGTCGATGAGGACCGCGACCTTGGCCCGGGGGAACGCCACGTCGATCCGCCGCCGAGGCATGCCCGGCACGGGGTATTCCACGCGATAACGCATCCCGGCCGCGTGCAGCAGCCGTCGTACGGCCAGCTCGACCCCCGTGTTCTTGCTCAGCTGCTTGCTCATGCGGGACGAGACGCCGGGAGAGGAAGGCGTCATGCTGTTCATTGTCGTCGAGCCTCACGAACGCATGTCGTCACGGTCGATGATCGCCACTTCCGCCCTGGTCGAGTCGATCGCACGGAACCGCACCAAGGGACGGTCGCTCTGAGCCGTCGACGGCGGGGCGACGAAGGCGAAGGCCATCACGAGGTCACGCGGATCGGCCGAACCGTCGGACGCGATCCGGGGTTCCGATTCCACCACGGGATAGAGCACCAGCGCACCCCGACGCGGACGGACGTTCTGCTCGACGGTCGCGTTTCCGGTCAGGTTCGTGACTCCCGCCAGGCGCATCGCCGCTGCGACGTGCTTGGGGTCGCGGATCGCGCCGAACAGGGGCCCTCGGCGCCTCTTACGGCGGGCGAGGGAGAAGGGGCCGTGCCCCAGAATGCGCGCCTCGTTTCGGCGGGCCTGCATCGGAGCGATCACGAACCAGTCGTCGATCGTGCCCGGATCCCGCCCGGCGCCCAGCAGGAACTCCAGGTGGGGCGAGAACTGCTCCGGGGTGGACCAGCGCAGGTCGCACAGCACCATGAGCAGGTCCTGGTGCGACACCGTGCCCACCCGCGCGTCGTACTGCGGGCTGCCGTCCACACAGAGCGAGACAGGATCATGCGACAGAGCTCCGAGGATCGGCGCCCAGCACTCCGTGTTGTGACGCAGGGCGTCAGGTTCCTCGGGGTAGGCCGTGGGCTCCTCCCAGACGCCCGGCGACCGTACCTCCACCAACTCCGCGTTGAACATCTTGTTCCGGGCCGACGGCTTCACCCACGGCAGATGCTGGGCTACCAGCGGTGGGATCTGCGCGGGTGTGACCTGGGGGCGGCCGTCCACCAGCGGGGCGTAGCGGGCCAGCTCCTCACGGAAGACTTCCTCGTCGCGGCAGATCGCCTCGAAGGCCTCGTAGAGATCGACCGTCTTGGCGGTGCGGCCGCGGCCAAGAGATTCCTCGCGGCCGATGTAGAGGCGGACGAGGTCCCGGTAACCGGGGCGGAAGCCGAACCAGCGGCCCATCTGCATCAGGGTGTCGGCCTGCTGGGTCGTGCGGCGGTAGTAGGTGATCGTCAGGCCTTCGACGGTGAAGCCGCGGGAGAGCTTGGTGCCGCCGACGAGGATCTTCCAGACGTTCGGGGTGCGGTCGAAGTCCAGGTCGGGCTGGGCGTAGTCGCGTTCGCTGTCGCCGTTGACGACGATCACGGGGGAGCCGCCGGTGTTGATGAGCTGGCGGCAGCGGGAGACGTACGGCTTGAGGTCGGCGTAGGTCGTCGGGGCGGGCAGCGACTCGTCCGCGTACGTGTGGAAGTCCTTCTCGAAGAGGGACGCGAGACGGGCGTGGCCCTCCGGGCCGGTGTACCCGGAGTGGTGCCACATGGTGCTGATACGCAGGGCCAGCGCGGTGTGCTCGGCCATCCGGACGGATTCGTGGACCAACATGGTGTGGTGGCGAAACGGGCCGTCGGGCACGCCGTGGGCGGCCCGGTAGAGCTTGAGGGCGCCGGTCAGGACGAAGGCGTCCATCGCTTCCTGGAGGCGGTCGCCCGTGGAGTCGTAGATGCCGCGGACGTGGGTCGCCTCGGCCAAGCCCTTCGTGGCCTCGTCCTCGTCGTCCGGTACGGCATCCAGGTCGTGGAAGTCCTGGACGCCCATGTAGCCGGCCGGGCGGGGGAGGGAGATCAGGAAGTCGCGAGGGAAGATGTCCTCCTCGTCACCCGGATCGACGAAGACGTTGGCGAAGGGGGTCGCGGTGTAGCCGACGTACTGGGCGCGGGGGAGGAGCTTGAGGAGCTGGCTGATCTGGCCGTTGATCGCGGTACGGGTGACGGTGCCCTCCTCCCACTTCTTCGGGTCGGTCGTGTTGACCGAGGCCTGGTCGGACTCGTCGTCGATGATCAGGGCGGGTATCTCGCCGAGGATCGGGCCGATCTTCTTGAGGTCCTTGACCAGTTTGGCCAGGACCGACTTGTTCTTCTTCACGACCATGACGCGGGCGCGGGCCGCATGCAGGTTCGCCGGGTCGTACAGGGAGCGCGTGCGGTCCGGCTTCTCGAACTCCAGGGCGCTGATGCCACGTTCCAGGGACATGTAGTCGCGGTCGCGGGAGGTCAGACGCTCGATGTCGAAGGCGCCGAGCACGGAGGGGCGGGCACCGAACGAGACGAACTTCGCGGGCCAGTCCTCGTCGTCCTGGTAGTCGATGTCGACCAGGGCGTCCGGGTCGTTCGGGTCGGCGGCGCCCAGGATGTTCTCCTGGCCGATCAGTTCCATGTCGAGGCGGCGCTGGGTCTGGCCGCGCAGCAGGTTCAGGGTGCCGCCCAGGACGATGACGAGGCGGTAGCCCGCGTCGATGGCCTTGGCGGTGACGCCGGTGAAGTTGGCGGTCTTGCCGGACTGTACGTAACCGACGACGAGTCCGCGCGCGCCGTAGGGGTCGTCGCGGGTGGGGTCGGCAAGCCGCTCCACGACGGCATGGGCGGCCTCGTCCAGGCTGGAGACCGCCGCGTCGCTCCAGCCCTTGCGGCGCAGCAGGCGCTCGTACGACGCCCAGTAGAAGGAGCGGTTCGCCGCCTGTTCCCTGGTGTACCAGGGCTGGAACTCGCGGCTGATGGTGACAGGACCCGGTTCTTTGTGGACCGGGACGGCTGCGTCGAGCGCTTTGCGCAGGTCCGCGCCGAACGCGAGCTTGTCGTAGACCTCGGCGCGGCGCTCCGGGGTGCGAGGCGCGGTGGCCGACCATGCGGGGGACTGTTCGAAGTCCCATGCGGTGAGTTTGCGGCGCCAGAGGGAGAGCAGCTCGTCGCCGGGGCCCGCGGTCAGGATGCGATCGCGGAAGTGGGGCAGGTCCGTGTCGGCCGGTTCGTCGGTGTCGGCGAGGACGAAGGCCAGTTTGGCGAAGTGCTTGGGGCCACGTCGGCTCATCGCGTCGAGGACCTCGCCGTGGAGATCGACGAGGTGGTCGGGAGCGGGCGTGTTCTCTGCGGTCACGGCGGCTGGGTGGCCTCTCTGGCGTACGGGAGGATGCGGGTGGACGGGTGGACTAACCCTCGGAGCGGGCGAGTTCGGCCCGTACCGCGGTGACGAGCACGCTGTTCCACAGGGCGACCTTGTCGGTCTGGTTGGCCCAGACCCGCTCCTTCTGGAAGATCTCGTTGAGCATCAGGTAGAGCAGGCCTTTGAGGACCGGAGCGTCGTTGGAGCCCCCGCGCCGGCCGCCGTTGAAGGCGTGCCGGTAGTCCTTGTTGAGGACGACCAGGCGCTCCTTGTGGTCGACCGTGAAGAGCAGTTCGGCGGAGTCGACGCCGGGTGGCACGTCGAGCTTGGCCCAGATGAAGGTGATGGGGTCATCGCCCTCCAGCTGCGGCAGTTCGTCCCGCAGCGTCCGCTTCAGCTTCGGATCGATGCCCTTGCCGGGCGGGATGACGGCCATGCGCTTGACCTCGGTGCGCCGCTTGGCGGCTTCGCGGTAGGTCGCCTCGGCCTCGTGGACGTACTCGGCGAAGGTATGGCCGGTCGTCGGGTCGGCCGCCTTCTCGAGCCCTCGGGCGAACGCCGGTGTGACCTGGACGCCGTCCTTCTTGACGGTCAGGGCGAACACGTCGTTCGGTTCGGACGGCAGGTCCACGGCGATCCGGGCGAGGGCGAGGTGGCCCTCCGGGCTGCGTGTGTCGTTCCAGCCGCCGGCCTGCACCAGTCGGTCGTTGCGGTAGAGGTAGAAGCCCTGCCGCTCGGCGAGCGGGCCGATGCCTCGGTAGGCGACGAGCGGCGACTTGGGCGGCCAGATGTGGGCGGTGAGCGCGACGTCGCCGACGCCCTCGACGGGCGCGACGTACGTACGGGGAAAACCGGCACGGCCCGGAACTCGGTAGCCGAAGGGGTCGATGGGCTCCACGCCCCGGTGGTCCAGCTCCTCCCGGGTGTGGACGTCCTCGACGACGATGTCGACGTGGAAGCCGTCGCGGGCGAGGAAGCGGTGGAGATAGAGACCGAGGTGGGTCTCGAGCCGTTCGATCGCGTCGTTCAGGTAGCGGTCGGTCTGCCCGGCCGTGATGGTCTCGAACGCGCGGACCTGGTCCCAGCGCACGATCGTGCCGTGCCAGCCGATGACGCCGTCGTAACGGTCGACCAGGTTCTGACAGTACGTCGCATCGACGATGTCGCAGGTGAAGTCGGCCTGCGCGCGGGCGGTGAGCCAGCGGCGGCCGGTCGACGGGCTGCGCTTGGTCCGGCTGATCACGGTGAGCGCGTCGGCGTGCGAGAGCGAGGCGGCCTTCAGGCCGGCGCCGAAGTGCCCGAGGGCGCCGGTGGCGTACTTTTCGCGCCCGCCGACGGTCATCGCCGTGTCCAGGCTCGCATCGTCCATGCCATGACCGTCGTCGATGACGAGCAGGCCGACGAGACGGTCTCGGCCGCCGCGCTCACCGGTGTCCCGCAGGAAGCTCACGACGACGTTGTGGGCTCCCGCGTCGATCGAGTTGTCGATCAGGTCGGCGATGGCCGCCTCGAAGCCGTAGCCCTGGTGCGCGAGCGATTCGAACGACCTGGCCGCCGGGGGGAGCCGCTTGCTTCCGCTGGTGGGTACGTCGAACTGCCAGTCCGAAGACGGCTGGTAGGGCGGCATGCAGGTGTCCTCGCGGGCCGGGACATGCCCGGGATGCGTGCGGGCATGCGAGTTCAGCTGGTCGCATGTGACGTTAGCGTGAGTGAGTTGTGAAGGAGTAACGGGATCGGAACAAACGCGCTCGAAGTTTCTGGATGCGCCGTGGGCGAAGGGTTCACGCCTGGCTGTGCCGGCCCGGCACTTCCACATCCGTACTTGCTCGAACGGCCGGTGGACGTCGACCGGCCCTGCTCAGACCAGCGCCCACACCGCCAACCCCACCCCGAACAAACAAACCAGCACCCCGTTCACCACATACGTCCCCGGGTTGAACGTCTGCTGTGTGCGCACCACGACCACCCGGCGTGGGTCCTCCGGGTCGTACCGTGCCACCACCTCGTAGCCCACCCGCAGAACGTGCAGATCCGCGTTGAGGGGAGGTCGGCGGTAGGTCTGGTTGTTCGGGCCCGCCTGGTAGCGGATCTGGGGAGGGTGGGAGGTCGGGCCCTCGTGGCGTGGGCCGCGGACGACCTCGCCCTCCGTGCGGGAGCCCCGCACGCCGAGCAGCCGTACGCCCCTGCGCTCGCGGAGGCCGCGGCGGGCGACGCGGAGGCCGTAGGCCAGCCACCCGGCGGCGAAGAGGAGGGCGAACGTCAGCCACGGCTGGGACATGTCCGCCTCCCCCCGTCGGCGCTCCTGACGTCAGGTGCTGTTACGCCCCCACGCCGTGACACTCCCCATAACCCCGCCCCGACCCACACCAGCACCCGCTCCCCCTCTGCGGCGGCCAAGCCACCGCCCGCCCCCGTGCCGCCAGCGTCGTCGCGTACTGCGGCAGCAAGTCGGAATCCCCCGGTGACGCTCCCTCCGACGCCGCGAACGCCTCGTACGACGGGACCGTCCCCGTCACGATGCCCAGGTTCGGGGTGCCGGAAGCCGCCAGTTCGCGCAGGGACGCCTCTATCGTCGCGAGGTGCAGCTCATGGGAGGGGTACTCCTCCGCCAACGAGGAATACGCCGCTACAAGCTCCGCCAGCTCACCCGTCGGCCAGTGCAGTACCGCCACCGGGAACGGACGGGACAGCGCCTCCCGGTACGTGCCCAGCTCGGCCCGGAGGCGGGAGATCTCCGCCGCCAGTTCAGCGGGGTTGTCCGAGCCCAGGGACCAGACCCGCTTCGGGTCGTGGAGTTCGTCCAGGGAGACCGGGGAGGAGTGGAGCGTGTCCGCCAGGGTGTCCCACTCGTCGTGGGGTGCGCCCAGCATGCGGCGCACGCGGTGGCGGCCGAAGAGCAGGGGGTGCGACGAATACGGCGGATCTGTCACATCCGTCAGGAGGAGGGTCACCCCCTCCGTGAACGTCTCCTGCGCCGCCTCCAGCTCGTCGTGGGACTCCAGGGACTCCGCCACGATCACCCAGGGGGCGGGGTCGCGCGGGGACGCGGTGCGGATGCCGTCGATGATGGCTCGCGCCTCCGCCTCATGGCCGTACTCCCAGAGGTTCGAGGCCTTCAGGGCCCGCACCAGGTGGGGGGTGTCCAAGGTCTCGGGAGAGCTCAGCAGGCGGTCGTAGAGGGTGGACGCGGCGGGGCGGTCGCCGGCCAGTTCCAGGTGGGCCGCGGCCTGCAGCAGCAGGGCCTCCGCGTCCTCGGGATACAGGCCGGCGGTCCGCTCCAGGCGTGCCGCTTCGGCGGTGTGGTCGACGTTCTCGGCAGGCGTGTCGGGGCGCATGGTTGACACCGTACTGCCGGCCCGGGCAAAGAGTGAGATATCTGCAGGCCAGGGACCCGGGACCAACTGGAGCCCGGGTCCCGGCGGTCCTACACCGTCACCCCGTCCACCTGAATCGTCTGCACCGACTTCGCCGCGAACGGCACGCTCACCGTCTTGCCGGAGAGATAGGTGTCCGAGTGGGCCGTGTAGAGGTCGCCGCCGCCGGTCGTGAGCGTGTTCCAGCGGGGGACCAGGCCGCCCGAGCCGCCCGTCACCGTCGTGAAGCGGGACAGGTCGAAGGTCAGGGTCTGCGCCGAGGTGGAGTTGTTGGCAGCCACGATCACCAGGCGCTTCGCCGTCGCGTCGTAGCCCGCCGCCGCGTAGCTCACGCCGGTGTCGATGATCTTCATCCCGGGGCGGATGTGGCGGCTGAACTGGGCCATCACGTAGTACTTCGTCGTGACGGCACCCGCCGCCAGCGTGTTGGCGTCGTACGCGATCATCGCCCAGTTCGTGGACGGGTCCATGACCTGCCAGTAGACCCACGCGGTCGGGTGCAGCCAGCGGAAGTCGTAGAGCAGGTTGCTGGCCATGGTCATGCCGGTGCCGTCGTTGTCGCCGGTCTCCGAGTTCCACAGGGCCTTGCCGGCGGTCGTCACGACGTCCGTGTACAACAGGTCCCTACGGCCGCCCGAGCCCTGGTAGCCGTGGACGTTGACCCGGTTGACGTATCCCTTCGTGGTCGAGCTGAAGGAGTTCCAGGTCGTGCGGGCCAGGTCGTAACTCGTCTCGTCCGAGGCCGAGATCTTCGTGCCCGTCAGGCCGCGCTTGTCCAACTCGCTGCGCAAGTACGGGAGTACGGCGGCCTGGACGGTCGAGTCCATGTGGCAGCCCTCCTGCGTGCCCGTCGCCGTCCACCAGCTGGAGCTCGGCTCGTTGAAGGCGTCGACCGTCGCGAAGTTCACGCCCCAGTTGTTCTTGGCGTACAGGGCGACGGCCGCCAGGTGGGAGGCGTGCTGACGGTAGTTCCAGGACTGGAGGTTGTTGCCGCCGTCCGAAGCGCCGGAGGGGTTGTGGTTCAGGCACATCCACCACATCGGGGAGTTCGCGAACAGCTCGGTCGTCGCGCCCCGGGCGGTCGCCTTCACCAGCATCGCGCGCTGGGACGCGTCCGCCGTCCAGTCCCAGGCGGAGGACGTCGGGTCCTCGTTGTTCCAGTCCTGCCAGTAACCCTCGATCTGCTTGAAGGCGGGGATGTTGGCGGAGGCCACCATGCTCTCGCCGCCGACGGTGTTCCAGCTGCACGCGCCCAGGTTGTAGCGGGCGATGTTGAGACCCAGGCCGGGGAGTGTCCTGCCGTTGTACGACACGGACTTGGTGGTGAAGAAGGCGTCGGCGAAGTCGTCCCGGGCACCGAAGACGTTGGCCCACCAGGCCAGCGAGGTGCCCCAGCCTTCCCAAGTGCCGTAGCCCACCGCCGGGTTGACGGCGATCGTCGCGTCCGCGCGGGCGGTGCCCGTCGCCAGGGTGCTGCCGAGAACTCCGGCCCCTGCCGCGGCCAGCAGGGTTCTGCGTCGGATCATGGCTTCTCCGATTCCGTCAACGGCCGGTCGTCGTCGAACCGGCGTTGTTGCCCGTCCCGTTCATGGCATCAGGAAGCATCGGGTGTGCCGCGTGAGGTTGTCGAGGGTTCTGACAGCGTTTCTTACAGCCCTTTCTCAAACCGCTGGAGGAAGCCGGGGAGGGCGGTGGTGGAAGCCGAGGAGGGCGATGGTGGAAGCCGCTACCAGGTGACGGGCAGCGTCCTCGGGCCGCGGATCAGCCCCTGCCGCTGGAATTCCACCTCGTCGGCGGGGACGGCGAGCCGGATACCGGGGAAGCGGTCCAGCACCGAGCTGATCATCACCTCGGCCTCCATACGGGCCATGATGGCGGCCAGGCAGTGGTGCGGGCCGTGCCCGAAGGCGAGGTGGGAGACGTCGGCGCGGTCGAAGTCCAGGGCGTCGGGGTCCGGGAAGACGGCGGGGTCGCGGTTGGCGGCGACGTAGGCGCAGTAGATCACGTCGCCCGCGCTGATCACGTGACCGCCGACCTCCACGTCCTCGGTGGCGATGCGGGGGATGCCGACGCCGTTGCGGTGAGGGACGTAGCGGAAGAGCTCGTCGACGGCCTTCGGGAGCAGTTCGGGTTCGCGGCGCAGCCGGTCGAGCTGCTCGGGGTGGGTGAGCAGCGTGTACATCATGGAGCCGCTGTTGTTGCGCACGGCGTGGCCCCCACTGACCTGGATGGCCATGGCGAGGGAGATCGCCTCGTCGTCCGTGATCTCGCCCGTCGCGGCGGCCTGCGCCAGCACGCCGGCCAGATCGTCACGAGGGTCGTCGCGGCGACGCTCGAGGAGGTCGATGACGCGGGCGCGCGTCGCGTTCCGGGCCGTCTCGCCGCGCTCACCGGAGTCCGGTCCCGCGGACAGGAGAGCCTCGCCGGCCTGGGCCCAGCGGTGCCAGTCGCTTTCGTCGACCCCGAGGAAGTCGCGGATCACGGCGATCGGGAAGGGGCCGTGCAGGTGCTGCATGAGGTCGGCCGGGGCCCCGGCGCGTTCCATCCCGCCGAGCAGTTCCGCGGCGGTGCGCTCCGCCATCGGGCGCAGCCGCATCATGCTCTTGCCGGTGAACGCCCGGGCGACGACCCTGCGCAGCAGGGTGTGCCGGGGCGGGTCGACGTACTGCAGTCCGGCCGTCTGTGACGCCACCGGCGTCGGCCGCATGGTGGTCACGGAACGACCGACGAGCGCGGCACGGGAGAAGCGCGAGTCGGAGGCGACGAAGCGGACGTCTTCGTAGCGGGTGACCAGCCACGCGTGTCCGTCGCCGTGCGGCAGCTCGATCCGGGTGACCGGCTCGTCGCGCAGCACCTCGTCCAGGAACGGGTCGGGGTCGAGGGAGGGCAGGTCGTCGACGGGCCAGAACCTCACGGGCGGGGGAGGCGTGATGGCGGCGGAGTCGGAGGTGGAGTCAGAGCAGAAGGTCATTTCACACCACTCCCGTACGTCCTGATGCGGCCTGAGCAGGCTGGTGCGGCCTGATGCGCCCGGCGTCATGCCGCGCCGTTCCGTTCCCTTCCCTTCCCTTCCGTTCCCTTCCGCACAGCCTGTATCAGCCGTCGGTGGTCCGCACGGCAGTGCCGCCATTCGCGTGACCCGGCCAAGAGCCGTACGGGGCTGGTGACTGAGGACGCGTACAGGGCTGGTGACTTCGCCCCCCGCGCCTTATCTTGCGGGCGGCCCCGGTGAAGGAGGCGGCGTGCGGATGCGGATGCGGACGCCGATGCGTACGCGGATGCGGGTTCGCGTCGTGCGGCACAGCACCCAGCGGCGACGAGCTGCGCGGCGGCGCGCGCTGTGGGGCGCGGGCGAAACACTCGTCACCGTAGGGCTCGTTCTCCTGCTCCTCGTCGTCCATCAGCTGTGGTGGACCAACCGGGAGGCCAAGCAGGGCGCCGACCGCAAGGTGGAGGCGCTGGAGCGGCAGTGGGGGACGGCAGGGGCACCCGGCGGTTCTCCGAGCAGCGCGTCCCCGTCCGGCGATGACGACGCCGACTCCGTGACGGCCCCCTCGACCGGCCGGCCGAACAGCACGCCCCGCCGCTCCGCCACCCGCCCGCGGCCCGAGCCGCCCCAGTGGTCCCAGGCCTACGCCGTCCTCACCATCCCCCGCCTCCACCTGCGCGTCCCCGTCGCCGAGGGCACCAGCAAGCAGAACGTCCTCAACAAGGGATACGTCGGCCACTACCCCGGCACCCAACAGCCGGGCCAGGCGGGCAACTTCGCTCTCGCCGGGCACCGCAACACCCACGGTGAGCCGTTCCGGTACGTCAACCGGCTCAGGAAGGGCGACGAGGTGCGGGTGGAGACGAGCAGCGCGGTCTACACGTACACCGTCGACCGGACGCTCCCGCAGACCTCGGCCCGCGACTCCGGCGTCATCCGGGCCGTACCCCGGAGCCTGACCGAACCCGCCTACGGCTACAGCAGCCCGGGGTACTACATCACCCTCACCACCTGCACCCCGGAGTACACCTCCAAATACCGCCTGGTGGTGTGGGGCAAGCTCACTTCCATGCGGCCACGCTGACCGCGCCCACCGCCGCGAGTCCCGCCGACACCGCGATCGCGATGTTCGCGCCCTGCGCCAGGCTTCCCCCGGACGTGGTGAGCGCGATCGTCAGGGCGACGCCCGCGCAGGAGCCGATGTAGCGGAACGTCTGCTGCGCCCCCGAGCCCATCGCGGCCCGCTCCGGCGGTACGGACTCGACCGACAGCAGCGGCAGGGCCGCGTTGAGCAGGCCGCTGCCCACGCCGGCGACCACCAGGCCGGGCAGCATGCGCGGCCAGGAGCCCGCGCCGATCGCGCCGAGCATCGCCAGCACGCCGACCGCGTGCAGCAGGAAACCCAGGGCCAGTTGGTGGCGCGGCACGATACGGCCCGCGAGCCGCCGGGCCTGCAACGCGACCCCGAAGGACAGGCCGGACCAGAGCAGGAACAGCCACGCCGTGTCCAGCGCGGACAGCCCGAGGGCGCGTTGCAGCAGCGCCGGCAGGAAGCTGAACAGGCCGATCACGGCGAGGCCCGTGAACAGGCCGCCTGCGGAGGAGGCGAGGAAACGGGGGCGGCGCAGCAGGGAGAGGTCGATCATCGGGGTGGCGGAGCGGCGTTCGACCAGGGTGAAGACGCCCATCAGCAGGACGAACGCGGCCAGCAGCAGGCCGACCGGCGCCCGCAGCCAGCCGTCCCGTCCCAGCGTCAGCGCCGCGACCAGGGCGACCAGCGCCAGCCCGAAGGTCGTCGCGCCGAGCAGGTCGGGGCGGCCGCCGCGCGGGGCGCGCGACTCGGACAGCGTGCGCGCCGACAGGGCGGCCACGATCAGCGCGGCCGCGCCCAGGATCACGTAGCCCAGCCGCCAGTCGGGCAGGGCCCCGGTGAGCAGGGGGCCCACCGCGATGCCGCCGCTCACGAACGCGCCCCACACCCCGGTCGCGTGCAGCCGGCCGCGCGGGGTGGGGAAGGCGTGCACGAGCAGGCCCAGGCTGCTGGCGAGGAGTGCCGCGCTCGCCGCGCCCTGGGCGACGCGGGTCAGTGTGAACAGCCAGGTCGACGTGGTGAGTCCGCCGAGCGCGGTGGTGATGCCGAGCGCGAGCGTGCCGGCGACGAAGATCCGGCGGCGGCCGTAGTCGTCGGCGAGGCTGCCGGCCACCAGGAGCAGGGCGGCCAGGCCGAGCGGGGTGCCGTTGAGCAGCCAGGCCTGGGCGGACGCCGCGGTGTGCAGGTCGGCGGCCATCTCGGGGAGCGTGACCATCGGCGCGGTGTACGTCATGAGGGCCACGGCGGTCGCGGCGCTGGTCAGGGCCAGGGTCGCCCGGGGGCGCGGGCCGGGGTCCGGGTGCTGGTTCCGCTCTGCTCGGGTGGTCGTGGCGTTGTAGTCGAGCCGGGTCATGGCTGCCCTTCCGTGGACTGCGACCGTACGAGTTCGATGAGGCGGGGTAGGTTCGATCATTGAACTCACCTCCACTCCCACACCGTAGCACCGCAGGTTCGGTCACTGAACCAATAACGGAAAAAGTGGCTACAGTGGACGTCATGGCACTGGGTAAGGACTACGCGACGCAGGAGTGCTCGATGGCCCGGGCACTGGAGGTCGTCGGCGAACGATGGACACTGCTCGTCATCCGTGACGCGCTCTACGGCGTACGGCGCTACAACGACTTCCTCGTCCACCTAGGCATCCCCCGTGCCGTCCTGGCCTCCCGCCTCCAGTCGCTCACCGCCGAGGGGATCCTCGAGAAGCGCCGCTACCAGCAGTCGCCGCCGCGCGACGAGTACGTCGTCACCGAGCGCGGGATGGCCCTGTGGCCGACGCTGCGGTCGCTCGGCTGGTGGGGGCGCGAGCACATCGACGGGTCCCGGCTGCGCGAGTTCCGGCACGCCGACTGCGGCACGGAACTCGGCCCGTACGGCGAATGCCCCGCCTGCGGAATCGTCGTACCGGTCCAGGACGTCCTCATGGTGCCGGGGCCCGAACTCGACCTCGACCCGGCGGATCCGGTCAGCAGGGCCCTGCTGAAGCCCAGGCGGCTGCTGGAGCCCCTCGTCACCGAACCCGTATAAGCCCCCCCGTGGCCGGCGCGGGCCCCGGGTACCTCGGTCGCGGTCCAGTCCGTGAACATGGTCTTGCAGACTGGACGCCGAGCTTGGAGGATCAACCAGTCCTCCGATGGCTGCACACATCGGTGGGGCGCTCGCGATCGAGGGAGATTGTCATCATGAAGCTGCTGCGAGTCGGTACGGCGGGAGCGGAGCGGCCCGCGCTGCTCGACGCCGAAGGTGTCCTGCGGGACCTGTCAGGTCTCGTGACGGACATCGACGGCGCACTGCTCGCCGACGACGCCACGCTCGGCCGCATCCGTGCCGCCGCCGAAGCCGGGGAACTGCCGGAGCTGGACGCGACCGGACTGCGCGTCGGGCCGCCGCTGGCGCGGATCGGCAAGATCGTGTGCATCGGGCTGAACTACCACGACCACGCCCGGGAGACGGGGGCCGAGCCGCCCGCCGAGCCCGTCATCTTCTTCAAGGCGGCGGACACCGTCGTCGGGCCGCACGACACGGTGCTCGTACCGCGCGGCTCCACCAAGACCGACTGGGAGGTGGAGCTGGCCGTGGTCATCGGGCGGACCGCCCGCTATCTGGAGTCGGCGGAGGAAGGGCTCGCGCACGTCGCGGGTTACGCGGTGGCGCACGACGTGTCCGAGCGGGAGTTCCAGATCGAGCGGGGCGGAACCTGGGACAAGGGGAAGAACTGCGAGACGTTCAACCCGCTGGGGCCCTGGCTGGTGACCGCCGACGAGGTGCCGGACCCGCAGGCCCTCTCGCTGAAGCTGTGGGTCAACGGCGAGCTGAAGCAGGACGGGACGACCGCCGAGCAGATCTTCCCCGTGGGTGAAGTGGTGTGGTACGTCAGCCAGTTCATGACGCTGTACCCCGGTGACGTCATCAACACCGGGACCCCGGCCGGGGTCGCGCTGGGGCAACCCGAGCCGAAGCCGTTCCTGCGGGCCGGTGACGTGGTCGAGCTGGAGATCGAGGGGCTCGGGCGCCAGCGCCAGGAGCTCAAGGACGCCTGAGCCCCGGCCTTCCGGTCACCTGAGCGCCCGGCCCCTTCAGATCACCTGAGCGCCCGGCCTCAGATCAGAAGATCGGCCAGCCTGCGCCATGTCTCGCGCGGCAGGGCGTCGGGTGAGGTGCCGTTCACGACCTGGATCGCCACGTGGTCGGCGCCCGCCGTGTGGAAGGCGTGGACGCTGTCCCGGATCCGCTCCTCGTCGCCCCACGCGTACAGCGCGTCGATCAGGCGGTCGCTGCCGCCGGCGGCCAGGTCGTCCTCGGTGAAACCGAGGCGCTGGAAGCTGTTGGTGTAGTTGGGGAGCGCGAGGTACATCGCGAGGTGCTCGCGGGCCAGGGCGCGGGCGCGGGCCGGGTCGGTCTCCGGGACGACCTTGAACTCCGGGGCCAGCAGCGCCCCCTCGCCCAGGATCTCGCGGGCCTCGGCGGTGTGCTCCGGGGTGACGAGGTAGGGGATCGCGCCGGCCGCCCGGTCGCCGGCCAGCTTCAGGGTCTTCGGGCCGAGGGCCGCCAGGACCCGACGCCCGGCCGGGACACCGGCCGCGTCCAGCGCGTCGAGGTAGGCGACCAGGGCCGAGTACGGGCGGCGGTACTGCTCCGCGAGCTTGGCGTGACTCACGCCGAGGCCGAGGACGAAGCGGCCGGGGTGGGCCGACTCCACCTCGGCGAAGCCGGCCGCGCTCGCCTCGGCGTCGTACTGCCAGATGCTCTGGATGCTCGTGCCGACCGCGAGCCGCGACGTCGCTTCGAGAAGCGGGACGGCATGCCGCGCGGCGCTGCTGCCGCCCAGCCAGACGGCGCTGTAACCGAGCTGTTCGAGCTCCGCGGCGGCCTCGGCGATCTCGCCGCGCCGGGCCGGATCCTCCGAGCGGAGCTCCACGCTCCAGATGCCGTACCGGCCGACCTTCTCCTTGGTGCCGCTCGTGCCGCTCGTGCTGCTCGTCGACTCGCTCATCGGGTCCTTCCCTCTCCTCCGGGTGGGTGTCGTGCCGTGATCGTCACGCACGTCAGGCCCAACCGGAGGAAGCCGCGCGGTAATCCTGCCGACGGACTACTCGCTCAGGAACTGCTCCAGCGCCCCCACCACGAACCGGTGGTCCTCCAGTTGCGGCAGCCCGGACACCGTCACCGCGCCGATCACGCCGACGCCCTCGACGTTGATCGGGAAGGAGCCGCCGTGTGCCGCGTAGGTGTCGGGGTCGAGGCGGGAGGACTCCTCGAACGTCGTGCCCTTCGCCCGGAACCGGGCGCCGACGAGGTAGGAGGCCGCGCCGTAGCGTTCGACGACCCGGCGCTTACGGGCGATCCACGCGTCGTTGTCGGGGGTGGAACCCGGCATCGCAGCGTGGAAGAGCTGCTGGCCGGCGCGGTGGATGTCGATGGCCACCGGAGCCTGGGACTCCCGGGCCAGGTCCACCAGCAGGGAACCGAGTGCCCAGGCGTCGTAGTTGGAGAACTGGGGGAAGACCAGACGGCGTTCCTGGGCCTCCAGTTCTTCCAGGCTCGGGGTGATCTCGGGGGTGGACCTCGGGGTGATCTCGCGTCCGCTCATCACAGGCTCACCGTCACTCCGTCGCGGGCGGAACGGCGGGCCGCCTCCAGGACATCGAGGGCGGCGGCCGCCTCCAGCGCGGTCACCGGGTTCGGGCCGCCCTCGGTGAGGGCCTTCGCCACCGCCGCGTAGTAGGCGGGGTAGTCGCCGGGCAGGGTCGGTACGGGGGTGCCGCCGCCGGTCAGCGGGGACTCGCCCGAGCCGACACGGCCCCACAGCGACTCGGGCTCCGTACCCCAACCGGAGGCGGGGCGCTCGCCGTCGCGCAACGCCGCCTCCTGCGGGTCCAGGCCGTACTTGACGTAGCCCGCCTGCGAGCCCAGCGCCCGGAAGCGCGGGCCGAGTTGGGCGGTCGTCGCGGAGACGTAGAGGTGGGAGCGGACGCCGTTCGCGTGCGTGAGGGCGATGAAGGTGTCGTCGTCCGTCTCGGCGCCCGGTCGGCGGACGTCCGCCTCGGCATAGACCTGCGTGGCGGGGCCGAAGAGGACCAGCGCCTGGTCGACGACATGGCTGCCGAGGTCGTAGAGCAGACCTCCGATCTCTGCGGGGTCGCCGGACTCGCGCCAGCCGCCCTTCGGCTGCGGGCGCCAGCGCTCGAAGCGCGACTCGAAGCGCCATACGTCGCCCAGTTCGCCCTCGTCGATCAGCTTGCGCAGGGTCAGGAAGTCGTTGTCCCAGCGCCGGTTCTGGAACACGGAGAGGAGCAGGCCGCGCTCCTCGGCGAGGGCCGCCAGCTCGCGCGCCTCGGCCGCCGTGCCCGCGATCGGCTTGTCGACCACGACCGGCAGGCCGGCCTTCAGCGCGGCGGTGGCGAGCGGGACGTGGGTCTTGTTCGGGGAGGCGATGACGACCAGGTCGAGGTCGTCGGCGCGGTCGAACAACTCGTCGGACGTGGCGGCGACGCGGACGTCCGGGAACTCCGCCCGGGCCTGTTCCTGCCGCTCGGGGTTCGAAGTGACCACCGTGTCGAGGGCGAGGCCCTCGGTGGCCGCGATCAGCGGGGCGTGGAAGACGGAGCCCGCGAGGCCGTAGCCGATCAGGCCCACACGGAGGGGAGTACCAGTCGTGCCAGTCGTACCATTCATGCCCTCCACTTTCGCAACGCTGTTGCCAAAGTGCAAGCGCGGGGGAGAATGGTGGCGTGAACAGGGCGAAGAGCGGCAGCGGCAGCGGCACGGGCGCGGCGGCGGGGGCGAACCTGCTCGCCGTGCGCAGCCACAACACCGCGCTGGTCCTCGACCTGCTGCGCACGGCGGGCACCGCGGGCGGCGACGGCATCAGCCGGCTCGAGCTGGCCGAGCGGACCGGGCTGACCCCGCAGGCCGTCAGCAAGATCACCGCCCGGCTGCGGGCGGAGGGGCTGGCGACGGAGGCGGGGCGGCGCGCGTCGACGGGCGGCAAGCCGCGTACGGTGCTGCGGCTGGTGCCGGAGGCGGGCTACGCGGTCGGCGTTCATCTGGACCGGGACGAGCTGCGGACCGTCCTGGTCGACCTCACCGGGAGCGTGGTGGGGGAGCGGGGCGGGCCGCTGGACCTGGGGGCGGGGGCCGAGGCCGTGGTGGCGGCGGTGGCCCGGGAGGCGGAGCTGCTGGCGGCGACGCGGCGCCCGGGCTCCCTCCTCGGGGTCGGCGTGGCCCTGCCGGGTCCCCTCGACCACACCCGAGGCGTGCTGCACCGCGTCACCGGCTTCCCCGAGTGGGACGGCTTCCCGCTGCGGGACGCGCTCGCCGGGCGGCTCGGGGGCGTGCCCGTCGTCGTCGACAAGGACACCAACGCGGCGGCGCTCGGGCTGGCCGTCGGCGGCGAGAGCGGGTCCTTCGCCTATCTGCACCTCGGTACGGGACTCGGCGCCGGACTGGTGATCGGCGGCAGCGTACACCGGGGCCCGCGGACCGGGGCGGGGGAGTTCGGGCACCAGGTCATCCAGCTCGACGGACCGCCGTGCACCTGCGGCGACCGCGGCTGCATAGAGGCGCTGTGCCTGGGCGCCGTGGCGCGCGGTGACGTCGAGGAGGCGGCGCGGGTGCTGGGCGCGGGCGCGGCGAACCTGGTGGGACTGCTCGACATCGACCTGGTGCTGCTCGGCGGGCGTACGGTCGCCGCGGAGCCGGAGCGGTTCGTGCGCGGAGTGGCGGAGGTGCTCGACGCGCGGGCCCGGCGCGAGGGCGCGGCCGAGGGCGCGGTGCCGGTGCGGGTCGCTCCGGGCGGGGTGCGAGGGGTCGCGGAGGGGGCGGCGCAGTTGCTGCTGGGGCCGCTGTTCGGGCGGGACGACAGCTGAAACGACGTGACCCGGGACCACAGCTGAAACGACGTTTCCCGGAGTGGCAACCGGGGCGCGCCGATCGGGCGGAATTGGACGTCCGTTCGAGTTCCGTCGCCCTCCGCTCCGGCACGGCATCGTTCCTCCGCCGCCTGCACCGGGCAGGGTCACATGACCATGCGACCCTGCACGCCCGCCTCCCTCTGCCTGGCGGCAGCCGCCGCCCTCCTCCCCGTACCGGCGGCGACCGCTTCGGCGGCCGCCGTGGCGAACCCCGCCTCGGCGAACGCCGCCGACCCCGGGCCGTCCTGCGCCGCCGCCGGCGACCGCGCCTTCCCCCTCACCACCCGCATCCACGGCGGCCCCGCCTCCTACGAGGCCGGCGGCGGCTACGGCACCTGGTACCTCGACCTCACCAACACCACCGCCCGCTCCTGCTCGGGCATCCACCCGGTCGTCGTGCTGGTCGACGGGCAGCACGCCCTGAAGCCGACGCAGCCGCATCTGGAGTTCTACGACGGTGCGCGACCCCGGCCCGTCCACTTCGAGACGACCGACGAGGACGAACTGGTCGGGGCCTTCGGTCAGGAAGGCGGGAAAGCCGACGACTTTCCCGGCTTCACGGTGGGCCCCAACAAGACCCTCACGGTGAAGGTCCGCCTCGCCCTCACCTCGGACGCCGTGTCCAACGAGGTCACCGTCAACGCCGCCGTGGTCCAGCGCCACGAGGACGACGGCGACTGGGTCGGCGAGTCGAACGACTACCGCTTCCGCGTGGAGACCGACACCGGCTCGACGTCCGACACGGACACGGACACGGACTCCACCACCGGCCCCACGACCGACTCCACCACCGGCCCCACCACTGATCCGACCACCGACCACAGCACCCATCCCGACCCCAACAGCCCCCGCACCGGCACCGATCCCGGCACCGCCGCTGTTCCCTCCCTCCACCCGGATCCCGATCCGCACCCAGACCCGCACCCAGACCCGCATCCCGATCCGGATCCCGTTCCCGACCCCACGCCGCACGCCACCCTCACCACTCGCACCGCGTCCTCCACCCTCACCACCCCGAGCACCCCCACCACCCCGAGCACCCCCACCCCCTCCATCGCCCCGGATGACCGTTTCTCCATCGCCGACCAACTCGCCCGCACCGGACTCGGCACCCCGGGCGGTGCCCTCGCCGCCGCCGTCGTCCTGCTGGTCGCCGGCGGTGCGCTGGTGCTGGTCCGCAGGCGTCGCTGAACACGGGGGCGGACGACCGTTCCCTCAAGATCGGACCTGTGTTTAGGCTGGGGCTCACGTAGCGCGTACGGCAGGAGATCCCGCACATGGCAGACCGCAGGCCCATCGAGTCGTGGCTCACCGACATGGACGGTGTGCTCATCCACGAGGGCGTCCCGATCCCCGGCGCCGACGCCTTCCTGAAGAAGCTCCGCGAGTCCGGCAAGCCGTTCCTCGTCCTCACCAACAACTCGATCTACACCCCGCGCGACCTGCACGCCCGGCTGCGGCGCATGGGACTGGACGTGCCGGTCGAGTCCATCTGGACCTCGGCGCTGGCCACCGCCCAGTTCCTGGACGACCAGCGGCCGGGCGGCACGGCGTACGTCATCGGCGAGGCCGGCCTCACGACCGCGCTGCACGACATCGGCTACGTCCTGACCGACCACGAGCCGGACTACGTCGTCCTCGGCGAGACCCGGACGTACTCGTTCGAGGCGATGACCAAGGCCGTGCGGCTGATACTCGGCGGCGCCCGCTTCATCTGCACCAACCCGGACGAGACCGGCCCGTCCACCGAGGGCCCGCTGCCCGCCACCGGCGCGGTGGCCGCGCTGATCACCAAGGCGACCGGCAAGAAGCCGTATTTCGCGGGCAAGCCGAACCCGCTGATGATGCGCACCGGGCTCAACGCCATCGGCGCCCACTCCGAGACCGCCGCGATGATCGGCGACCGCATGGACACCGACGTGCTGGCCGGCATGGAGGCCGGAATGCAGACGTTCCTGGTGCTCACCGGCCTGACCCGGCCCGAGCAGATCGAGGACTTCCCGTACCGGCCGTCCAAGGTCGTGAACTCCATCGCGGACCTCGTCGAACGGATCTGAAACCGCCGACGCGAGGAAGATCACCCGTACGGAGCAGTGCGGCCCGGCAGCGGATGCGGGGCCGCGCTCCCAGGGGGAACCTCCAGATATCAGGAGGTTTCACGATGGGTTCTTGGAAAGTCACTCTTTGTGCGGGTTTCGTGGCCGCGGTCGCGACACTCGCCCCGGTGGCGTACGCGGCGGACCCGGCGGGCGGTGGCAGCGTCTCGGTGACTCCGTCGTCCCCCGCCCCCGGCGCCGACGTGGCACTGCGGGTCAGCGGCTGTGTCGGAACGACGGCCACCGCCGTGTCGTCGGCGTTCGTCTCGGACGCCCGGCTGGCCGGCACCGACGGCGCGCTGGCCGGGGAGACCCGTATCCGCTCCACGGTCGAGCCGGGCTCGTACGACGTGCGGATCACCTGTGCCGACGTCCAGGTGAAGGGCACCGTCACCGTCGCCGGCGGCGGCCCGGCGGCACCGTACGCCCCTGCCTCCCCGTACGTTTCGGCCTCCCCGATCGCCCCCGTTGACGCGGGCGGCGGCGGCACCGCCCACTTCGCCTCGGTGGACGTCCACGCGGACGGTCCGGGCACCGCCCACACGGTCACCGGCCTGATTCTCGCGGGCGTCGCCGCCACCGCCGTAGCGCTCCGGAGTGGCCGCCGGAGCCGCAGGACGGACTGAACGGCCATGTCCGAAGACCTGTCCGACGCCCCGCCCGCACACCTGTCGGAAGACCGGGAGAGTTCCTCCGGTGGCCGTCTGCTGACCGGCCTCGCGTGGGCGATGCTGCTGCTCGGGCTGTGGCTGTGGGGGCGCGGGGTGACCGACGTGCGGCAGGGGATATCCGCGCCGACCACCGGTGACGTGGCGGCCGTCGGGCGGCCGGCGGAGGACGAACTGCCGCCCGCCGTACAGCCGTTGCGGCCAGCGTTGCCGCAGCGCATCGACATACCCGACCTCGGCGTGCAGGCGCCGGTCGTGGCCCGGGGGCTGGACACGCGGGGGGCGATCGAGCCGCCGCCCTTCGACCAGGCGGGCGTGGTCGGCTGGTACGGGGGCGGGGTGAAGCCGGGCGCGGCCGGGACCGCGCTGATGGTGGGGCATGTCGACACCGAGACCCGGCCCGCCGTCTTCTACAAGATCAGTGCGCTGCGGCCGGGCGAGACGGTCCGGGTGGTCCGCGACGACGGCAAGGTCGCCGAGTTCACCATCGACGACGTCCAGGTCATCACCCGCGACCACTTCGACGCCCGCCAGGCCTACGGCCCCCGCGAGTCCGGGCGCGCCGAACTGCGGCTCATCACCTGCGGCGGCACCTTCGACCGGGCGAGCCGCACCTACACGGCGAACGTGATCGTGTCGGCGTACCTGTCGGGGACGGCCGGGTGAGCGCGCGGCACCAGGCCCGGCCGACGGCTCGCTCCCCCTGGGGGCCGCCGGCCGGGCCGGCCCTCGACCGCGTGCGCACGGGCTGCGGGAGTAACCCGGACGCCGACGCGGGAGGCTGCGGAAGGCACGGTGAGTGAGAGGCCGGCCGGGGGCTCGGGCCGCCCGAGACGACTGTAGAACGGATGTGCTCGCGGGCCTAGGGGGCATTTGACGCCACGTCCCGGACCAGTGGCTCTCCGTCATCCGCCCAGGTGGTCCATGCCCTCATCGCGGCCTGCGCGACTCGTCGTCGCCCGAGCGCCCACCAGGCGCCGAAGGGTGTAACAGATCTCAGACAAGCTCGGGCGATCTCGTGGGCGTAGGGGGACGTATGTCAGGATTGAGACCGGGAAAAACTGCGCAGAACAGTGCACCCAAGGGGGAGTTGGATGTACGGCACGAGGGGGGTGCCGTCTTCGGCACGGGGCAGGATCTTCGCGGTGGCGCTGGGGGCGGCGCTGGCCATCGCGGGATGCTCCTCCGGAGGCGGGGACGGAGACGGGGACGACAGCGGACCGGACGGCGGCAAGAGCGCTGTCACTCAACAGCCCGAGAGCACCGACCCGTTCTGGGTGAACCCGGACGGGAACGCGGCAGAGCAGCTCACGGCCTACACGAAGGCCGGCAGGAAGGACGAGGCCGAGCAGATCCGCAAGATCGCCGAGCAGCCGACCGGCGAGTGGATCGGCCCGGAGAACCCGGAACAGGAGGCCCGCGGCTTCACCGAGGCCGCCGACAAGGCGGGCCGCACGGCACTTCTGGTCCTCTACAACATCCCGCACCGCGACTGCGGCCAGTACTCGCAGGGAGGTGCCGCCGACGGCAACGCCTACCGGGCCTGGATCGACGGCGTGGCCAAGGGCATCGGGGACCGTCCCGCCACGGTGATCCTGGAGCCGGACGCGATCCTGCACCTGGTGGACGGCTGCACCCAGGACGAGTTCCACGAGGAGCGCTACGACCTCCTCCAGGGCGCGATCGTCAAGCTGAAGTCCCTGAAGAACGTGAAGGTCTACCTCGACGCCGGCAACGCCGGCTGGGGCCATCCCGACCAGGTGGTCGAGCCGTTGCGGTCGGCCGGCGTCGACCGGGCCGACGGCTTCGCGGTCAACGTCTCCAACTTCTACTCCACCCAGGACTCCCTCGCCTACGGCAAGGAGCTCTCGGCGAAGGTCGGCGACAAGCACTTCGTCATCGACACCAGCCGCAACGGCAACGGGCCGTATACGGGCGGCGATCCGAACGAGCGCTGGTGCAACCCGCCGGGCCGGGCGCTGGGCGAACCGCCGACGACGAAGACGGCTGACGCCCTGGTCGACGCGTACCTGTGGGTGAAGCGGCCGGGAGAGTCCGACGGCGAGTGCAAGGGCGGCCCGAAGGCGGGCCAGTGGTGGGCGGACTACGCGCTGAAGCTGGCCCGCGCATCCCACTGAGAGCGACGGCGACACTCGGGGGCGCCCAGCCGCAGGCCGGGCGCCCCCGAGTCGCTGTCCGCTACGGAACCTTGACCCACCGCGCCTCGCTGGGCGTCCCCTGGTCGTCGTCCACGAACAGCATGTACCACCCCGACTGGACGAGGTTCCTGTTCTTCGGCACGGTCACCGTGATCTTGTCGCCGGACGTCTTGAAGTCCAGCGCGATCGACCGCTGGTCGACGTCCGTGACGTGCGTCGACGCGCTCGGCCGGATCAGCCGCACCTTCCTGATCGACGAGGCGTGCTGCGAGGTGAACGTGCCGGTCCCGCCGCGCGCGATGGTCCGCGGACCCCCGGACAGCGACGGCCGCGAGTCCCGGTAGAGGTACGGCGGTGTGTAGATCTCGATGCGCTGCTCGAACTTGCCGGGCTTGGTGTTGGCCTTGTCGCCGTACAGCGAGTCCGAGCCGAAGAACATCACCCGTCCGTCGGGCAGCAGGATCGACCCCGAGTGGTAGTTGCGGCCCACCAGCGGGTCGGCGACCCGGTCGAAGGTGTTGCTGTCCGGGTGGTAGATCCGCGCCTGGAGGATGTTGGAGTCGCCGCGGCCCCGGTAGTCCTCCGAGCCGCCCGACACCAGCACGGTGTCGTCGGGCAGGACCGACGCCTGCGCGTACCGCGTGCCCTTCTCCAGCGTCGGCCCGTCCACGAAGGTGGGGGCGGCGTCCTTCAGGTCGATGATCCGCGTCCTGTCGCTGGACAGCTTGGACTCGCCGACGCCACCACCGCCGATCACCATGTACTTCTCGTCCTGCGCCGGCGGCAGCAGCACCGTGCCGGACGTCTCCATCATGTCGGGGTCGCTCAGCCCGGGCAGCTTGGTGAACTTGTTGCTGGCCACGTCCCAGATGCCCGGGTCACGGCCCACATTGTCCGGCCCGTAGCCCGCGTTGGATCCCGAGTAGAAGATCTTGCCGTTCTGCATCAGGAACAGCGCGGGGTACGTCGGGAACTGCCGGATCGTCGACGTGTAGGTCCACTTCTTGGTCTTCGGGTCGAAGATCTCGTTCTTGCCCGGGACCAGCTGGCCGATGTCGTCGAGGCCGGAGACGCTGAGGACCTTGCCGTCGCTCAGGGTGGTGAGCGTCGGGTACCAGCGGGCCTCGTTCATCGGGTCGACCTTGATGTACTTCTCGGCGACCGGGTCGAACTCGTAGGCGTCCCGGATCCCCTGGAAGTCCTTCTTGTCGAGGGCGAGCTTCTGCGCGATGCCGTAGGTGTTGCGCGCGGTGACACCGGTCAGACCCTGGATGCGGTAGTTGTCCTGGGTGCCGGTCTCGTACTTCGAGCCGCTCTTCTGCGCCTCGACGTAGATACGGCCGAGGCCCGGGTCGTTGCGCAGGAACTTGCCGGTCTTCGGGTCGAAGACCTTCTTGGCACGCGGCACGAGCACCGGGTCCTTGGAGACGAAGGTCTTGCCGTTCTCCTTGCCGGTGAACCTGGTGCCCGCGGGCAGCGTGATCGGCTTGTCGGGGTTCTCGTTGTGGACGATCATCAGGCCGCCGGCCTTGGTGACGTCACCCTTCAGCTTCTCGTACCGCTTGGTGCCGCCCGCGATCAGGATGTTGCCGTTGGCGAGCTGGGTGTGGCCCGTGCAGAACAGGTCGCTCGGTGTGGGCACCTTCTTGATGGTGCCCTTGACCGGGTCCCAGATACGGGTGTCGAACTTCTTGGCGTCGAAGTTGTCCTGGTTGTTGCCGGATCCCGCCACGAGCAGGACCTTGCCGGTGTGCAGGAGGGCCGCGTGGATGGTGTCCTGGCGGTACTCCTTGGGGAACTCGACGATCTGCCAGCGGCCGTTGTCGGCCTTGTACTCCGGTCTGTTGATCGCGTAGTCGTGGTACTTCTCGGTTCCGAAGCGGTAGACCCACGGGCCGTTCATCCCGGCCAGTGCGAGGACCACCGCCGTACCGACAGCGAGTCGACGTGCGCGTCGGCGGCCGGCTCGGTCATTCATTCCTTACGTCCCCCCAGTCCACCCAGGGCGATCTCCATGGTCTGGTCGCCGCTCCCGTTCGATGCGGCCCAGTTCGGCCTGGGCGCCGGTCCGTGCGACGCGTACGGCGCGGGCACTCCCGCGGCCGGCGTCGGCGCCGGGACCGCGTCCTGCGGCTCCGGTGCGGGCTCGGCGGACCGCCTCTTCGCCTGCCGGAGCATGTACCGCCAGGCGAAGATCGGCGACGCGGTGATCAGCAGGGCGAAGACGGCCCAGATGATCATCGCGGGGTGGGAGTGTCCCTGTACGAAGCCGGCGACGATCGACGCGGCGAAGACCAGGATGAAGAACAGGTGGATGCGGAAGGTCCCGAACAGGGTGTCCGGGCTGGCCGAGTCGCCCTTGGGCGTCACCACGAACGTGCTCTTGCGGCGCAGCACCGTGTCCAGCAGCGAGCGGGCGTAGACCGGCGCGGACAGCGCCGACATCACCATGCCGGCCACACCGCCCGAACCCTCCGGCTCGTGCGGGGAGACGTTGTGCCGCCGGTTCCAGACGTACAGGCCGATCTGGAGCGCGGAGGCGTTGCCGTACAGCATCAGCCACACGGTCGGGTCGATGTTCACACCCGAGGCGCCCAGGCCCAGGAACAGCGCGCAACTCAGACCTGCGAGGATCCAGTTGAGGGCCGACATCGGATAGAAGATGATCATCATGGTGTAGTTGAAGAGCTTCCCCGGCGGCAGCGAGAAGAAGCCCTTCCAGTACTGCTTGAGGATGGTCTCGTAGGTGCCCCGGGACCAGCGCAGCTGCTGGGTGAAGAAGTCCGTCCAGGCGGCGGGTCCCTCACCGACCGCGAGCACGTCCGGCGTGTAGACCGACCTCCACTTCTTCCCCGTGGCCGGGTTCCGGTGCCGGTGGATCTCGAAGCCGGTCGCCATGTCCTCGGTGATCGAGTCGTACAGGCCGCCGATCTGCTTCAGCGCCCTGATGCGTACGGCGTTGGAGGTGCCCACGAACATCGGTGCGCCGTAGGCGTTTCCGGCCCGCTGGATCAGTGCGTGGAAGAGGAACTGCTGCGACTCGGCGGCCTTGGTGATGGGGTTGTCGTAGTTCCCGTACACCTGCGGGCCGATGACGAAGCCGACGTCCGGGTCGCGGAAGAAGCCGAGCATCCGTTCCAGATAGTTGGGAAGCGGCACGTGGTCGGTGTCGACGGAGGCGAAGTAGTCGTACTCGTCGCCGTGCGCCTCGAGCCAGGCGTTGTAGTTGCCGTGCTTGGTCCTGGCGCGGTGCGCGCCCTTGGGCCGGTTCCACTTCTCGACGCCCTTGCGGGTGAAGTGGTGCACGCCGAGCCGGGCGCAGACCGCCTTGACCTCGGCGTCGTCGCCCTCGTCGAGCAGCCAGACATGCAGCAGACCCCGGTGGCGCAGCCGGACGGCGGCCTCCAGGGTCCTGGTCACCATCTCCAGCGGCTCCTTGCCGGGCACGAAGGAGGTCAGGAAGGCGACTCTGGTGCCGGTCTCGGGCACGACCGGGATCGGGTCGCGGGCGATCAGCGTGGCGTGCGCGTTCGACAGCACGTTCATGCAGCGGAAGAACTCGATCAGGCCGATCGAGACGAGCATGACGACGTCGAGCGCGGGCAGCCAGGAATGGGCGGGGTAGTCGCGCTCGGTCCAGTGCTCCGGCTGCAACAGCCAGCCCAGCAGGATCAGCGACAGCAGCGGAGCCGCGCCCAGCATGAGGGCGGCCCGGATCCGGTGCGGCTCCTGCGAGAGCAGCGAGCGGTACTGCACTTTGTACGGCTTGTTCGGGTCGGGCTGGGTGAGGGGGCCGGCCAGCCTGCTGTAGTGCTCGTAGTCGTATCTCGGCAGAGTCTTCTTCAACCGGCGGAACTGGCCGGTCCGGTGCGAAGGCACCCTGAGCTGGGTGGTTTGTGACGGGTCGAAGTTATGCCGGGCGCCCGTCGGCGTCGACGTCATGAGTCATCCCCCCACACGCGGACCACCGCGTGTCTGTCGGTTGCTTCACCTGCTTCGACCCCCCTCGGCCTGCACAGGTGTCTCATTGGCGAGGCACAGATGCCACACAATATGTGGACATGGAACTGCGCCCTTCCGGTTGCAGGGTGCCCCCCTCGGCACGCCTCCATGAACGGGGCCCCTCTCCCCGCATCGGCCGCAACCGGCTCCTTGCCCCCCAAGTGCCGCCAATCCGCAGCATCTTGGGAAACAGGGTTCTACGGCGTTCAGCATGATCGCAAGATGCGAAACGCGGTGTTTACCGGTCATACGCGCTTATTGAGACCCGTGTGGGGGAGTTGTGGATCAGTTGTGGACAGTCATGAGCGAATGTTGTCGAAGTGCTCTCTTGTGGTCTCTTTCGCTCGAACCGCGTCACCGAGGCGCACCGCGTGCACGCTGTCCCGGTGCCGGCGGCAGGTGACCGGCGGATCCTGCGGCACATCCGCCGGATCGGTGCGCACGCGGTGGAAGACGCCCCGGAACGTCTCCGGCGCCTCGCAAACAGCACGTTTCCCAGGCGCCGGCAGCGGGTGGCGTGAAAGGCCCGGTCGGTCTCGGCGAGACGGGGCCCCTGCGCGGTCTCCTGTTCCGTACGGAGGCCTTCGATCATGGGTGCGAGGGACATGGGTCCCCCATAGGTGCCGAAGGCGTGCCGGATCTCGACGATGCATATCGCCCGGAGGGTGTCCGGCCGGACAACGAAAAAGCCCCTCGTGCGAACGAGGGGCTTCTTCCGTCTGTGCGCCGCCAGGGACTCGAACCCCGGACCCGCTGATTAAGAGTCAGCTGCTCTAACCAACTGAGCTAGCGGCGCCTGCTGACGTCGATAACTCTACATGACGTGCGGAGGTGCTCCGGACCACCTCGCGGCGGCCCCCCGGCCGCTTTCCGTCCCCCGCCGCCTCTCGCGGCCCCCGCCACCCGACCGCCGTACATCATTCGGACCGTCAACATGCGCACCGCGAAGACAGTTGGAAAACTGATCTCCGTGTACACGCGCGGACATTTCCACCTGGAGTGTGAGGGGAATCGCATGGCGGCTCCGGTATTCGAGGAATTCGATCCCGCGAGCGACTGTGACTGCCCGGGATGCGTCCACTGGCGCCGCGTCCTGCCGCATTCCCCCGCCCGCACCACCGGCCACCCGGCCGCCCACCGTGCCCTGGTCGTGGCCGCAGCCGCGTCCGCCGTGCTCGGCGCGGCGGCCACGGCACCCGCTCTCGCCGCCCCGCACGTACCCGCCCGCCCGGGCGTTCCCGCAGGTGACGAGCCCGACACCCCCCAGGGCGGCAGGGCCCCGCTGCACGGCCCCGGCGGCGGGCCGGGCAAGCCGGGCAGGCCGACGGGCTCGGGCAGGGCGCCCGCGACCACCCGTGCGGAGATCATCGACCGGGCGCGGAAATGGATCGACGCCGACGTGCCGTACAGCATGGACGCCTACTGGTCCGACGGGTACCGGCAGGACTGCTCGGGCTTCGTCTCCATGGCCTGGAACCTGCCGGGAAACGAATGGACGGGCACCCTCAGCCAGTACGCGGAGCGGATTCCCAAGGGGGAACTCCAGCCCGGCGACATTCTGCTGTTCCACAATCCGGCGGACCCGGAGAAAGGCTCGCACGTCGTCCTTTTCGCCGGCTGGACGGACCACACGCACACCCACTACGACGCCTACGAACAGATCCCCCCGCACGCCCGCCGCCGGGCCACCCCCTATGCCTACTGGAGCCACTCGGACAGGTACCTCGCCTACCGCTACAAGGGGCTCGCCGCGGACACGGCGGGCGCGAAATCGGACGGGGGCGGCGCGGTGACTCCGTATCCCGGACCGGCGTACTTCGGTCCCGGCGCGAACAACCAGTACGTCACCCTGCTGGGCCGGATGCTGGTGCGGCTCGGCGCCGGCGGGCTCTACGCCTCCGGTCCGGGCCCGCGGTGGTCCGACGCGGATCGTCGGGCCACCGAGACGTTCCAGCTGGCGCAGGGCTGGACGGGCGCGGCCGCGGACGGACTGCCGGGCCCGCGGACCTGGGAACTGCTGGCCGCCAGGGCCGGCCGGGACGTCGCGGCCGGGGCGGCCGACCCGGCGGCGCGGCCCGCCGAGGCCCCCGCCTATCCGGGCCGGGGCATGTTCCGGCCGGGCGCCGACAACAAGTACGTCACCCTGCTCGGCCGACAGCTGGTGAAGAAAGGGTTCGGCAAGCACTACACGACCGGGCCGGGGCCGCGCTGGGGCGAGGCGGACCGGCGTGCCGTCGAGGCCTTCCAGCGCTCCCAGGGCTGGCGGGGCGGCACGGCGGACGGCTACCCGGGGCCGGAGACCTGGCGGCGGATCTTCTCGTAAACCACTCGCAGATCACAACCACTGGCAGCACGAGGACCACTCGCAGACCACAACCACTGGCAGTACGAGGACCACTCGCGGGCCGAGAACCACTCGCGGACCGGGAGCCACTCGCACCGCCCGCCCACTGTTGTGACGCATCTGGCGCGGAGGCTGGAGGCACGCATGAGCAGTACGACCACTTCACAGACGCCCGAATCGGACGGACCTGGACCGGCCGAGGGAGAGACCCGGCCCGTCCGGCTCATCCAGAACGAGGTGACCACCGAGATCCCCGTCCATCTGCTGTTCCGCGACGAAGTCGACCCGGTGTCCGTGCCGCTCAAGCCCGCGGTCGTGGCGCGTCGGCGGGGCACCGGCGAGCAGCCGCGCTTCCGGCGCCCGGGGCCGGCGAAGGCGCGCCCGGTGGCTCAGGTCGACCCCGACCTGGTGGAGCGGCCCGGCCGGGTGCTGCCCGGCACGGTGGGCGTGCTCGCCGGGGCCTGCGGGGCGGCCGGCTGCGCGGCCACCTCCTGGTGGGCGGGCGTGCTGCCGCCGCCGGTGGTGCAGGCGCTGGGGCTGCCGGCGCACGCGGGGGGCGGGCTCGGTCCGGCGCAGTGGGCGGCGTATGCCGGGGCCGGGGCGCTCGGGCTGTTCGGCTTCGGCGGCCTCGCCCGGGGCCTGACCGGGCGGGCCTGGGTGCTCGGCCTGTTCGGGCGCTACCGGGGGACCGTCCGGCGCACCGGGCTGATGTGGGTCAACCCGCTGCTGCTGCGCCGCCGGGTCGACGTACGGCTGCGGCACTGGCGCAGTGAGCCGATGCCGGCCGCCGACGGCAACGGGGTCGCGCTGCGGGTGGTGGTGCTGGTGGTGTGGCGGGTGCGGGACACCGCGCGGGCCACGCTCGGGGTCGAGGACCACGAGACGTATCTGCGCGAGTGCGTGGAGGCGGCGCTGGCCCGGGTGCCGGTGGAGATGCCGGGAACGGCGCGGGGGTCGCTGGACGCGGCCACCGACGCGCTGACCCGCCGGGTGGCGCAGGACGCGGGGCCGGTGGGCCTGGAGGTGTTCTCGGTGCGGCCGGTACGGGTGGAGTACGCCCCCGAGGTCGCCGCCGCGATGCACCGCCGCCGGATCGCCGCGCTGGACGCGCAGAACCGGGCGAGTGTGCTCACCTCGGTCGTCGACTCGGTGGAGGACACGGTGACCCGGCTGACCATGCGCGGACTGGTCGAGCTGGACGACTACGAACGCAAGGCGCTGGTGAAGGACCTGACGGTCGCGTTCTGCGCGGGGCGAGGGGAAGCGGCTCCGTGATGGGTATGGACCCCGTTTTTGGTATGGACATGTTCAATTGATCGCAATAATCTGAGACTTGGTCTAGACCTGCACAGCTCACTGAACCTCCCCCACGTTCTCCAGGAGCGGCAGCATGCGCAGAAGGACCAAGTTGTATGCCGCCGTGGTGGGCCTCGCCACGTCCGGAGCCTTCGTGCTCTCGTCGGGTGGTGCCAGCAGCCACGGCTACACCGACCTCCCCATCAGCAGGCAGAAGCTCTGCCAGAACGGCACGGTGACGAACTGCGGCGACATCCAGTGGGAGCCGCAGAGCGTCGAGGGCCCCAAGGGCTTCCCGGCCGCGGGTCCGGCCGACGGCCAGATCTGTTCCGGCAACAACACGCGGTTCGCCCAGCTCGACAGCCCGAAGACCCCGTCGGGCGGCGCCTGGCCCACCACCAAGGTGACGGGCGGCCAGAGCTACACGTTCCGCTGGCAGTTCACCGCCATGCACGCCACGACCGACTTCAAGTACTACGTCACCAAGACGGGCTGGAACCAGAACCACAACCTGGCCCGCTCCGACCTCACCACCACACCGTTCCTGACGGTGCCCTACAACGGTCAGCGTCCCCCGTCCACGCTCTCCCACAGCGGCACGCTGCCGTCCGGGCTGAGCGGTCACCACGTCATCGTCGCGGTGTGGACGATCGCGGACACGAGCAACGCGTTCTACGCCTGCTCCGACGTCACCTTCTGATCCCCCTCGGGTAGGGTCCGCGGGCGCCGGAACGACCGGTTCCGGCGCCCGCGGGTGGGCGTGAGCGTGATGCTCAAGGTGATGATCCGGCACCGGTGAGTTCTGAGGATGCCTTGAGCTGATCGGGTGCCGCCCGCGGGTAGGTTCCTGACACGCCTACCGATGGGTACGGCGTGGAGATCGGGGGATCCCATGGACGTGATGTTCTACGCCGTTCCCGGCCTGATCATGGCCGCGGCTCTCTTCATGGCGTACCGCGTGGTGCGCCGCACGGTGCAGTTGCGCATGGCCTGGAACAGCGGACTGACGGCGGAGGCGCGCTGTCTGCGGACCTTCACCACGGTGCACGGCGGCGGAGAGTCCCGCGTGCGCACGACCCTGCACCACGTCTACGAGTTCACCTCGCGCGACGGCCGCACGGTCCGCTTCGAGGAGGAGGACGGTCCGGCCACCGTCGTCGAGGGCGACATCGTCACCGTGCACTACAAGGACGGCCGTCGCGAGGTGATCGCCACCGCCCTCCCGCCGCGCAAGGTCAAGCAGGCGGCGGGCACCCTCGCCCTGCTGGCGTTCCTCGGCGTGGTCGTCGGGTTCTGCGTCGCCTTCATGGTGACGTACACCGAGGTCTTCGCGACATCGGACGTCGGCGGCTTCTGAGCGGCCTCGGTGAAGTCCGCTGCGGTTCCGCAGCACCCCGAAGGGGCGCGGGGCTGTGTCGATATGCGGCTCCGCCGCGTGGGCGCGACCAGCTACGACGACGCCGCGGGCGATCGACGGCGCATCGCCGCACATCCCGCGGAGCGCTCGGCGGACTCCGGTGGATTCGGACCGCACGGGCCTCCACTTCTGACGATACGTCAACTACCGTGCCCGCCCATGGAGTCCACCAGGGGCACGGTCGCCGAACTCGTAGCGGCGCGGTGGGGTGACCATCGGCCGGGGCTGTGGTTCGAGGAGCGGGTGCTCACGCACCACGAGGTGGCGGCCGGGGCCGCGGCCCGGGCGGCGCTGCTGGCCGAGCTGTTGCCGCCGGGCGCAGAACCGCATGTGGGCGTCCTGCTCGACAACACCCCGGAGTTCCCGCTGTGGCTGGGCGCGGCCGCGCTGGCCGGAGCGGCCGTCGCCGGGATCAATCCCACCCGTCGGGGACCTGAACTGGCCCGCGACATCCGGCACACCGAGTGCCGGGTCGTGGTCACCGAGCGAGCCCACCTGCCGCTCCTCGACGGACTCGAACTTCCCGGTGTCCGCCTGTTGGTGACCGACAGCGAGGCCTACGCCGACCTGCTCGCCCCGTACACGGACGCCCGGCCGGACGCCTCCCGGGCGACCCCGGCCGACCGCGTCCTGCTGTACTTCACCTCCGGCTCGACCGGCGCCCCCAAGGCCGCGATCTGCTCCCAGGGCCGGCTGGCCGCCGCCAGCCGCTCGCTGGCGGACCACTTCTCCGTCCGCCCGGACGACGTGCACTACATCTGCATGCCGATGTTCCACGGCAACGCGGTGATCGCCGACTGGGCGCCGGCGCTGGCGGCCGGAGCGGGGGTGGCGCTGCGGCGGCGCTTCTCCGCGTCGCGGTTCCTGCCGGACGTACGACGCTATCGGGCGACGTACTTCACCTATGTGGGACGCGCGGTGCAGTACCTCCTCGCCACCGAGCCCCGCCCCGACGACCGGGACAATCCGCTGCGGCTGGGCTTCGGGACGGAGGCGGGCGCGGTGGACGCGGCGGCCTTCGAGCGGCGGTTCGGGGTGCGGCTGGTGGAGGGGTACGGCTCGTCGGAGGGCGGGGCCGCGGTCCAGTGGACGCCGGGGACGCCGGCGGGGGCGGTCGGGCGGGCGGCGCGCGGGGGCGATCTCGTCGTCCTCGACCCGGAGACGCGCGCGGAGTGTCCGCCCGCCGTCTTCGACCCTGACGGGCGGCTGCTGAACGGGGACGAGGCGATCGGGGAGCTGGTCAACCGCGGTCCGAACCCCTTCGAGGGCTACTGGCGCAACCCCGAGGCGGACCGCGAGCGACAGCGGGACGGCTGGTACTGGACCGGCGATCTCTTCTACCGGGACGCGGACGGCTTCCTCTACTTCGCCGGGCGGACCGACGACCGGCTGCGCGTGGACAGCGAGAACCTCGCCGCCGCGCTGATCGAGAACATCCTCGCCCGCTACGAGGGCGCCGTGGCCGTCGCCGTGTACGCGGTGCCGGATCCGGTGGCCGGGGACCAGGTCATGGCGACGCTCGCCGGTGACTTCGACCCGCTCGGCTTCGCGGAGTTCCTGCTGGCCCAGCCGGACCTGGGGACGAAGATGGCGCCACGGTTCGTGCGGGTGGTGGAGCGGATGCCGGTGACCGCCACGAACAAGATCCATCGGGCGGGGCTCAGGCGGGAGGGGTTCCGGTGTGCCGATCCGGTGTGGTGGAGGCCGCCCGGGGCGGGCGCGTACCGGAGGCTGAGCGCCGGGGACCTGGCCGGGCTGGTGGCGGAGTACCGGGCGCGGGGGCGGGAGGGGAGAATAGCGAAGGAGCCCCCCGCTTCCGCGGAGGGCTCCTCATCTGTGCGCCGCCAGGGACTCGAACCCCGGACCCGCTGATTAAGAGTCAGCTGCTCTAACCAACTGAGCTAGCGGCGCATGACTCCCGCCTTCCGCTCTCGCGGTCGGCGACAAAGAAAATACTACCCGGTCCGAGGGCGTGCTCGTGACCACCCGGACCTGCGGCCGACGTGTGGCTGACCTGCGGCTAGATCGCCAGCGACAGCAGGACCGGAGCCGCGTTCCGGTTCAGGGCGTCCGCCGCCTGCCGGAGCCGGTGCGCGTGCTCCAGCGGGAGGGACACGGCCAGGCAGCCCACCGATGACCCGGCCGTGATCGGGACGGCCGCGCAGACCGTGCCGACCGCGTACTCCTGGAGGTCGAGGACGGGCACCGTGGGCGGCTGGGCCTCCAGGCAGGAGAGCAGGAGCCGGTCGCTGGTGATGGTGCGCGAGGTGAGGCGGGCCATCTTGTGCCGGGCGAGGTGGTCGCGCCGGCTGTTGTGGTCGAGCTGGCCGAGCAGGCTCTTGCCGACCGCGGTGGCGTGCGCGGAGTAGCGGAAGTCGACCCACTCTTTGACGGCGGGGGTCGTGGGGCCGTCGGCGTACTGGGTGACCTTGACCTCGCCGTCGACGTACCGGCTGATGTAGACGGCGGCTCCCACGGAGTCGCGCAGCCGGTCGAGGGTGTGCTGGAGCTTCTCGCGCAGGGCCTCCTCGCGGTCCTGGGCGGAACCCAGGCGGGCGAGGGCCTGGCCGGTGATGTACGCCCCGTCGGTGACCTGCTCGATGTAGCCCTCGCGGCGCAGCATCCGCAGAAGCGTGGTCAGTCGCTCCATGCCTATGCCGGTCTCGCGGGCGAGCACGGTGTCGGTGACACCGCTGGAGTGCCGTGCCACCGTCTCGAGGACGCGCAGGGCGTCCTGAGCCGAGTGGTACGGCGCGGTCGGCTCGTGCTTCAGCGCCACGGTTAATCCCCCCGGTCGCTTTCTGGGCCGTGATCCGGGACATCGGATCCCCTCCACGATAACCGGCAAGAGCCATATCGGGAGGGGTTGTTGGCGAGATTGTGGCCCCTCAACTGCGGCACTGTCACTCTGGCATATGCCAAAGTCATGCCACGACATCGAGACCTGGGGTGATGGCTTATTTACTTTTCGTCATTACAGCACCGCACCGAGGAATTCCCGGGTGCGTTCGTGGTCGGGATCGCCGAAGAGCTTCTCCGGCGGACCGGATTCGATGACGCGGCCCGAGTCGAACATCAGCACCTGGTCGGAGATGTCCCGGGCGAAGTTCATCTCGTGGGTCACGCAGAGCATGGTGATGTCGGTGGAGCGGGCGATGTCCCTGAGCAGATCGAGGACGCCCGCCACCAGCTCCGGGTCCAGCGCCGAGGTCACCTCGTCGAGGAGCAGCACCTGCGGCCGCATGGCGAGGGCCCGGGCGATGGCCACCCGCTGCTGCTGCCCGCCGGACAACCGCGTCGGGCGGACGTCACACTTGTCGGCGAGACCCACCAGGTCCAGCAGTTCGCGGGCGCGTGCCTCCGCCTCGTCCTCGGACAGCCCGAGGACGGTCACGGGCGCCTCGGTGATGTTCCTGAGCACGGTCATGTTCGGGAAGAGATTGAACTGCTGGAAGACCATCCCGATCTTCTTGCGGACCTCGCGGATCTGCTTCTCCGGGGCCGGGTGGAGCCGCTCCCCGGCGACCGTGACCGTGCCCTCGTCGGGCTTGGTCAGGGTCATCAGCAGCCGCAGGATCGTCGTCTTGCCGGAGCCGGACGGGCCGATCAGCGTGACGTGCTTGCCGGAGTCGACGGAGAAGTCGAGCCGGTCGAGGACGGTGTTGTCGCCGAAGCGCTTGGTGACCTGGTCGAAGCGGATCAGTTCGCTGCCGTCCACCGGCGGGTTGGTGTGGGCGTCGGGGTCTTTCATCAGGGGGGTGTCAGCGGACAAGACGTCGCTCCAGGGCTCGCAGAAGAAGGGAGGCCAGATAGGAAATGAGGATGAAGGCCACGCCGATCACCGTGAGGGGCTCGGTGAACTGGAAGTGCTGCTGGGAGAAGAGCCGGGCTCGGCCGAGCATCTCCAGCACGGTGATCACCATCAGCATCGGCGTGTCCTTGAGCATCGCGATGACGTAGTTGCCGAGGGCCGGAACGACCCGGCGGATCGCCTGCGGAAGGATCACCGCCCGCCAGGTCCTGGTGACGGGCAGGCTGAGCGCCGTCGCCGCCTCCCACTGGCCGACCGGCACCGCCTCGATGCCGGCCCGGTAGACCTGCATCGTGTACGTCGAGTAGTGCAGGCCGATGCCGACCACACCGGTGGTCAGCGCGGAGAGGGTGAGTCCCCACTCGGGCAGCACGTAGAACAGGAAGAACAGCTGCACCAGCAGCGGGGTGTCGCGGACGAACTCCGTGACCACTCCGACCGGCCAGCGCACCCAGCGCGTGGGCGTGCGCATCAGCAGCGCCCACACCAGCCCGAGGGCGAAGGAGATCAGCGAACCGAGGGCCAGCGCCTCCAGGGTGACCACCAGGCCGTCCCAGAAGTGCGGCATGAAGTCCCGTACGGCGTTCCAGTCCCACTTCACGCGACACCACCCCCGACACCCGTCGTCTCGGCCCGCTTCAGCTCACGCGCGGCCACCCCGCGCTGCGGCTCCTTGCCGACGCCCGCCTTCAGCCGCTTCTCCAGACCGCGCATGAGGCGCGTGAGCAGGAAGGCGATCACGAAGTAGATCAGCAGTACGTACGTGTAGATCTCCGCGCTCTGCTGGAGCGCCAGCCGCACCAGGTTGGCGCTGAAGGTCAGATCGCCCATGCCCATGACGGACACCAGGGCCGTCCCCTTGAGCAGCTCGATCAGCAGGTTGGAGAACGGCGGGATCATCTCCGGTACCGCCTGCGGCAGCAGGATCAGCCGCATCCGCTGCCAGGGCGTGAAGCTGAGCGCGATGCCGCCCTCCTTCTGCGCCGGGTCGACGGCGCTCAGCGCACCGCGCACGATCTCCGAGCCGTACGCCCCGTACGTCAGCCCCAGCGCCAGCGTGCCCGCCCACATCGGCACCAGCTGCCAGCCGAAGGCGACCGGCAGCACGAAGAACACCCAGAAGATCATGACGAGGGCCGAGGTCCCGCGGAACACCTCGGTGTAGAGGCCCGCGAGGAAGCGGACGATCCACAGGCGGTGGGTGCGGGCGACGCCGGCCACGAAGGCGGCGGTCGCGGCCAGCAGCGCGCTGTAGACCAGCAGTTGGACGGTGGTCCATATCCCCTTGAATACGAGTTCCCAGAGTCCCGAGGTCATCCGCCGCACAGCTCCTTCGCGGTCAGATCGGTCATCTCGGCCTCGGTGAAACCGAAGGGCCGCAGGATGCGGAACAGCTCCCCGCTCTTCTTGAGCTTGTGCAGCTCCACGTTGAAGGCGTCCCGCAGCTTCGTCTCGGTCGGCCGGAACGCGAAGGCGCCGCCGTCGACGTGCGGCTTCCCGTCGACGAGCGGCGCGAAGGCCTTCGTCGCCTCGGCCTTGCCCGATTTCTTGACGGCTGCACGGGTGGTGACGGCCGTACCGGCGAAGACGTCGACGCGCCCCGCCTCGACGGCGTTCAGCCCGGCGACCTGGTCCGGCACGATGAGGATGTCGCTCTCCTGGTAGCCGGCCTCGACCGCGAACTGGATCTCGGCATAACCGGTCCCCGTCGCGAACCTGGCCTTCTTCGCGACGACGTCCTTGTAGTTGTGCAGGCCCTTCGGATTGCCCTTGCGCACGATGAAGGAGTCGAGCATCTGGTAGTCGGGGTCGGCGAAAATGACCTGCTCGCAGCGGTCCGGGTTGACGTACATCCCGGCGGCCACGACGTCGAACTGCTGCGAGTTAAGGCCCGGGATGAGCGAGCCGAACTCGGTGGGCACGGGCTGCACCCTGTCGACCCCCAGCCGTTTGAAGACGACCTTGGCCAATTCCGGTGCCTCGCCGGTCAGCTCTCCGTTCTTGTCGATGTACCCGAACGGGATCTCGCCCGCGATCCCGAGTCGTACGACGCCCTGCGCCCTGAGCCGGTCGAGCAGATCACCGCCCTGTGTCGTGGACGCCGTGGCCACGCGGCTGCAGCCGGCGGCACCCAGCGCACCGAACGCCGCCACCCCCGCGAGCAGCGATCGGCGGGTGGGCGCGGATATGTGTTCGCCATTCCCAATAGGTGGAGCCATGGCGGCGCGGCTACCCGACTCGATGCGAGTTATGCAGATCGATTTGAGCCCCGGTCTTCGCCGACGCCCCCTTGACCGGCGCGGGACCATGGAGTGCATGGCTGCTCGCTACATCGAAGTCTCGCTGGTCAAGCGGGGAATCCACTGCACGGCACAGCTGCTGGACGACCGCGCGCCGATCACCTGCGCGGCCGTGTGGGATTCCCTCCCGCTGTCCGGCGACGTCTACCACGCCAAGTACGCACGCAACGAGATCTACGCCCTTTTCCCGCCTTTCGCGAAATCGGAGCCACCCCTGGAAAATCCGACAGTTACCCCGATCCCCGGAGATCTCTGTTATTTCTCCTTCGCGGGCACGGAATTGGGCACGAAGGCGTACGGCTACGACGCCGGGGTACGCCCCGGCACCACGGTCGTCGACCTCGCCCTCTTCTACGAACGCAACAACCTGCTCCTCAACGGCGATGTGGGCTGGGTGCCCGGCATCGTCTGGGGCCAGGTCGTGGACGGTCTGGAGGCCATGACCGAGGCGTGCAACGACCTGTGGCGGTCGGGGGCGGCGGGGGAGACGCTCAGCTTCCGGCGGAAGTGAACGACGGGGAGGTGAACGAAGCCGTGAACCCCGCCTCGTACAGCGCGTGGGCCGCACGCAGCACGAGGTCGTCGCGGTGCCGGGCGGCCACGATCTGCATCCCCACCGGCAGACCGGCACCGTCCGCCCCCACCGGGACGGTCGCCGCGGGCTGCTGCGTCAGGTTGAACGGGTACGTGAACGGCGTCCACCCCGTCCAGCGCCGGTACCCGGAGCCCTTCGGCACCTCGGCCCCCGCCTCGAACGCGGTGATCGGCAGCGTCGGCGTGACCAGCAGGTCGTACGACTCGTGGAAACGGCCCATGCGCCGCCCGAGTTCCATCCGGACATCCACCGCGGCCAGGTAGTCCAGCGCCGACCGGCGCGCCCCCGTCGCGCTGATCTCCCGCAGCCCCGGGTCCAGCGACTCCCGCTGCCGCGGGCCGAGGTGCTGGGTCACGCGGGCCGCGCCGCTGAACCACAGGGTGTGGAACGCGTCCACCGGGTCCGTGAAATCCGGGTCGGCCTCCTCGACGTACGCGCCGAGCCGGGCCAGCCGCTCCACCGCCTGCCGCACCGCCGCCGCGACCGCCGGGGCCACCGCCACCTGCCCGCCGAGGGAGGGCGAGTACGCCACCCGCAGCCCGCGCACACCTCCGGCCAGCGCGTCCGTGAAGGACGCCCCCACCGGCCCGAGCGCCGACCAGTCGCGCGCGTCCGGCGCGGCGATCACATCCAGCAGCAGCGCCGCGTCCGCCGCGTCCCGGGTCATCGGCCCCACGTGCGCCAGCGTGCCGAAGGCGCTCGCGGGATACAGCGGCACCCGCCCGTACGTCGGTTTCAGCGCGAAGATCCCGCAGAACGCCGCCGGGATGCGCACGCTGCCCCCGCCGTCCGTGCCCAGCGACAGCGGGCCCGCGCCGAGGGCCACGGCGGCCGCGCTGCCGCCGCTGGAGCCGCCCGCGGTGCGCGAGGTGTCGTACGGATTGCGGGTCGCTCCGCTCAGCGGCGAGTCGGTGACGCCCTTCCAGCCGAACTCGGGAGTGGTGGTCTTGCCGAGAAAGACGGCGCCCTGCTCACGCAGCCGGGCCACGGCGGGCGCGTCCTCGTCCCAGCTTCCCTCCTCGGACATGGTCTTCGAGCCACGCAGGGTCGGCGCGCCGCGCAGCAGCAGGATGTCCTTCACCGTGACCGGTACGCCGTCCACCGGCCCGTACGGGTCGCCGCGCCGCCAGCGGTCCGCCGACTCCCGTGCCCGGGCGAGCGCCTCGTCCGCGAAGAGACGCACGAACGCGTTCACCTCCGGCTGGATGCGCTCGGCCCGCTCCAGGGCCGCGCGGGTCGCGTCCACGGGGCTGAACTCGCCCTTGCGGAAGCCCTCGACGAGTCGTAGGGCGGTCAGCTCGGTGAGTTCCGTCGGCTCCGTCATGCACCCTCCTGGCGGCTTCAGTGTCCGGGTACGTATCCGCGCTTCTTGTCGACCACGTTCGGCAGGTTCCGGCCCGCCTCCCAGCGCTCGTACAACTCGACGAACTGCGCGCCGAGGTCGTCCCGCCAGCCGACCGTGTCACCGCTCATGTGCGGGGACACGATCAGCCCGGGAACCTGCCACAACGGGCTGTCGGGGGTGAGGGGTTCGTCCTCGAAGACGTCCAGGGCGGCGCCCGCGATCCAGCGCTTGGCGAGCGCCTCGGCGAGGGCGTCCTCGACGACCAGCTGCCCGCGCCCGACGTTCACGAACCGGGCCGAGGGCTGCATGACGCCGAAGCGGCGGGTGTCGAACATGTGGCGCGTCTGCTCCGTGAGTGGCGCGGCCGCGATCACCCAGTCGGCGCGGGCCAGCAGCCGGTCCAGGTCCCCAGGGCCGTGGATGCCGGTGCGCGGCACGCGGCCGACGAGCGCCGTCGTCACGTCGAGCGCCTTCAGGGTGCGGGCGATCGCCCGGCCGATGGGGCCCGACCCGACGACACACGCCCGCGTGCCGGCCAGCCGCTGCCCCTCCCGGTGGCGCCACTCGCGACGGCCCTGCAACTCCCATGTGCGCGGCAGGTCCTTGGCCATCGCCAGGACCAGGGCGGCGACGTACTCGGCGATGGGCTGCTCGAAGACGCCGCGCGCGTTCGTCACCACGGTGTCGGACGCGGCGAGCGCCGGGCACATCAGGTGGTCCACGCCCGCGCTCGCCGTGTGCACCCAGCGGGGCCTTGGACCCTCGCCCGGCCAGGCGTCGCGCACCGCCGTGGAGGCGAAGTCCCACACGAGCAGCACGTCGGCGTCCGGGAGGTGCCGGGCGAGGCTGCCGGCGTCGGCGTGCACGATCCGGGCGCGGCCGGTGAGACGGCCCAGGCGGGGCGGGGGGTCGGCGTCGAGGACGAGAAGCGTCGGGGCGGTCATGGGCAGCCGTTCTTCGCGGTGAGCGAGCGTCTGACATGCACGGATTGACCACGCTCGCACCCGAACCTACCGTCGTCAACACGGGCGCGTTCACGGTCCGTTGTCCCCTCCTTCCGCACGGTGAGGCAGGTGCCTGCCATGGAGTCCTCGGACATCACCTTTCTCGGGGGTCCGCGCCCGCAGCGAGGCGTCGGTGTGGTGGCCCCCTTCGACTTCGCCCTCGATCGCGAACTGTGGCGCTGGGTGCCGGACGACATCTCGCTCCATCTGACCCGGACGCCGTTCGTGCCGGTCGAGGTGAGCCTCGACCTCGCACGGCTGGTCAGCGAGCACGAGACGCTGCGCGAGGCGGTGCGCACCCTCAACGCCGTCGCGCCCGAGGTTGTCGCCTACGCCTGCACCTCGGGCAGCTTCGTCGACGGGATCGCCGGGGAGCGCGCGATGTGCGAGGCGATGACACGGGCGGGCGCGGTGCCCTCCGTGACCACGTCCGGGGCGCTGCTGGAGGCGCTCGCGGAGCTCGGCGCCCGGCGGGCGGCCCTGGTGACCCCGTACACGGAATCCGTGACGCGGGCGCTGCAGGAGTACGTCGCCCAGGCGGGCGTCGCGGTGACGGGCTGCGCCTACATGGGGCTGACCCGGCACATCTGGAAGGTCCCGTACCGGGACGTGGCCGACATGGCGCGGCGCGCGGTCCGGGGCCGGGCGGCGGACGTACTGTTCATCTCCTGCACGAACCTGCCGACGTACGACGTCATCCCCCAGCTGGAGGCGGAGCTGCGCATACCGGTCATGTCGGCCAACCAGGTAACGATGTGGGCGGCGCTGCGCAGGCTGGGTACCCGAGCCGTGGGGCCGTATCAGGCGCTGCTGGACGACTCGGCGCGTGAGTGGCCCGTACTGCCGGAAGAACAGCAGGAAGGCTGGACATGACCGCACTCGGACTCCTCTACCCGGGCCACTCCGCCGAGGACGACTATCCGCGCATCGAGCAGCTCCTGGGCAGTGACATCCGGGTGGACGTGGTCCACACGGACATCGGCGAGGACGCGCACAGGGCGGACGCCCTGCGCGAGATGGGCTCACCGGATCGGCTCTCGGCGGGCGTGGCGCAGCTGCGGCTGTCCGGGGCCGAGGCGATCGTGTGGGCCTGCACCAGCGGCAGCTTCGTCCACGGCTGGGAGGGCGCCCAGGAGCAGGTGCGCACCCTCGCCCGGGCGGCCGGGCTGCCGGCCTCCTCGACCTCCTTCGCCTTCGTGCACGCCGTGCGGGAGCTCGGGGTGCGGCGGGTCGCGGTGGGGGCGACCTACCCGGACGACGTGGCCGGGCTGTTCGCGGACTTCCTGCGGACCGGGGGCGCGGAGGTGGTCGCGGTCCGCGGTGCCGGGATCATCACCGCGGCCGAGGTCGGGACGTGGGGCGAGGCGGAACTGTTCACGCTGGCCCGGGAAGCCGACGACGCGTCCGCCGAGGCGCTGCTCCTGCCGGACACCGCCCTCCACACGGCCGCGCACATCCCCGCCCTGGAGAAGGAGCTGGGCAAGCCGGTCCTCACCGCCAACCAGGTCACCGTGTGGGAGGCCCTGCGCCTGACGGACCGCCGCGTGAACGCGCCGGCGCTGGGGGCGCTGTTCACCCGGGAGCCGATCGTGCAGGTGTGAGCGGCGGCGGAAGAGACCGGGAATAAACGGGGACAGCCTCCTGTTAGCGGCCTGAGGACAGCGCACGGCCGAAAAGCAGGAGGCATCCACCGTGACGGCAGACGAGAACCGGGACAAGGCGCAGGGCGAGACGGACGGCATCCGGGGCGCGGCACAGGGCACCGCCCCCGCACCCCTGTCCGTACTGGACCTGGTCACCGTGGGCGCGGGCAGTACCGCCACCGACGCCCTGCGCACCAGTGTCGCGCTGGCCCGGCTCGCGGAGTCCCGCGGCTTCCACCGCTACTGGGTCGCCGAGCACCACTCGATGCCGGGCGTCGCCTCCTCCTCGCCCGCGGTGATCCTCGCCCACCTCGCCGCCCACACCGAGCGCATCCGGCTCGGCTCGGGCGGCGTCATGCTGCCCAACCACGCGCCGCTGGTGATCGCCGAGCAGTTCGGCACGCTGGAGGCCATGGCCCCCGGCCGCGTCGACCTCGGCCTGGGCCGCGCCCCCGGCACGGACGGCGCCACCGCCGCCGCCCTGCGCCGCACCGACCGGCTCAACGAGGGCGCCGACGACTTCCCCCAGCAGCTCGCCGAGCTGATCCGCTTCCTGGACGACGACTTCCCCGACGGCCACCCGTACTCCCGCATCCACGCGATCCCGGGCCCGATCCAGAGCACCTCACCCGGCGGTGTGCAGTCCCCGCACCGCCCGCCCGTCTGGCTGCTCGGCTCCTCCGGCTTCAGTGCCCGCCTGGCCGCGATGCTCGGCCTGCCCTTCGCCTTCGCGCACCACTTCTCCGCGCAGAACACCATTCCCGCGCTCGACCTGTACCGGGAGCAGTTCCGCCCGTCCGCGGTCCTCGACGAGCCCTACGCCCTCATCGGCGTCTCCACGCTCGCCGCGGACGACGAGAAGGAGGCCCGTCGCCAGGTGCGGGCCACCGCCCTGAACATGATCCGGCTGCGTTCCGGGCGGCCCGGTCTCTTCCCCGGCCCGGAGGACGCCGAGTCCCACGTGTTCAGCTCGCTGGAGCAGGAGTTCGTCGACTCCTGGGCCGGCAACATCGTCCACGGCACGGTGGACGAGGTCCGCGCAGGCCTGGACGACCTCCACAAGCGCACCGGCGCCGACGAGTTGATGCTCACGTCCCACGCCCACAGCGGCGAGCTGCGGCTGCGCTCCTACGAACTGATCGCGGACGCCTACGGGTTGCCGACGACGTAGGACGTCGTCCCCAGCAGCTCGGAGATGCGATCGGGCGGCACCGGGCGGGAGTACAGCCACCCCTGGCCGGTGTCGCAGCCGATGTGCCGCAGCCGGGAGGCCTGGGTGAGGGTCTCCACGCACTCGGCGGTGACGGTCAGGCCGAGCCGGTGGGCGAGCTGGATCATCGCCTCGACGACGACCTCGTCGGCCGGGTTCGGCCGCTCGCCCGCCTCGTCGTACTGGAAGCCCCGGACGAAGGAGCCGTCCAGCTTCAGCACGGAGACGGGCAGGCGGCTGAGGTAGGCGAGGTTCGAGTAGCCGGTGCCGAAGTCGTCGATGGCGATCCGCACGCCCATGTCGCTCAGCGCCTGCAGGGCCTGGAGGGGGCGGCCCGCGGAGCCCATCACCGCGGACTCGGTGAGCTCCAACTGCAGCAGGCTCGGGGCCAGTTCGGTCTCGGCGAGGACCTCTGCCACGTCCGCGACCAGGTCGGAGTCCCAGACCTGCCGGACGGCCACGTTGACGCTCACGAAAATCGGCGGCTCGTCCGGGTGGTCGAGCTGCCAGCGGCGGGCCTGCCGGCAGGAGGTGGCCAGCGCCCAGCGGCCGAGCTGCACGATCGAGCCGTCCTCCTCCGCCAATCCGATGAACCGATTCGGCGTCAACATGCCGAACTGCGGGTGGTTCCAGCGCGCGAGGGCCTCGACCCCGCGCACCCGGCCGTCCTCCATGCCGACCAGCGGCTGGTACTCCAGGACGAACTCCCCGCGCTCGATGGCGGGCCGCAGCGTGGAGGCCAGGGCCTGGCGGGTCATGCGGTGCGCGTTGCGCTCCGGGTCGAACAGCGTCCAGCGGGACTTGCCGTCGGCCTTCGCCCAGTACAGCGTCGTGTCGGCGGCCTGCATCAGCGCGGTGGCCGTGGTCCCGGCCGCGTGCCGCTCCACCACCCCGATCGACGCCGACAGCGACAGGCGCCGGCCTGCCAGGTCGAACGGCGCCTGGAGGGCCGTGAGTACGGACTCGGCGAGCTCGGCGACCTGATCGGTGCCGGTGGAGTCCTCGACGAGCAGCGCGAACTCGTCGCCACCGAGTCTGGCCACCAGGGGAGCGCCGGCCCTCGCCAGCCCGGCCTCCTCGGCGACGCGGGTCAGCCGTTCGGCCGCGGCGGCGAGCAGCCGGTCGCCGACGCGGTGGCCGAGGGTGTCGTTGACCGCCTTGAAGCCGTCCAGGTCCAGATAGCACAGGCCGATCCGTCCGGTGCCGCTCTGCTCGTACGCCTCCGCCTCCAGCGCGGCCGTCAGACGTTCGAAGAACAGCGTGCGGTTGGGCAGCCGGGTCACCGGGTCGTGCATCTGCAAGTGCCGCAGCCGGGCCTGGAGTTCACGGCGGGCGCTGATGTCGGCGACGGACAGCAGGATGCCGGTTTCGTCGCCCGCCAAGGGCGCGACGGTGACCTGCACCCACACCGACTGGCCGTCGGGGTGCTTCAGCCGGCGGGTGCAGCGCAGCTTCGCCTGCCGGCCGCGCAGCACCTCGCGGTAGGCGTGCCAGGTGCGGGTGTCGGAGGGCAGGTCCACCAGGTCGGCGGCCGTGCGTCCGGCGAGCGACGCCGGGTCGCTGCCGAGCAGGGCGCCCAGCATGTCGTTGGCGCTGACGACCAGACCCTCACGGTCGACGACGGCCATCGCCAGAGGCGCCGCCGTGAAGACGGAGCGGTACGGCGACCCGCCACGAGGAGGCGTGTCTGGATCACTGTCTGTGACGGCCGACCGGTCGAGGTCTGCCGCGGGCGTCGGCCCTTCGGACGTTCCGCTCACCGCTCGCTCCCGCAGTGCACTCGATCTCTGTCCGCGCAGCAAAGTGTGCCGATCATAGAGGGTGGTCCCAGGGCCTTCCAGCCACTGTCCAGTGTCCCGGACGGGTCGGCCTTTCCGGCAGATCGTTTCTGCCTGCGCTTGGACGGGTTCTTCAAGCAGCGGACTGCTTGTGACGTTCCGTGAGTACTTCGGGGGTGTCGTCTTCTACCCCGATCCGGGCCCGCTCACTCATCCGGGTCAGATAAACAGGGCATAGAGCAGCAAAACTACACAGGCTGGGTGCGGTGTCGTCCCGTCAACCGCATCCGGAGGTCCCGTTGCCGCGTCAGCTGCTCCGCAGGGGACTCAGACCCGGGGCCTTCAAGGGGGCCTTCGGCGGGGCCGGCGGGGGCTTCGGCGGGGTCGGCAGGGGTCTCTGCCGTGCCGCGGCACGCCCCCGACTGCGCAGCACCGCGGCCGTGTTCACCACGATGTCGGCGCTCGCCGCGACATCCCTCTTCAGTGTCCCGTCGGTCGCCGAACCCTTCTCGGTCGAGCCCTGTGTGTTGCAGCGCACCGACGCCCACCACTCGGAGGGCCTGGACACCTGGAACGCCGCGTATCCGCGTCCGACCCACTCCCTGGACGCGGTGATGGTCTTCCTGTCCTTCCCGGACTCGGCGCCGCTGACCACGCCCGCGCAGATCGCCGCCGACCACTTCCCGGCCACCAGCCGCTTCTTCGAACGGGCGTCCTACGGCAAGTTCACCATCCGTCCGCATCCGCTCCAGCGCTGGATCCGGATGCCGAAGCCGTCCACCGCGTACGCCATACAGCGTGACTGGAGCGCCGGGAACCGGGCCGCCTACCTGCGCGACGCACTCGCCGCCGCCGACCCGCAGGTCGACTTCTCGCGCTACGGCATCGTCTACTTCGTCGCCGACCCCGACGCGCCCGGTGTGGACTCCGACGCCACGAAGGTCGTCAACCTGGACACCCCCCTGCGGGCGGACGGCACGGACCTCCGCCGGGTGGTGACGGTCTTCGAGAAGCACCCACCGGACCGCCTGGTGCTCGCGCACGAGACGGGCCACGTCTTCGACCTGCCGGACCTCTACCACCGGCCGGCGGACGGCAAGGGCGACTGGGACACCTATGTCGGCGACTGGGACCTGATGGGCAGCCAGTTCGGACTGGCTCCCGACTTCTTCGCCTGGCACAAATGGAAGCTGGGGTGGCTCGAACCGCGTCAGGTGGTGTGTGTACGGGGTCCCCGCCCGACCCGCCTGACCCTCGAACCCCTCGGCGCGGGCCCGGGAGTCCCGGTCACCGGCGCCGCCGGATCCCCCGCGTTCGGCCTCGGCGACGGCACCAAGCTCGCGGTGGTGCGCACCGGCCCGGACAGCGCCCTCGCCTTCGAGGCGCGCGGCCCGGTCGGCAACGACCGGGCGGCCTGCGACACGGGCGTTCTCGTCTACCGCGTGCACAGCGGCGCGGAGTCCGGTCGCGGCCCCATCGAGGTGGTCGACGCCCACCCGCGGGGCGAGGGCTGCTGGGAGGACTCGGTCTACCCGCCCCTCGCGGACGCCCCGGTGGGCCTGGGCGAGAGCTTCACGGTGCCGGGCGAGAACGTGCGCGTGGAGGTGGAGGGGCGTACGGCGTCCGGGGCGTGGACGGTGACGATCACGGCGGGGGTGCGGGGCTGAGCGGGGCCTCACGGTGCGTGGCGAGGCCGCACAGAAACAGCACCGCACAAAAACAACGATGGCGAGGTGGTTCGCTTTACGCGAACACGCCTCGCCATCGCCAACGTGCGCCGCCAGGGACTCGAACCCCGGACCCGCTGATTAAGAGTCAGCTGCTCTAACCAACTGAGCTAGCGGCGCCTGCTGACGTCGTAGACCTTAGCATCCTGATCGGCGGGAGGAAAAATCGATATCCGTACCGCCGCGCGGGCCGCCCGCACGGCCGCCCACAGCAGGATCTCGGGGCCCGGCAACCAGGGGTGACGGGTGTCGGGGGCGGCGAGCCAGCGGGTGGCGGACGTGCTCGTGCCGACGGCCGTGGGGGTGAGGGCCGGTACGGTCACCGCGTCGCCGGTGCCGTGGCACAGCAGTGGTGGGATGGCCTCCGTACGGCTGTCCCGGCGGCCGTGGGCGCCCCACTCCTCCCACTCCAGCAGCGAGGGCAGCCGCTGGGCCGTGCCGGGCGCGGCGAACAGCAGCATCCGCCCCCGGAACGCGGCCACCGGTCCCGAGCCCGGCCCCTCGTCCCACAGCCGGTCGAGCATCCGGCGTCCGAAGATCGCGGGGGCGCTGACGACGTCGAAGACGGATCCGCAGGGCAGGACGACCGGGGCGTCCGGCCGCTCGTGCCAGAGGGCGAGGGTGCTGCGCGGGTACGTCCCGGCCGAGGCCAGCCAGTCGGCACCGTCCGGGGTGACCCCCGAGGTCTCGGAGCGATCGCGACCGGAGAACGGCTCATCCCATGTGCTGCTCATACCACCCAGGTCTACCGACCGTGAGCGAGCTGTTCCCGAGGGTTGCGGGAAATCGGGACAGGAGTGGGTGGGAGGGAGTATCTTGCCCGCCTGGCATATGCCATGAAGGTGTGTTCCGGGCGCGCGGGCCGCTCAGACCGGGTCGACGTACCCCAGACCCTCGGTGCCGCCCCGTATCAGGTCCCGCCCGAACTCGACCATCCGCTTCGCGTAGTCCTCGGTCCACTCGGCCCGCTCGGCGATGTCCGCCGGCGTGAGCCGGTCGAACCGGCGCGGATCGGCGAGCTGAGCCGCGGCGATCGCCTGGAACTCGACCGCCCGGTCGGTGGCCGCACGGAACGCGAGCGTCAGCTCCGTCGCCCGCGTCAGCAACGCCCCCGGGTCGTCGATCGACTCCAGATCGAAGAAGTGCTCCGGGTCGGCGGCCACTTCCGTGGGCTCGAAGAGCAGGGGCGCGGGGCGTAGCCGCGGTTCGTTGCGACGCGGCGTGGGCTCCGCCATGTCTTCTCCTCCTCGTACGGTTGCGGGTGGCACCGCCCTTCGGGTGGTCCACCCTCCATTGTCTCCCGGGGGCGCAAGGGCACCCCGGGCAAGCGTCACCGTCCCGGAGGCCCACCGCCCCGCACTCTCAAGTCCGCGGGGCCGGGCGATGTTCCCCGAGCGGGGTCATGGCCGCAAGATCACGCGGTGCTCGCTCAGGCGTGCCAGTACCGCGTGGTTCGCCTCCCAGCCGTCCGGAAACTTCACGACCGTCCCCAGCTGGACCGGCTCTGTCGACGGGTAGTCGTCCAGGAGGTCGCTCACCCCCGCTCGGCACACCACGATGCACGCGTGGCGGTGGCGGGAGGCCAGGACGCACAGGCGGCCTGTCTCGAGGTGGAAGGCGGTGGCGTCGGGGCGGCCGGAGAGGGGGTGGAGGACCACCGTCACGTCGAATTCCCTGCCCTGGAGCCGGTTCGCCGTGTCCACGGTGACGTCTGTGACGCCCAGCTCGGCCAGCGCCGCCCGGACCGCCGCCGCCTGGTCCCGGTGTGCCGTGCCCACGGCGATGCGGTCGGCAGTGAGGGGGGCGGGGGCGGGTGAGCGCTCCGACGTCGCGGCCCCGCCGCGATCCAGCAGGCGCCGCACGACCGTCGCCACCGCGCGTACCGCCTCCGGGTCCGTGCGGGGTGTGTGCCGTGCGGGCAGTTCCAGCAGGCCCCAGCCCGAGCTCGCGGCCTCGTCGATCACCCGGTCCGGGCCCGAGCCGTCCGACGGGACGGCGAAGGTGAGACGGCGGTCGCCGTGGTCCGTGCCGCTGCGGAAGGAGGTGTACGGGTAGAACGCGTCCGACACCAGGGGTGCCGCCGAGGCCGGGAGCCGCCAGGAAACCGGCAGGCGGTGCTGCGGCAGCTCGGGGTTGTGGGCCAGCAGCGTCGTCACGGCGGAGGCGGAGGGGTCGTACGACAGGCCCGCCCACTGCTCGCTGCCCACGAGGGCGAAAGGGTCCAGTTGGCCGGGGTCGCCCACGAACAGTGCCCGCTCGAACAGGCCGGCCACGGCGAGCAGCGCGTCCGAGCGCATCTGGTAGGCCTCGTCGACGATCGCGTGCCGCCACGGCTCGTCGACCTTGACGTGCGCCCACTTGGCGGCGGTGGAGATGACCACCGGGAGGCCGGCGAGATCCGCCGCCTTCGCCGACTTGCGGACGCTCGGCAGGTCGTCCAGCGCCTTGTCGTACGGGTCGGCGTCGCTGCTGTGCAGCCGGCCGACCGGCAGGTCGGGGTTCTTCTCGGCGAGGCGGATGACGAGGTCGTCGACCTGGGCGTTGGTCTGCGCGACGACCATCAACGGGCGCCCGGCATCGGCGAGTTCGAGCGCGGCGCGCACGACGAGCGTGGACTTGCCGGCGCCGGGCGGGGAGTCGACGACGACCCCGCGGTGCGGGCCGTGCACGGTGTCACGCAGGATCGCGTCGGTGGCCCGCGCGGCCGCGGCACCGGGGTCGAAGGTGGCCTCGGTGGTCACAACACGTCCTCCTCGGTGACGGGGTCGGCGGCCTCCGGCACAGTGGCCGCCTCTCCCGGCGGTCCGCCGTGCGTCCACGGTGTGTTCTCCGGGTCGGGCAGCTTCGCGCCGCCCCGCTGCTCGTGCTCGAAGAGGGTGAAGCAGATCAGGTCGCCCTTCTCGGGAACGGATCCCGCCTCGGGCTCCTTGCCGCGGCCCATCTTGTCGACCACCCGCAGGACGACCACACCATCGGCCTCGTGCCCGACGAACTCCGCCGCCTGCGGCTTCCCGCCCAGCGAGCGGTACACCTTGGCCCGCTCGCCCAGGTGCGGGCGGTCGTCGGTGCGGACGGTGACCAGCGGGCGCGGGCTGGGCCGCTTGCCCTCGCTGTACGCCATGACGACGTCGGTCACCTCGCCCACGAACGCCTCCCCGGCCAGCCGCCGGCCCGCCATCACCAGCGGGTCGTCCAGGGCCTCCTGGGCCTCCAGCCGGGCCTGCTCACGTTCGCGTGCGGCCAGCTTGTTCGCCGCCGTCACCGCGTCGTCGCGGCGCGGCTGCGGGGGCTCGCCCGCCACGACCCGGTCCCGGTGGCCGGTGAACGACCAGCGGTCACGCGTCCACCGCTCCTCGACGTGCGCGCCCTCGGGCAGTGTCCGCAGCAGCTCCAGGCCGTCCCACACCTTCTCCCAGGTGGGCAGGGTGCGGCTCTCGACCAGGTCGCGGATCCTCCGCTCGGCGGCAGTCAGTTCACCGAGCCGGTCGTCCGCCTCCAGCCCGTCCTCGGCGGCGGCGAGGGCGGTACGCGCGCGGTCGTAGCGCTCGATCGCGGGCGCGAGCAGCTTGTTGTCGAACGCCGGGTCGGTCGCCGGGCCCGCGGGCGGGCACAGCAACTGCCCGTCGGCGTCCCGCGCGAGCTCTGCCTGCAGCGCCGCCTCGGCGCCGGAGACGCCCGAGTGGGCGTCCCCCCGGTCGAGCGAAGCCGAGACCGAGGGAGGGTCGATCCAGGCGAGCAGCGCGCCCAGGTGCTGGTCCTCCAGACTGGACTGGCCGGTCGCCCAGTGCCGGCCCAGTACCTCGGTCAGGGCCAGCAGCAGCGCGGAACCGGGCACCCGGGCCCGCTCCCCGAAGTGGGTCAGCCACCGCCCGAGCAGCGGCACCCGGGGCGGCGCGGGATGCGGGGTCTCCGGGTCCTGCTCGGCGGTGCGGCGGAAGCGCATGGAGCGCCCCAGCAGCCGTACGAAGTCGATGCCCGCGCGGCTCGGCACGATCAGCTGGGGCGCGTCCGCGCACAGCTCGACCTCGACCTTGACCCGCTTGCCGGTCTCCGGGTCGGTCTCGCCCCGCTCGGCGGCCTCGACGACGTCGGCGTACGCGTCGACGTACGGCAGGACGACGTCGGCCAGTTCGGCCAGGAACGCGAACCGCAGGTCGCGGTCGCGTGGCTGCGGTACGACGAGCAGGCGCGGCGCGTCCCGGTCGGTGCCGACCAGTGCGCCGAGCGGGGCACCCGCCTCGCCGGCGGTGACGAGCGGCACGAGGACCAGCGGCCGCTCGGACAGATGCCGGTGCCGGACGGTGGCGGTGGGCTGGGCGCGGCCGGTGGAGACGGCTTCCAGCCGGGCGAGGGTGGAGATCAGTGACAAGGAGACGCCTCCTGACCGAGCGCCTCGGCGCGGAGCAGGGCCGCCCTGCGCAGCGTCGCCACCGCGGGATCCGCCGGGTCCCCGGCCTCCCCGCGGGCTGCCGCCAGCACCTCGTCGACGGTCGCCAGGCCACCCAGGTCGGCCCGCACCGAGCGGCCCAGCGAGGTCACCGCGCCCTCCGCGCGGGAGCGGTCGCGGCAGTGGAACGCCAGCTCGCAGGCGGCCAGGCACTCGGGCGCGTACGCCGCAGGGATCGACTCGACGGCGGCCGAGAGCTCGGCGGCGGGCAGCTCGGGCGAGAAGCAGGTGCCCTCGGGCAGGGCGTCGGCGATGTCCTGGATGCGGGTGAGCCGGGCCAGCTGACGGCTGGTGACCGCGCGCTGCTTGCGCACGTCGACGGCCGAGGCCGTGGGCAGGTTGGAGAAATCCTTGGGGCACACCAGCAGGACGCGGTGGCGCACGCGTGGGGCCGGGTCCAGACGGGCGGCCACCGCCTCCAGCGCCAGCACGTACACCGCGGCCTGCCGCGCGGCCGCGCCGACCTTCGCCGGGTCCGCCGAACCGTCCAGCATCGGGAAGGACTTGATCTCCACGACCGTCCAGCTGCCGTCCGGGTGCACGACCACCGCGTCCGGCTCGAGAAAGGCCGGGGAGCCCGCGACGTCGAGCGCCAGCATCGGGTGGTCGAGCAGCGTCCAGGCGCCGGGCGCCTCGGTGGCCTCGCGCAGCGCCAGCGCCGTACGCGCCGTGCGCCCCTCCGGGCCGCTCGCCGTGAGATCGGGGGTGTGGGCCCGCTCCGGCGGCTCGGCCGCCCGGTCCAGCCTCTCGTGGACCAGCCGCAGCAGCTCCGCGCCGCCGTCCGCCTTGACCCGCGCCTCGAACGCGTTGCCGCGCGTGAAGGCGAACTGCGACTGCCCGAAGACGGACGGTGAGCCCAGCGCGCCCGCCAGCGCAGCCTTGTTCACCCCGGCGCCGTCGAGGATCGCGCGCCGCTTGCAACCGGGGTTGGCGGCGAGCGCCGCGAGGGCGCGCGCGTCCAGGGCCTTGGCCGGTACGTCCGGGCCGCGCAGCTCAGCGAGCCGCTGCCGGAGTGCCCTCCCCGGCGTCCGTGGGGGAGGCACCCGGCTCGGCTCCGGGCCCGAACCGCGCATCGCGCTGGCGTGGAATTCGCTCACCCGTGGAAGTCTGGCATCCGGCACTGACAATCGAGGAACCTGCGCCGCTCGAGGCCGCGGAGCCGGACGGGACACGCACCCCGAACCGTCCTTGGAACCGTTCCCTGAACCACGCCTCGAACCACGCCCGGACGCGGTCCGCGCACCGCATCACCAGTGGTGCCAGCAGCAGTCCGACGCCCATCACTGCCGCGCCCGCGACCGCGTCGAGGAAGTAGTGATTGGCGGTGCCCATCACGACGATCGTGGTGAAGAGGGGATAGACGACCCCGGCCGCCTTCGCCGCCGGCGTGCGGCCGTACCGCCACAGCACCACCCCGCACCACAGCGCCCACCCCACGTGCAGGCTCGGCATCGCCGCGTACTGGTTCGTCATGCCGCCGAGGCCGCGCGGCGCGCTCGCCTCGCCGCCCCACCAGCCGTACGAGCTGTACTGGGCCATCGTGTCCACGAAGCCGTGGCCCGCCGACAGCAGGCGGGGCGGGCAGGTGGGCAGCAGGGTGAAGCCGATCAGGCCCATGAAGGTGGAGGTCATCAGCCAGGTGCGGGCCGCGCGGTAGTGCACGGCGCGGTACCGGAACAGCCAGACCAGGAGCCCGGGCGTGACCAGGTAGTGCAGCGACGCGTACCAGAAGTCCGCCGGCACCCCGAGCCACGCCTCGCTGGTGAACAGCCGGTTGAGGGGGTGCTCGGCGTTGATGTGCAGGAACTTCTCGACGCGCAGGATCGTCACACCATGGTCGACGGCGCTGAAGACGTCGCCCCGGGCGAGGAGCCGGCCCGCGGAGTAGCAGGCGTACACCAGCACGATCAGCGGCAGCTCGGTCCACCAGCGCAGCCGGGTCCGCGGGGCCGCCTCGATGCGCGGTGCCTCGGTCTGCGGCATCCGATCGCCCTCCCCCTTCTTCGTCCTTGCTGCGTCTGGTGGCGCGGTCGTGACACTTTACGGCGTATGTGCGCACCCGGTTCCGGGCGCCCCCGGCCCTCAAGACGCAGAGATCGCCCCCCGGGTTGCCCCTGCCCAGGGTGAGCGATGATGGAGGGGTCCCGCTCGAACATTTCCCCGGAAAGGTCCCCCATGGCACCGCGCATCCTGCTGGCCCGGCACGGACAGACGGAGTGGTCGCTGTCCGGAAAGCACACCGGCAGGACCGACGTGCCCCTCCTCGAAGAGGGCCGGCGCGGCGCCAAGCTGCTGGGCGAGCGGCTGCACCGGGCGCCGTTCGACGGGCTTCCCGGTGTCGAGGTGCGCACCAGCCCGCTGGCACGCGCGCGTGAGACGTGCGAACTCGCCGGCTTCGGCGACCGCGCGCGGAACTGGGACACGCTCATGGAGTGGGACTACGGGGCGTACGAGGGCATGACCCCGGCCCAGATCCAGGCTGTGCGGCCGGGCTGGCTGATCTGGCGCGACGGTGTGCCGGAGGGCGAGAGCCTCGACGCGGTGACCGAGCGGGCCGACGAGGTCGTCGCGTGGGCGCGCGCGGAGGACCGGGACGTGCTGGTGTTCGCGCACGGGCACATCCTGCGGTCGATCGGGGCGCGTTGGCTGGGCCTGCCGATCGGGTTCGCGGCGCGGATACGGCTGAATCCGACGTCGCTGTCGGTACTGGGGTGGGCCTACGGGGAGCCGGCGATCGAGAGCTGGAACGACCTGGGGCACCTGGCCGCTGTCTGACACCTGCCCGGCGCCGCGGCCGGGGGCCGCCGCTCGGGTGGGCGGCGCCCGGCCCGCACGACTGCCCGCGGCCTACGGACGCACGTACGACCCCTCACACCATCCGGGGCAGGTTCGCGTGCCTCTCCAGGAACGTCGACACTCCCGACGCCCGCCGGTGCGGCAGCAGTACCCGGGCCGTCCCCGCCAGCATCGTCTGGATCCGGGACGACTGGACCTCGTCCAGCAGGTCCAGGACCCGCATCCCCGCCGTCGCCGCCTCGTCGGGACGGCCGCCGCGTGCGAGGTCGTCCGCGAGTTCAGCCGTGTAGAGGGCGATGTTCCGGGTGAAGTGCGGGTCCTGGAGGTGGGCCGCACGTCCCGCGTGCCGTGCCGCTCGCTGCCAGTCGCCCAGCGTGGACCAGCACTGTGCCTCCAGGCCCTCCAGTTCGGCCTCTCCGTAGAAGCTCATCCACTCGGGGTCGGCGTCGCAGGGGCCCCGGCTGTAGAGGGCCTGGGCCCGGACCAGAGCCTGTTCGCAGCCGGTGCGGTCGGCGAGGCCGGCCCAGCCGCCCGCCTCGCGCAGCGCGAGCAGCGACATCAGGCGGGCGGAGCCCAGGGGGCGCGCCACGCGCTGCGCGGCCTGGGCCGCCCTCACCGCCTCGCGGGGGCGGCCCGAGTCGCGGGCGAGGAACGCCGTGTTGCAGAAGGCGTGCGCCTCGAGCGCCGGGTCGCCGGTCACCCGAGCGGTGGCCAGCGCCTCCGCGTAGTGCGAGCGCGCGTCGTCGTACCGGCCCGAGTCGTGGGCCAGCCAGCCCACGGAGATGGCGAGTTCACCGGCGCCCGAGTGGAGCCGGTCGGCGGTCGCCTGCCGGGTCGCGCCGGCGTCCAGCAGCGCGTACGCGGTGCGCAACGGGGCCGCCGCGCGCCGGTAGAGGCCGTCGGCGCCGTGCCGGTCGTCGAGCAGCCGGATGCGGCGGACGGCCTCTTCCAGGGCGCTCGCCTCGCGCGTCCCGGCGCGCAGGGACGAGCGGCCCGCCGCCAGGGCGTCGTGGGGGAGCCCCAGGGGGGCCAGCGAGGCGGCGGCCACGGTGGCGCCCCCGCCGGTCATGAATGCGCGACGCAGCACGTCGCTCTCCTCGTGGTCGTGGTGCGTGTCGTACGGGTCCTGCGGGTTCTGCCTGTCCTGCGTTTCATACGGTTCGTACATCCCGTGTGTCTCACCGGCCCCACGCGTACCACTCGTGGTGTGCGCCGGGCTCGCGGTGTGAGCGGGGGGCGCTTCCTCGTCCATGCGTGCCCCTCGGCCGCGTACGGACGAGCGCGACGCGAAGCCGAGGTCGGTGAGCGTGCGGCCGGGGAACATGTGGAGGAACACCCGTTCGTACGCGTAGTTGGGGCAGCGGATCTCGCCCGCCTCCACCCGTCCGATGTAGCGCGCGTCGCAGCTGACCCGCTCGCCGATCTCGCGAGCGGCTCGCCGAACCAGCGCGGCGAACTCGGCCGGCGAGCGCTGTCCGCGGACCCGCCGGAAGGCGAGATTGGGCCGCGCTGGCCGGTTGGGCTGGGACGAGGTCACCGTTGACGACGCCATGGCCGGGTCCTCTCATACGAACCGTCGAACCATGCCGGGTTCGGGGTGAGTTGTCCGTGTGACACCCTGTTTCCGGCGGGCAAGAACGTACCTGCTGTGGTCGGTCCGCCACGCAGGGTTTAGCTACAAACCGGATATGTCATCCACGATCTGCCATGAACTGCCATCCTTTGCGGCGGACTTCCGCCGTAGCCCTTGACGTCGTGACGCGTTGAACCTTGCGGACTGCAAGAGGGGTTCCGTGGTGGAGGCCGGCATGGAGACCAGCCAGAGCGTCGATCCTGGTACGCCGCTGACGACGGTGGGGCACCCGCCGACCCCGGAGTACAGCGCGCCGCCGATCGAGGGGGCGGGGTGCGACCTCGTCACGGTGCCGGCGCGGCAGGGACTGGAGGCGGTCGACATCCTGCGCCGGGGGGCCGGGGACGCGGTCGGGCCCGTACTGCACGACGACGGGTGCGACACGCTCGGCTTCCTCGTGCCGTCGGGCACCGCGGCCGCGTGGGACGTCCCCGGAAGTACCTGCACGGAGACCAACGGGCGCGGGCTGAGCCTCAACCCCGAGCCGCCGGTCGAGGGCTCGGACTGGCTGCTTCCGCCGGGCGAGGCGGACCTCGCGACGGACCCGGCGGTGCTGCGGCGAGCGCTGGGCGAGGCGGCCCGGCTCATCGAGGCGGCGGACAGCCGCCGCTGAGCGGCACCACTGATCGAGTCCGTGGCCGGCTGCCGCTGAGCGGCACGACCTCCCGGGGCTTGCGAGAATGGTCCAATGGGAAAGTCCAGGAACCCCCGCCGCCGGCCGGACGCCGATGACGCCGTCGTCGAGGCCGTCGACGGCGGGCTCGCCGAGCTGATACCCGACCGGGACCGGGCGCGGGCCTGGACGCTGCTGATCGACGGTGCCCCGCAGTCGCACGTCGACCTCGACGACGCCTCGTATCTCTCCTTCGAGTACCAGCGCCGCCTCGGCCACGTCATCGACCTCGCCGCCCCGCCCGCCAAGCCCGTCCACGCCGTGCACCTCGGCGGCGGCGCCCTCACCCTCGCCCGCTATGTGGCCGCCACCCGCCCCCGCTCCACCCAGCAGGTCGTCGAGCGGGACGCGGCCCTCGTCCAACTGGTCCGCCGAGAGCTGCCGTTGGAGCCGAACGCGCGGATCCGGGTGCGGTCGACGGACGCCCGGGAAGGGCTCGCCAAGGTGCCGGACGGCTGGGCCGACCTCGTCATCGCCGATGTGTTCAGCGGGGCCCGCACCCCCGCGCACCTGACCTCGACCGAGTTCCTCGACGAGGTACGCAGGGCCCTGAAGCCCGGCGGGCTCTACGCCGCCAACCTCGCCGACGGCCCGCCGCTCGCCCATCTGCGCGGCCAGATCGCCACCGCCGCCGCCCGCTTCCCGGAACTCGCCCTCGTCGCCGACCCGACGGTGCTGCGCGGCAAGCGCTTCGGCAACGCGGTGCTCGTCGCCTCCGACCTCCCGCTTCCGGTCGCGGAGCTGACCCGACGGGCGGCCTCCGATCCGCACCCGGGCCGGGTCGAGCACGGCAGGGCGCTCACCGACTTCACCGGAGGGGCGATACCGGTGACGGATGCGGCGGCGGTCGCGTCACCCGCCCCGCCGCCCTCGGTGTTCCGCTAGCCGGACCGGTCGACTCAGAACGTCAAACCCCGTGACAGCAGCGGCAGGTGACGTGGCTGTCACTTTGGGCCCGTCCGTCTGCTCAGTACGTACCGACCTCCACCCGTGGCGGCCCGTCGTGCCACGTGCAGAACACCGACACCCGGTCCGCGCCCGAGGTGAACTCCACCCGGATCCACGTCTCCGTCTTCCACACCTGCATCGCCCAGCCCGAGCCGGGGGTCGCGGACACGAGCGTCGCGGAGGCCTTGCCGATGTCGAAGACCGCGCGACCACCGTCGGTGTCGTAACTCTTCACCTGGCCCGAGGCGGTGGGGGAGGGGGAAGGGCTGGGGCTGTTCGCCGTTTTCGAGGGGGACTTCGAGGGGGGTGGCGTCCGGGTCGGCTCGGCCGACGGGGTTGGGGAGGGGGTCGGCCCGTGGGTCGACGAGGCCAGTGGCTTCGACCCCTGCGTGGTCGAGCCGGCCGCCGTGATGGGCAGGGCGCGCGGCGGGTCGTACGCGGTCCCCGTCATCACCGTGTGGACGCCCCACCAGGACAGCGTGACCGCCGCGCTCGTGGCGAGCGACCAGGCCAGTACGTGTATGAGTCCTCTGCGCATCGCGGGCCATACTGCCTCACGCGCCCCACAGGCCGCACACGCTCGGAGTTATCCACAGGGCCGGGACCGGTGTGGCGCGCATGGCGTACGGTGCGGCGCATGGCAAGTGTGCTCGTGGTCGAGGACGACCAGTTCGTACGTTCGGCGCTCATCCGGCATCTGACCGACGCCGCGCACACCGTGCGCAGTGTCGGCACCGCGCTGGAGGCGCTGCGCGAGGTCGCCCATTTCCGCTTCGACGTCGTCATCCTGGACCTCGGCCTGCCCGACCTCGACGGGTCCGAGGCCCTGAAGATGCTGCGCGGCATCACCGACGTCCCCGTGATCATCGCCACCGCCCGCGACGACGAGACCGAGATAGTAAGGCTGTTGAACGCCGGGGCGGACGACTACCTCACCAAGCCGTTCTCGGTCGAGCACCTGTCCGCCCGGATGGCCGCGGTCCTCCGACGGTCCCGTGCCGCCGCCGGAGAAGCCCCGCCGTCCACCGTCATCCGCGTCGGCGGCCTGAGCGTCGACCCGCTGCGCCGCCAGGCCGAACTGGACGGCGTACGGCTCGACCTGACCCGCCGTGAGTTCGACCTGCTGGCCTTCCTGGCCGGGCGGCCCGGTGTCGTCGTACCGCGCCGGGAACTGCTCGCCGAGGTCTGGCAGCAGTCGTACGGCGACGACCAGACCATCGACGTCCATCTCTCCTGGCTGCGGCGGAAGTTGGGGGAGACGGCGGCGCGGCCGCGCTATCTGCACACCCTGCGGGGCGTCGGCGTGAAGCTGGAGCCGCCCCAGGACGCCGAGGCCGCGGAGCCGGCGCGATGAGGTGGGCACTGGTCAGGGTGTGCCTGGCGGTCACCGCGATGGTCGTGGTCGCCTTCGCGGTGCCGCTCGGCCTCGTCATCAAGGAGATGGCCCGCGACCGCGCCTTCTCCAACGCGGAGCGGGAGGCTGCGGCGATCGTCCCGGCGCTGTCCATCACCACCGACCGCGACCAGCTGGAACGCGTCGTCGCCTCCGCGGGCTCCGACGCCGGAATGGCCGTGCACATACCCGAGGTCGACGGTCGGACGGCCGTCGACCTGGGGCGGCAGCGCGCCGCCGACGCGGACATCACGACCGTACGGAAGCTGGGCCGCGCCTCCACCGCCGAGGTGCCCGGCGGCTCCACCCTGCTCCAGCCGGTCGCGCTGAGCTCCGGCGCGATGGCCGTCGTCGAGGTGTACGTCCCCGAGTCCGAGGTCAGCAACGGCGTCGGCACGGCCTGGGCGGTGCTCGCCGCGGTCGGTGTCGCGCTGGTCGTCGGCTCGGTCGCGGTCGCCGACCGGCTGGGCGTACGGATGGTGCGGCCCGCGCAGCGGCTCGTCGAGAGCGCGCACGAACTGGGGGAGGGCAAGCTGGGCGCCCGGGTGCCGGAGGAGGGTCCGGCCGAACTGCGTCTGGCGGCGGTCGCGTTCAACTCCATGGCCGACCAGGTCGTACAACTGCTCGCCAACGAGCGGGAGTTGGCCGCCGACCTGTCCCACCGGTTGCGTACGCCCCTGACGGTGCTACGGCTCAATGCCGCCTCGCTCGGTGACGGGCCGGCCGCCGAGCAGACCCGGGCCGCGGTCGCGCAGTTGGAGCGCGAGGTCGACACCATCATCCGGACCGCCCGCGAGGCCAAGCCGCAGACCGCGGCAGCCGGGCCGGGCGCCGGGTGCGACGCGGGCGAGGTGGTGCGGGAGCGGATGGCCTTCTGGTCGGCGCTCGCGGAGGACGAGGGGCGCAAGGTGCGGGTGGCCGGCGTCGACCGGCCGGTGCGCATACCCGTGGCCCGCGCGGACCTGGCCGCCGCACTCGACGCCCTGCTCGGCAACGTCTTCCGGCACACACCCGAGGGCACGGCCTTCGCGGTCGACGTGCACAACGGCGAGGACGCGGTGATCGTGCTGGTGTCGGACGCGGGGCCGGGGATCCGGGATCCCGAGGCGGCGATGGCGCGCGGGCGCGGCTCGGGAAGCGACGGCTCGACCGGGCTCGGCCTGGACATCGTGCGGCGGCTCGCGGAGTCGACGGGCGGGGACGTACGCATCGGCTCGTCCGTGCTCGGCGGCACCGAGGTGCGGATCTGGATCCAGCTGGACGGGCGCGAGCCGGAGCGCAGGGGGCATCGCGGGTCCGTACGACGGCGGAGGCGGGGCGTGGGGGTTCGCTGAGCTCCGCACCCCCCGCCCGGCCCGAAATTGGTCTCTACCTTTAACCGTCCCCGATCCCTTCCTTAAGCGCACCCTAAGATCCTCAACATCCGCCCGGATGGCGCGATTTGCCGGATTCCGGATCGCTAGCGTGCTGCCGCGTCCCAGGTCTCCTCGGTCTGGGAACCCCCGTGAGCAGCGAAGGCAGGCACGTGATGAGCACGCACCGGCGCAGGGTCAGTGGCAGGAACAGGGCGATCGGCGGAGTGGTCGCCGCGGCCGTGGTCGGCGGCGGCGCGATCGTCCTCACCGGCACCGCGCAGGCGGCCGGCGTCGGCGCCGCGTACACCAGGACCAGCGACTGGTCGACGGGCTACACCGCGCAGTACGTCGTCACCAACAACAGCGGGCAGGCGGAGAAGGACTGGACCCTGGAGTTCGACCTGCCCTCGGGCACGAAGCTCAGCTCCCTCTGGAACGGCGAGTCGAGCGTCAGCGGACAGCACGTCACGGTGAAGCCGCCGCACTGGGACACGGACGGGCTGGCCGCCGGCGAGTCGGTCACCGTCGGGTTCGTCGTCAACGGCACCGGCGACCCGACGGGCTGTCTCATCGACGAGGCGAAGTGCTCCGCGGACGACGGCGCGACACCGGAGCCGAGCGGCCGCCCGACGGAGCCGGCGACCCCCACCCCGACGACCCCCGGTCAGTCGGCGACCCCCACCCCGACGGCCACACCGACCGCGACGGTGTCCCCGTCACAGAGCACCGGCACCGGCACGACGACAACGGCCGGCTTCGCCCCGTACGTCGACACATCCCTCTACCCGGCCTTCGACCTGCTCGCGAGCGCCACCGCGACCGGCGTGAAGAACTACAACCTCGCCTTCGTCACCGACGGCGGCGGCTGCACCCCGAAGTGGGGCGGCGTGACCGACCTGGCGAGTGACGCGGTCGCCGCGCAGACAGGCGCGCTCCGCGCCAAGGGCGGCGACGTCCGCGTCTCCTTCGGCGGCGCCTCCGGCTCCGAACTGGCCACCACCTGCTCCTCGGCGGACGCGCTGGCGACGGCGTACGGCAAGGCCGTGGACGCCTACGACCTCACCAAGGTCGACTTCGACGTCGAGGGCGGCGCGCTGCCCGACACCGCGGCGAACACCCGCCGCGCGCAGGCGATAGCCAAGCTCCAGCGGCAGCACCCGAACCTGGACGTCTCCTTCACCCTCCCGGTCATGCCGGAGGGCCTCACCCAGGACGGCGTGAACCTGCTGTCCAACGCCAAGCAGAACGGCGTCGCGATCAACACCGTCAACATCATGGCGATGGACTACGGAGCCTCCTACAGCGGCGACATGGGCACCTACGCCGAGCAGGCCGCCACCGCCACCCAGGCCCAGGTCAAGAGCGTCCTCGGCCTCTCCGACAGCGCGGCCTGGAAGACGGTCGCCGTCACCCCGATGCTCGGCGTCAACGACGTCGCGTCCGAGATCTTCAAGGTCGACGACGCCACCCAGCTGGTCGACTTCGCCAAGTCCAAGGGCCTCGGCTGGCTCTCCATGTGGTCCGCCACCCGCGACAAACAGTGCGCGGGCGGCGCGAAGAACTACGCGGACGCCACCTGCAGCTCGATCGTCCAGGACGACTTCGCGTTCTCGAAGGCGTTCAGCGCGTACAACTGAGCGCCACCCCCCAGGAAGCGGGGCGCGGCACGCCCCCTCGCCCGTGCCGCGCCCCGCCTCGCCCCCCGGCAATCAGGCGCTCTCCACCCCCGGCAGTGCCCCCGCCCGAGCCGCCTCCCCGTACCACAGCGCGCTCGACTTCGGCGTACGGGCCAGCGTCGCGTAGTCCACGTACACCGCGCCGAAGCGCTTTTCGTAGCCGTACGCCCACTCGAAGTTGTCCAGCAGGGACCACAGGTAGTAGCCCCGGACGTCGGCGCCGTCGGCGATGGCGCGGCGGACCGCCGAGAGGTGGCCGTGCAGATACGCGATCCGCTCGGGGTCGTGGACGCGGCCCTCGGGGTCGGGCTTGTCGTCGTAGGCCGCGCCGTTCTCCGTCACGTACAGGGGCAGGCCCGGGGCCTCCCGCGTGTAGCGCATGATCAGGTCGTGCAGGCCCGTCGGGTCGATCGTCCAGCCCATCTCGGTGCGCTCGCCCGGGGTCTGGTGGAAGTCGATGTCTTCGGCGGCCGGCCAGGGGGAGTGCTCGCTGGCCCCGTGACCGTCCGCCCGCGAGGCCCGCCCCGTCGGCTGCGCCGCCGACACCAGCGTGGGCGTGTAGTAGTTCAGACCCAGCGCGTCCAGGGGCTGGTTGATCGTCTGTACGTCCCCGTCGAGGACGTACGACCAGTCCGTGACCGATGCCGTCGCCGCGAACAGGCTCTCCGGGTACGCGCCGTGCAGGATCGGGCCGTGGAAGACGCCGTTGGCGAGGTCGTCGATGCGACGGGCCGCGGCCAGGTCCGCCGGGTCCTGCGTAAGGGGCCTGACCACCGAGGAGTTGAGGCTGAGCGCGACCGAGTTGCGGGCCGGCATCACCGAGCGGAGCGCCGTCGTGCCCAGGCCGTGCGCCAGGTTCAGGTGGTGGGCGGCACGGAGGGAGGCCTCCGGGTCCGTGCGGCCGGGGGCGTGCACGCCGGAGCCGTAGCCCAGGAACGCGCTGCACCACGGCTCGTTGAGCGTGATCCACTGCTCCACGCGGTCGCCGAGCGCCTCGCCGACGATCTGTGCGTACTCGGCGAAGCGCAGCGCCGTGTCGCGCTCCGGCCAGCCGCCCGCGTCCTCCAACTCCTGCGGCAGGTCCCAGTGGTAGAGGGTGACGGCCGGCTTGATGCCGTGCGCGAGCAGGTCGTCGACCAGGCGGCGGTAGAAGTCCAGGCCGACCTGGACGGCCGGGCCCCGGCCCGTCGGCTGCACCCGCGACCAGGAGATCGAGAAGCGGTAGGCGTTCAGGCCGAGGTCGGCCATGAGCGCCACGTCCTCGTGGAAGCGGTGGTAGTGGTCGACAGCGATGTCACCGTGATCGCCGCCGGCCGTCTTGCCCGGCGTATGGCTGAAGGTGTCCCAGATCGAGGGGGTGCGGCCGCCCTCCCGCACCGCCCCCTCGATCTGGTAGGCGGAGGTCGCGGCGCCCCAGAGGAAGGCGGGAGGAAAGGTCTCGGGCGTAACGGGCTCAGGCATGGAAGCGCTCCCATTGGAGGTCGGGGAGACCGACGGAGGTAGGGGAAGTGAAAAGGGGGCCGAGGCGGCGGTGACCCGGCCCCCTGAGCGGGGTGTCAGCCCTTGACGGCGCCCTGCATGATGCCTCCGACGATCTGCTTTCCGAAGATCGCGAAGACCAGGAGCAGCGGCAGCGTGCCCAGCAGCGCGCCCGCCATGATCAGGGACTGGTCGGGTGTGTACCCGCGGCCGAGGCCCGCGACCGCGACCTGCACGGTCGGGTTGCCGGTCTGGCTCAGCACCAGGAACGGCCACAGGAAGTCGTTCCACGTCTGGACGAACATCAGCATGCCCAGCACCGCCATCGCGGGGCGCGCCGCGGGGAACACCACGTGCCACACCACGCGCCAGCTGCTCGCGCCGTCCACCCGGGCCGCCTCGATGATCTCGTCCGGCAGCGCCTGCGTGAGGTACTGCCGCATGAAGAACACACCGAACGCGCTGACCAGCGACGGAAGGATCACCGCCTGCAACTGGTCGGTCCACTCCAGCTTGGCGACCATCATGTACAGCGGGATGATGCTCAGCTGCGGCGGCACCATCATCGTGCCGATCACGATCAGCATCATCGCGCCGCGGCCACGGAACCGCAGCTTGGCGAAGGCGAAACCGGCGATCGTGGAGAGGAAGACGATGGTCACCGCCGACGTCCCCGCCACGATCGTCGTATTGACGAACGCCTTGCCGAGATTGGCGTCGTTCCAGGCGACGTCCAGGTTGTGGAAGAGGTTCGAGCCGAACCAGAACGGCGGCGGCGTCTGCGCCAGCCGGTTGTTGTCGCGCGAGGCGGCGATCGCCGTCCACACCAGCGGGAACAGCGAGCCGATGGTGAACAGGGCGAGGATGATGTACGCGATCGGCCCGGCGTGCAGTGTGCCGCCGGCGCGCGCCGACTTGGGGAGCCGGGAGCGCTTGGGCGGCTCCGGCACCGCGTCGGTCGGGGGTTTCGTCAGGGTCGTCGTCACGGCCGGTTCTCCTTAACTGCTGGCGCGCAGCCGGCGCGAGATGACGTAGTTGACGATGCCGATCACGATCAGGATCAGGAACATCGTCCAGGCGATCGCCGAGGCCCGGCCCAGGTGCTGGTTCACCCAGCCCTGCTCGTACAGGTACAGGCCCAGCGTCTGGAACTGGTGCTCCGCGCCGCCCGACGCGCCCTTGTTGGCGTCGAAGAGGAGCGGCTCACCGAAGACCTGGCTGGCGCCGATCGTCGAGACGACCACCGTGAACAGGATCGTCGGGCGCAGCGACGGCAGCGTCACATGGAGGAACTGCCGCCAGCGGTTGGCGCCGTCCAGTGCCGCCGACTCGTACAGGTCCTGCGGGATCGCCTGCATCGCGGCCAGGTAGATCAGCGCGTTGTAGCCGGTCCAGCGCCAGATGACGATCGACGAGACGGCTATCTGCGACGGCCACTTCTCGGACTGCCAGTCGATGGCATCGATGCCCACGAAGTGCAGCGCCCAGTTGATCATTCCGTAGTCGCGCCCGAAGAGCAGGACGAACACCAGCGAGGCGGCGGCGATCGAGGTCGCGTACGGGGCGAGCATCGCGACCCGGTAGAAGGTCGAGGCACGCAGCTTGTAGTTGAGGATGTGGGCGAGCCCCATCGCCATCAGCAGCTGCGGGACCGTAGAGATGATGCCGATGGTCAGGGTGTTCTTCGCCGCGTTCCAGAAGAACTCGTCGTCGAAGATGCGCGTGTAGTTGCGCAGCCCCACCCAGGTCATGTCGGTGGGCGCGGTCATCTCCACCTGGTGCAGCGACGCCCAGCCCGTGTAGATCAGCGGGAACAGGCCGAAGGCGAGGAACAGCAGGAAGAACGGCGAGACGAAGGCGTACGGGCTCCAGCGCATGTCCCGCTGCCAGCGGCGGGACAGCCGGGCCCGGCGCCGCTTCTCCGCCTCCGCGGCTTCCACGGGCGGGCGGCCCGGGGCCGCGCCCCCCTCCTTGGCGGGGGGCGCGGCGGTGTCGTGGCGGGTTGCCATACGGGTCACTTGTCCAGGTTGTTGTCGATGGTCTTCGTCGCCGTCTTCCAGGCCTCCTCCGGCGACTTGCCCTTCGTCACGAGGATGACGCCGTTGTCGGTCAGACCCTGCTGGATGATCTGGTCCTTCGGGCCGATCACCTGCTCCGGGGAGCTCTTGGCGGCCGCGGAGAAGATCGTGCCGATCGGGGAGTCACCGGTCATGTCGTTCTTGGCGCCGGTCACTTCGGGCAGGGTGTACGCGCTCGGCGCGCTCGGGAAGGAGCCCTGCACGTTGAACAGCTTCGCCTGCTGCGCGGGCGCGGTCAGCCAGGTGATGAACGCCTCGGCCTCCTTCACGTGCTTGCCGCTCTTCGGCACGCCCAGGAAGGTGCCACCCCAGTTGCCGGACTTGGGCGCCACGGCCACGTCCCACTTGCCCGCGGACTCCGGCTTCGACTTGCCCTTGAGGTAGCCGAGCATCCACGGCGGGCAGGCGACGGTGGCGAACTTGCTGTTCGCGATCGTCTGGTCCCAGGCCGGCTGGAACTGCGTCTGGGACTGGACCAGGCCCTCCTCGGCGGCCTTCGCGGTCAGGTCGAAGGCGGCCTTCACGGCCGGGTTCTTCTTGTAGATGATCTCGCCGGAGGAGTCGTAGAACTTCTCCTTCTGGCTGCTGAGGATGGCGTTGATCAGACCGCCGGGGGAGTCCATGAAGGCGGTGCCCTTGGCCTTCTTCTTGTACTGCTCGCCGACCGAGATGAACTTGTTCCAGTCGCCCGCCCACAGCTTGCCGACCTCGGTGCGGTCGGTGGGCAGACCGGCCGCCTGGAAGAGGTCCTTGCGGTAGCAGATGGCCATCGGACCGACGTCGGTGCCGAGACCGATCGTCTGGCCGTCCTTCGTCGTGGCCTGCGACCACTTCCAGCCCAGCCAGTTGCCCTTGTCCACGCCCGAGACCTTCGACATGTCCACGAACTTGCTCGCCTGCGTGGACACGACCTCGGCGATGTTGCCCACTTCGATGGCCTGTACGTCCTGCAGGCCGCTGTTGGTGGTGAGGTGGTTGATGAGCGCCGGGTAGTAGTTCTCGTTTCGTTCGGTGACGTTCTCGGCGATCTTGATCTCGGGGTGGAGCTTCTCGTACTCGGTGTAGAGACCGGCTTCCTTGAAGCCCTGCGTACCGAAAAGACCCATCGTGATCGTGGTCTTGCCCTTGCCGCCGCCGGCCGACGACCCGCCGGACGAGTCGCCGCCGTCGCCGCCGTCGTCGGCACAGCCGGCCAGCAGCCCGGCGCCCAGCGACGCGACAGCCGCGAGGACTACCGCCCGGCGGGCGGTTCGGGTACGTGCTCGCATTGAGTCCTCCTGTTGCCCTGACGTGCCGACCCCCCGGCCAACTGCATTGGTGGCGCCCGTTGTTTCTCGCTGCGGCTCGGGCGGGGAACGTGCGGGATGTGTATGTGTCAGGTACCGTGGGAGCGCTCCCACAAGTGATGTGTTGAAGAGTCGTCGGTCTGTGCGGGGGTGTCAAGGGAGTCGACGCGGAGAGATGCGTTCAGTTATCAGGCTGTTAACTGGACTCTGAGGTTCCCAGCCGGTGGGCGGGGAGGTCGCGTTCCCGTAACACGGCCGTCACCTCGGGCGGGACTGTTCGTCTCGGGCAGGACTGTTAGATTCCAGGCCAACGTGGGGTTTTACGGGAGGCGGAGCCAATGGCAAGCCATGGAGCGCGGAGCCGGAGCGGTGGCCGGCCGACCCTCGAAGAGGTCGCCGCGCGTGCCGGTGTCGGCCGCGGCACGGTCTCCCGGGTGATCAACGGCTCGCCCCGGGTCAGCGACGCGACCCGCGCCGCCGTCGAGGCGGCGGTCGCGGAACTCGGCTACGTCCCCAACACCGCGGCCCGTGCCCTCGCCGCCAACCGTACGGACGCGATCGCCCTGGTCGTCCCCGAGCCCGAGACCCGCTTCTTCGCGGAGCCGTACTTCTCGGACATGCTGCGCGGCGTCGGGTCCGAACTGTCGGAGACGGAGATGCAGTTGCTGCTGATCTTCGCGGGCAACGACCGGGAGCGCCGCCGCCTGGCGGAGTACCTGGCGGCGCACCGCGTGGACGGCGTCCTCCTGGTCTCGGTCCACGCCGACGACCCGCTGCCCGACCTCCTCGCCCAGTTGGAGATCCCGGCGGTGATCAGCGGCCCGCGCTCGGCGGCGGAGACGCTGACGTCGGTCGACTCCGACAACTACGGCGGCGCCCGCTCGGCCGTGGAGCACCTGTTGTCCCGGGGGCGCGGCCACGTGGCCCACATCACCGGCCGCCTCGACGTGTACGGCGCCCAGCGGCGTATCGACGGCTACCGCGACGCCCTGCGCGACGCGGGCCACGACCCGGACGAAGGCCTCATCGAGGCGGGCGACTTCACCGAGGAGGGCGGCCGCCGCGCGATGGCCGCCCTCCTCGCCCGCCGCCCCGAGGTGGACGCGGTCTTCGCGGGCTCGGACGTGACGGCGGCGGGCGCCCGCCAGGCGTTGCGCGAGGCGGGCCGGCGCATCCCGGACGACGTGGCACTCGTCGGCTACGACGACTCGGCCATCGCCCGTCACATGGATCCGCCTCTCACCAGCGTCCGCCAGCCCATACAGGAGATGGGCCGGGCCATGATCGACCTGCTCCTCAACGAGATCGCCGACCGCCGCCCGCCGGCCTCCCGCGGCCTGGAGCGTCGCCAGGTGGTCCTGCCGGCGGAACTGGTGGCTCGGGCGTCCTCGTGACGGCGGGGGCCGGCGATCCGCCGCTGGACGTGGAGGAGATGACGTCAGGGGCCTGTCGGGCCGGGGACGGGGGCGGGGCCTACGGGGCCTAGGCGCCACCGGGTCTCGCCGTCCTGTTCCTCGTCCGTCGGGGCGAGCCCGGCTGCCGCCGCGACGGCGGCGGAGGCCCGGTGGGCGGGGTGGATGTGGGCGACGATCGTGGGGACGGACGACTCACGCAGCCACGCGACGAGTCCCCGCGCGGCCTCGGAGGCGTACCCGCGGCCCTGCCAGGGCGTGCCGACGACCCAGGCGATCTCCGTGACGTGCTGCCCGACCGTGGCCTGGACGGTGCCGACGAGACAGGGGGCCCCGCGCTGCCGCAGCACCCAGTTGCACCAGGTGACGGACGGGTCGGGGGAGCCGGCGACGAGACGTTCGTAGCGGGCCCGCAGGGCCTCGGGGGAGTCGGGCGAGCCGCCGATGAAGGTGTGCAGGGCCGGATCGGACAGAACCTCGGCCATCTCCCCGGCGTGCTCGACGCGCAGGGGGAGGAGTTCGAGGCGGGCGGTGCTGATGGGCTCGGTGTGCACGGCGGTTCGGCCTCCCGAAAACGAGTCAGCCGGTGACCTCCGTACGGAGATCACCGGCTGACCACTCAGGGTGAGTGACGGGACTCGAACCCGCGGCATCCTGGACCACAACCAGGTGCTCTACCAGCTGAGCTACACCCACCATGGACCGGCGGTTGACTTTTCGGTTTCCCCGACCGGCCGAGAAAAAGTGTACAGGGTCCGAAGGGGTGCTCGCGCACGGCTTTTACGGCGCCCCTTCGCGGGACCCTCTTAAGCCTGCTGAGCAGGCAGGACGTGCTTCGCCGCGATCGTCTTCGCGGTGTCCGAGTCGGGGCCGGGCTGGGGGACGAAGATGGCCTCGCGGTAGTAGCGCAGCTCCGCGATGGACTCGCGGATGTCGGCGAGGGCGCGATGGTTGCCGTTCTTCTCGGGGCTGTTGAAGTAGGCCCGCGGGTACCAACGCCGGGCCAGCTCCTTCACCGAGCTGACGTCCACGATCCGGTAGTGGAGGTAGTCCTCCAGCGTCGGCATGTCGCGCAGGAGGAAGCCGCGGTCGGTGCCGACCGAGTTGCCGCACAGCGGCGCCTTGCCGGGTTCCTTGACGTGCTCGCGCACATACGCCAGGACCTGTGCCTCGGCGTCCGCCAGCGTCGTGCCGCCCGCCAGCTCGTCGAGCAGACCGGACGCGGTGTGCATCTGGCGCACCACCTCCGGCATCGTCTCCAGCGCGGAGTCCGGCGGACGGATGACGATGTCCACACCTTCGCCGAGCACGTTGAGCTCGGAGTCGGTGACGAGGGCGGCCACCTCGATGAGAGCGTCGTCGGACAGCGAGAGGCCGGTCATCTCGCAGTCGATCCACACCATGCGATCGTTCATATGTCTAACCTTACGGCGCACCGCCACGGGCTGAACCGATCGTGCGTTGACCTTGTGAGCGGGGGACGGCACCGGGCCCGCACCACCGCGGGGGCAGAAGGTCGCCGACCGGAACGGGAAAGGGGCGGCCGGCAACCGGAAAACCCGGTCCCGGCCGCCCCGTACCGTTCATTGCGTCACGGAGCGCTCCGCTGCCCGGGCAGGCTCGCCCGGCTCGGCATGTACGAGTCCCGCCCGTTGTCCCCGGACCCGGACGCCGACGCGGCCAGTGCCGCGGGCGAGCGGCGCGTCTGGAGCGGGAGCGGGCCGCCCTCCGGGTGCAGCCCGGGCGGCGGACCCGCCTGGATCGGTGCCGTCGGGCCCTCGCTCTCCACCGGCTTCTCGCTCTGCGGGCGGCGCGCCCGGTACGCGGCCCGGTACGCGGCCGGCGACGAGCCCAGCTGGCGGCGGAAGTGCCCGCGCAGCGCCACCGGCGAGCGGAAGCCGCAGCGGCCCGCGACCTCGTCCACCGAGTAGTCCGACGTCTCCAGCAGACGCTGCGCCTGCAGCACGCGCTGAGTGATCAGCCACTGCAGGGGAGCGCTTCCGGTGAGCGAGCGGAAACGGCGGTCGAAGGTGCGTCGGCTCATGTACGCGCGCGCGGCGAGGGTCTCCACGTCGAACTGCTCGTGGAGGTGCTCCAGCGCCCAGGCGACGACCTCGGCGAGCGGGTCGGCGCCGATCTCCTCGGGTAAAGACCTGTCGAGGTAGCGCTCCTGACCGCCGCTGCGGCGCGGGGGGACCACCAGGCGACGGGCCAGCGCACCGGCCGCCTCGTTGCCGTGGTCCGTCCGCACGATGTGCAGACAGAGATCGATTCCGGCCGCCGTGCCCGCCGATGTCAGGACGTCTCCGTCGTCCACGAACAGCTCGCGTGGATCGACGTGCACCGACGGATAGCGCTTGGCCAGCGTCGGCGCGTACATCCAGTGCGTGGTCGCCGGACGGCCGTCCAGCAGGCCCGCGGCCGCCAGCACGAAGGCGCCGGTGCACAGCCCGACTATGCGGGCGCCTTCCTCGTGCGCCCGGCGCAGTGCGTCGAGCGCGTCCTCCGGCGGCGGCGAGGTGATCGAACGCCAGGCGGGCACGACCACCGTGCCTGCCCGGGAGATCGCCTCCAGGCCATGTGGTGCGGTGAGTTCCAGGCCCCCCGTGGTCCGCAGCGGGCCTTCCTCGCCGGCGCTCACCAGCAGTCGGTAGCGCGGCACGCCGGCGTCCTGGCGGTCGATCCCGAACACCGACAGCGGTATGGAACTCTCGAAGATGGGGCCGCCGCTGAACAGCAGCACCGCAACGATCTCCTTGCGGCGTCGCCCGGAAAGCTTCCGGGCCGCGGCTTCCGGCGCGGCAGCGGAGTCGTGGCTCATACTGCTAAGCCCCCCTCGGTGGTCGCGGCTCCTCGGTTGTGTCGCTCCTGCACGTTTCCCCTCGGTCCTGCACGAGTCCCCCGCCGTAAGACAGTCAAGATCGAATCTACTGTGTCGCGTGGTGCCGGCGTGACCAGTTCACCATCCGGCACATTGTCGACATGGCAACTTGGCGTGAAGCATTCGATCACGAAGCGTTGCACTAGTGGGCCGTGCAGGGAAGTGCGCCTCGTCGCGGTGGCCAATCCCCATAGGGTGCGCGGGGCCTTCGAGGCCCTTTCCGTGCAGGTCGAACGGGGGGTGGGGGGTGGTTCCGGCATGCGATGCACAGAGGTGAGAAGTTGGCTGAAAAGAAGCGGGCGCGTGCATAAAAACCGGTCAGTCGACCGGTGTACTCCCGCCAGAGTGCCGCCCGCCCCTGTGCGCCCCCGTTCCGGCCCTGTGATGGCGGCCGCGTGGGGGTGCGGGCGGCGCCCCCTCCTCGGCGCGCAGCCGGGCCGCGCCCTGCTCGGACCGGCGCAGCAGGACCCGGCACACGGCCGTGACGGCCGCGAGACCGAAGGCCGTACCGGCGGCGCCGGCGAGCGAGGAGCCGTACCAGAGGAGTACCACCGGGACCAGCACACAGCTGAAGGCCGCCCAACGGACCACGTCGGTCGCCGTGTCCGGCGTCGGCGGGGTGGTGCGTGGTGCCTCGGGGCCGGTGCGAGGTGCGGACATGGCGTGCTCCCTGTGGCGGTCGTTCACGGGGGTTCAACGCTTGTTCGAGCGGTCGGTCACCACGGGCGGGTAAGTGAATCCCGTGCAAACCGCCTGTACGGGGCAGCAACCATTGCGTTACGGGCGTCCCCTCGTGCATGCTCCGGGGAACCCCCAGGAACCTTGCGCGGGATCTGGGCGAAGGAGGCGTGCCGCCGTACCCTTGGGGGTATGGGGTTGGGAAGATGATTCCCGGACACGCCTCCGCCGCAGCCCGTCGTCCCCACCCACGAGGACCGAACGCCGAGACATCCATGGCCGCTCACGAATTCTTCGAACCCGCGGACCGCAAGCGGCCCGTCGCCGACCCCACGGCGGCCGAGCCCCTGGCGGCGGAAGAGTCACGCCACTCGTGCGACCCCGCCTTCAAACATGGAGTGGTCGTCGGCTTCGACGGCTCCACGTCCAGTGAGCGTGCCCTCGCGTACGCGATCGGCATGGCCCACCGCTCCGGGTCGGGCCTGATCATCGTCCATGTCGCCAACCGGCTGCCCACCACCGTGTGGGCCGGCTGCGAGCCGCCGGTCTTCGTCGACGTACCGGATCACCGGACCGAGGTCCTCGGTCTCGAGCTCGCCTGCGCGGAGTATCTTGCCGAGGTGCCCTGGATCCTGGTCGAGCGCGGTGGCGACATCTGCCACGAACTCGAAGAGGTGGGGCGGGAGTACGAGGCCGACGCGATCGTCGTCGGATCGACGCACGGCATCGTCGGGCGGATCTTCGGGTCCGTCGCCGGGCGGCTCGCCAAGCGGGCCAAGCGGCCCGTCGTCGTCATTCCGTAACTCGCCCTTGTCCTGGGCGAGATGCCTGCTGGGCAGCGTCAACTCCCTTTGTGCGCCGCGTAAATCTACTCGCGCGTAGAAGTGTTTGTGCCTTTGTGAAGGGCATATATCGCTCACCGTACAACTGCACATGCATGAAGGGAGCCCGCCGTGGACAACGACGTCTCTGCGGGAAGCACCACCACGATCGTCGGCCGACTCGCCCTGGGGATAACCCTGTTGGCGTTCGGGCTCGGATACACGGACGTGATCGACGGCGTGACGGCGGCGGACGCCGTGTCCCTCGCCCACTACGTGGGCGGTGTCGCGCTGTTCGTCGCCGGACTGCTCGCCCTGCGCGACCGTGACACGGCCAACGGCACGGCCTACGCGGTACTCGGCGCGCTCTGGTTCACCTGGGCCGTCTCGGCAGGCGCCCAGGTCTCCGACAACGCCGCGGGGCTGTTCCTGCTCCTGTTCGCCCTGGTGGCGCTCAGCCTGGCCCTGGCGGGCGGCGACCAGCTCGGCCAGGGCACCTACGGGCTGTTCTTCGTCTCGCTCCTGCTGCTGGCCATAGCCGCCTTCGCGGACAGCGGCAGCCTGACCAAGGCCGGCGGCTGGTTCGCCGTGGCCGCCGGAGCGGTGGCCTGGTACGCGGCGACGGCGGCGCTGGCCCACTGGCCCACCGCACTCCCGCGACGCGCCGCCGGCCGGGGGGTGACGGCCACCGGTTGAGCTGCGCCGGCCGGGGGTTGGGCGACCCCCGGCGACAGAGACGGCACCCCACGTGCGGGTGGCACACGTGGGGTGTCGTCCTGTTCGTGAAAACGCCTACTCGACCGTTACCGACTTGGCGAGGTTCCTGGGCTTGTCGATGTCCCGGCCCAGGGCCTTCGCCGTGTGGTAGGCGAGGAGCTGGAGCGGGATGCCCATGAGGATCGGGTCCAGCTCGTCCTCGTTCTTCGGCACGACGATCGTCTGGTCGGCCTTCTCCTGCTCCCGGTGCGCGACCGCGAGGATCTGGCCGCTGCGGGCCTTGATCTCCTCCAGGGCCGCGCGGTTCTTCTCCAGCAGGTCGTCGTCCGGGACGATCGCGACCGTCGGGAGGGCGGGCTCGATCAGGGCGAGGGGGCCGTGCTTGAGCTCGGAGGCCGGGTAGGCCTCCGCGTGGATGTAGGAGACCTCCTTGAGCTTCAGGGAGGCCTCACGGGCCACCGGGTAGCCCCGGACGCGGCCGATGAAGAGCATCGAGCGGGCCTCGGCGTACTGCTCGGCCAGCTTCTTGATCTCCTCCTCCTGCTTCAGGATCTCGGAGATCTGGGCCGGCAGCCGGCGCAGACCCTCGATGATCCGCTTGCCGTCGCGCACCGACAGGTCGCGGGTGCGGCCCAGGTGCAGCGCGAGCAGCGCGAAGGCGACCGTGGTGTTCGTGAAGCACTTGGTGGAGACCACGCAGACCTCGGGGCCGGCGTGGACGTAGACGCCGCCGTCCGCCTCGCGGGCGATCGCCGAGCCCACGACGTTGACGACGCCCAGCACCCGTGCGCCCTTGCGCTTCAGTTCCTGGACGGCCGCCAGCACGTCGTACGTCTCACCGGACTGCGAGACGGCGATGTACAGCGTGTCGGGGTCGACGACGGCGTTGCGGTAGCGGAACTCGGAGGCCGGCTCGGCGTCGGCGGGGATCCGGGCCAGCTCCTCGATCATCTGGGCGCCGATCATGCCCGCGTGGTACGAGGTGCCGCAGCCGAGGATCTTCACGCGGCGCACGGCACGCGCCTCGCGGGCGTCCAGGTTCAGGCCGCCGAGGTGGACCGTCGAGAACCGGTCGTCGATGCGGCCGCGCAGCACGCGGTCCACGGCGTCGGCCTGCTCGAAGATCTCCTTGTGCATGTACGTGTCGTGGCCGCCCATGTCGTACGACTCGGCCTCCCACTCCACGGTGGTCGGCTCGGCGGTCGTGCGGGTGCCCTCGGTGGTGTACGTACGGAAGTCGTCCGCCTTGAGGGTGGCCATCTCGCCGTCGTCCAGCGTCACTATCTGCCGGGTGTGGGCGACCAGCGCGGCCACGTCGGAGGCGACGAACATCTCCTTCTCACCGATGCCGAGGACGACCGGGGAGCCGTTGCGGGCCACCACGATGCGGTCGGCGAAGTCGGCGTGCATCACGGCGATGCCGTAGGTGCCCTCGACGACCCGCAGCGCCTCGCGGACCTTGTCCTCCAGCTTCTCCTGCTGGGAGCGCGCGATGAGGTGGGTGAGCACCTCGGTGTCGGTCTCGGAGAGGAACTCGACGCCGTCGGCCTCGAGCTTCTTCCGCAGGTCGGAGGCGTTGTCGATGATGCCGTTGTGGACGACCGCGACCTTGCTGTCGGCCGACATGTGCGGGTGCGCGTTGACGTCGGACGGGGCGCCGTGGGTGGCCCAGCGGGTGTGGGCGATGCCGGTGGTGCCCTTGAAGCGCGCCGGGACCTTGGCCTCGAGGTCACGGACGCGGCCCTTGGCCTTGACCATCTTCAGGCCGGCCGTCTTCGGGGAGGTGACGACTATGCCCGCGGAGTCGTAGCCGCGGTACTCCAGGCGCTGCAGGCCTTCCAGGAGCAGAGGGGCGACGTCACGCTTCCCGATGTATCCGACAATTCCGCACATGTATGGGTATTCCTCAGCTTTGATGGTCAGCCGTAGACCATGCGGCGCAGCTGCCTGAGCGAGAGCTCCGGCGGCGCCACCGCGCGGTATTTCAGGTCCGCCTCGATCCGTTCGAAGATCGTCGCGTTCACCAGGCCCTGGGCCTGGAGCTCGCGGTGGCGGCGACGGACGAAGTCCTCGGTCGTCTCGTCGAAGTAGGCGAGCACGTCCTGGATCACCCGCAGCGCCTCGCCCCGGGTGAGGGTCGTGGACCGCGTCAGGTGATCAACAAGTTCGTCGTGCACCCGGTAGATCCTGGGGTACCGGCGGCAGTTTCGCAAGAATCCTGCCCGATTCCGGGCAACGGCCTGTTGAACCTCTCATGAGGCGCTGTTCGCTGGCTGTCCATCCTGTGGCCTGCGGTCCGTTGCCTTGGGAGACGAGTTTCAGACGCCATGGACATTCCTCGCATGGGAGTACCCGAGCAGCTGGCCGAGCGCATGAGCATGGCCGAGCAGCACGAATACCTGCGCGCCAGATTCTCCCGGCGCACGATGATCAGAGGCGGCGCGGTCACGCTGGGCGCCGTCGCGGGTGGCGCGTTCGTGACGGGTGCCACCGCCCAGGCCGCCGTGCCGACCCAGGCGACCGCCCCCGCGGCCGAGACGGTCGACGGCGCCCTCGTCGCCCCCTTCGGCCGCCACCTCGCCTACGGCAACGACCCGCGCACCGAGATCACCGTCTCGTGGCAGGTCCCGGTCGCCGTCAAGAAGCCGTTCATCCGCATCGGCGCCCACCCCTGGGACCTCTCCCGCAAGATAGAGGCCGAGGTCCGCACCCTCTACACCCCGGCCGGCGTCGGCGCGAGCGCCGACCACACCCAGTACTACCTGCACGTCAAGCTCACGCACCTCAAGCCCGGCAAGACCTACTACTACGGCGTCGGCCACGCGGGCTTCGACCCGGCCGCCCCGCACCTGCTCGGCACCCTCGGCACCTTCACCACCGCGCCCGCGAACAAGGCGCCCTTCACCTTCACCGCCTTCGGCGACCAGGGCGTCAGCTACCACGGCCTCGCCAACGACAGCCTGATCCTCGGCCAGAACCCGGCCTTCCACCTGCACGCCGGCGACATCGCCTACGCCGACCCGTCCGGCGCCGGCAAGACCGCCGACACCGGCTTCGACTCGCGCGTGTGGGACCAGTTCCTGTACCAGACGGAGTCGGTCGCCAAGCAGATCCCGTGGATGCCCGCCTACGGCAACCACGACATGGAGGCCTGGTACTCGCCCAACGGCTACGGCGGCGAGGAAGCCCGCTGGAACCTGCCGGACAACGGCCCGGACAAGACGAACCTGCCCGGCGTCTACTCCTTCGTCTACGGCAACACGGCCGTCATCTCGCTGGACGCCAACGACATCTCCTTCGAGATCCCCGCCAACCTCGGCATCTCCGGCGGCACCCAGACCAAGTGGCTCGAGGCGCAGCTGAAGAAGTTCCGCGCGTCGAAGGACGTCGACTTCGTCGTCGTCTTCTTCCACCACTGCGCGTACTGCACCTCCACGGCGCACGCCTCGGAGGGGGGCGTGCGACAGGAGTGGGTGCCGCTGTTCGAGAAGTACACCGTGGACCTCGTGATCAACGGCCACAACCACGTCTACGAGCGCACGGACGTCATCAAGGCGGGCGCGGTCGCCAAGAAGCTGGAGATCGGCGGCACCGCCTACCCGGAGACGGACGGCGTGGTCTACGTCACCGCGGGCGCGGCCGGCCGCAGCCTGTACGCGTTCAGCGCCGACCAGTCCTACGAGGGCCACGAGAAGGACAACGAGGCGGTCAGCTCGTTCGTCTGCCTCAAGGACGGCAAGCAGAGCGAGACGGTCGCCTGGTCGCGCGTGCGCTACCTCGACTACTCCTTCCTGCGGGTCGACGTCACCCCGGCCGCCAAGGGCCGTACCGCGACCCTGACGGTGCGGGGCATCGCCGAGAGCGGCGAGCAGGTCGACCACTTCACGGTGGCGCGCAAGGCGAAGTAGTCCGGGCCGGGCGGGCGGTCCTCACATCCGCTTGAGGATCGCCTGCTTGGCCATCGTGAACTCCTCCTCCGTGAGGACGCCCGTGCGGTGCAGCTCGCCGAGCTCGCGCAGCCGCCGCAGCAGCGCGTCATGCCCGTCCTCGGCGGCGGGCGCGAGCTGTCGCGGCACTTCGGGTCCCGGCGGCCGTACGTCCGTGACGGCGGCCGCGCCCGGATGCGGCAGCCGCGCCTGCACGGCCGCCGCGACCAGCGCCATCAGCGGGTCCTTCTTGAAGCCCCACAGCTCCACGGAGTTGGGGTCGTACTTCGGCGGGGCCTTGGTGGGCGCGTTCCGCACGGTGAAGCGGAGATAGCCGTTCTCCAGGCCGGCCGCCGGATGCCACTCCACGGCCGCGATGTCGGAGACGGCGAGGGTGCGGACGCCGGCCGCGGCCTTGGCGTCCTCCGTCTTCCAGTTCCACTCCAGGCGCACCTGGTCGCCGTCGAAGCTCGCGGTGCCGTCCCCGGCGGACACCGACAGCGGCACGGACGGGCCGGGCAGCAGGAACCCGGTCACGGGCTCGGACGGAACCTGGTCCAGCAGCAGCGCGTTGCGGACCTCTTCCGTGAAGTACTCGGCGACGCCGTAGCGGTCGGACTCGACGAGCAGCTGGTAGGGATCGTGCGGCTCGCCGAGCCGGCCGCCGGTGGCGTGCTGCAGTGGGTCGGCGCCGTCGCGCAGCCGCAGCCGCAGCCGCCCCGACTTCCGTCCCTGCTCGAACGAGACCCCGGCCAACGCGCCGAGCGGCACGACGAGTTCACCCAGTGTCTTGCGCAGCAGGCCGACGTTCTTGTCGCGTCCCGGGGTCAGCCGCAGGGCGTCGCCGTCGAAGGCCCAGGTGCCGTCCTTCTGGATGATTTCCGCCATGAAAGGGATTGTTCCACCGCAGGCCGACGGGCACCCCGGAGGACCGTACTCCGGGGTGCCCGTCCGTCGGTGAGGGACCGTTACCGGCCCGCCAGCGGGTTGTCCAGGTTGCCGATCAGCTGGAGTGCGCCGGACGGATCAGCCAGGTCCACCATCTGCTTGTTGTTGCGCAGCTGGAGCCGGTTGAGGCAGGAGAGGGCGAACTCGGGGGCGAACATGTCGTACTGACGGAACCTGTCGGCCAGTTCCGGGGTCGCCCGCTGATACTCGCGGGTGACGTCCGCGACCGTGCGCCAGAAGTCGTCCTCCACCAGGATTCCCTCGGTGGCGAGGTTGGCGGCGAGGAAGCGGAAGTAGCAGTCGAAGACGTCCGTGAAGATCGACAGGAGCTTCTTGTCCTCGGGGACCTCGACGCGGATGCGCTGGACCTCGGGCGGCAGCACGGCGTCCGGGTCCATGACCGCGATCTCCTCGGCGATGTCCTTGTAGATCGCGCGCTGCACCACACCGTCCTCGAGGACGAGGATCACGTTCTCGCCGTGCGGCATGAACACCAGGTCGTAGGCGTAGAAGCTGTGCAGCAGCGGGGTGTAGTACGCCCGCAGGTAGCGGCGCAGCCACTCCGTCGGCGTCAGTCCCGACTGCTCGATCAGCGCGCCCGCGATCGAGGCGCCGTCCTCGTCCACGTGGACGAGGCAGGCCATGGTGGCCAGGGACTCGCCGTCCTGGAGCGACGGCACCGGGCTCTCGCGCCACAGCGCGGCGAGCATCTTGCGGTACGGCGAGTAGCGGTCCGTGGCCGCCTCGTACTCCAGGTGCCGGTAGCCCACGGCCGCCCGCTCGCGGATGATCGACAGGCCGGTCGACTTCAGCACCGGGTCGTTGTCGATGAGCTGCGCGAGCCAGTCGTTGATCGCGGGGGTCGCCTCCATGTACGCGGCCGAGAGCCCGCGCATGAAGCCCATGTTGAGGACGGACAGGGCCGTCTTCACATAGTGCTTCTCGGGGTGGGAGGCGTTGAAGAAGGTCCGGATGGACTGCTGGGCCAGGTACTCGTCGTCGCCCTCGCCCAGGCAGACCAGGTTCCGGCGGGCGACCTCGGCGGCGAAGGTGACGGCGAGCTTGTTCCACCACTGCCAGGGGTGGACGGGGATGAGGAGGTAGTCGGCGGGGTCGAGGCCCTGGTCGGAAAGTGTGGCGCGGAAACGGTTCAGCGTCACACTTCCCAGCTCGTCCCTCAGGAAGGACTCGTACTCGATCCCGACCCCCGCCGTGAACGCGGCCCGCGAGCGATGCGCGGCCAGCCACACCAGCCGGACCGGGCTCGCGGTCTCGGGGGCGTACGACAGGTACTCGTGGATGCCGAAGCCGAGCCGTCCGTTGTTGGCGACGAAGCAGGGGTGGCCCTCGGTCATGCCGGTCTCGATCGCCTGGAAGCCGCTCCGCGCGAGCTCGGCGGACGGGATCCGCGGCTTGGTGAGCTTGTAGCAGGTGCCGGAGAGGGTGGAGGAGATCTCCTCCAGGTACACCGGGAGGATCTCGTCGCTCAGCCCCAGGGACTTCTTCAGCTCGATGAAGAAGTCCAGGGCGGCGAGGGGGAGGTCGACGCCGTCTCGATGACGGGAGATCGAGTCGGCGTCGACCTGCCAGTGGTCGAGTGCCCGCCGGACGGCGGTGAACCCGTACCGGGTCAGACCGTCGTCGCTGCGGACCTCGAAGCGGCCGTCGGCGGTGGCCTCCGGCGTGATGAGCCGCTCGTGCGCGAACTCGGCGAGGGCCTTGCGGATCAGGAGGCGGTTGGCCTTCTCCCAGTGTTCGGGGGAGAGGTGGGCCACGGCGTCGGAGAGGGTCATGCCGTCACCGCCGTCGCCGTGACGAACCGCGCGCGGGTGCAGAAGCTCAGCAACGCCTTCTTCTCCGGCTTCTGGATCTCGTGGTCGGGCACGAACCCGACGGCTTCGTTGAGGGCGTGAACCGCCGTGTTGCGTACGTCCGGTTCGACGACGACCCGGGCGGTCGACGGGTCCTCGAAGAGATGGGCCATCACGGCGGTGATGACCGCGCGGGTGAAACCGTGCACGGGTGCGTCGGTCGGCGCCACCAGGAAGTGCATGCCGACGTCGCCGGGCCGCGGCTCGTACAGGCCGACCAGCTCGCGGTGGGCGGGGTCGTACTTCTCCATCAGGAAGGCGGGGACGCCGTCGTGCAGACCGAGGTACGCGTGGTGATGCTCGTCGGCCGCGATGTCCATGTAGGCCCGCTCGACGTCCTCCAGTTTCGCGTCCTGCATCATCCAGAACGCCGCCTTGGGGTGCGTGACCCAGCCGTGCAGCAGCTCCGCGTCCGTCAGGGCGTCGAGGGGGCGGATCGTGAAGGTCATATCGCGAACTCCTGGAAGGCGATGGTCTTCTCGACCGGGTAGTACTCGGTGCCGAGCAGCTCACGGATGATGTACGCGTTCCGGTACGCGCCCATGCCCAGGTCGGGGGACGTGATGCTGTGCGTGTGGACGCCGGCGTTCTGGAGGAAGACGCCCCGGCCCGTCACGTCGATCGCGTAGTTGCGGGCGACGTCGAAGTTGCCGTGCGCGTCGTAGCGCAGGCGGTCGCGGACCGGCTCGAGGAACTCCGGCTCGGCGTACTTGTAGCCGGTGGCCAGGATCAGGCCCTGGGACTCGATGTCGTAGTCCTTCTCCTGCTCCTCCTGGCGGAAGGCGAGGGTGTACGTGCCGTTGTCGTACCGCGCGCTGTTCAGGGAGGAGTTGGTGAGCAGACGGGTGGGGACCGGGCCGCCGAGGTTCTTCTGGTAGAGGAGGTCGAAGATCTCGTTGATCAGGTCGCCGTCGATGCCCTTGAACAGGCCCTTCTGCTCGGCGGTGAGGCGGTAGCGGGTGTGCTCCGGCAGCTCGCGGAAGTAGTCGATGTACTCCGGGGAGGTCATCTCCAGCGTGAGCTTGGTGTACTCCAGCGGGAAGAAGCGCGGGGAGCGGGTGACCCAGTTCAGCTGGTAGCCGTGGACGTCGATCTCGCTGAGCAGGTCGTAGTAGATCTCGGCGGCGGACTGGCCGCTGCCGACCAGCGTGATCGACTCCTTGCGCTGCAACTCCGCCTTGTGCTGCAGGTAGCGGGAGTTGTGGATGAAGTCGCCGCCCAGGCCCTGGCAGGCGTCGGGGACGTGGGGCGGGGTGCCGGTGCCGAGGACGAGGTGGCGGGCGCGGTACGTGTCACCGGCCGCCGTCCGTACGACGTAGTGCCCGTCCTCGTACGTCACGTCGGTGACCGTCGTGCCGAAGCGGACGCCGCTCAGTTTGTTCGCGGCCCAGCGGCAGTAGTCGTCGTACTCGACCCGCAGGGGGTAGAAGTTCTCGCGGATGTAGAACGAGTACAGCCGGCCCCGCTCCTTCAGGTAGTTCAGGAAGGAGTACGGAGAGGTCGGGTCGGCGAGGGTGACCAGGTCCGACATGAACGGAGTCTGGAGGTGGGCGCCGTCGAGGAACATGCCCGCGTGCCACTCGAAGTCGGGCTTCGACTCCAGGAAGACGCCGTCGAGTTCGGCGATCGGCTCGGTGAGGCAGGCCAGGCCGAGGTTGAAGGGGCCGAGCCCGATCCCCACGAAGTCGTAGGTCTTCTGTGCGGAATCAGTGGGCTCAGGAAGCGCGGTCAAGGGACTCTCCCAGGTACTGCTCGGCGTGGCCGGCGATCAGGTCGAGGACGGCGGCGATGTCGTCCGCCGTGGTCTCGGGGTTGAGCAGGGTGAACTTCAGGTAGTGGCGGCCGGCGACCTTGGTGCCCGCGACCACCGCGTCGCCGGAGGCGAACAGGGCCTTGCGGGCGTACAGGTTGGCGCGGTCGATCTCGGCCGGGTCGGTGACGGCGGCCGGGATGTAGCGGAAGACCAGGGTGGACAGGGACGGCCGGACGATCACGTCGAAGCGCGGGTCGGCGGCCAGCAGCCGCCAGCCCTCCGCCGCGAGGTCGCAGACCTCGTCGAAGAGGCCGCCGATGCCGTCGGCGCCCATCACCCGCAGCGTCATCCACAGCTTGAGCGCGTCGAAGCGGCGGGTGGTCTGGAGGGACTTGTCCACCTGGTTGGGGACACGTTCCTGCACCATGCGGCGCGGGTTGAGGTACTCCGCGTGATAGGTGGCGTGGCGGAGGGTGGCGGCGTCGCGGACCAGCACGGCGGAGGAACTCACCGGCTGGAAGAAGGACTTGTGGTAGTCGACGGTGACGGAGTCGGCGCGCTCGATGCCGTCGATGCGGTCCCGGTACTTCACCGAGGCGAGCAGGCCACAGCCGTACGCGGCGTCGACGTGCATCCACACGCCGTACTGGGCGCACAGCTCGGCGATCTCGGGCAGCGGGTCGATGGAGCCGAAGTCGGTGGTGCCGCCGGTGGCGACGACGGCCATGGGGACGAGGCCGTCCTTCCTGCAGCGGTCCAGCTCATGGGCGAGCGCGACGGTCCGCATGCGCTTGTCGGTGTCGACGGGGATCGACACGACCGCGTCCGCGCTCAGCCCGAGGAGTTTCGCCGACTTCTGCACGCTGAAGTGGCTGACCTCGGAGGCGAAGACGCGCAGTCGGGCCAGGGAGTCGGTCTTGGCCTCCTCGCGGGCCAGGAGCAGCGCCTGGAGGTTGGACTGGGTGCCGCCGGAGGTGAACACGCCGTCCGCGGCGGGGCCGAGGCCGATGCGGGCGGCCGTCCAGTCGATGAGCTTGCGCTCGATGAGGGTGCCGCCGGCCGACTGGTCCCAGGTGTCGAGGGAGGAGTTGACGGCGGAGAGGACCGCCTCGCCGAGCACGGCCGGGATGACGACCGGGCAGTTGAGGTGGGCGAGGTAGCGGGGGTGGTGGAAGTAGACCGCGTCGCGGAGGTAGACCTCCTCGAGCTCGTCCAGGACCGCGGAGGTGTCGTGCAGCGGCTTGTCGAGGTCGATCTGCTCGATGCGGGGAGCGAGGGCGTCGACGGTGATGCCGGTGAACGGCCGGTCGGTGGTGGCGAGTTTGGCCGCCACCCGCTCGACTCCTTCGGTCACGGAGCGACGGTAGTCCTCCGCGGTGAGGTCATTGAGCAGGTGCGAGCGCATGTGGGGGTCCTCCGGAGGGGAAGAGTCCGTGCGGGACGGGGAGAGCGGCGAAGTTCCGGGCTTCAACTTAGGTAAGCCTAACCTAATTAACTCGGTTGAAACGCCGACTCTCCCGTGACCGCGATCACTTCAGGCCTAGTTACTCCTGTCGGCGCGGTCACTCCTGCTCGCGCAGCTGTTCCTCGGTCAGGCCCTGACGCCAGTAGCCCACGAAGGTGACCCGGCGGCGGTCGATGCCGCGCTCGCCGACGAAGTGACGGCGCAGTTGCTTCACGCAGGCGGACTCGCCCGCGATCCAGACGTACGGCCGCTCGGCGGGCGGCAGTTGGGCCGCGCGTAGGGCGCCGAGGGCCATGGGGGACCCCTCGGCGCTGCTTGCGTCCTGGACGAGCCAGGTGATCTCGGCGTCGGCCCGCGTGGCCAGGTCCTGGATGGTGCCCGGGTCGTGCACCTCCAGCCACACCCGGGCGCGGGTGCCGGCCGGCAGCGACTCGAGGATCGCCGAGGCGGCCGGGAGGGCGGTCTCGTCGCCCCAGAGCAGCACCAGGTCGGTGTCCTCGGGCGGGCGGAAGCGGATCGCGCGGTTGTCCGCGAGGGCCGGGCCGAGCAGTTGGACACGGTCGCCCGCGCTCGCCCGGGACGCCCAGCGGGAGGCGGGTCCCGCGGGGGCGGTCGCGCCCGGCTCCATGCCGTGCAGCACGAAGTCGATGTCGATCTCGGTCGTGTTCCCGAGCGCGTCCCGCCGCAGGGCCCGCAGGGTGTACGAACGCATCACCGCCCGTACGTCGTCGGGGAGTTCCCGCCAGCCCTGCCACCAACCGTCGCCCAGCTCCACCGGGACTGCGGGCTCGCTCTGGCCGGGGTGCGGCAGGAACAGGGACAGGCTCTGGTCGCGCCCGTGCGAGTGGAAGAACGCGAGGTCGGGCCCGGCGAAGGTGACACGGACCAGGGACGGGCCGAGCCGCCTCGTCCGTACGACCTGGAGGGAGAAGAAACGGAACGGGGCGGCTACGGCCGTGGTCATGAGTGCTCCTGATGCTCAGGAAGGTTGGGGGGTCAGCTGACCTTCTTCGCGTTCTCGAGCGCTTCGGCGAGGTTGTCGAGCAGCGGCACGCACTTGTCGTAGGACAGGATCGGCTCGGGCGAACGTGCGATGACCTGGCCCGCCTTGACCGCGGGCAGCTTCTTCCAGGTGGCCTCGGTGATGTCGGCCGGCTGGATGGTCGAGGTGCGGTCGTCCATCATGATGATGTCGGCCGCGTACTTGTCGACGTTCTCCCAGCTGAGGCTCTCGTACCAGCCGCCGCCCTGCTTCTTGGCGCTCTCCGGGGGCTCGACGAAGTTCACGCCGAGGGCCTTGAAGTACTCCAGGTCGATGGAGAGGTTGGTGCCGGAGACGTAGAACAGCTCCTGGCTCGCGGAACCCGCCATCACCTTGATGTCGGGCTTGGCCTTGGCGGCCGCGCGCAGCCGGGTGGCGGCCGTCTCGAAGCGCTTCTTGGCGTCGGTGACCTTGGCGGCCGTCATGTCCGCGCCGAGCGACTCGGCCAGCTCCCACATGCGCTGGAGCGGCGCGGTGAGCTGGCGGTCGTAGACGGAGATGCCGACGCTCGGGGCGAGCTTGGCGATCTTGTCCTTGGAGGTCTCGGGGACGTACCAGAGGGTGCCGGCGCCGTCGAACATCGTGCTGATCAGCACGTCCGGCGCGAGGGCCGCGTACTTCTCCACGTTGAACTGGTCCCAGACGTTGCCCAGGATCGTGACCTTGCTGATGTCCATGTCGCCGGCCTGGACGTCGGCCTTGCCGTCCGTGGTCTTGGTGGGGCCGAAGACGCCCTTGACCGAGATGCCGTAGTCGTACAGGGCGGCGCCGACGCCGGTGAAGGCGACGATGTTCGCGGGGGCCTTGTCGAGCTTCACCGTCGTGCCGCGGTCGTCCTTGAACGTCCAGGGACCGGACTTGGCGGCGGCCGTCTTGTCGTCCGAGCCACCGCTTTTCGCGTCGTCGTCCCCGCACGCCGCGAGCACGGCACCGAGGCCGAGGACGCCGCCCGCGGCGAGGATGCCGCGGCGAGTGAGGTGGGGGGCTCTGGCATTGGACATGGCTACGCTGCTTTCGAACAGGGCGGATCACCGCCGGACGATTCGAAGGTAGGTTAGCCTAACCTCAGCTCCTGTCCAGGGGGCGGGGGCTTCCGTTCGAATCTGTCAGGGGCCTGTGCGTGGCCCTCTCCGTCCGATTCCCGTTCGCGGTCCGCGAGTTGGCCACCGGCCGCGGGCGGCAGTGCCGCCCGCTCGCCGACTCAGCCCACCAGCCCCAACTCCCGGGCGATCAGCATGCGCTGGACCTCACTCGTGCCCTCGCCGATCTCAAGGATCTTGGAATCGCGCCACATGCGGGCCACCGGATACTCGTTCATGAAGCCGTAGCCGCCGTGGATCTGGGTGGCGTCGCGGGCGTTGTCCACGGCGATCGTGGAGGAGTAGAGCTTGGCGAGGGCCGCCTCCTTCTTGAAGGGGTCGCCGGTCACCAGGCGGGAGGCCGCGTCGCGCCAGGCGAGGCGGGCGGTGTGGGCCTTCATCTCCATGTCGGCGATCTTGAACTGGATGGCCTGGTTGGCGCCGATCGGGCGGCCGAAGGCGTGGCGCTCCTTCGCGTATTTCACCGACTCGTCCACACAGCCCTGGGCAAGGCCGGTCGCGAGGGCGGCGATGGCGATGCGGCCCTCGTCGAGGATGCGCAGGAACTGCGCGTAGCCCCGGCCCTGCTCGCCCAGCAGGTTCGCGGCCGGGACGCGGACGTCCGAGAAGGACAGCTCGCGGGTGTCCGAGGCGTTCCAGCCGACCTTCGAGTAGGGGGCCGCGACCGTGAAACCGGGCGTGCCGGACGGGACGATGATCGCGGAGATCAGGGGCTTTCCGTCCGGATTGCGGCCCGTGACCGCCGTGACCGTCACCAGACCCGTGATGTCCGTACCGGAGTTGGTGATGAAGCACTTGCTGCCGTTGATCACCCACTCGTCCGTCTCCGGGTCCAGCCGCGCCGTCGTCCGGGTCGCGGCCGCGTCCGAGCCGCCGTCCGGCTCCGTGAGGCCGAACGCGCCGAGGATCTCGCCGGAGCAGAGACGGGGGAGCCACTCCCGCTTCTGGGCCTGGGTACCGAAGAGGTGGATCGGCATCGCGCCCAGGGAGACCCCGGCTTCGAGCGTGATGGCCACCGACGAGTCGACCCGGGCCAGTTCCTCGAGTGCGATGCCGAGGGCGAGATAGTCGCCGCCCATGCCGCCGTACTCCTCGGGGAACGGCAGCCCGAACAGACCCATGCGGCCCATCTCGCGGACGATCTCGTACGGGAACTCGTGCCGCTCGTAGAAGTCACCGATCTTGGGCGCCACGACGTCGTGGGCGAACTCCTCCACCGTACGGCGGAGTTCCTCGAGTTCGGGGGAGAGCTTGTGGTCCATCGCGTTCACTGCTCCTGGTGGGAGAGGGCTCGTACGGTGCGGGACGGGCTGGGTCGGCCCAGTCGGTCGGCCATCCACACGCTTGTGGCGACGAGACGGCCGAGGTCGACTCCGGTGTCGATGCCGAGGCCCCGCAGCATCCACACGAGGTCCTCGGTGGCGAGGTTGCCGGTCGCGGACTTGGCGTAGGGGCAGCCGCCGAGGCCCCCGGCGGAGGCGTCGACGGTGGTGACGCCGTGCTGGAGCGCGGCCAGGGTGTTGGCGAGGGCCTGGCCGTAGGTGTCGTGGAAGTGCACGCCCAGCACGTCCGTGGAGACGCCCTGTTCGTTGAGCGCGGCGAGCAGTTCCAGCACATGGCCCGGGGTCGCCACCCCGATGGTGTCCCCGAGGCTCAGTTCGTCGCAGCCCATGTCCAGCAGGGCCTTGCACACCCGCACCACCTGGTGGACGGGGACCGCGCCCTCCCACGGGTCGCCGAAGCACATGGAGAGATAGCCGCGTACGTGCCCGCCCTCGGCCCTCGCCCGTGCGACCACCGGCTCGAACATCGCCAGCGCCTCGTCCATCGTCCGGTTGAGGTTGGCCTTCGCGAAGGACTCGGTGGCACTGGCGAACACGGCGACCCGGCGCGCGCCCAGCGCCAGGGCGCGCTCCAGGCCGCGCTCGTTGGGCACGAGCACCGGCAGCGCCACCGGCAGGCCGGCGACCAGCGGGAACAGCTCCTCGGCGTCGGCGAGTCGAGGCACCCACTTCGGGTGGACGAAGCTGGTCGCCTCGATCGTGCTCAGACCCGCGTCGGCCAGACGGCGGACGAACTCCGCCTTCACCTCGGTCGGCACGGTCGACTTCTCGTTCTGCAGGCCGTCACGCGCGCCGACCTCGTGGATCCGTACCCGCGCGGGCAGGTCCGGCGCCGGTACGACCATGGGCAGTTCCTGGACGGTCATTCCGCCTCCTCGTGCGGTGCGATGACGGCGAGCACCTGGTCCATGGCGACCGTCGTGCCCGGCGAGACGTCGAGCTCGGCGACCGTGCCGGCGTGCGGGGCGGAGATGACGTGTTCCATCTTCATCGCCTCGACCACCAGCAGGCTCTGACCGGCGATCACCTCGTCCCCGACGGCGACCTTCACGACCGTGACCGTGCCCGGCATGGGGGCGGTGAGCGAGTCGGCGCCGGAGTGCGCGGCCCGGTTGAGGGACGCGGCGACCGGGTCGTGGTCGCGCACGTGCCAGGCGTCGCCGTCGCGGCCCAGCCAGTCGGCGGCGCGGTGGAAGGTGTGGCGGACGCCGTCCAGGGTCACGGAGACCTGCTCCTCGGTGACGGTGTGCGTGCCACGCGGGACGCATTCCACCGGGTCCTGCACCCGCAGGTGGAAGCCGACGGGCCTGGGCTCCCCGCCCAGCCGCCACCCGCTCGGCACCGAGAACGGGTCGGTCCAGCCCTCGCCCTTCGGGGACAGGGCGTCGAGGCGTACGGCCGCCGCCGCCTCGTAGACCTCTTCGGGTACCTCGGTGGGGACGAGCTCCGCCGCCACACGCTCGACCAGTCCGGTGTCCAACTCGCCCGCGACGACCGCCGGATGGGCCAGCAGCCGACGCAGGAACCCCGCGTTGGTCGGCACCCCCAGCGTGACCGTCTCCGCGAGGGCGGCCCGGAGTTTCCTGAGCGCGGTGGGACGGTCCGGGCCGTACGCGATGACCTTGGACAGCATCGGGTCGTACAGGCTCCCGACCTCGGTGCCCTCGCTGAGCCCGGAGTCGGTGCGGATGCCGTTGCCCTCAGGTTCGTGGAGCCTCAGCACGGTGCCGCCCGAGGGGAGGAAACCGCGCGAGGGGTCTTCGGCGCAGACGCGGGCCTCGACGGCGTGACCCGTCAGCCGGATCTCGTCCTGAGCGAACGTCAGCCGCTCGCCCCCCGCCACCCTCAGCTGCCACTCCACCAGGTCGATCCCGGTCACCAACTCGGTGACCGGATGCTCCACCTGGAGGCGGGTGTTCATCTCCATGAAGTAGTACGACGACGGGTCCTCGCCCGGGACGATGAACTCCACCGTGCCCGCGCCCCGGTAGCCGCAGGAACGGGCCGCCTGCACGGCCGCCTCGCCCATCGCCTCACGTGTGCCGGAGTCCAGGAGCACGCTCGGCGCCTCCTCGATGATCTTCTGGTGCCGGCGCTGGAGGGAACACTCGCGCTCGCCGAGATGCACCACGTTCCCGTGGGCGTCCGCCAGGACCTGGATCTCGATGTGCCGGGGCCGGTCGATCCACCGCTCGACGAGCAGCGTGTCGTCGCCGAAGGAGGCGCGGGCCTCGCGGCGGGCGGCGGCGATCTCGTCGGCCAGGACCGAGGGGTCCCGCACGAGCCGCATGCCCTTGCCGCCGCCGCCCGCGCTGGGCTTCAGCAGCACCGGCATGCCGATCTCTCCGGCCGCGTCGGCCAGTTGGGCATCGGTCAGCCCGCTGCCGCTCGACCCGGGCACGACCGGCACTCCGGCTGCCTGCACGGTCTCCTTGGCGCGGATCTTGTCGCCCATGAGGGAGATCGCGTCCGCCGGGGGCCCGATGAAGACCAGCCCCGCGTCGACGCACGCGCGCGCGAACGCAGCGTTCTCCGCGAGGAACCCGTACCCGGGGTGGACCGCTTGGGCCCCCGTCCGGGCCGCCGCTTCCAGCAGCCGCTCCACGGACAGATAGCTCTCGGCGGCCGGCGCCGGACCGATCCGTACCGCCGTGTCGGCCTCCCGGACGTGCCGGGCGTCCGCGTCGGCGTCGGAGAAGACGGCCACGGAGCGCACACCGAGCGCGCGCAGCGTCCGGATGACGCGCACGGCGATCTCGCCCCGGTTGGCCACAAGGACTGTGTCGAACATGGTCTGTGGTCCCCTCACATCCGGAAGACGCCGAAGGCGGGCTCGCCCAAGGGCGCGTTGGCGCACGCGGTCAGGGCCAGGCCCAGCACCTGCCGGGTCTCCATCGGGTCGATCACGCCGTCGTCCCAGAGCCGGGCGGTGGCGTAGTACGCGTTGCCCTGGCGCTCGTACTGGGCGCGGATCGGGTCCTTGAAGGACTCCTCCTCCGCCGGCGGCCAGGACTCCCCGCGTGCCTCCAGCTGGTCCCGCTTGACGGTCGCGAGGACGGAGGCGGCCTGCTCACCGCCCATGACGGAGATCTTGGCGTTGGGCCACATCCACAGGAAGCGCGGCGAGTACGCCCGTCCGCACATCGAGTAGTTGCCCGCGCCGTACGACCCGCCGACGACCACCGTCAGCTTCGGCACGCGCGTGCACGCCACGGCCGTCACCATCTTGGCGCCGTGCTTGGCGATGCCGCCCGCCTCGTAGTCCTTGCCGACCATGAAGCCGGAGATGTTCTGCAGGAACACCAGCGGGATGCCGCGCTGGTCGCACAGCTCGATGAAATGGGCGCCCTTCTGGGCGGACTCGGAGAAGAGGATGCCGTTGTTGGCGACGATCCCGACCGGGTGGCCGTGGATCCGGGCGAAGCCGGTGACGAGGGTCTGCCCGAACTCCGCCTTGAACTCGGCGAACCTCGATCCGTCGGCCACGCGCGCGATGATCTCGCGCACGTCGTAGGGGGTGCGGGAGTCGACGGGCACCGCGCCGTACAGCCCGTACGGGTCCACCTTCGGTTCGACGGCCGCCGTGACCTCCCAGGGCGGCGCCCCGCGCGCGGGGAGGGTGGCGGCGATGTTCCGCACGATCCGCAGGGCGTGGGCGTCGTCCTCGGCGAGATGGTCGGTCACGCCCGACACACGCGCGTGGACCTCGCCGCCGCCGAGCTCCTCGGCGGTGACGACCTCGCCGGTGGCGGCCTTCACCAGGGGCGGACCGCCCAGGAAGATCGTGCCCTGGTTACGGACGATCACGGCCTCGTCGCTCATCGCCGGGACGTACGCCCCGCCGGCCGTGCACGACCCGAGCACGGCGGCGATCTGCGGGATCCCGGCGCCGGACATCCGCGCCTGGTTGTAGAAGATCCGCCCGAAGTGCTCGCGGTCGGGGAAGACCTCGTCCTGCATGGGCAGGAAGGCCCCTCCGGAGTCCACGAGGTAGACGCAGGGCAGGCGGTTCTCGAGCGCGACCTCCTGGGCGCGCAGATGCTTCTTCACCGTCATCGGGTAGTACGTGCCGCCCTTGACGGTGGCGTCATTGGCGACGATCACGCACTCGCGTCCGCTGACCCGCCCGATCCCGGCGATGACACCGGCGGCCGGGGCCTGGCCGTCGTACAGCCCGTCGGCGGCGAGGGGGGCCAGCTCCAGGAAGGGCGAGCCGGGGTCCAGGAGGGTGTCCACACGATCCCGCGGCAGCAGCTTCCCGCGCGCGGTGTGCCTCGCCCGAGCCTTCTCACCGCCGCCCAGCCGGGCCGCGGCCAGTTTGCCGCGCAGCTCCTGCACGAGGGCGCGGTGCGCCTCCTCGTTGGCCCGCCAGGCCTCCGACGCGGGGTCTGCCGCGCTCGTCAGCTCCGGTGCCTCTCGCATTCTGCGGTCCCCTCACCCAGCGATCGTCTGTTAATGAGCGTTAACCATTTCCTTCAGGTTAACGACCGCTAACCTCCCTGTCTAGAATTGATTCCATGGCCACCAGAACCGACGCCCCCACCCGTCGCGAGCAGATCCTCAGGGAGGCCGCGCGGCTGTTCGCCGAGCGCGGCTTCCATGGCGTCGGAGTCGACGAGATAGGCGCCGCGGTCGGCATCAGCGGTCCCGGCCTCTACCGGCATTTCCCGGGCAAGGACGCGATGCTCGCGGAGCTGCTGGTCGGCATCAGCGGTCAGCTGCTGACCGGCGCGAAGCAGCGCCTGAAGGAAGCCGACGGGGTACCCCCCGAGGCGGTCCTCGACTCACTCATCGAGGGGCACATCGACTTCGCGCTCGACGACCGCCCCCTCATCACCCTGCACGACCGCGAGCTGGACCGCCTCCGCGACAGTGACCGCAAGCTGGTGCGACAGCTGCAGCGGCAGTACGTCGAGCTGTGGGTCGAGCTCGTCCGCGAGGTGTACCCGGCGCTGACCGAGCCGACGGCCCGCTCGGCGGTGCACTCCGTCTTCGGCCTGCTGAACTCGACGCCCCACCTGGGCCGCCCGGGTTCCCTGCCGGGGCGGGGGGCGACGGCGGAGCTGCTGCACCGGATGGCGCGGGGGGCGCTGGGGGCGGCGGCCGATACGGAGTGATCCGAACGGGCGTGACGAGCGTTACGGCCCACCTCTCTCGACGCCCGTCCCTACTGGCCGGTACGGTTGTATGAGCAAGCGCTTAGACAGCCGACGACGGCAAAGACGTGGAGGTGGCGGCGTGCGCCGTACGGTGTTCAACGAGGATCACGAGGCGTTCCGGGAGACCATCCGGGCCTTCATCGAGGCCGAGGTCGTCCCCGTCTACGACGAGTGGTTCGCCGCGGGCCAGGCGCCGCGCGACTTCTACTACAAGCTCGCCGAGCTGGGCGTCTTCGGCATCCGCGTCGACGAGGAGTACGGCGGCGCCGGCATCGACTCGTACAAGTTCGAGGCCGTCCTGTACGAGGAGACCGCCCGCGCGGGTGTCGCCTTCGGCGGCTCCGGCGTGCACGTCCTGCTCGGCCTGCCCTACATCAAGCTGCTCGCCACCGACGAGCAGAAGAAGCGCTACCTCCCGAAGTTCGTCTCCGGCGAGGAGATGTGGGCCATCGCGATGACCGAGCCGGGCACCGGCTCCGACCTCGCGGGCATGAAGACCACCGCCAAGCTCTCCGAGGACGGCACGCACTACGTCCTCAACGGCGCCAAGACCTTCATCACCGGTGGCGTGCACGCCGACCGCATGATCGTCTGCGCCCGCACCTCCGCGCCCACCGCCGAGGACCGCCGCCACGGCATCTCGTTGTTCGTCGTGGACACCAAGGCCGAGGGCTACTCCGTCGGCCGCAAGCTGGACAAGCTCGGCCTGAAGACCTCCGACACGGCCGAGCTGGCGTTCGTCGACGTCAAGGTGCCCGTCGAGGACCTGCTCGGCGAGGAGAACAAGGGCTTCTACTACCTCGGCCACAACCTCGCCTCCGAGCGCTGGGGCATCGCCTTCGGCGCGTACGCGCAGGCCAAGGCCGCCGTCCGGTTCGCCAAGGAGTACGTCCAGCAGCGCACCGTCTTCGGTCAGACCGTCGCGTCCTTCCAGAACACCAAGTTCGAGCTGGCCGCCTGCCAGGCCGAGGTGGACGCGGCCGAGGCCGTCGCCGACCGCGCCACGGAGGCCCTGGACGCCGGTGAGCTGACCCCGGCCGAGGCCGCCAGCGCCAAGCTGTTCTGCACCGAGGTCGCGCACCGTGTGATCGACCGCTGCCTCCAGCTGCACGGCGGCTACGGCTTCATGAACGAGTACCCGATCGCCCGCCTGTACGCGGACAACCGCGTCAACCGCATCTACGGTGGCACCAGCGAGATCATGAAGTCGATCATCGCGAAGGACATGGGCCTGTAAGGTCCGCGAAATTACCCGCCGGTAGAAATGGCTGCATGAGTCAGGCACTTCAGTCTCTCCTCGATCTGCTCGACCTCGAGCAGATCGAGGAGAACATCTTCCGCGGCCAGTCCCGGTCCGCCGTCGTCCCGCGCGTCTTCGGTGGGCAGGTCGCGGCCCAGGCGCTGGTCGCCGCCGGGCGGACGGTCCCCACGGACCGCCTCCCGCACTCCCTGCACGCGTACTTCCTGCGGCAGGGTGACGCCGGTGCGCCCATCGTCTACAACGTCGACCGCACCCGCGACGGCCGCTCGTTCACCACGCGCCGCGTCGTCGCCGTCCAGCACGGCAAGCCGATCTTCAGCCTCTCGGCGTCCTTCCAGACGCACGAGGACGGTCTCGACCACCAGGCCCCGATGCCGGCCGCGCCCGACCCGGCCACGCTGCCCACCTCCCAGGAGCGGCTGACCGGCTACGACCACCTCGACCCCGAGGTGGTGGAGAGATTCCTCGAGGCGCGCGAGGCGATCGACCTGCGCTACGTCGACGAGCCGCCGTACGGGAAGTTCGGCGAGCCGCGCGAGCCGCACTCCCAGGTGTGGTTTCGCACCAATGGCAAGCTCGACGGAGTCATCGACGCCCCGCTCCTGCACGTCGTCCTCGCCACCTACGTCTCCGACATGACACTCCTCGACTCGGTCCTGCTGGCGCACGGCCGCGGCGGCTGGGCGATCGGCGACGTCGTCGGGGCCTCCCTGGACCACGCGATGTGGTTCCACCGCCCGTTCCGCGCCGACGAATGGCTCCTCTACGACCAGGAGTCGCCATCGGCGTACGGCGGTCGTGGCCTGGGCCAGGCCCGGATCTACACGCAGGACGGACGGCTCGCCATCTCGGTGATCCAGGAGGGCGTGGTCCGCGTCCCTCGGTAGGACCCGAGGCGGGCCACTCCCCGAGATGACGAGTTGCATGTGCGGGACTAGGCTCTATGAGTGAAAGCGCCGCAGCGCACGGCACGCCCGGCCGACGTGGTTCCGGTGGCGCGGGACCACAGCCGCAGTACTCGCCTTCTGGAGGCGTCGGCGTCCGTGCCTTTCATGAACAGCGGTGACACCGAGACCGTGCCGCATTTCTTCGCGGCTGCGGCCATCACCCTCGTGCGTTCTTCTTGAGCCGCGAGAAACGATGGATCGAGGTTTTCTCATGCAAGCCCAACGTGCGAGGCGCCTCATCGCGGCGTCCGCTGCCGGTGTGCTCATGGCCGGCGGCGCCGCGATCGGCGCGGCGGGCACCGCTTCTGCGGCCGCCCCGAGCCACGACTCCAACTACTCCAGCCACGGCGGCTGGAACGACGACGATGACGACGGCTACGGCGGCTATGGCGGCGGCTACGGCGGCGGCTACGGCGGCGACCACGGCGGCTACGGCGACCACGGCGGTGGTCACGGTGGTGGCGGCTACGGCGACCACGGCGGCGGTTACGGCGGCGGCCATGGTGGTGGCGGTCACGGTGGCGGCGGCCATGGTGGCGGCGGCCATGGTGGCGGCGGCCATGGCGGTGGCGGTCACGGTGGCGGCGGCCATGGCGGTGGCGGTCACGGCGGTGGCGGTGGCGGTCACGGTGGTGGCGGTGGCGGCGGTGGCGGCCACTGACGTCACAGATCCGACAGCAGTAAAGGCGCGATGTGCGGCTCCGTCACCGGGGCCGCACATCGCGGCATTTCACGGCGGTTGGGCGTGAACCGCCCTGAGCGGGCCCCGGCTTGCTACGCCAGGCCCGCTTCCGTCAGCAGATACACCGTCATCGGGTCGTAGTACCGCGGGCTGAGGACGTGGTCATCCAGTGGCACCGCCACCTGGAGAGTGCCCTCCGACTCGGCGAGGAACAGGGCCGGGTCGTTGCAGTCGGCGTAGCCGACGGAGTCGATGCCGTGCTGTCCTGCGTAACCGGCCCAGCCGTGGTCGGCGACGACCAGGTCGGGGAGGGGACGGCCCTCGCGCTCGAGACCCGTGAGGATCGCGCGCATCGGGTCGCCCGAGTGGGTGTGCCAGAGGGTGGCGCCGTGCTCCAGCACCGCCACGTCCGCGAACTGCATGACGTAGCCCTCGTCGGTCTGCAGCCGGTCCGGGATGACGACGATCTCGCAGCCCGAGGTGCGCAGCGCGGCGGCCGTCGCGCGGTGCACGTCGAGGAGGCCGCCCGGGTGACCGGTGGCGAACAGAACCCGCTGACCGCCCTCGGCCGCCTTGCGCAGCCGGCCCGCCAGCCGCTCCAGGGCGGCGACGGTCAACTCGGGGTCGATGGTGTCCTGTCCGAACCGGTACTCGGGGTCGTCGTTGACGCCGGCCCGCTCCGCCATCACCGCGAGCACGTCCTGCTCGTCGCTCCAGCGGTCGCCGAGTTCCAGCCCGAGCCAGTAGTTGCGGTCGCCGTTGGCCAGCTTGCGGTAGTGGGAGAGGTTGTTCTCGCGGGGGGTGGCGACGTCGCCCGCGATGCGCGTCCGTACGAGGTGGTCGACGAGTTCGGCGCGGCTGGGTGTCCCGGGTATCGGCATGGTTCCCATTGTGAGGCAGCGGGCCGTGCCGACACCCGGCGTCCCGCACGCTGGGACACGCGTCACGCCGGTCACCGCGACTTGAGGGCGAACCAGAGTTCCATCCGTACGTCCGGGTCGTCCAAGTCGGCCGCCAGCAGCGCCGCACACCGGGCGATCCGTTGCCGCACGGTGTTGCGGTGCACCGCCAGGGCCACCGCCGTACGGTCCCAACTGCCGTGCAGGGACAGCCAGGTGCGCAGGGTCTCGGTGAGGGCGGGGGTGGCGGCGATCGGGGCGAGGAGGGTGCGGGCGTGCGCCGCCGCCTCGTCGTGCGGGACCAGTTCCGTGAGGCCGGGGCGGGTGCCGTGGCGGACCAGCGGGGCGCGGGTGGCCCGGGCGCGGGCCAGGGCGCGGGCCGCCTGGGTGTCGGCGGCCGGCCAGTCCGGCGGCGCGACGGCCGCGCTCACGCCCAGCGTCCAGCCGGGCTGCGCGGCCGGTTCGCGGTCGGCGGGCACCAGGATCCGTACGACGCCGTCGGCGAGGTCGACCAGCGCGGACCCGAGCGCCGCGCCCAGCGCGGAGGCGGCCACCGGGTCGGCGGCCTGGGTGTCCGGACGGGCGTGTACGACGGTCCAGCGCTCGGCCCCCAGCAGCGGGGCCACCGTCCGCGGCTCGGCGCCCAGCAGCAGTCGTACGAGCGCCGACGAGCGGGCCGCACCCGTGCCGCTCTGGTGCTCGCCGGTGAGGAGGGAGAGCAGCACGGCGCCCACGGAGGCGATGGTGTGGTCACCCGGATCACGCTGCGGCGCCGCGACCCCGAGCACGAAGCCCTGCCCCGTGCCGAGGGCGTAGGCCGCGAGATGAGCACCGGCCCCGGTGTCGGTGGCGGTGGAGGACGGCCGGCTGGTGACGACCCGCGCGAGCCGCGCCAGCGCGGTGTGCGCCTGGTCGGCGGGGGCCTGTCCCGCCGAGGCGATCTCCGTGCCGTCCGGGCCGTACAGCACCGCCCAGCCGCTCACCCGCTGGGCCAGCTGGCGCAGCACCGAGGGGACCGGGTCGGGACGGGAGGCCGCGGCGGCCAGGCTCTGCTGGGCCTCCGTGACGCGGCGGAGCTCGGCCAGGCGGGCCTGGGCCATCAGCTGCCAGACCGCGCGGGCCACGCCCGAGAACGTGGTCTGCGGGGGGACCTCGAGGAGCGGCAGTTCATAGGCGTCGCAGGCCGCGACCAGGGCGCGCGGCACCGTGTCGTGCACCGGCGCCAGCCCGAAGCCGAGGGCCGCGCCGCCCGCGGCCACGATCCGGGAGACATAGTCGTCGAAGTACGTGCCCGAGCCCGCCGCCTCCGGGATGTGCACCCCGGCCGTCAGCAGCAGCTCGCCGCCCAGCAGGTACGGATACGGGTCGGCCATCTCCGAGGTGTGCGCCCAGTGGATCACCAGGCCGGGGTCGGACGGGCCCGCGATCTGGCGCAGGGCCAGGTCCTCGCGGGCCAGCAGGGCCGACAGCGGGACCGGTGGGGTGGGCGGGACCGCTGGTGCGAACGGTGCTGATGGTGCTGTTGTGTCCGGCATGGTGTGCGTTCCCTCCATCCCGAACCGGTTCAGATGGATGAAACGTACACTTCGCAGTCGCTTTCCGGCCACCTAGTGTCAGTCCGGACCGGCAGCCACGGGTACGGGCGGATGTCCCCGCGAACCGCTGCCGACCGTCCCCGGTATCGCACGACACGCCACCGAGAGTGCGCGAAGGAGGGCCTCACATGGCCGTCGACTACACAGTGATCGTCGTCTATCTGGCCGGCATGCTGGCCATGGGCTGGTGGGGCATGCGCCGCGCCAAGTCGAAGAGTGAGTTCCTCGTGGCCGGGCGTCGCCTCGGTCCCGCCATGTACTCCGGCACCATGGCCGCCATCGTCCTCGGCGGCGCGTCCACCATCGGCGGAGTGGGACTCGGCTATCAGTACGGGCTCTCCGGCGCCTGGATGGTCTTCACCATCGGGCTGGGTCTCCTCGCCCTCTCCGTGTTCTTCTCCGCCCGCATCGCCCGCCTGAAGGTCTACACCGTCTCCGAGATGCTCGACCTGCGCTACGGCGGCCGGGCCGGCGTGATCTCGGGCGTGGTCATGTGGGCGTACACCCTCATGCTCGCCGTCACCTCGACCATCGCGTACGCCTCGATCTTCGACGTCCTCTTCGACATGAACCGGACCGTCGCGATCATCCTCGGCGGTTCGATCGTCGTCGCGTACTCCACGCTCGGCGGCATGTGGTCCATCACGCTGACCGACATGGTGCAGTTCGTGGTGAAGACGATCGGCGTGCTGCTTCTGCTCCTGCCCATCGCCGTCGTCAAGGCGGGCGGCTTCAGCGAGATGAAGGCCAAGCTGCCCACCGAGTACTTCGACCCGCTGGGCATCGGCGGCGAGACGATCTTCACGTACGTGCTGATCTACACCTTCGGCATGCTGATCGGTCAGGACATCTGGCAGCGCGTCTTCACCGCCCGCAACGACCGGACGGCGAAGTGGGGCGGCACGGTCGCCGGCACCTACTGTCTGGCGTACGCCCTCGCCGGCGCCGTCATCGGTACGGCCGCCAAGGTGCTCTACCCGAACCTCGGCAGCCCGGACGAGGCCTTCGCGACCATCGTCAAGGACGAACTCCCCGTCGGCGTCCGGGGCCTGGTGCTGGCCGCCGCGCTCGCCGCCGTGATGTCGACGTCCTCCGGCGCCCTGATCGCCTGCGCCACCGTCGCCAACAACGACATCTGGTCACGGCTGCGGGGCGTCGGGCGCAAGCCCGCGGGCGAGCACGACGAGGTCAGGGACAACCGTGTCTTCATCCTGGTCATGGGGATCGCGGTCATCGGCACGGCCATCGCCCTCAACAACGTCGTCGAGGCACTGACGGTGGCGTACAACCTCCTCGTCGGCGGGCTCCTCGTCCCCATCCTCGGCGGGCTGCTGTGGAAGCGCGGCACGGTGCACGGCGCCCTGGCCGCCGTCGTGGTCGGCGGCGTCGCCGTGATCGGCCTGATGGCGACCTACGGCATCCTCGCCAACGAGCCCGTCTACTACGGCCTGCTGGCCTCCCTGGCCGCCTACCTGGTCGTCTCCCTGGTCACCCCGGCCACCGACGCCGCGGTGCTCGCGGCCTGGCGCGAGCGGCTGGCGGGCCGGGCTTCCGAACCCTTGTCCGAGCCGGTCCCGGCTGCCCAGTAAAGTCGGGCAGCAAGCAGTACATACGCGGTAAAGCGTAGGAAAGAAGGCAGTTCCATGAGCAGCAACGAGACGCCCCGCGGGCCCGTCGACTCCTCCCGCATCCCGCGGTACGCCGGCCTCGCGACCTTCGCCCGGCTGCCCCGCCTCGACGAGGTCGGCACCGCCGACGTCGCCGTCGTGGGTGTGCCGTTCGACTCGGGCGTCTCGTACCGGCCGGGTGCCCGCTTCGGCGGCAACGCCATCCGCGAGGCGAGCAGGCTCCTGCGTCCGTACAACCCGGCGCAGGACGCCTCTCCCTTCGCGCTCGCCCAGGTCGCGGACGCCGGTGACATCGCGGCGAACCCGTTCAACATCAACGAGGCCGTGGACACCATCGAGGCGGCCGCCGACGACCTGCTCGGCACGGGCGCCCGCCTCATGACCCTCGGCGGCGACCACACCATCGCCCTCCCGCTGCTGCGCTCGGTGGCCAAGAAGCACGGCCCGGTCGCCCTGCTCCACTTCGACGCCCACCTCGACACCTGGGACACCTACTTCGGCGCCGAGTACACCCACGGCACCCCGTTCCGCCGCGCGGTGGAGGAGGGCATCCTCGACACCGAGGCGCTCTCCCACGTCGGCACCCGTGGCCCGCTCTACGGCAAGCAGGACCTCACCGACGACGAGAAGCTGGGCTTCGGCATCGTCACCTCGGCGGACGTCTACCGCCGCGGCGCCGACGAGGTCGCCGACCAGCTGCGCCAGCGCATCGGCGACCGCCCGCTGTACATCTCCATCGACATCGACTGCCTCGACCCCGCGCACGCTCCGGGTACGGGGACGCCGGAGGCCGGCGGCATGACCTCCCGTGAGCTGCTGGAGATCCTGCGCGGCCTGGCGTCCTGCAACCTGGTCTCGGCGGACGTCGTCGAGGTGGCGCCCGCATACGATCACGCCGAGATCACGTCGGTGGCGGCGTCCCACACAGCGTACGAACTGACCACGATCATGTCCCGCCAGATTGCTGAGGCTCGCGCGAAGTGACCCACGACCACGACCTTGAACTCCGTCCCACGCCTGCCCAGACGGAGGCAGCGCTGAACCCTCCTTCCGGCCGCAACGGCGGAGACCTGGTCGTGGAGACCCTGGCCGGGCTCGGCGCGACGACCGTCTTCGGCCTGCCCGGCCAGCATGCCCTCGGCATGTTCGACGCGCTGCGCCGCTCGGACCTCCGGTACGTCGGCCTGCGGGTGGAGAACAACGCCGGTTTCGCGGCGGACGCGTACGGCCGGGTCACCGGTGAGGCGGCGCCCCTGCTGCTGTCGACGGGCCCGGGCGCGCTGACCTCGCTCGCCGCGCTCCAGGAGGCGGTCTCGGCCTCCGCCCCCGTCCTCGCGATCAGCAGCCAGATCCCCACGGCGGGCCTGGGCGGCGGCCGCCACGGCTATCTGCACGAACTCCCCGATCAGGCGGCCTCGTTCCGGGGCGTCGTCAAGTCGGTCCACACCGTGCGCGCCCAGTCGCAGATCCCGTCGGCGATCGCCGCGGCCTGGAAGTCGGCGCTGACCGCCCCGCACGGCCCGGTGTGGGTGGAGATCCCGCAGGACGTGCTGCTGGCCGAGACGTCCCTGCCGGTGGTGACTGCGGTCGACGCGACCCCCGACGAGCTGCCTCCGCGCCCCGAACTGACCGCCGTGGCAGCCGACCTGCTGTCCCGCGCGGCCCGACCGGCGATCATCGCGGGCGGGGGAGTGGTACGGGCGGACGCGTCCGGCAAGCTGCGGCAGCTGGCCGAGAAACTGAACGCCCCCGTCGTCACCACCTTCGGCGGCAAGGGCGCCTTCCCCTGGACGCACCCACTGTCGTTGCAGTCCTGGCTGGAGGACCGGCACACCACGGACCTCCTGGAGGACGCGGACGTCCTGCTGGTCGTGGGCTCGGGCCTGGGTGAACTCTCCTCCAACTACCACACGTTCAAGCCCCGCGGCCGCGTCATCCAGATCGAGGCGGACCTCGGCAAACTGGAGTCCAACCACCCGGCGCTCGGCATCCACGCGGACGCCCGCCTCGCGTTGCAGGCGCTGCTGGAGACGGTTCAGGAGCGGGCGGACGAGACGGCCCGGGAGCGGGTGCGCACGCTGCTGGCGAAGGTCGCCGAGCGCATCGCGTCCCAGGAACTCACTCTGGAGCAGGACGTGTTGGCGTCGGTCCGCCGGGCTCTCCCGGCCGACTCCTCGTCCTTCTGGGACATGACGATCCTCGCGTACTGGGCGTGGTCGGCCTTCGACGCGAAGGCGCCCAACGCCATGCACTCCGCGCAGGGCGCCGGCGGCCTCGGCTACGGCTTCCCGGCGGCCCTCGGCGCGGCCGCCGCCGACCCGAGCCGCCCGGTGCTCGCGGTGTCGGGCGACGGCGGCGCCCTGTACTCCATCGCCGAGTTGGCGACGGCCCGCCAGTACGACCTGAACGTCACCTGGCTCATCGTCGACGACGGCGGCTACGGCATCCTGCGCGAGTACATGACCGACGCCTTCGGCCAGGCCACGGCGACCGAGCTGAGCCGCCCGGACTATGTGGCGCTGGCCGAGTCGTTCGGGGTGCCGGGGGTGCGTACGACCCCCGAGACCCTGGAGGCGGACCTGGCGAAGGCGCTGGCCGCACCGGGGCCGGCGGTGGTCGTCCTCCCGGCGGTCCTGCGGATGTTCGCGCCGACGCACCTCGGCTGAGCCGCCCCGCGGATCAGACTGGTAGGACCGGGCGCCCGGGCCTACCAGATCGCCTCGACCCACTCCGGGTGGTCGATGAACGGGTTGCGGTTGTGCTGGTAGGTGTCGTAGATGACCTGGTTGCGCTTCTCCTCGAAGGCGCTCGGCGGGTCCTCGTCGTTCCACTGCTTGAGCACGGAGAGCTTGCCGATGTACGGGTTGCTGCCGTTGTTCACCTTCTCGTTGGGCTCGAGGTCGGCGAAGCCGTCGTCGCCCTCGTAGCGCACCGCCATGTAGAGGATCATGCGGGCCACGTCGCCCTTGTCGGCGTCGCGCGGCTCGAAGGAGTCGGAGTCGACGAGGCTGCCGCCACCGTTGGTGACCGTGCTGCCGCCGTTGTCGAAGTCCAGGTTGCCGCGGATGCTGTTGACCTGCACGTCCGCGGGGCGCAGATGGTGCAGGTCCGTGCCGGGGCCGGTCACCTCGCCGAAGTCGCCGTGGGACTTGGCCCACACGTGCTCGCGGTTCCAGTCGCCGACGTCGCCGCCGTTGAGGGACTTGCTGCGCGAGACACCGCTGTACAGCAGGATCACGTTGCTGCTGTTGTTCGGGTCCTGGTCGGTGACCTTCAGCGCGTTCCAGACGGCGGAGTACGAGATCTTGGTCTGGCTGCTGATGATCGTGTGCAGCGAGGACTTCAGGCTCGTGCCGGTCTTGCCGATCGCGTTCTTGTAGTACGTCGAGTCGTACGCCGTGGTGGTCGCCGCGGCGGGGGTCGCGGTGAGCGCGGGAGCGGTGAGGCCGAGCAGGACGGCGGCGGTGGTCAGTGCCACCGACTTCCAGCGGCCTGTGCGTGTCGCCAGCATGTGGGGTGTCCCATCTACGCGGGTTGAATGGAGGCGGCAGACGGGAGCGTGGCATGGACATGCGGTCCTGTAAATAAACTGAACATGTCGATCACGTGACCGGAATCGGCAATCCTCCTCTTGTCTACTCGAGTTGACCCGCCGAAACGGCCCCCGACCGGGTGGTCGGGGGCCGTTGGGGCCGTTGGGTCCGCTTCGGTCAGCTCACGTCCGACGGGTCCAGCCGGTAGAGCGTCGACGTCGACCGGGTGTTCTGCGAGTCCGAGCTGGACTCCGAACCCGACTCCGAACTCGCCGCCGACGTCGTCGTCTTGCTGTACTCGCTCTCCTTCACCGCGGTGCCGTACTTCTGCACCCAGGCGGTGACCGCGGCACCGGCGCTGTTGTTGCCGCCCATGCCGCCGCCCATGCCCGAGCCGCCGACCTGGATGTAGTGCAGCTCGCCCTTCTTCACCAGTTCCTTGAGCTTGGCGACCGTCATGCCGTTGTCGGTGCCGGTGAAGCCGTACATGGAGATGACGGGCTTGTGGGTGCTCAGGATCAGCTGTCCGGCGCTCTGTGAATTGGACACCGCGAGCAGCCACTTGGCGCCGTCCTGGTGCTTCTCCAGATACGAGATCAGCTCGCTGCCGGTTTCGCCGCCCATGCCGCCTCCGCCGCCGAAGCCGCCACCGCCGCCGGGCTGACCGTCCGTGCCGTTCGGAGCCGTGCCGCTCTCGCCTCCGGGGAAGCCGCCGGCCTGGCCGCCCTGGGCAGCGCTGCCGGGCATCTCGCCGCCGCCCGGGAAGCCGTCGTTCTCGCCGTCCTGCGGGGCACCGCCGGGCATCTCGCCGTTCGCGCCGCCGCCGGGCGTCATCTGGCCGCCCTGCTGGGTGCCGCCGGGTATTTCGCCGCCGCCCGGGCCGCCATCGTTGCCACCGGGGCCGCCCCGACCGCCGCCACCGCCGCCGAAGCCGCTCCCGGTCGAGGGGCCGGCGGTCGGGTTGGTGCCGCCCATGCCGCCGTCGCCCGCACTCGCCGGCACGGCGACCGCGTACGCTGTCGGACCCGCGAGGGCCGCGACGATCGCGGCGGCCACGGACGCGGCCAGCAGCCGCGCGCGGTTGCCGGAACGGAAGACGAACAGACCCACGACGGCCAGCACCATGACCACCGCGACGGCCGGCCACAGCCAGGTGTTCCAGTCGGTGGCCCGGCGCAGCAGCACGACCGCCCAGATACCGGTGACCCCGAGCCCGGCGGGCAGTACCCACGACCAGCGCACGTCACCGCCGCGGAAGGCGCGCAGCAGCATGGTGCCGCCGCCACCGCACAGGACCGCGATGCCAGGGGCGACGGCGGTCGTGTAGTACGGGTGCATCGTGCCCTCGGCCATGGCGAAGGTCAGGTAGTGCAGGAGCATCCAGCCGCCCCACAGCACCAGTGCGGCGCGGGTGAGGTCGGTGCGCGGGGCGCGGCCGCACAGCACCAGGCCGCCGACGAGGGCGATGGCCGCGAAGGGGATCAGCCAGGAGATCTGGCCGCCCAGGATGTCGTTGAACAGCCGGCCGAGGCCCGCGGTGCCGGAGAAGCTGCCGCCTCCGCCCCCGCCACCGCCGTTGCCCTCGCCGCCGAAGACCCGGCCGAGGCCGTTGTAGCCCATGATCAGGTCCCAGGCCGTGCCGTCCGTCGAACCGCCGATGTACGGCCGGTCGTCGGCGGGCACGAGCGAGACGGCCGTCGCCCACCAGAAGCTGGAGACGGCCAGGACCACGCCCGCGAGCAGCAGGTTCACGATCCGCTTCACCAGCTTCGGTCCGGCCGCGTAGAGATAGACCGCGAAGACGGCGGGCAGCGCGATGTAGCCCTGGAGCATCTTCGTGTTGAACGCGAGACCGAAGCAGGCCGCCGAGCCGAGCAGCGGCAGCAGCTTGCCGTTCGTGGTCGCCCGCAGGGCGAGGGCCGCGCCCGACACCATCAGGAACACCAGAAGGGTGTCGGGGTTGTTGTCCCGGTTGATGGCGACCGTGATGGGGGTCAGCGCGAGGACCAGGGCGGCGACCGTCGCCGCGCCGTGGCCCCACACCCGCTTCACGGAGGTGTGCAGGATCCAGATCGTCGCGAGGGCGACGAGGATCATCGGCAGCATCATCTGCCAGGTGCCGAAGCCGAGGACCCGGCAGGACAGGCCCATGACCATCAGCGCGAACGGTGGCTTGTCGACGGTCATGAAGTTGCCCGCGTCCAGCGAGCCGAAGAACCACGCCTTCCAGCTCTGCGTACCGCTGAACACGGCGGAGCTGTAGAAGCTGTTCAGGCCGGAGCCGGACAGGTTCCAGGAGTAGAGCACCGCCGCGAGGACCAGGATCGCGATCAGCGCGGGGAGCGACCAGCGGGGCGACTTCTCCGGGGGCGCCGCGGGTGTGGCCGGCGGCGGCGAGTCGGGGGTCACGGTCGGGTGGGGGTGTGGATCGGTGGCAGACGTCACCACTGCACCATGCAGACGCACGATGAGTGCCGGCTGTGGCGAAGCTGGGGGCAGCCTGTGGGTGGGTGGGAGAAGTGTGAGAGTGCGGGTGTGGGCCGCCGGATCAGGCAGGGGCGAACCCGGCCGTGCGACTCCAGAACATCGTCTGCATAGGGGCCGCTTTCCTCGCGATCCGGTCGGTGGAATAGCGGGGACTGGGCGCTGAAGGGGACCATATCAACGCGCGCTGATCAACAAATCCGGTGACGGAGAAGGAAATTGACGGGAAGGCAGATTTACCGGCTCGTTACCCTTGCGTGTCTTCACGGATTCTTCACATGTGCCTGTACAACCTTTCCTGGAGGTGGCGAGAGTCACACGCGATCTCCAACTGGCGTCGGCTTTGGCTTAGTTCATGCCGTGGACAGGGCCCGAGGATGGGGATGACATGGACAGGCTCAAGCGGGGGTCGGGATTAGCCAGGGCAGTTCTCCCGTATTCCCGCCGAGGGTTGGGGGCCCTTATTGAATTGCGGAGCCTTCATGCCTGTAAACGGGGTCGGATGGTGGGCGTCCGGCCGGAGGAAAACGAATTTAGGACTGCGATGAAGGTATGCACCAACCCTGCGGTGAAGCCGCAGCGGAAGAGGCTCGTGGCGCGCGCGCTGGGCGCGCTGGTCGCCGGGGGCCTGGCATGGGCGGCGCTGGCGTCCGGCATCCAGGGGGAGACCGGCGGTCCGGCGGTGGCTGTGGCGGACGAGGCCCCGGGCTACGCGGTCGAGGACTTCGACTATCCGCAGGCCGACAAGATCCTCGCGGAGCAGGGCATCGTCCTCAAGCGGGGTGACGGTCACATCGTCCTCGCCGACTGTGCGAGCCAGACGGGCCTGCTGGAGATCTACGCCCGCAGTTCGGACAAGGTCTGCTTCCGGGTCACCGGCACCTCCGGCTATCTGACGCTGGAGATCCCCTCGGTCTACGCCATCAAGGGCAACGACTACGCGGCCCAGGTCGACATGACCGTCGCCGACGAGGAGCAGTCGTACGACATCGCCAAGAACACCTGGACGGCCGTGGGTGAGAGCGCGGACGAGCAGGGGCGCGAGTTCATGCTCGTGGAGATCAGGACCTCCAAGTAACGCCCCGGGGTCGCCGAGTTGCGGCCCCCCTCGCCAAGCAGCGCCACCGGCGGCCGTGTTGCGTCCCGCCCGGTCGGCGCCCCCTCTTCTCGCCCCAAGGAAGTCATGGTCACCCAACACACCAGACCTGTCCGCCGTGCCCTGCTGGCCGCGGCCCTTCTCGCCGCGCCGCTCGCGCTGAGCGCCGTGCCCGCGCAGGCCGTCACCGGCACCGCCGCCACGGACACCACCTACGGCTACACCGCACGCCTGGACATCGGCGACGGCACCCGCGCCTGCTCCGGCGTCCTCGTCGACACCGAATGGCTGCTCACGGCGGCCAGCTGCTTCGTCGACGACCCCGCCGCCGGTCTCTCCGTACCGGCCGGCGCGCCCAAGCTCGCGACCACCGCGACCATCGGGCGTACCGACCTGACCACCACCAACGGCGTGGTCCGCAAGGTCGTCGAGCTGGTCCCGCGCACCGACCGCGACCTGGTGCTGGCCCGTCTGTCCCGCCCGGTCACCAGCGTCACCCCCATCGCCCTCGCCAGTACCGCACCCACCACGGGTGAGGAACTCCGCGTCGCCGGCTACGGCCGCACCAAGGACGAGTGGGCCCCCCTCGCCCTGCACACCGGCGCGTTCTCCGTGGACGCCTCCGACGCCACCACCGCCACCGTCACCGGCAAGGGCGGCGTGTCCATCTGCGCCGGCGACACCGGCGGCCCCGAGGTCCGCGTGACGAACGGCCAGGCCCAGCTGGTCGGCATCAACAGCCGCTCCTGGCAGGGCGGGTGCTTCGGCATCGACGCGACCGAGACCCGCACCGGCGGCGTCGCCACCCGCGTCGACGACCTCGGCACCTGGGTCGCCGGCAAGGTCGGCGCGACCCGCGTGAACGACTTCAACTGCGACGGCATCGAGGACATCGCGGTCGCCGACCCCGAGGCGACGGTCGGCGGAGACGCCAAGGCCGGTCTGGTCCGGGTCGTGTACGGCGGGGGCAAGGGCACCGCCGAGATCAGCCAGGACCTCGACTGGGTGCCCGGCGGCGGCGAGGCCGGGGACGGCTTCGGCGCGGCCCTGGCGACCGTCGACTACAACGAGGACGGCTGCACCGACCTTGTCGTCGGCACTCCCAACGAGGACCTCGGCGACGCGGCGGACGCCGGTTTCGTCGACGTGCTGTACGGCGCGAGCGGCGGCTTCGGCACCGGTCAGGCCACCCTGCACCTGGAACAGGGCACGGGCTCGGCCTCGATCCTCGCGTCGACCCCCGAGGCGGGCGACCGCATGGGCTACTCCCTCGCGGCCGGTGACACCGCCGCGGGCGAGCCGTGGCTGCTGATCGGCGTGCCGGGCGAGTCGCTGGGCACGGCCACCAAGGCGGGCATGGTCTTCTACCTGCGGGGTACGACCACCACCTCCATCCACCAGGACAAGACGGACGTCCCGGGCACCGCGGAGGCGAACGACGGCTTCGGCACCTCGGTCGCGGGCGACGCCAACCACATCGCGGTCGGCATCCCGAACGAGGCGATCGGCACCCTGGCGGCCTCCGGCGGCCTGGCGGTCTTCGACCACAAGCTGAACGCCGACGGCATCCCCACCCCGGTGGCGGGCATCGACCAGGACGTCGACGGGATCACCGGTACGGCCGAGGCGAACGACGACTTCGGCGCGTCGCTGTCCATGACCGAGTACCGTCCGGCGGGCGCCACGGCAGCCACCGACTCCATCCTCGCGGTCGGTTCCCCCGGTGAGTCGCTGACCGTGAGCGACGTCGACCGGGCCGACGCGGGACGCGTCGTGACTCTGCGCATCACCGCGGCCGGTGTCGTGAGCCAGATCGGCGACATCCACCAGGAGATAGACGGCGTGGGCGGCGGAGGCGAGGCGGGCGACCGCTTCGGCGAGCGGGTCACCACCATCAACACCGCGCCCCGCGCGGAGAGCACCGCCGCGACGATGAAGCTCGCGGTCGGCGTCCCCGGTGAGGCGCTCGGTACGGCCACCAAGGCCGGCGCGATCCAGACCTTCTCCCTCCTGGGCGCTCCGGGTGACTCCGACTACTGGATCCAGGTGGGCAACGCCTCCGGCCTGCCCGGCACGGCGGCCTCGAACCAGCAGGTCGGCATCAGCATCTCCGCCACCGGCACCAACCTGTACGTCGGCATGCCCTACGGCCCGTCGACCTACGGCGCGGTGCACGTCTTGCCCTGGTCCAACGCGACCGGTGGCACGGCGGCCGCGGTCACCACGTACGCCCCCGGCACCGGCGGCCTCCCGGCAGCCGGCGTCCGCTTCGGCGCCGTGGTGAAGTGACCCGTGGGTGAAGTGACACCGTGGTGAAGTGACACCAAGGGAGCCTCCGAGACCCGGCGTACGGGACTCGGAGGCTCCCGACGCGTGTCGATCCGCACCTGATTCGTACCGATCCGTACCCAACACGTCACGATCCGTGCGATACGTACAACCATTCGCTCGAACTCGTGCGTCAACTAGTCATGACTCACGGGATATCCAGACACGCGCGAGTGCTCGCGGGCGGCCTCACCGCCGGGGTGCTCATATCGGGGGTGGCCGCCGCGACACCCGCCGCCGCCGCGACGCCGACCGTCAGCTGTACCTCGGCGAAGGCGGCCCTGGCCACCAAGCTCAAGAAGGACATCACGGCCGCGCTCGCGAACCGCAGGGGCACCGTCGCCGTCGGCCTCTACGACCGCACCACCAACACCACCTGCACGCTCCGCGCCTCCAGCGCCTACGACTCGGCCAGCGTCGTGAAGGTCACCGTCCTGGCCACGCTGCTGTGGGACGCGAAGAAGCACAACCGCTACCTGACGAGCACCGAGGCCTCGCTCGCCAAAGCCATGATCACCAAGTCGGACAACACCGCGACCAGCAAGCTCTGGAAGCAACTGGGTCTGACGAAGATCAAGGGCTTCCTGAGCGCCGCCAAGATGACCCAGACGAAGCCCGGCGCCAACGGCTACTGGGGCCTGACCCAGATCACGGTGACCGACGAGCAGAAACTGCTCAAGCTCATCACCGCCAAGAACACGGTGCTCAGCGACAATGCGCGGGCCTACATCCAGAAGCTGATGGGCCAGGTCATCTCCTCCCAGCGCTGGGGCACGCCGTACGGGGCGCCGTCCTCCGTCTCCGTGCACGTCAAGAACGGCTGGCTGCAACGCTCCACCCACGGCTGGCGGGTGCACAGCGTCGGCACCTTCAAGGGCGGCGGCCACGACTACACGATCACCGTGCTGACCCACGACAACAGCACGATGAGCTACGGCATCACGACCATTCAGGGCGTCGCGAAGGTCATTCACAAGGACCTCATGGCCTCCGGCGGCTGATCCGCAACGGTGCGGCCCCAAGGGCCGCCTGAACGTGACCCTGGTCAGATCCTGGTCAGCGACGACAACCAGAACGCGGCACAGACGACACGCTTCTGCTACCTGCGGGTACGCATATGAGCATTCCCCGCCCGATTGTTGCGGAGGGATGAAATCCGCTTCCATCCGTGTTGGTGTCTTCCGGTAGAGCAGGTAGCTCGGGACGAACGGAAGGCACCGGCGTGGCAGCGCAGCACGGGGAGAAACAGGGCTGGGCGCGGAGACTCGCGGGCTACGCCTGGCGCTACCCGAAGGACGTCGTCCTGGCCCTCGGCTCCTCCCTCGCGGGCATGGCGGTCACCGCACTCGTTCCGCTGGTCACCAAGGTGATCATCGATGACGTGATCACCGGCCACACCCGCCCGATGGCCCCCTGGGCCGGCGCCCTGATCGGCGCGGCCCTCCTCGTCTACGTGTCCACCTACCTCCGCCGCTATTACGGCGGACGTCTCGCTCTCGACGTCCAGTACGACCTGCGGACGGAGATCTACGACACGATCACCCGGCTCGACGGCCGCCGCCAGGACGAGCTGTCCACCGGGCAGGTGATCGGCCGCGCCACCAGCGACCTCCAGCTGATCCAGGGCCTGCTCTTCATGCTGCCGATGACCATCGGCAACCTCCTGCTCTTCCTGATCTCCCTCGTGATCATGGCCTGGCTGTCGCTGCCGCTGACCCTGGTCGCCCTCGCCGTGGCCCCCGCGCTCGGCTGGATCGCCCGCCGCAGCCGCACCAAACTGCACCCCTCCACCTGGTACGCCCAGGCCCAGGCCGCCGCCGTCGCGGGTGTGGTCGACGGCGCCGTCAGCGGCGTACGCGTGGTGAAGGGGTTCGGGCAGGAGGACCAGGAGACCGGCAAGCTGCGCGAGGTCGGCCGCCGACTCTTCGCCGGGCGGCTGCGCACCATCCGGATGAACTCCAGGTTCACCCCGGCCCTCCAGGCCGTCCCCGCCCTCGGCCAGGTCGCGATGCTGGCGCTCGGCGGCTGGCTCGCCGTGGGCGGGCACATCACCCTCGGCACCTTCGTCGCCTTCTCCACCTACCTCGCCCAGCTAGTCGGCCCGGTCCGCATGCTCGCCATGGTCCTCACCATCGGACAGCAGGCCCGCGCGAGCACCGAACGCGTCCTGGAACTGGTTGACACCGAGCCGACGATCAAGGACGGCACCAAGGAGCTGCCCGCCGACGCGCCCGCGACCGTCGAGTTCGACGACGTCTCCTTCGGCTACGACCATGAGCGCCCGGTTCTGGAGGGCCTCTCCTTCGAGATCCGCGCCGGCGAGACCCTCGCCGTCGTCGGCTCCTCCGGCTCCGGCAAGTCCACGGTCTCCCTGCTCCTCCCACGCTTCTACGACGTCACCCACGGCGCCGTCCTGATCGGCGGCCGCGACGTCCGCGAACTGACCCTCGATTCGCTGCGGGCCGCGATCGGACTGGTCCCGGAGGACTCCTTCCTCTTCTCCGACACCGTCCGCAACAACATCGCGTACGGCCGCCCCGACGCGACCGGCGAGCAGATCGAGGCCGCCGCCCGCGCCGCCCAGGCGGACCGTTTCATCGCCGAGCTGCCCGAGGGCTACGACACCAAGGTCGGCGAGCACGGCCTCACCCTCTCCGGCGGCCAGCGCCAGCGCGTCGCGCTCGCCCGCGCGATCCTCACCGACCCGCGCCTGCTGGTCCTCGACGACGCCACGTCGGCGGTGGACGCCCGAGTGGAACACGAGATCCACGAGGCGCTGAAGCAGGTCATGCAGGGCCGCACGACCCTCCTCATCGCCCACCGCCGCTCCACCCTCAACCTCGCCGACCGCATCGCCGTCCTCGACGGTGGCCGCCTCGCCGACGTCGGCACCCACGAGGAGCTCCAGGAGCGCTCGGCCCTCTACCGCCGCCTGCTCACCGATCCGGACGAGCTCGGCGGGGTCTCCCCGGGCCACGCCCCGCTCGTCGAGCCCCAAGAGGACACTTCGGTACGGGACGAGCTGGATGCCGAGTTCGACGCCGAACGCGGGCTGACCCCCCGTCTCTGGACCGGCGACCGCGAGCCCAAGGACCACGCCCTGTCGGGCATGCCGGCCACCCCCGAACTCCTCGCCCAGGTGGAGGCGCTGCCCCCGGCGGCCGACACCCCGGACATCGACGAGGCACGGGCGGTGCGCCCGGAGGAGTCGTACGGCCTGAAGCGCCTGCTGCGGGGCTTCGGACGGCCCCTGCTGATCAGCCTCCTGCTCGTCGCCGTCGACGCCGGGATGAGCCTGCTGCTGCCCGTCCTGATCCGGCACGGCATCGACCAGGGCGTCAGTGAGATGGCCCTCGGCGCCGTCTGGGCGGCCTCCCTGCTCGGCCTGCTCGCGGTGCTCGTGCAGTGGGCGGCGCAGACCGGCGAGACGCGGCTGACCGGACGCACCGGCGAGCGCGTCCTGTACTCCCTCCGCCTCAAGATCTTCGCTCAGCTCCAGCGGCTCGGCCTCGACTACTACGAGCGGGAGCTGACCGGCCGGATCATGACGCGGATGACGACCGACGTCGACGCGCTCTCCACGTTCCTCCAGACCGGCCTGGTCACCGCCTTCGTCTCGGTCGTCACCTTCTTCGGCATCATGGGCGTCCTGCTGGTCATCGACGTGCAACTCGCGCTCGTCGTCTTCGCGACGCTGCCCCCGCTGATCGTCGCCACCTACTTCTTCCGCCGGGCGAGCGTGAAGGCGTACGAACTGGCCCGCGAGCGCGTTTCGGTGGTCAACGCCGACCTCCAGGAGTCGGTGTCCGGGCTGCGCATCGTGCAGGCCTTCCGGCGGGAACGGGACGGCGGGCGGCGGTTCGCGGAACACAGCGACAGCTATCGCACGGCGCGTATCCGGGGCCAGTGGCTGATCTCCGTCTACTTCCCCTTCGTGCAGTTCCTGTCGTCGGTGGCCGCGGCCTCGGTGCTGATCGCGGGCGCCGGCCGGATCGACGCGGCCACGCTCACCACGGGCGCCCTGGTCGCGTACCTCCTCTACATCGACCTCTTCTTCGCCCCCGTCCAGCAGCTCTCCCAGGTCTTCGACGGCTATCAGCAGGCGACCGTCTCCCTCCGCCGCATCCAGGAGCTGCTCCAGGAGCCCACGTCCACGAAGTCGGCCGACGAGCCGCTCGAGGTCCTCTCCCTGCGCGGCGAGATCGCCTTCGAGGACGTGCGCTTCGCGTACGGGGACGACGAAGAGGCGCTCGGCGGGATCGAGCTGACGATCCCCGCCGGTCAGACGGTCGCCTTCGTCGGTGAGACGGGCGCCGGCAAGTCGACCCTGGTCAAGCTGGTGGCCCGGTTCTACGACCCGACCGGTGGCCGGGTGACGGTCGACGGCACGGATCTGCGGGCCCTCGACATCACCTCGTACCGCCATCGTCTCGGCGTCGTCCCGCAGGAGGCGTACCTCTTCCCGGGCACCGTGCGGGACGCCATCGCCTACGGCCGCCCCGACGCCACCGACGCGGAGGTGGAGGCGGCGGCCCGGGCGGTCGGCGCGCACGAGATGATCGCCACGCTGGAGGGCGGCTACCTGCACGAGGTCGCCGAGCGCGGCCGCAACCTCTCCGCCGGGCAACGGCAGCTGATCGCGCTGGCGCGCGCGGAGCTGGTCGACCCCGACATCCTGCTCCTCGACGAGGCCACGGCCGCCCTGGACCTGGCCACCGAGGCGCAGGTCAACCAGGCGACGGACCGGCTGGCGGGCCGCCGTACCACGCTCGTGGTCGCCCACCGGCTGACCACCGCCGCCCGCGCCGACCGGGTCGTGCTGATGGCCCACGGCCGGGTCGCGGAGGACGGCACGCACGAGGAGCTGCTGGCGCGGGACGGGCGGTACGCGGAGCTGTGGCGGACGTTCGTGGGAGAGCCCGTCGCGACCGCGTAGTGCCCGGGGCGGGGCGCAACCGCCGAACACCCGTTGTGCGTCCGTACACCAGTACGGTGATGCCCGCGCAACGGGAGGGACGACAGTGGACAGTGGTGCGATACGCCGGCGGCTGGCACTCGGCATGGCCGTGCTGGCCGCGTCCGGACTGCTCGCGCTCGCGGCGCCCGGCAGCGCCGACGCGGCCACCGCGCAGTGCGCCGGGCGGAAGGTGAGGACCCTTTCCTTCTCCACCGGCGCCGTCCAGCTCTACAAGCGCAACGGCTACGTCTGCGCCGTCACCCTCCCCGAGAACCCCGGCCACAGGACGGCGATGTCCGTCAGCCTGCAGGCGCGTGGCACCCGCCCGGTCGTCGACAGCGGTCAGTACGCGCACCGCGCCGGCCCGGTGACCGTCCACGCGGGCCACCGCTGCGTGCGGGTGAAGGGTGCGGTGGGGCCGGGCTCGGTCAGCACGGGCTGGATCCTGTGCTGAGGCCATCGGCCCGCTGACATCTCAACCTCCTCTGGTGCGACGGGTGTTGCTGGGATAGCTTCCGGCGCACATCCGTTTCACAGGGAGGGTGCATGCGCAAGGCGCTCAGATGGCTGCTGGCGCTCACGGTGCTCATAGGCACGCTGAGCACGGCCGGGGCGGCCACCGCCTCCCCCACTCTCGACTTCGCTCGAGCGGGGGGACCCCCACGGCCGGAGGCCACCGGTACCACTGACATCAAGGAGCAGTTGCTCTCCATACCGGGCATGAGCCTGATCCAGGAGAAGCCCTACACCGGCTACCGCTACTTCGTCCTCGAGTACACCCAGCCGATCGACCACCGGCATCCGAACCGGGGCACGTTCCAGCAGCGGATCACCGTGCTGCACAAGGACGTCAGCCGCCCGACGGTCTTCTACACCGGCGGTTACAACGTCTCCACCACCCCCAGCCGCCGCGAGCCGACCCAGATCGTGGACGGCAACCAGGTCTCCATGGAGTACCGCTTCTTCACTCCGTCCCGCCCCGATCCGGCCGACTGGTCCAAGCTCGACATCTGGCAGGCGGCGAGCGACCAGCACCGCATCTTCAAGGCGCTGAAGAAGATCTACACCAAGAACTGGATCGCCACCGGCGGCTCCAAGGGCGGCATGACCGCCACGTACTTCGAGCGCTTCTACCCCCACGACATGGACGGTGTCGTCGCCTACGTCGCCCCCAACGACGTCGTGAACGACGAGGACTCCGCCTACGACCGCTTCTTCGCCTCCGTCGGCACCAAGGAGTGCCGCGACCGGCTGAACGCGGTGCAGCGTGAGGCGCTGGTGCGCCGGGAGCCGCTGGAGAAGAAGTACGAGGCGTACGCCGCCGAGAACGGCTACACCTTCACCACCGTCGGCAGCCTGGACCGGGCTTACGAGGCGGTCGTCCTCGACTACGTCTGGGGCTTCTGGCAGTACAGCCTGCTGTCCGACTGCGACTCGATCCCGGCCGACGCGGCGACCGCGACCGACGACGAGATCTGGAACTCGATCGACACGATCTCCGGCTTCTCCTTCTACACCGACCAGGGTCTGGAGCCGTACACGCCGTACTACTACCAGGCCGGCACCCAGCTGGGCGCGCCGACGATCCACTTCCCGTACATCGAGAAGAAGTACGTCCGCTACGGCTACCAGCCGCCGCGGAACTTCGTCCCCCGCGACATCCCGATGAGGTTCCAGCCGGGTGTGATGCGTGACGTGGACACGTGGGTGGCGCACAACGCGCGGCACATGCTGTTCGTCTACGGCCAGAACGACCCGTGGGGTGCGGAGCGGTTCCGGGTCGGGAAGGGCGCGAAGGACTCGTACGTCTTCACGGCACCCGGCCTGAACCACGGGGCGAACGTGGCCGGCCTGGTCGCCGACGAGAAGGCCCTCGCCACCGCCCGGATCCTGGAGTGGGCGGGCGTCGCGGCCGCGTCCCCGGCCCAGGCGAAGCCGCTCGCGACGTTCGATGCGAAGCTGGACGTACGGGACGTGGAGCGGGAGCCCGCGCTGCGCCCGTAGGGCACTTGGACGGTCAGACCGGCCGGGCGCAGCCCACCGGTTCCGTGCCGCCGAGCTGGACGTAGAGGGCCGTGGACGCCGGGCACTTGGCGCGGGTGTCCACGGCCTTCACCACCTTGTACTGGGGTTTCTTCGCGCCCGAGCCGTCGCACGCGGTCTCCCGCACCTGGCCGTCGCCGGAGCCGTAGACGCAGTCGCCGACGATGGTGCGGGGACCGCCCCCGCCGCCGGGGTCGCCGGGGTGCGGTGGCTCCAGCTTGCGCATGCAGGCGTAGCCCTGCGCGATCGTGCCGTCGCCGTCCTCGTCGGACGTGGAGGACTGTTCGCTGATGTGCAGCACGAAGTCGGTGGTCGCCGGGCACGGCGGACCGTCGCTCACCGTGCCGTCGTAGCGGGCCACGACCCGGGCCGCCGCCCGCTCGCCGGCGCACGGCACCTCGGTGAAGCTCGTCGTGCCGAAGGAGCTGCACTCGTCGACGCCCAGGAACTCGGCGCCGTAGCCGGAGGACACGGTCGGGCTCGCCCGCTCGCCGAGCCGGCCGTCCTGCGCCGCCCCGGTGTCCCCCGATCCGGCGGACCTCTGGCATCCCGTCAGCAGGGCGGCGAGCAGCACCGACAGCGCGCACACCGCCCCCACGGACCATCTCCCGCGCATCGCCATCCCCCCGGCCACCCCCGTCCAGCGTGACCCGCGACAGCGGGGCACGCCAGACATGTGGGGTGCTTTGCGCCTGTTGGGGGTGGTACGCCTGGCGCGGGGCGTATGTCTAGTACGTCAGCCCGTACCCGACCGGATACAGCACCTGCGCCGGGTCGTCCGCCCGCTGCACCGGCACGGGCAGCTTCCCGCGCGGCGCCACGTGCCCGGCGATCACCCGTGCGGCCGCGCGCAGCTCGACGTCGGTCCAGGAGTATGCCGCCAAGCAGGCTTGCACGGTGGGGAGTTGGGCCACGTCGTAGGGGTTGCGGACAGCGACCGCCACCACCGGTTTCCCGGTCGCGACCAGTTGCTCCACCAGGGTTTTCTGGCTGCTGGTCGCCGTGACGTTGTACGTCCCGACGACGACCGCGTCCGCGTCGGCGGCCGCCGCGACGGCCTGGGCGATGACCGCGGCCGAGGGCGCGGTGCCGGTGGACAGGGCCTTCGCCGAGAAGCCCAGTTCGGCCAGGGCGGCCGCGAGGACACCCGTCGGGGGGCCCGTGGTCCCCGACGGGGACGCCGGGTCGGCGCCGACGACCAGCACCCGGCCGTGCGTACGGCGGGACAGCGGCAGTACGCGGCCCTCGTTGACCAGCAGGGTCGTCGTCCGCTCGGCGATGCGGTCGGCCGTCGCGAGGTGCTCCGCGGTGCCGACCGTGCGGTCCACGCCGGCCCGGCTGACGTGCGGCTTCTCGAACAGCCCGAGTTTCGCCTTCAGCCGCAGGACGCGCAGGACCGATTCGTCGAGCCGGGCCTCGGTCAGCTCGCCGTCCCGCACCGCGTCGAGGACGGCGTTCCAGGCGATGTCGATGGACGGCGGGTTGAGGAGCTGGTCCACGCCCGCCTTCAGCGCGAGCACCGGCACCCGGTCGTCGCCGTACTTGGTGCGCACGCCCTCCATGCCGAGGGAATCGGTCACCACGACCCCGTCGTAGCCCAGTTCCTCGCGCAGGATGCCGGTCAGGATCGGGTGGGAGAGGGTGGCCGGGTCGCCGGAGTCGTCCAGCGCCGGGACCATGATGTGCGCGGTCATGATCGAGTCGATGCCCGCCCCGATCGCCGCCCGGAAGGGCACCGCGTCCAGTTCCTGCCACAGCTCGCGGCTGTGCGTGATGACCGGGAAGCCGAAGTGGCTGTCGACGGCCGTGTCGCCGTGCCCGGGGAAGTGCTTGGCCGTCGCGGCCACGCCCGCCTCCTGGTACCCCTTCACCTCGGCCGCGACCAGACCCGCCACCGCGTCCGGGTCGGCACCGAAGGACCGTACGCCGATGACCGGGTTGGCCGGGTTCACGTTCACGTCGGCCACGGGGGAGTAGTCCTGCCGGATGCCGATGGCGCGCAGCTCGGCGCCGGAGATCCGGCCGAGGGTGCGGGCGTCGGCGCGGGAGCCGCCCGCGCCGACGGCCATCGCGCCGGGGAAGAGCGTGGCGGGCTCGCCGACGCGGCAGACGATGCCGTGCTCCTGGTCGGTGGAGATCAGCACGGGCAGCCCGCGCGGCTGCTCCAGGGAGGCGGCCTGGATGCCGTTCGACAGGTCCGCGATCTGCTGCGGGTCGCGGGTGTTGTGCGCCCAGGTGAAGTAGATGATGCCGCCGACGCGGTACTTGGCGATCAGGTCGGCGGCGGTGCGGACGCCGATCTCACTGAGGTTGGCGTCGATGTCGGCCTGGTCGGGCGCGGTGGCCGAGTGGCCGTAGACCCGCATGACGAACAGCTGGCCGACCTTCTCCTCCAGTGTCATGCGGGAGAGAAGGGTGCGGAGTTTCTTGTCGTCGTGATGTTCCTCGTCGTCGAGATCGGCGGCGTACCCGGCGGTGCCGACCGACAAGGAGGCGGTGACGCCCGCCGTGGCGGCGAGGACGGTACGTCTGGACGGACGTGCGGTGTTTCCTGTGCTCGTGCTTCTCGTGCTTCCCGTGCTGGTGTCGGGCACGTGCGCTCCCTCCGAAGAGAACCGCTGAAGGAAACTTCCAAGGAGTCACCAATATCCGGGAAGTTTCTTCCGGTCAAGGGAGTGCACAGTAGTCGCGGAGGGGCCGCCATCGGCGCTGTTGGAGGGGGGCGCGCCGATGGCGGCGTGCTGCCGGCCGCGGTACGGCGGAGAGGGTGGTCAGCGTTCGCAGCCAGCAGCGAGGCCGACACCGCACCGCGGTGACTCATCCGGCAGTTCGGTCCTTGGACGCGGGGTGAAGGGACTGGGTTCCCGGCTTCCACCCGATTTCCACAAGTTGGTGAGGGTGTGTTCAACGAGACGTGTGGGCCGGCGCCCCCGGCCGGTCGGCCCGGAGCGCGCGCACGGCGGCGCTCACATCCGTCGCGCCCGCGCGACACGTCGTCCATCCCGTGGACGCACCCGCCTCCGGGCCGACGGCGGCGGGATCATAAGTGCATGCCCCGCGTCGACATTCCCGGTTCCAAGTCCATCACCGCCCGCGCCCTCTTCCTGGCCGCGGCGGCCGACGGAGTCACGACCCTCGTACGGCCGTTGCGCTCGGACGACACCGAGGGCTTCGCCGAAGGCCTGACCCGGCTCGGCTACCGCCTGGGCCGCACCCCGGACGCCTGGCAGGTCGACGGCCGCCCGCAGGGCCCCGCGGTCACCGAGGCCGACGTCCACTGCCGGGACGGCGCCACCACGGCCCGCTTCCTGCCGACCCTGGCGGCCGCCGGCCACGGCACGTACCGCTTCGACGCCTCGCCCCAGATGCGCCGCCGTCCGCTGCTGCCGCTGACCCGTGCCCTGCGGGACCTCGGCGTGGACCTGCGGCACGAGGAGGCGGAGGGGCACCACCCGCTGACCGTCGTGGCGGCGGGCGTCGAGGGCGGCGAGGTGGTCCTGGACGCGGGACAGTCCTCGCAGTACCTGACGGCCCTGCTGCTCCTCGGCCCGCTGACCCGCAAGGGCCTGCGGATCCGGGTCACCGATCTGGTCTCGGTGCCGTACGTGGAGATCACGATCGCGATGATGCGGGCGTTCGGGGTGGAGGTGCGCAAGGAAGGGGACGTGTTCGTGGTCCCGCCGGGCGGCTACCGCGCCACGACCTACGCGATCGAGCCCGACGCCTCCACCGCCGGCTACTTCTTCGCGGCGGCGGCCGTCACCGGCGGCGAGGTGACGGTCCCGGGGCTGGGCAAGGGCGCGCTCCAGGGCGACCTGGGCTTCGTGGACGTCCTGCGGCGGATGGGCGCGGAGGTGGAGACCGGCGCGGACGGTACCCGGGTGCGAGGCACCGGCGAACTGCGCGGCGTCACGGTGAACATGCGGGACATCTCCGACACCATGCCGACGCTCGCGGCGATCGCGCCGTTCGCCTCCGGCCCGGTGCGCATCGAGGACGTGGCGAACACCCGGGTCAAGGAGTGCGACCGGCTGGAGGCGTGCGCGGAGAACCTGCGGCGGCTCGGGGTGGAGGTGGCCACGGGCCCGGACTGGATCGAGATCCGGCCCGGCGCGGCTCCGGTGGCGGGCGCGGAGATCAAGTCGTACGGCGACCACCGCATCGTCATGTCCTTCGCGGTCACCGGACTGCGGGTGCCGGGTATTTCGTTCGACGACCCCGGCTGCGTCCGGAAGACTTTCCCCGGTTTCCACGAGGCGTTCGCGGAGTTGCGAAGGGACATCGTTCGGTGAGCTTCAAGCTGGAGGGGCCGGTTCTCGAGGGCGCGCTCGTGCGGCTGGAGCCGCTGGAGCACCGGCACGCGGCCGATCTCGCGGTGGCGGCGGAGGAGGACCGGGGGACGTACGCCTTCACCTGGGTGCCCAGGGCCGACCAGGTGGAGGCGTACCTGGACGCGCAGCTCGCCCGCGCGGCGACGGGCCGGCTGGCGCCGTACGCGCAGGTGTCCGTCGCCTCCGGGCGGGCGGTGGGGGCGACGTCGTACTGGGAGCCGCGGCACTGGCTGGCCGACGACCGGCTCGACGCCGTCGAGGTCGGCTTCACCTGGCTCGCCGGGTCGGCCCAGGGCACGGGCGTGAACGCCGAGGCCAAGCTGCTGCTGTTCCGGCACGCCTTCGAGGAGTGGGGCGTGTCCCGGGTGGACCTGAAGACGGACGCCCGCAACGACCGTTCCCGCGCGGCGATCCAGAGCGTCGGGGCGCGTTTCGAGGGCGTACTGCGGAACTGGTCCCGCTCCTGGGCACCGGGGGAGGAGGGCCGGCTCCGCGACTCCGCGATCTTCTCCATCACGGCGGACGAGTGGCCGGAGTGCAGGGGCCGGCTGGAGGAACGGGTGGCGCGGTTCCTGGCCAGGGCGGTGTGACCGTCATGAGCCGTTGATCAGTTTCTTGATCTCGGGAAGCTTCATGCCGGAGTCGTCGTTGACGAAGATGACGTCATCGGGTGCGTCTCCCAACGCGATGGCGATGCCGGGATCCACGCCCTCGACCGCATAGACGGTCGTCGAGGTGGGCTGCGTCGACCTGTCGCTGTCGGAGTTCGGGGTGTCGTCGCACGGCGGAATCGTGGCGGCACCGAGCTCGTCCCCGATCGTGAACTCGCCGGCCGCCGCGCCCACGTACCGGTGGTTCCGGTAGTCGACCAGGGCCGCACAGGACGACTCGGACTCGCCGCTGCCGGGCGACGTGCAGGCGGCCGACGTCGTGACGACGACCGCTGCCAGCAGCGCCCACGCGGATCCGTGCCTGCCGACGGGAAGTACGGCTTTCATTCGGTGCGCCTCCTCCTGGAGCAACTGCTCCGGCTCGGTCCGAAGCTGTCTCCGGTCCTATGAGTCCGACGGAGCAGGCCCCCGGTTCGTTCGTCCGGCCGCCAGACGCAGTTGCTCCCGCACCGCCCGCAGCACCGGATCGCCCTCCGACCCCGTCCGTACGGCGGCGAAGACGTTCCCTCGACGGAGGCTCGCCCTCGGCGGGGCGCAGGGCGATGTCCGCGTGGGCGTACAGGTGTTGCACCAGGCGGGGGACGAGCGCGACGCCCTGGCCCGCCTCCACCAGCGCGGCCAGCGCGGCCCAGTCGAACTGGACCGATGGGCCGGTGATCGGAAACCATCGAGGTCATGACGACCACCACCCGCTCCTACCTCATCCTCCACGGCTGGCAGAACCACCGCCCCAAGGATCACTGGCAGCACTGGCTCGCCGACCGCCTCACGGAACGCGGCCACCACGTCACATACCCGCAGCTGCCCGACCCCGACGACCCCGAGCTGGAGGTGTGGCTCAGCGAACTGGCCCGGCACCTAAGCGAGTTGCCGGGCAACGGGGAGCGGGTCGTGCTCGCCCACAGTGCCTCCGCAGTGCTGTGGCTGCACGCCGTGGCGCGCGGTGTACCGGGGCTCGGCGATGTCGACCGGGTGCTGCTGGTCGCCCCTCCGTCCGGCTCGGTGCTCGCCCGGCACCCCGAGGTCGCGGCCTTCGCCCCGCCACCGCTCGCCGGTCTGACCCTGCCGGGCCCCACCCGTCTCGTCGCCGGCGACGACGACCCGTACTGCCCGGAAGGCATCCAGGACGTCTACGGCGACCCCCTGGGCCTCACCGCCGAGGTGCTCCCCGGTGCCGCCCACCTCGACCTGGACGCCGGCTACGGTTCCTGGCCCTCGGTACTGGAGTGGTGCCTGAACGCGGACACGAAGTTCACGATCCGGCCGGAGCGGTAGCCGGGGGATCCTCGGGCTCCGGCACCGAAGGAGCCCTGGGCTCCGGCGTCGCGGCGGCCGAGGGATTCTCGCGCCCGGCCGCCGCCGCGGCCGGGGGATCCTCGGACTCCGCCGCCGTCGCCGGGAGCTCCTCAGGGTTCGACGCCGTGGCCGGGAGCTCCTCGGGGTTCGCCGCCGTGGCGCCGCCCCGAAGTTCCGGTGTCGTCGCGCCCACCGCCGTCACCGCCACCAGGCACAGCAGGCCGCCCGTGATCAGGGCGGTCGCGCCCGACGACCAGCCGGCGACCACACCGGCGCGCAGGTTGCCGAGGTGGGGGCCCGCCTGGCCGACGATCGTCTCGGCCGCCGTCACCCGGCCCAACAGGGCGTCCGGCGTGCGGGTCTGCACGATCGTGGTGCGGGAGAGAACGGCCAGCGCGTCCGCCGCACCGGCCAGCACCAGCATCCCGAGGCCCGCCCAGGCACTGGTCGTCAGTCCGAACAGGGCGAGGGACACGCCCCACGTGCCGGCCGCGCACAGCATCACCGGTCCGGGTCGGGCCAGGCGCGTGACCGGGCCGGAGAAGGCGGTCGTGGCGACGCCGCCCACGGCGAGCGCGGACAGGAACAGCCCGAGCGTGCGCGGGTCGCCGCCGAAGCGCTCCGCGTTGACCAGGGGGAAAAGGCTGGCCGGCATCGACAGGACGGTGGCGGCCAGGTCCGTCAGCAGCGCGCCGCGCACCACCCGGTGGCCGGTCAGGAACCGCAGGCCGTCCAGGACGCCGTGCAGGCCGGGGCGGGACTTCTCGCCCTCGGGCGGCAGCGCGGGCAGGCCGAAGGCGCCGTAGAAGGACACACCGAAGCTGAGGGCGTCGACCAGGTAGCAGACGCCGATGCCCCACCAGCCGAGCACGACGCCGGCGACGGCCGGACCGACCAGCATCATCGCCTGGCCGGTGACCTGGTTCAGGGCCAGGCCCGCGGCCACCTGGTCCTTGGGCAGCAGCCGCGGTACGAACACGCCCGCCGCGGGCGCCCCGATCGCGCCGAACGACGCCTGCGCCGCGACCAGCGCCAGGACGACGGCCACCGGGACGTGCCCGGTGAAGCCCTGAACGGCCAGCAGCAGGGAGCAGCTCGCCTGGCCGACGTTGCCGAGCAGATAGACGCGGCGCCGGTCGGCCCGGTCCACCCAGGACCCGGCGAACAGGCCGACGCCGATCATCGGCAGCGCCTGCGCCATGCCGACCGCACCGCTCCAGACCGAGCTGTGCGTCATGTCCCAGACCTGGTACATGACGGTGACGACGGTCATGAAGCTGCCGAGCGTGGACACCGTGCGCCCGATCAGCAGCCGGCGGAAGGCGGGGGAGGTGCGCAGCGGACGTACGTCGAGGAGCGCGCGCGTCAGGATCATGAGAGGAGGGCCACGGGGCCGTGCGAGGTCACCGCGGGAGGCTAACCTCCCGGCCCCGGGCCGAGCGAACCGATAACGGCCGACCGCCTCGTTTCTGCCGCCATGGGCCGAGCGAACCCATAACGGCTACGCCGACTCGCTCCTACCGCCGCCCCGCGGGCCGAGCGAACCGACAACGGCTACGCGGACTCGTTCAGCAGTCGCCCCAGATGCTCCCGTCCCGCGCCCAGCAGCTCCGGCAGCGGCGCGGCCGCCTCGTACCACCGCTTCTCGTACTCCCAGCACAGCCAGCCGTCCCACCCGTGCCGGGAGAGCACCTCCACGCACTCGGTGAGCGGCAGGACCCCGGCGCCCAGCGGCAGCGGGCTGGTGTCGTCGGCGGAGGCGATGTCCTTGACCTGGACGTAACCGAGGTACGGGGCGAGCGCCGCGTACGTCTCCGAGGGCTGCTCGCCGCCCAGCCAGGTGTGCATCACGTCCCACAGCGCCCCCACCTGCCGGTGGCCGACGGGGCCCAGGATCCGGATCGCGGCGGCGCCGGTACGGTGCGAGTCGTGGGTCTCCAGCAGGATTCGTACGCCGAGGTCGCCGGCGTACTCGGCGGCGGTACCGAGCCGCCGCGCGGCGACGGCGTCGGCCTCCTCGGGGGACTGGTCGGCGGAGCCGCCCGGGAAGACCCGTACGAAGGGCGCGCCCAGGTCCCGGGCCAGTTCGAGGAGTTCGCGGATCTCGTCGATCACGGCGGTGTCGTCGCCGGGCGCGGCCACGCGCGCGTACCCCGCGAGGCCGAGGATCTCGACTCCCGCCGCCTTGAACTCGGCGGCCACGTCGGTCCGTTCGGCGGGAGTGAGGCCCGGATGCACCGGTTCCTCCGGGTGCGTGCGCAACTCGACTCCGTGATAGCCGTGCTCGGAGGCCAGCCGCAGTACGTCCGTGAGCGGCAGGCCGGGGACACCGAGGGTGGAGAAGGCCAGCTTCATACTCACGGACCCTACTAGTCACCCACGCCGGCCGCTCCCCTCCTCATCCGGTCATTCGGGCGCTCCGTGCAGGTCCAGCCGCCAGTCCTGCCCCACGAGGTCCTTGCCGAAGGAACGGTGCGGTTTCTCGGCGGTGAGGACGAAACCGTGCCGCTGGTAGATGCGGCGGGCGGCGGCGAGCACGTCGTTGGTCCACAGGACGAGGTCGCGGTAGCCGACGCCGCGCGCGAACCCGACGACGGCCGTCACGAGCCGGTCCCCGATCCCCAGCCCGCGCGCGTCCGGCTCGACGAGCAGGAGCCGCAGCCGGGCGGTGCCGGGTGCCTCGTCCCGTACGCACATCACGCACCCCACCGGCCGCCCTCCCCCACTCTCGACTTCGCTCGAGCGGGGGGACCCCCACTGCTCGGCGATCCACACCCGCTCCAGGTGCGGGTCGTGGTCCTCGGCGAAGTCGGCGACGATCCTCGCCACCAGCCCCTCGTAGTCGGTGTTCCAGCCGTACTCCGCGGCGTACAGCGCGGCATTGCGCTGCACGATCCAGCCGAGGTCGCCGGGCCGCGGCTCACGCAGGACGACGTCCTCGGCGCGGGGAGGGCGGCGGTCGCCCAGGATCGTACGGATCGTGCGCATCGCCTCCGTGAGGCGCGGACGGTCGCCGGGCGCCACGCTCCCCAGCAGGGAACCGACGGTTTCCCGGGCCCGCTCGTCGAGCAGCCCGGCGGCCTCCCGCCCGCGCGCGGTGAGGGTGACACGGCGCCGGCGCGGGTCTTCCTCCGACGGGGCGCGCTGGACCAGTCCGTCCTGCTCGAACCTGTTCAGGATCCGGCTCAGATAGCCGGAGTCCAGGGAGAGTTCGGCACGCAGGTCGGCCGCGTCCGTACGGCGGGAGTGGGCGAGTTCGTACAGGACGCGGGACTCGGTGAGGGTGTACGGGGCGTAGAGGTGGCGGCCGTAGTCGAGGGCGCCGATGACGTTCGTGTAGAAGCGGTTGAAGGAGCGGATGTCCTGGACGGTCATGCTCGACCCCCGGTGGTCCGATGGCTGACTCAGTCAGAGATACCGTCGGGACCGAGCGTAGGCCGCCCGCCGCGCCTCGGCCACCCCTTCCGCCGTCCCTCCGTGACCGCCGACGCGGGGGCAGCCCCCAGTGAGGCCCGCACCGGTGCCGGGTGCGAGTCGTGGCGGCGGCGCGTTCAGTCCTGCGGCACCCCGCAGGACACCGGGTGCGAGTCGCAGCGACGGCACCTTCAGACCCGCGGTACCCCGGAGGACCCCCGCACCATCAGCTCCCCCCGAACCGTCGCGATCCCCCCGGGCGGCGGTTCCTCCCGCCCCATCGCGATCCGTCCGGCCCGCGCCCCCGCCTCCGCCAACGGCAGCCGCACCGTCGTCAGGGAAGGCACCGCGTCGATGCTGAAGGGGAGGTCGTCGAAGCCGGCCACCGACACGTCCTCCGGGATCCGCAGCCCGGACTCGCGCAGCGCCGCGCACGCGCCCAGGGCGACGGAGTCGTTGGCCGCGACCACGGCGGTCAGCGAGGGATCGCGGCGCAGCAGCTCCAGTGTCGCCTCGTAGCCGGACCGCCGGTCGTAGCGGCCGTGCACCGTCCAGCGCGGGTCCTCCTCGATGCCCGCCGCCTCCAGCGCCGCCCGGTGTCCTTCCAGCCGGTGCCGGGTGGTCGTCCGTTCCTCGGGACCCGCGATGTAGCCGAGCCGCCGGTGCCCCAGCCCGATCAGGTGCTCGGTCAACTCGCGTCCGCCGCCGCGGTTGTCGAAGGTCAGCGCGACCGCCTGGGTGTCCGGCGCGGGCGGCCGCCCGCACAGCACGACTTTCGTCCCGGCCTCCGTCAGTTTCCGCAGCTTCGCCGCCACGGCCGCCGCGTGCGGCTGGTCCTCCATGGCGCCGCCGGTCAGCACGACGGCCGCGGCCCGCTGCCGCTGGAGCAGCGTGAGGTAGGTCAGTTCACGCTCCGGGGAGCCGCCCGTGTTGCAGACGACGGCCAGCCGCTCACCGCCGGCCCGCCCGCCCGGGCCCCCGATCTCGGACTGGATCGCGCCCGCCATGATCCCGAAGAACGGGTCCGCGATGTCGTTGACCAGGATTCCCACCAGGTCGGACGTGGCGGCGGCCAGCGCGCTCGCCGGCCCGTTCAGCACGTAGTCCAGCTCGTCCACGGCCCGCAGCACCCGCTCCCGGGTGGTCGCCGCCACGGGGTAGTTCCCGTTCAGTACGCGCGACACCGTCGCGGGGGAGACCTGGGCGCGGGCCGCCACGTCCGCCAGGGTCACCGTCATCTCGTCGTCCTCCGGTCGCGCATCTCGTCGTACGTCGTCGTACGTCGTCACACACAGGCGCCCTCAGGCGCGCACAGGTCATCCGCAGGGCATGTACAGGGAAGACACAGGCCCGCGGTCCACAGCCACGCTTTCGTGCGGTTCGAGCAGACCTTACGACCCCACCCCCCTGTTGTTCGCCCCCTCGAACAACTCGAAGTGGACACGGCCTTGTCCGGACCACTGGTCAGAGGCTAGCTTCTCTTGCATAGAAAGCGCTTGCTGTACGGCTTATCAGTAAACCAGGGCAACCGGGCGCTCGACGCCTACGAAGGGACCGACGTGACACGCAAGACGGTGCGTATCGCCATGAACGGTGTGACCGGGCGCATGGGCTACCGCCAGCACCTCGTCCGCTCCATCCTGGCCATCCGTGACCAGGGCGGGCTCGACCTCGGCGACGGCACCGTGCTGTGGCCGGAGCCGATCCTCGTCGGGCGCCGCGAGCACGTACTGCGCGCGCTCGCCGAGCAGCACGGCCTGGAGCACATCTCGACGGACGTGGACGCGGTCCTCGCCGACCCGACCGTCGACATCTACTTCGATGCCCAGGTGACGTCGGCCCGCGAGGAGGCGATCAAGAAGGCGATCGCCGCCGGGAAGCACATCTACACGGAGAAGCCGACCGCCACCGGCCTCGACGGCGCCCTGGAACTGGCCCGCCTGGCCAACGAGAAGGGCATCAAGCACGGTGTCGTCCAGGACAAGCTCTTCCTCCCGGGCCTGCTGAAGCTCAAGCGCCTCATCGACGGTGGCTTCTTCGGCCGGATCCTGTCGATCCGCGGCGAGTTCGGCTACTGGGTCTTCGAGGGCGACTGGCAGACCGCGCAGCGCCCCTCCTGGAACTACCGCGCGGAGGACGGCGGCGGCATCGTTGTCGACATGTTCCCGCACTGGGAGTACGTCCTGCACGAGCTGTTCGGCCGCGTGAAGTCCGTCCAGGCCCTCACCGCCACGCACATCCCGCAGCGCTGGGACGAGAACGACAAGCCGTACGACGCCACCGCCGACGACGCCGCCTACGGCATCTTCGAACTCGAAGGCGGCGCGATCGCCCAGATCAACTCGTCCTGGGCGGTCCGCGTCAACCGCGACGAGCTCGTCGAGTTCCAGGTGGACGGCACGGAGGGCTCGGCCGTCGCGGGCCTGCGCAAGTGTCGCGCCCAGCACCGCTCGGCCACCCCCAAGCCCGTCTGGAACCCCGACATCCCCGCCACGGAGGTCTTCCGCGACCAGTGGCAGGAGGTCCCGGACAACGCCGAGTTCGACAACGGCTTCAAGGCCCAGTGGGAGCTGTTCCTCCGGCACGTCTACGCCGACGCCCCCTACCACTGGGACCTGCTCGCGGGCGCCCGTGGCGTCCAGCTCGCCGAGCTGGGCCTGAAGTCCTCGGCCGAGGGCCGCCGCCTCGACGTCCCGGAGATCGCGCTGTGACCATCCAGCTCCCCGACTCGAGCGGCGGGTTGCGGCCGTACGAGCCCCGCACGGAACCCCTCGCCGTCACCACCGGCACCCCCTTCACCTCCCGTACGGTCTTCTCGGCGGCGCATGTCGTCGCCGACCCGTTCGCGGACGTGTCCCCCGACTCGCCCGCCGCCGTCGACTGGGACGCCACCCTCGCCTTCCGCCGCCACCTGTGGTCCCACGGGCTGGGTGTCGCCGAGGCCATGGACACCGCCCAGCGCGGCATGGGCCTGGACTGGGCGGGCGCGGCCGAGCTGATCCGCCGGTCGGCGGCGGAGGCTCGGGCCGTGGGCGGCCGTATCGCCTGCGGCGTGGGCACCGACCAGATCACCGGCGGTTCCCTCACCGAGATCCGCCAGGCGTACGAGGAGCAGCTCGCCCTCGTCGAGGAGTCGGGCGCCCAGGCGATCCTGATGGCGTCCCGCGCGCTGGCCGCCGCCGCTTCCGGCCCCGAGGACTACCTGGAGGTCTACGGCCACCTCCTCCGCCAGTCCTCCGAGCCGGTGATCCTGCACTGGCTGGGCCCGATGTTCGACCCGGCTCTGGACGGCTACTGGGGCTCGTCGGACCTGGACGCGGCCACGGACGTGTTCCTGGACGTCATCGCCGCCCACCCCGACAAGGTCGACGGCATCAAGGTCTCCCTCCTGGACGCCCGGCGCGAGGTCGACCTGCGCCGCCGCCTCCCTGTCGGCGTCCGCTGCTACACCGGCGACGACTTCAACTACCCCGAGCTGATCGCCGGCGACGAGCAGGGCTTCAGCCACGCCCTGCTCGGCATCTTCGACCCGCTGGGCCCGCTGGCGGCGGAGGCGGTCCGCGTTCTGGACACCGGGAACGTGGCGGGCTTCCGCGAACTCCTCGACCCCACCGTCGAGCTGTCCCGCCACCTCTTCCAGACCCCCACCCGCTTCTACAAGACGGGCGTGGTCTTCCTGGCCTGGCTGGCCGGCCACCAGACACACTTCACGATGGTCGGCGGCCTGCAGTCGGCCCGCTCCCTCCCGCACTTCGCCCGCGCCTACGAACTCGCCGACGGACTGGGCCTGTTCCCCGACCCGAAGCTGGCGGAGGAGCGGATGAAGACCCTGCTCGCCCTGTACGGAGTGACCCAGTGACCGGTCTTGAGCGTTTCTCGATCAACCAGATGACCGTGAAGCAGCTGTCGATGCCCGAACTGGTCGACGCCTGCCTGGAGCTGGGAGTGCCCGGCGTCGGCCTGTGGCGCGAGCCGGTCCAGACGTACGGCGTGGAGGAGACGGCGAAGCTGGTCCGCGACGCGGGCCTGACCGTCACCACCCTGTGCCGGGGCGGCTTCTTCACGGCGATCGACCCCGACGAACGCGCGGCGGCCCTCGCCGACAACCGCCGCGCCGTCGACGAGGCGGCCACGCTCGGCACGGACACCCTGGTCCTGGTGTCGGGCGGACTGCCGGCCGGTTCGAAGGACCTGCACGGTGCCCGGGAGCGGATCGCGGACGCGCTGGCGGTGCTCGGCCCCTACGCCGAGGAGCACGGGGTGAAGCTGGCCATCGAGCCCCTCCACCCGATGTACGCCTCCGACCGCTGCGTCGTCTCCACCCTCGCCCAGGCCCTGGACCTCGCGGAACGCTTCCCCGCACACCAGGTGGGCGTCACGGTCGACACGTACCACATCTGGTGGGACGACGCGGCCCCCGCTCAGATCGCCCGCGCGGGCGCCGGCGGCCGCATCCACACCTTCCAGCTCGCCGACTGGACCACCCCGCTGCCGGAGGGCGTGCTGAACGGCCGCGGTCAGATCGGGGACGGGGCGATCGACATGCGGGAGTGGAAGGGGTACGTGGAGGCGGCCGGCTACACGGGTGCCATCGAAGTCGAGCTGTTCAACGACGAGCTGTGGGCGCGGGACGGCCGGGAGGTGCTCGCGGAAACGGCGGCACGGTTCGTGGAACACGTGATCCGATGACCAGGTGACGGTGGGCCCCCTTCCCGCAGCCCGCCAGAATTTTCCTGGAAGGCGTGCAACCCTCCCCGGCCCTTGCGTGTCGTACAGGGCATCAGGACTTCTGGAGGGGGATCCGGGGGGATCGCGGGGGTTCTGACAGTTGGAGGGGGCAAGCCGAGGGGCCCGGTCGACGGACCGGGCCCCTCGAAGCGTTTTCGCAGGTCAGCTGGCAAGAGGAGGGTGACTCAGAAGAACACCCCGCACCGCAGGAGCACATTCGCGTACGGTCGTGCCTCCCCGGTCCGTACCACCAGCCGCGCCCCCGCCGACAGTTCTTTCAGCTTCTCGTGCGTGACGAAGGTCAGCTCGGCGAAGTGCTCCTCCAGCAGCTCCGCGGCCGCCGGATTCGCCTCCCGCACCTCCTCCGCCGCTGTGGCCCCCTCCACCACCAGCTCGGCGAGCAGCCCGTCCACCACCTCCGCGAAGGACGGCACCCCCGCCCGGAAGGCGAGGTCGACCACCCGCGGCCCGTCCGGTATCGGCATGCCCGCGTCGCACACCAGCAACCCGTCCCCGTGCCCCAACTCGGCCAGCGCTCCGGAGAGATGACGATTGAGGATCCCGGCCTTCTTCACAGCGCGTCGACCTCCTCCGCCGTCGGGAACGACTCCTGCGCTCCCCGCCGGGTGACCGCCACGGCCCCGACCCGTGCCGCGTATGCCGCGGCCTCGGCCAGGGAGGCCCCCGTGCCCAGCTTCCACGCCAGCGCCGCCGTGAACGAGTCACCCGCGCCCGTCGTGTCGACGGCGTCCACCTTCACCGGCGCCACCCGCTCGACACCGCCCTCCGCCGACGCCACCAGCGCGCCCTCCGCGCCCAGCGTCACGACCACCGACCTCGGCCCCTCGGCGAGCAGGCTCCGTGCCCAGTCCTCCGGCTCGCCGCTCACGCGCGCCCCGCCCAGGATCACCTTCGCCTCGTGCTCGTTGACGATCAGCGGATCGCAGGCGGCGAGCACCTCGGCGGGCAGCGGACGGGGAGGGGAGGGGTTCAGGACGAAACGGCTGCCCGGCGCCAGGCTCCGTACGGCCTCCACGACCGTCTCCAGCGGGATCTCCAGCTGCGTCGACACCACCCGCGAGGCCTGGAACAGGCCGGCCGCGGCCCGGACGTCCGCCGGTGCGAGCTTCCCGTTCGCACCCGGTGACACGACGATGCTGTTGTCGCCCGACGGGTCCACCGTGATCAGCGCGACGCCCGTCGGCGCCCCGCCCACCAGCACGCCCACCGTGTCCACCCCGGCCGCCCGCTGCGAGTCGAGGAGCAGCCGGCCGTACGCGTCGTCGCCGACCCGGGCCAGCAGGGCCGTACGCGCTCCGAGCCGGGCGGCGGCGACCGCCTGGTTCGCGCCCTTGCCGCCGGGGTGGACGGCCAGGTCGGAGCCGAGCACGGTCTCACCGGCCTCCGGCCGCCGCTCGACACCGATCACCAGGTCGGCGTTGGCCGACCCTACGACCAGGAGGTCGTAGTCGTACATGTGATGACTCCTCTGGTACTGACTCGTACGTGCAGTGCTGACTCGTACGTGGGACGTGACGCGGGGCGGGCGATCGTGGTGATCGCCCGCCCGTTCGCCGATGTCAGCCGCCGAAACCGGCCACGTTCTCCTTCGTGACCACCTTCACCGGCACCTTCACCGTCTTCTCCACCTGCTTGCCCTCGGCCGCCCGGATCGCGTTGTCCACCGCGATCTTCCCGAGCTGCGTGGGCTGCTGCGCCACGGACGCGTACAGCGTGCCGTTCTTGACCGCCGTCAGGCCGTCCGGGGTGCCGTCGAAGCCGACCACCTGGACCGACGTGCCGGCCTTGGAGCCGAGCGCCTTGATCGCGCCGAGCGCCATCTCGTCGTTCTCCGCGAAGACACCGTCGATGTCCGGGTGCGCCTGCAGCAGGTTCGTCATCACGTCGAGGCCCTTGGTGCGGTCGAAGTCCGCGGGCTGCTTGGCCACGACCTTGATGCCCGGGTACTCCTTGAGCCCGGCCGCGAAGCCCGCGCCGCGCTCACGGCTCGCGGACGTACCCGCCTGGCCCTGCAGGATCACGATCGTGCCCCGGCCGCCCAGCTTCTCGGCGAGCGCCTTGGCGCCCAGCTTGCCGCCCTCGACGTTGTCGGAGGCGACCAGCGCGGCCGTCTCGGCCTTGTTCACCCCGCGGTCGACGCCCACGACGGGGATGTCGGCCTTGTTCGCCGAGCGCACCGACGGGCCCGCCGCGTCCGAGTCCACCGGGTTGACGATGATCGAGCCGAGGCCCGCGCTGGTGAAGTTCTGCAACTGGTTGGCCTGCTGAGAGGCGTCGTTCTGCGCGTCCGTGACCGTCAGGTCGACGCCCAGCCTCTTCGCCTCGGCCTGCGCGCCGGAACGGATCTGCACGAAGAACGGGTTGTTGAGGGTCGACAGCGACAGGCCGATCTTCTGGTTCTTCGCCGGCGAGCCGTTGTGCAGGAAGGACATCGAGCCCACGACGGCCGCGGCGACCACCGCGGCGAGTATGTACGTCGCGGCCTGCTTGCCCTTTCCGCCCTGCGAGGCACCGGCGGCGACCGGGGTCGCCCCCGCCTTGCGCCGCAGCGTGTCGAGCAGCACCGCCAGCGCGATCACGACACCGATGACGACCTGCTGCCAGAAGGCGGACACGGAGAGCAGGTTGAGGCCGTTCCTCAGCACCGCCAGGATCAGCGCGCCGATCAGCGTCCCGGACGCCTTGCCCGTGCCGCCGGCGAGCGAGGCGCCGCCGATGACGACCGCGGCGATCGCGTCCAACTCGTAGCCCTGCGCGGCCTGCGGCTGCGCCGAGGACAGCCGGGAGGCGAGCACGATGCCCGCGGCGGCGGCGAACAGCCCGGAGAGGGCGTAGATCGCGAGCTTCTGCCGCTTCACCCGCAGGCCGGAGAGGCGGGCCGCTTCCTCGTTGCCGCCGATCGCGTACATGGAGCGGCCGATGTACGTCCGGCCCAGCACGAACGCCGTGATCAGACCCATGACGACCATCACGAGCACCGGCACCGGCAGCCACCCGCCGAGCGTGTCGCCGAGGTGCGAGACGGAGTCGGGGAAGGGGATGGGGGAGCCCTGCGAGATCACCAGCGACAGGCCGCGGCCCACCGACAGCATGGCGAGCGTCGCGATGAACGGCGGCAGCTTTCCGTACGAGATCAGGAAGCCGTTGACCAGGCCGCACGCGATGCCGGTGGCGATCGCGAGGACGACCGCCACGGCGACCGGGATGCCCTGTGAGGTCGCGCTCCAGGCAAGGACGGTGGCCGACAGGGCTGCCACCGAGCCGACCGAGAGGTCGATGCCCGCCGCGACGATCACGAACGTGACGCCGAAGGCGAGGATGGCGGTCACGGCGGCCTGGACGCCGACGTTCAGGAGGTTGTCGGTCGTCATGAAGTCGCCGGACAGCGCCGACATCGCGATGACGAGGACGATGAGCGCGGTCAGCGCGCCGTTGTCGAGCAGGAGGCGGCGCAGGCCGCCCGTGGCGCCAGGCGCGCCCGTTGTGTTCTTGAGCGTGTCAGTGGCCACGACTGGCCTCCGTTTCCTTCGTGACTGCGACGGTCGGGGTGCTGACGGCGAGCGCCATCACCGTGTCCTGGGTGGCCTCGTCGGCCGAGAGCTCGCCGGCGATCCGGCCCTGGGCCATCACCAGCACCCGGTCGCTCATACCGAGCACCTCGGGCAGATCGCTGGAGATCATCAGGACGGCGGCACCGGCGGCCGTCAGCTCGTTGATCAGCTGGTAGATCTCGACCTTGGCGCCGACGTCGATCCCGCGCGTCGGCTCGTCGAGGATCAGCACCCTGGTGTCGGCCAGGAGCCACTTGCCGATGACGACCTTCTGCTGGTTGCCGCCGGAGAGCGTGCGCACGTGCTGTCCGAGGCCCGCCATCCGCACCCCCAGCTGCCCGGCGATCCGGGCGGCCGCCTCGTGCTGCCCCTTGAGGTCGACGAGCCCGCCACGGGTCGCGGACCGCAGGGTCACGAGCCCGAGGTTCTCCTCGACGGAGGCGTCCAGCACCAGCCCCTGGCCCTTGCGGTCCTCGGGGACGAGCCCGATCCCGGCGGCCATGGCGGCGTTCACGTCATGGCGGCGCAACTCCGCGCCGGCGACCTTCACGGCGCCCTTGTCGTACGGGTCCGCGCCGAACACCGCCCGTACGACCTCCGTACGACCGGCCCCGACCAGGCCCGCGATGCCGACGACCTCGCCCGCCCGCACCTGGAAGCTCACGTCGTGGAAGACGCCGTCCCGGGTCAGGCCCTCGACGGTGAGCAGCGCGGCGCCCTTGTCGGCCCGTTCCCGCGGGTACTGCTGCTCGATCGACCGCCCCACCATGAGGCGTACGAGTTCGTCCTCGGGCGTGGCGGCGGGCACCTGGCCCACGCTCTTGCCGTCGCGGATGACCGTGACGCGGTCGCCGAGGGCGGCGATCTCCTCCAGATGGTGCGTGATGAAGACGATTCCGACGCCGTCCTCGCGCAGCTTGCGCACGATGGAGAAGAGCTTCTCGACCTCCTCGGAGGTGAGCACGGCGGTCGGCTCGTCCATGACCAGCACGCGGGTGTCGAGGCTGAGCGCCTTCGCGATCTCGACCATCTGCAGGCGCGCGATACCGAGTTCACGCACACGCGCGCGTGGAGACACGTGGACGCCGACCCGCTCGAGGAGTTCGGCGGCGTCCGCCTCCATCCTCTTCCGGTCGATCATCCCGAGGCGGCGCGGCTGGCGGCCCAGGAAGATGTTCTCGGCGACCGTCAGATCGGGAACGAGGTTGAACTCCTGGTAGATGGTGGCGATCCCGAGGCGTTCGGAATCCTGCGCACCGTGGATGCGGACCTCCTCGCCGTCCACGAGGATCCGGCCGGCATCGGGGCGGTAGGCGCCGGAGAGCATCTTGATCAGCGTGCTCTTGCCCGCGCCGTTCTCACCGAGCAGCACATGCACCTCGCCCCGGCGCAGATCGAAGTCCACGCCGTCGAGCGCGACCACGCCCGGAAAGGTTTTGCGTATGCCTTCGATGCGCAGCAACTCGTCCGGGTTGCTCACGACGTGCTCCTTTGTGCGGGGAAGGGCTCGCCGCACGAGCGGCGTACGACGAGACGGGCGGGGAGGGTGACGGACTCGGGGGGCCGTCCCTCGATGCGGTCGACGAGCGCGCGCACGGCGGCGCGGCCCAGGTCGCCCGTGGGCTGGGCGATCGCGGTGATCGGCGGATCGGTGTGCACGAACCACGGGATGTCGTCGAACGCGGCGAGCGCGATGTCGTCGGGAATCCGCATCCCACGCGCGCGTACGGCGTCCAGCGCGCCGAGTGCCATCAGGTTGTCCGCGGCGAAGACGACGTCGGGCGGCTCGGGCAGGTCGAGGAAACGCTCGGTGACCCGCCGCCCGCTCTCGGCCTGGAAGTCGCCCTGGCCTATGTAGGCGTCGGGAAGGGGAATCCCGCACTCGGCCAGGGCCACGCGGAAGGCCTCGACCCGCTCGCTGCCGGTCGTGGTCGCCGCCGGACCCGCGATGATCGCGAGCCGCTGGTGCCCCAGCCGGTGCAGATGGGCCACGAGGTCGCGCACGGCCTCTCGCCCGTCCGCCCGGACCACGGGCACGTCCACGCCCGGGATCCACCGGTCCACGAAGACCATCGGCGTCCCCGCGCGCGCGGCGTCCAGCATCAGCGGCGAGCCGCCGTCGGTGGGGGAGACCAGCAGCCCGTCGATACGGCGGTCCAGGAGGGTCCGTACGTGGTGGTCCTGCAACTCGGGCCGCTCGTCGGCGTTTCCGATGATGACGCTGTACCCCAGTGCGCGGGCCTCCTCCTCGACGGAGCGGGCCAGCTTGGTGAAGTACGGGTTCAGTACGTCGCTGATGACCAGGCCGAGGGTGCGGGTCTGATCGGTGCGCAGGGACCGGGCGACGGCGTTCGGGCGGTAGCCCAGCGCCTCGACGGCGGCCAGCACGCGCGTGCGTGCGTCCGCGCTGACCGACGGGTGGTCGTTCAGGACGCGCGACACCGTGGCGACGGAAACGCCCGCCTCGGCAGCGACATCCTTGATGCTCGCCATCGCCGCTCCACCTCCTCGTGGAATCGATTACATCTCGACGTGCAAGGAGGATTGGAATCGATTACACGAGGGTTAATCAAGCCCTCACCCGCATCCCGAGACCAGATTGTGATGAATGGGGCTCAAGTGATCTAGGCTGCCCCTGTCCGCAGCGGGTGGCATGCCCGCGCCAATCACAGGGGAGAAACAGGTATGCGCGCAGGTCGGATACTGGGTACGTCCACGGCGGCCGCCGCCCTGGTCGGGGCCACGCTCGTCATCGGCAGCCCCGCTGTCGCCGAGACGAACGCGGCCGCGGCCGGGTGCACGGCGAAGGCCATCGAAACCGTGATCATCCGTGACCGGACGAGCACCAGCGGCACGGCCCTCGCCCAGGTCAACAAGGGTGAGAGCGCGTCGGCGTCCTGCACGATGTACTACGGCACCTCCTCGTACGAGAAGTGCGGCATCGTCAGCAAGCGCTGGGTGAAGGTCACGAGGAGCGGCGTCACCGGCTATGTGGTCGGCACCTGCGTGACGATCGCGGAGTCCTGACCCAGGGCTTCCGGTGCCGAGCCTCCGGTACTGACAGACCCGACAGGGCGGGTCTGTCGGTGCCGGGCGGTACCGTCGGATCATGACCGATCAGGCGGGGGCCGCCCAGGCGGGAGAGCGGCGACTGGCCACGCTGGAAGGCGTGCTCGAGCGCATCACGTACGCCAACGAGGAGAACGGATACACGGTCGCCCGGGTCGACACGGGCCGTGGCGCCGGCGACCTCCTCACGGTCGTCGGCGCGCTGCTCGGCGCCCAGGTCGGCGAGTCCGTGCGGATGGAGGGCCGATGGGGCTCCCACCCGCAGTACGGCAAGCAGTTCACCGTCGAGAACTACACGACCGTCCTGCCCGCCACCGTCCAGGGCATCCGCCGCTATCTCGGCTCGGGGCTCGTCAAGGGCATCGGACCCGTCTTCGCCGACCGCATCACCCAGCACTTCGGCCTGGACACCCTGAGGATCATCGAGGAGGAGCCCAAGCGGCTCATCGAGGTCCCCGGCCTCGGCCCCAAGCGCACCAAGAAGATCGCCGACGCCTGGGAGGAGCAGAAGGCGATCAAGGAGGTCATGCTCTTCCTCCAGACCGTCGAGGTCTCGACGTCGATCGCGGTGCGCATCTACAAGAAGTACGGCGACGCCTCGATCTCCGTCGTGAAGAACCAGCCCTACCGGCTGGCCGCCGACGTCTGGGGCATCGGCTTCCTCACCGCCGACAAGATCGCCCAGTCCGTCGGCATCCCGCACGACAGCCCGGACCGCGTCAAGGCGGGCCTGCAGTACGCCCTTTCGCAGTCCGCCGACCAGGGCCACTGCTACCTGCCCGAGGAGAAGCTGATCGCCGACGCGGTCAAGCTCCTCCAGGTCGACACCGGACTCGTCATCGAGTGCCTGGCCGAGCTGGCCGCGCCCCCGCAGGACGGCGAGGACCCCGGTGTCGTACGGGAGAAGGTGCCCGGACCCGACGGCGACTCGGAACCGGTGACCGCCGTCTACCTCGTCCCCTTCCACCGCGCCGAACTCTCCCTATCCGCCCAGTTGCTGCGCCTGCTGCGCACGGACGCCGACCGGATGCCCGCCTTCCACGACGTGGCCTGGGACAAGGCGCTCGCCTGGCTCAAGGGGCGTACGGGTGCCGAGCTGGCCCCCGAACAGGAGGCCGCGGTCCGGCTCGCGCTCACCGAGAAGGTCGCCGTCCTCACCGGCGGCCCCGGCTGCGGCAAGTCCTTCACGGTCCGCTCGATCGTGGAGCTGGCCCGGGCCAAGCGTGCGAAGGTCGTCCTGGCCGCGCCCACCGGCCGCGCCGCCAAGCGCCTGGCCGAGCTCACCGGCGCCGAGGCCTCCACCGTCCACCGCCTCCTGGAGCTCAAGCCCGGCGGCGACGCGGCGTACGACAGGGACCGCCCGCTGGACGCGGACCTGGTGGTGGTCGACGAGGCGTCCATGCTGGACCTGCTCCTTGCCAACAAGCTGGTCAAGGCGGTGCCCCCGGGCGCCCATCTGCTGTTCGTCGGAGACGTGGACCAGCTGCCCAGCGTCGGCGCGGGGGAGGTCCTCAGGGACCTCCTGGCCGACGGCAGCCCCGTCCCCGCCGTTCGTCTCACCCGCGTCTTCCGCCAGGCCCAGCAGTCGGGCGTGGTGACGAACGCGCACCGCATCAACTCCGGGCAGCACCCGCTCACCGACGGTCTGAAGGACTTCTTCCTCTTCGTCGAGGACGACACGGAGGAGGCCGGGCGGCTCACGGTGGATGTGGCGGCCCGTCGTGTTCCGGCCAAGTTCGGGCTCGACCCGCGCCGGGACGTCCAGGTGCTGGCGCCCATGCACCGCGGCCCGGCCGGCGCCGGCACACTCAACGGCCTGCTCCAGCAGGCCATCACGCCCGGCCGGCCCGACATACCCGAGAAGCGGTTCGGCGGCCGGGTCTTCCGCGTCGGCGACAAGGTCACCCAGATTCGCAACAATTACGAGAAGGGCGAGAACGGCGTCTTCAACGGCACCGTGGGCGTCGTCACCTCACTCGACCCGGTCGACCAGCGCCTCACGGTGCTCACGGACGAGGACGAGGAGGTTCCGTACGAATTCGACGAACTCGACGAACTGGCGCATGCGTACGCGGTGACCATTCACCGCTCGCAGGGAAGTGAATATCCCGCTGTGGTGATCCCCGTCACCACCGGAGCCTGGATGATGCTCCAGCGGAACCTGCTGTACACAGCCGTGACCCGGGCCAAGAAGCTGGTCGTCCTCGTGGGTTCACGCAAGGCGATCGGGCAGGCGGTGCGCTCGGTGTCGGCGGGGCGGCGCTGCACGGCGCTGGATTTCCGGCTCGCGGGCTCCTGAGCCGCACCTTCCCGGCTCCCGAGTCGTACATCGGTGGCACAGATCACCAAAAATGATCGATCAAACGAGTCGCGAAGGTCACAGAGCACTTCCGGATGCGGGACGAAGGGGGCAGGATGAGCAAGTTGGCGGCACTGAGTGCCGCCAATAAGCCCAATGGTCGACCCCGAGTGCACTCTCGTGCGCCAAATGGGGGAAGGTAGAGACAGTCAGGGCAACCTCGAAGATGAGGCACAACGTCGGTGAGGGAAGACGTGAGCGACAACTCTGTAGTACTGCGGTACGGCGACGGCGAGTACACCTACCCGGTGGTCGACAGCACCGTCGGTGACAAGGGCTTCGACATCGGGAAGCTCCGGGCCCAGACCGGTCTCGTGACTCTGGACAGCGGCTACGGCAACACCGCCGCCTATAAATCCGCGATCACCTACCTCGACGGCGAGGCGGGCATTCTCCGGTACCGCGGCTACCCGATCGAGCAGCTGGCCGAGCGCTCCACCTTCCTGGAGGTGGCCTACCTGCTGATCAACGGCGAGCTGCCGACCGTCGACGAGCTCTCCACGTTCAAGAACGAGATCACGCAGCACACCCTGCTGCACGAGGACGTCAAGAACTTCTACAAGGGCTTCCCGCGCGACGCCCACCCGATGGCCATGCTGTCGTCGGTCGTTTCGGCGCTGTCCACGTTCTACCAGGACAGCCACAACCCGTTCGACGAGAAGCAGCGCAGCCTCTCCACCATCCGCCTGCTCGCCAAGCTCCCGACGATCGCGGCGTACGCGTACAAGAAGTCGATCGGTCACCCGTTCGTCTACCCGCGTAACGACCTCGGTTACGTCGAGAACTTCCTGCGCATGACCTTCTCGGTCCCGGCGCAGGAGTACGAGCTCGACCCGGTCGTCGTCTCCGCGCTCGACAAGCTGCTGATCCTGCACGCGGACCACGAGCAGAACTGTTCGACGTCCACGGTCCGCCTGGTCGGCTCCTCGCAGGCGAACATGTTCGCGTCGATCTCGGCCGGCATCAACGCCCTGTGGGGCCCGCTGCACGGCGGCGCCAACCAGTCCGTCCTGGAGATGCTCGAGGGCATCCAGGCCAACGGCGGCGATGTCGACTCCTTCATCCGCAAGGTGAAGAACAAGGAGGACGGCGTTCGCCTGATGGGCTTCGGCCACCGGGTGTACAAGTCCTTCGACCCGCGCGCCAAGATCATCAAGGCTGCCGCGCACGATGTCCTCTCGGCCCTCGGCAAGTCCGACGAGCTGCTGGACATCGCCCTGAAGCTGGAGGAGCACGCGCTCTCCGACGACTACTTCGTCTCGCGCAACCTCTACCCGAACGTGGACTTCTACACCGGTCTGATCTACCGCGCCATGGGCTTCCCGACCGAGATGTTCACGGTCCTGTTCGCTCTCGGCCGCCTGCCGGGCTGGATCGCCCAGTGGCACGAGATGATCAAGGAGCCGGGCTCCCGCATCGGCCGCCCGCGGCAGATCTACACGGGTGTGGTCGAGCGCGACTTCGTCCCCGTCGAGGCGCGCTGACGCCTTCGGTGGAGGGGCATCGGTTCGCTGGGTGCCCCGTTGCCGGGGGTCCGGGGGTTGTCCCCCGGGTCAGCGGTGTCACGGGTGTGGTCGAGCGCGACTTCGTCCCCGTCGAGGCGCGCTGATCCCGTAGCGGGTTGGCCACCAGAGACAGCAGAAGGCGCCCTGTCGCCGGTCCCCCCACGGGCCGGCGTACAGGGCGCCTTCCCATGTCCCGGTGCGGATTCCCCCCACGGGATCCGGCCGGGCGTCTGAGGACAGCGCCTGAATCGCTGTATTGCTGTGTGCGGTTGTTGAGCAGAACGAGCAGAACTCGCCGTACTACTGCGTGTGTGCGATCTGCCGGGACAACGCACGCTGGGAGGGCCGCTCAAAGCTCCCCGGTGTACGTGCCCCGGCAACGCATCTCTGAGGAAGTCCCCCAAGACATCCTCAGATGCCAGTCGGCGCCCCCCAAGACGCTTTCTGACATCGCCAACTTAGACCTTCGAATCCCTTCGATGGTTACGTTCGCGTCACTGTGATCTGCGTCTCTTGCGTATGTCCCTTAAATACGCAAGAGCCCTGATGCGCCGATCGGAGCTCAAGCGTAAGGATGATGCGCAAGCCTTGTGAAGAGCTTATGTGAGGCTCGCGCCGTACTCCAGAGGGACTCTTACTTCGGACGCAGCGAACTCGCGGTAACCGCGGGTAACTTCGGCGCGCGTCAGCGGAAGCTCCGCAGCCGCAGGCTGTTCGTCACGACGAACACCGAGGAGAAGGCCATCGCCGCCCCCGCGATCATCGGGTTCAGCAGCCCGGCGGCGGCCAGCGGCAGCGCGGCCACGTTGTAGCCGAAGGCCCACACCAGGTTGCCCTTGATCGTGGACAGCGTCCGGCGGGACAGCCGGATGGCGTCCGCGGCCACCCGCAGGTCCCCGCGCACCAACGTCAGGTCGCCCGCCTCGATCGCCGCGTCGGTCCCGGTCCCCATCGCCAGGCCCAGATCGGCGGTGGCGAGCGCGGCCGCGTCGTTGACGCCGTCGCCGACCATGGCGACGGTCCGCCCCTCGCCCTGCAGCCGCCGTACGACGTCGACCTTGTCCTCGGGCAGCACCTCGGCGATCACCTGGTCGATCCCGACCGTGTGCGCCACGGCCTCGGCCACCGCCCGGTTGTCCCCGGTCAGCAGCACCGGCGTGAGTCCCAGCGCGCGCAGTTCCCGGACGGCCTCGACGCTGGTCTCCTTGATCGCGTCCGCGACCGTGAGCACCCCCTGGGCCACTCCGTCCCAGCCGACCACGACGGCCGTACGACCGCCCCGCTCGGCCTCGTCCTTGGCGCGGGCCAACTCCTCCGGCAGGACGGCGGACAGCTCGGCGAGGCGCCCCACGGCCACCTCGTGGCCCTCCACACGCCCGCGTACGCCCCGCCCGGGCACGTTCTCGAAGTGCTCGGCCGCAGGCAGTGTCCCCGCCCGCTTCTCTGCGCCGGCGGCGATCGCCCGGGCGACGGGGTGCTCGGAGGCGTGCTCCAGGGCGCCCGCGAGCCGCAGCACCTGCTTCTCGTCGGCGCCGTCGGCGACGTACACCTCCTGGAGGGTCATCCGGCCGGTGGTGACGGTGCCGGTCTTGTCCAGGACGACCGTGTCGACGCGGCGCGTGGACTCCAGCACCTCGGGGCCCTTGATGAGGATGCCGAGCTGCGCCCCGCGCCCGGTGCCGACCATCAGCGCGGTCGGCGTGGCCAGGCCCAGCGCGCACGGGCAGGCGATGATCAGCACGGCGACAGCCGCGGTGAAGGCGGCGGCCGTGTCGCCGGTGGCGCCGAACCAGCCGCCGAAGGTGAGGGCCGCGAGCAGCAGCACCACGGGCACGAAGATCCCGGAGATCCGGTCGGCGAGCCGCTGCACCTCGGCCTTGCCGTTCTGCGCGTCCTCGACCAGCTTCGCCATCCGCGCGAGCTGGGTGTCGGCGCCGACCCGGGTGGCCTCGACCACGAGCCGGCCCCCGGCGTTGACGGTCGCCCCGGTCACCGGGTCCCCGGCCGCCACGTCCACCGGCACCGACTCGCCCGTCAGCATGGACGCGTCCACCGCCGACATGCCCTCGGTGACCGTCCCGTCGGTCGCGATCTTCTCGCCGGGCCGTACGACGAACCGGTCCCCGACGGCCAGCTGCGCCACCGGCACACGCACCTCGCGCCCGCCTCGCAGCACGGCCACATCCCTCGCGCCGAGCTCCAGCAGCGCCCGCAGGGCCGCACCGGCGCGGCGCTTGGAGCGGGCCTCCAGATAGCGGCCCAGCAGGATGAAGACGGTGACTCCGGCGGCGACCTCGAGGTAGAGCGCCGAGGAGGCGTCCGTACGGGTGAGGGTGAAGTCGAAGCCGTGCCGCATGCCCGGCATGCCCGCGTCGCCGAAGAACAGCGCCCACACCGACCAGCCGAACGCGGCCAGCGTGCCGACCGACACCAGTGTGTCCATGGTCGCCGCGCCGTGCCGGAGGTTCGTCCAGGCGGCCTGGTGGAAGGGCCACCCGCCCCAGACCGCCACGGGGGCGGCCAGTGTGAGCGAGAGCCACTGCCAGTTCTCGAACTGCCACGCCGGGACCATCGCGAGCAGCACGACGGGGAGGGCGAGGACGGCGGAGACGAGGAGGCGGTGGCGCAGGGACGCGAGCTCGGGATCCGTCGCGGGCGCCTGCTCCTGCCGCTCGGGCTCCGGCGGCGCGGGCTCCTCGGCGGTGTACCCGGTCTTCACGACGGTCGCGATCAGGTCGACGACCTGGATCCCGGCGGGGTAGGTGACCTTCGCCTTCTCCGTCGCGAAGTTGACCGTGGCGGTGACGCCGTCCATGCGGTTGAGCTTCTTCTCGACGCGGGCCGCGCAGGAGGCGCAGGTCATCCCGCCGATGAGCAGCTCGACCTCGGAGGTCGCGGAGTTCGCGGCGGTCGCTGCCGGCTCGCCGGGGGCGTCTGTCGGGGTGTCTGTGACGGTGCTGGTCATGGTGTCCGTACTCCAGAGAACGGAACGGGCCGTGCGGAGCCAGTATCAGCTGGTCGGCACGGCCCGGTCGGGAAATGTGTACGGGAGGCCGCTCAGGCCCTGCCGACCAGCTCGAAGCCGGCCTCGTCGACGGCGGCGCGCACGGCCTCCTCGCCCAGCGGGGCCGCCGAGACGACGGTGACCTCACCGCTGGAGGCGACGGCCTTCACCGAGCTGACGCCGGGGATCTCGGAGATCTCACTGGAGACGGAGCCCTCGCAGTGTCCGCAGCTCATCCCGCTCACCTTGTAGACGGCGGTCACGGAACCCGGGGTATCGGTCTCAGCGGTCATGTTGTTACTCCTCGTCGAGGCGTGTGGGGCCTGCGGGGCCCACGAGGGGGCCACACTCTTTAGACTATACCCCTAGGGGGTATTTCTCCAACGGAGGTCGGCCCGGAGCGCCGCGACGGCGTGACCGGTCACCCGGTCCGCCCCGGCCCGGGACGGAGCCGGCGCGCCCGGATAGCGTTCCGCCAAGGTGATCGATGATCCCCGGGGCGGTCGGCTCCGGGGCTCGGGCGCGGCGGAAGGGGAGGGCGGACGCATGCGGGCTGTGGTGTTCGAGCGGTACGGGGAAGCGGCCGAGGTGCGGGAGGTGGCCGACCCGCGGCCCGCGGAGCACGGGGTCGTGGTGCGGGTGGCGGCCACGGGGCTGTGCCGCAGCGACTGGCACGGCTGGCAGGGCCACGACCCGGACATCACCCTTCCGCACGTCCCGGGCCATGAACTCGCCGGTGTCGTGGAGGCGGTGGGCCCCCGGGTGGCCGCCTGGCGCCCCGGCGACCGGGTCACCGTCCCGTTCGTCTGCGCCTGCGGCACCTGCCCGGCCTGCGCGGCGGGCGACCAGCAGGTGTGCGAGCGCCAGACCCAGCCGGGCTTCACGCACTGGGGTTCCTTCGCCCAATACGTGGCCCTGGACCACGCCGACGTGAACCTCGTCGCCGTCCCCGACGGGATGTCCTTCGCGACGGCGGCCTCCCTCGGCTGCCGGTTCGCCACGGCGTTCCGGGCGGTGGTGCAGCAGGGCCGGGTGGCGGCGGGCGAGTGGGTCGCGGTGCACGGCTGCGGCGGCGTGGGCCTGTCGGCGGTGATGATCGCGGCCGCGTCCGGGGCGCGGGTCGTCGCCGTCGACGTATCGCCGCGGGCCCTGGACCTGGCACGGAAGTTCGGCGCGGCGGAGTGCGTGGACGCCACGCGCACGGCGGACACGGCGGAGGCGATCCGCGAGCTCACCGGCGGCGGCGCCCACCTCTCCCTGGACGCCCTCGGTTCCCCGGCCACCTGCGCGGCCTCCGTGAACTCCCTGCGCCGCCGCGGCCGGCACGTCCAGGTGGGCCTGCTGCCCTCACCGGACGGCACGACCCCGGTCCCTCTGGCCCGCGCCATCGCCCTGGAGCTCGAACTGCTCGGCAGTCACGGCATGGCCGCGCACACCTACCCCGCGATGCTCGGGCTCGTCGCCGCGGGCGTCCTGCGCCCCGACCTGCTGGTGACGTCGACCATCCCGCTGGACGCGGTGCCGGAGGCGCTCGCGGCGATGGGGACGGCACCGGGAGCCGGGGTCACGGTCATCGAGCCGTGGAGCTGACCGAGCGGTCCCCGGGCCGTCCGCGGTGGCCGGCCCACTCCCGGTCCAGGACCGCCATCAGCACCTCGTCCACCCACTCGCCGTCCCGGAACGCGGCCTCCCGCCGTACTCCCTCCACCACGAACCCGGCCTTCTCGTAGACGCGCCGGGCCCGGTGGTTGTTGCCGTACACCTCCAGCTGGACGCGATGCAGACCGAGTTGTTCGAAGGCGTGCCCGGTGATCAGCCGGGTCGCCTCGGTGCCGAGGCCCCGGCCGCGACCGCGCGGGCCGATCAGTGTGCGGAAGGTGCAACTGCGGGCGTCCGGGTCGTACTCGTACAGGACGACCTCGCCGACGACTTCACCGGTGGCCCGGTCGGTGACGGCGAGGTCGAGCCGGTCGGGCTGCTCGGCCCGGGTGCCGTACCAGGAACGCAGCCGGTCGAGGGTGAGTTCGCTGTTCGGCGGGAAGGTGAAGCGGATGACCTCGGGGTCGCCGACGATCTCCCACATGGCATCGGCGTCGCTCCCGGTGAACGGCCGCAGCAGGGCCCTCTCGCCGGTGAGCACGGGTTTGACGGAGAAATCCATACGACGAACTGTGCCCCACGCGAGGTGGGGCACAGAATTGTTTTCCGGGGGCTTTCCCGGGGGCTTCGAAGGCGGAGGTCAGTCCACTCTCCGGCCCCGGTTCCCCGGTCTGGCGGCGACCCACGCGTGGACGGTTTCGGCGTACCAGTACGGCTTGCCGTTCTCCACGTGGTCGGGCGGGGGCAGCAGTCCGTGCTTGCGGTAGGACCGTACGGTGTCCGGCTGCACCTTGATGTGTGCCGCGATCTCCTTGTACGACCAGAGCCTTCGGTCGGTCATGAGTTGCACCTCCCTGCGCGCGTCGCGGCGGCGGCCGGGGGCGGCCGTCGGGGGAGCCGCGCGCTGCGCTGGCGATCACCAAGCCTGTGCCCGGTGAACGACGGAGAGTGAGGGCAGGCCCTTGCCCGTCGACGGGGTGTGACGCAAAACCCGCGTACACGCGACATGTGTGACACGAAGGGGGTGTTTGTGACAGAGGTGACACAAAGGCGTACGGGGGCCCGCAGAAAGTCGGGTCGGCTTTTTCGGAACGTACGAGCGAACGTACGCAGCTGGCGACACCTCAGGGGCGCGGGGAACTGCGCGACAAGCCACACACAACCCGCGCTCGCACATCACAGAACCCGGCAGACGAGCAGGCGCCCGGCCGAACCCCCGGAGGGCTATGCCCCGCACGACCTCAGGAACGCCCGCGTCCGTTGCGCGATCGGCAACGGCCGGTCCGGCTCGCACGGGTACATGTCCTGCTCGACGATCGCGAACAGGTCCACGTCCAGCCTCTGCGCAGCCTCCAGCACCGGCCCCAGCGCGGGCACCCCGGACGGCGGTTCGCACATGACACCGCGGGCCACGGCCGGCCCGAACGGGATCTCCTGCGCCCGCACCTCCGCGAGGATCTCCGGGTCTACCTGCTTGAGGTGCAGGTACCCGATGCGCTCGCCGTAGGTCTCGATCAGCTTGACGCTGTCGCCGCCGCAGTACGCGTAGTGGCCGGTGTCCAGGCACAGCGACACCAGGCCGGAGTCCGTGCCGTCGAGGAAGCGGGCGACGTTCTCCTCGCTGTCGATGTGGGTGTCGGCGTGCGGGTGGACGACGATCTCCAGCCCGTACCGCTCGCGCACCTCCCGCCCCAGCCGCTCGGTCAGGGAAGTGAGATGGCGCCACTGCTCCGGCGTCAGCGTGTCCGGCTCCAGCACCTCACCGGTCTTGTCGTCCCGCCAGAAGGACGGGATGACGACCAGGTGCCCGGCGCCCATCGCCTGGGTCAGGGCGGCGATGTCGGACACATGTGCCCAGGTCTTGTCCCACACGTCAGGTCCGTGGTGGAGGCCGGTGAACACGGTTCCGGCCGATACCTTCAGACCGCGCCGTGCGGTCTCCTCGGCGAGTACGGCGGGGTCGCTCGGCAGATAGCCGTACGGCCCCAGTTCGATCCACTCGTAGCCGGCCGCGGCGACCTCGTCGAGGAAGCGCTGCCAGGGCACCTGCTGCGGGTCGTCGGGAAACCAGACGCCCCAGGAGTCGGGCGCCGAGCCGATCCGGATACGGGAGAGTGAGGACTGCGGTGACAACGACGTCATGGCCGTCAGCGTGCGGTCATCGGGAAGAAGGTGTCAAGCTCTCGTCCGAATGTCTGGACAAAACATTGACAGGGCTCGGGGTCCGGCACTACAACCGGGAGGAGTCGAAGCGAAGGGAACCCGATGGCGTACGACCTGATCACCATGGGGCGGATCGGAGTGGACCTCTATCCGCTGCAGACGGGTGTCCCCCTGGCCCAGGTGTCGGCCTTCGGGAAGTTCCTCGGCGGCTCCGCCACCAACGTGGCCGTCGCCGCGGCCCGGCTCGGCCGGCGGACGGCCGTGATCACCCGGACCGGCGACGACCCCTTCGGCGCCTATCTGCACGAGGCCCTGCGCGGCTTCGGCGTCGACGACCGCTGGGTCACGCCGGTCCCCGGGCTGCCCACCCCGGTCACCTTCTGCGAGGTCTTCCCGCCGGACGACTTCCCGCTGTACTTCTACCGGCAGCCCAAGGCGCCGGACCTGGAGATCGACGCCCACGACCTCGACCTGGACGCCGTGCGCGAGGCGGGCATCTTCTGGGTCACCGGCACCGGCCTGAGCGAGGAGCCCAGCCGTACGGCGACGCTGGCCGCCCTCGCCCACCGCGCCAAGGCCGCTACGACGGTCTTCGACCTCGACTGGCGCCCCATGTTCTGGGCCGACCCGGACACCGCCCGCCCCTTCTACGCCGAGGCACTGCGCCACACCACCGTCGCCGTCGGCAACCTCGACGAGGTGGAGGTCGCGACCGGGGTGCGCGAGCCGCACGCCGCCGCCCGCGCCCTGCTGGACGCCGGTGTCGAACTCGCCGTCGTCAAGCAGGGCCCGAAGGGCGTCCTCGCCGTCAACCGCGAGGGCGAGTCCGCGGAGGTCCCGCCGCTGCCGGTGAACGTCCTCAACGGCCTGGGCGCCGGCGACGCCTTCGGCGGCTCGCTGTGCCACGGCCTCCTCAACGGCTGGGACCTGGAGAAGATCATGCGGTACGCCAACGCGGCCGGTGCCATCGTCGCCTCCCGCCTGGAGTGCTCCTCCGCGATGCCGACGCCGGACGAGGTCGACGCGGCGCTCACCGCCGGAGCGGTGCTGTGAGGGCCGGCCGTGTCGGCGAGGTCAGGCACGAGGGCGGCTCCGGGGCCGCGCCCGCCCGCGTGGACGTCGCCGAACTCGTCCGCACCCGCACCCGGCACCCCGAGGCGATCGCCGAGGCCGCCGCCCGCCGCCCCCGCAGGCCACTGCTCGGCGACAACGGCCGGCTGATGATCGTCGCCGCCGACCACCCGGCCCGCGGCGCCCTCGGCGTCGGCGACCACAGCCTGGCCATGGCCAACCGCGCCGACCTCCTCGAACGCCTCTGCCTGGCCCTGTCCCGGCCCGGCGTGGACGGTGTCCTGGCCACCGCGGACATCCTCGACGACCTGCTCCTGCTCGGCGCCCTCGACCACAAGGTCGTCATGGGCTCCATGAACCGCGGCGGCCTCCAGGGCGCCTCCTTCGAACTCGACGACCGCTTCACCGGCCACCGCCCCGAGGACATCCACCGCCTCGGCTTCGACGCGGGCAAGCTGCTGCTGCGCATCGACTACGACGACCCGGGCTCCCTCACCACCCTGGAGTCCACCGCCCGCGCCATCGACGAGATGGCCGCCCGCGGGCTCCCCGTCTTCGTCGAGCCGTTCATCAGCCGCCGCGCCCCCGACGGCCGGCTCCGCAACGACCTGTCCGCCGACGCCGTCACCCGCTCCATCGCCATCGCCTCCGGCCTGGGCGGCAGTTCGGCGTACACCTGGCTGAAGGTCCCGGTCACCGAGAACCCCGACGACATGGCCCGGGTCATGGAGACCTCCACGCTGCCCGCCGTGCTCCTCGGGGGCGAGGTCGGGGGCTCCGTCGAGGATCAGGTCGGCGCGTACGAGAAGTGGCGTGGCGCGCTCCAGCTCCCCACCGTCCAGGGCCTGGTGGTCGGCCGTTCGTTGCTGTACCCGGCGGACGGGGACGTGGCCGCCGCCGTGGACACCGCCGTAGGACTGTTGTGAGGGCCGCATGAGCAACGAACTGCACATCCCGCGGGGCGCCACCGCCGACGCCGACCACGTGCTCGACATCGATCCCAAGCGGGCCGGCTGGACCCACAGCAGTCTGCGGATCGTCGAGCTGGTGCCGGGCGGAACGCACACGTTCACCACCGGGGACACCGAGTGGATCGTGCTTCCGCTGGAAGGCGGATGTACCGTGCAAACAGAGGGAAAAGAGTTCCAACTCCTGGGCAGGGAGAGCGTGTTCGGCGGAGTCACCGACTTCGCCTACGTGCCCCGCGACGCCCAGGCACAGATCGCCTCCGGCGCGGGAGGCCGCTTCGCCCTGGCAGGAGCGAAGTGCGAGCGACGACTCCCCGCCCGCTACGGCCCCGCGCCGGAGGTCCCCGTCGAGCAGCGCGGCAGCGGCGGCTGCGCCCGCCAGGTGCGCAACTTCGCCTCCGCCGACGCCTTCGACTGCGACAAGCTCATCGCCGTCGAGGTCGTCACGCCCGGCGGCAACTGGTCCTCGTACCCGCCGCACAAGCACGACGAGCACCGGCCCGGCGAGGAGTCGGAGCTGGAGGAGATCTACTACTTCGAGATCGACGGCCCGAACGGTTTCGGCTACCAACGCGTATTCCCCTCACGCGCGGGCGGTTCCGACGTCCTCGCGGAGGTCCGCTCCGGCGACGCCGTCCTCGTCCCCGACGGATGGCACGGCCCGTCCATCGCCCAGCCCGGCCACGCCATGTACTACCTCAACGTCATGGCGGGCCCGGGCGGGACGCGGGAGTGGCGGATCTGCTTCCACCCGGACCACGTAGAAAGCACAGGGGGTTACCGATGACCTCGACGACCTCGACGACGAGGCTCACGGTCGCGCAGGCGCTCGTCCGCTTCCTCTCCGCCCAGTACACGGAGCGGGACGGCATACGGCAGCGGCTGATCGGCGCGACCTGGGGCATCTTCGGCCACGGCAACGTCGCCGGGCTCGGCCAGGCGCTCATCGAGTACGCCGACGACATGCCGTACCACCAGGGCCGCAACGAGCAGTCCATGGTGCACGCGGCGGTCGGCTACGCCCGCCAGTCGAACCGGCTGGCCACGCACGCCGTGACCACCTCCATCGGCCCGGGCGCGACGAACCTCGTCACCGGCGCCGCGCTGGCCACCATCAACCACCTGCCGGTGCTGCTCCTGCCCGGCGACATCTTCGCCACCCGCGTCGCCGACCCGGTTCTCCAGCAGCTGGAGATGCCGTACGCGGGCGACGTGTCGGTCAACGACTGTCTGCGCCCGGTGTCGAAGTACTTCGACCGGATCACGCGCCCCGAGGCGCTGATCCCGGCCGCTCTCCAGGCGATGCGCGTGCTCACCGACCCGGTGGAGACGGGCGCCGTCACGCTCGCCCTGCCGCAGGACGTGCAGGCGGAGGCGTACGACTGGCCGGAGGAGTTCTTCGCCGAGCGCATCTGGGTGGTCCGCCGTCCGGGCGCCGACCCGACCGAGCTCGCCGAGGCAGTCCGGGCGATCCGCGCCGCCCGGCGGCCGCTGCTGATCGCGGGCGGCGGTGTCCACCACAGCCGCGCCGAGGAGGCCCTCGCGGAGTTCGCCGCGGCCACCCGCATCCCGGTCGCCTCCACCCAGGCCGGCAAGGGCTCCCTGCGCTACGACCACCCGCAGGACGTCGGCGGCATCGGCCACACCGGCACCGCGACCGCCGACGAACTGGCCCGCACGGCCGACCTGGTGATCGGCGTGGGCACGCGGTACACCGACTTCACCACCGCCTCCAACACCCTCTTCGCGGGTGACGGCGTGCGCTTCCTCAACCTCAACATCGCCGCCTACGACGGCCACAAGCTCGGCGGCCTGCCGCTCATCGCGGACGCCCGCAGCGGTCTGCAGGAGCTGACCGAGGCGCTGGTCATGCACGACCACAAGGTCGCGGACGCGTACGTCGCCGAGTACTCCGAGGACAAGGAGCGCTGGGAGCAGCGCGTCGACGCCTGCTTCGAGGCCGACGAGCAGGACGTACGGCCCACGCAGCCGCAGGTGCTGGGCGCCCTGGACGCGCTCGTCGACGAGACGGACGTGATCATCAACGCGGCCGGCTCGCTCCCCGGTGACCTGCACAAACTGTGGCGGGCCCGGTCGCGCGACCAGTACCACCTGGAGTACGGCTACTCCTGCATGGGCTATGAGATCCCGGCCGCGATCGGCGTGAAGCTCGCGGCGCCGGACCGGCCGGTGTGGGCGTTGGTCGGCGACGGCACGTACCTGATGATGCCGACGGAGATCGTCACCGCCGTGCAGGAGGGCATCGCGATCAAGATGCTGCTCGTGCAGAACCACGGCTACGCGTCCATCGGCGGCCTGTCGGAATCGGTCGGCGGCGAGCGGTTCGGAACGGCGTACCGCCAACGTTCCCCCGAGGACGGTTCCTACACCGGGGCGCCGTTGCCCATCGATCTTGCCGCCAACGCGGCCAGCCTCGGTATGCGCGTGCTGCGCGCGAAGACCGTCCGCGAACTGCGCGAAGCCCTCGCGCAGGCGCGGGCCGCCGACACTCCCACATGTGTCTACGTGGAGACCGAAACCGCAGACACAGTGTCGGGCGCGCCTCCGGCGCAGGCCTGGTGGGATGTACCTGTGGCCGAGACCGCGACCCGATCGTCGGCGGTCAAGGCTCGTGAGCTGTACGAACGGCACGTCTCCACCCGACGCCGCCATCTGTGAAGGAGCAACTGGGCATGACGAAGATCGTCAACCACTGGATCGGCGGCAAGACCGTCGAAGGCGCGTCGGGTACGTTCGGGCCGGTCACCGACCCGGCGACCGGCGCGGTCACCACGAAGGTCGCGTTCGCGACGGTCGACGAGGTGGACGCCGCGGTGGCCGCCGCGAAGGACGCCTACGCGACCTGGGGCACCTCGTCGCTGGCCAAGCGGACCGCGATCCTCTTCAAGTTCCGCGCCCTGTTGGACGCGCACCGCGACGAGATCGCCGAGCTGATCACCGCCGAGCACGGCAAGGTCCACTCGGACGCGCTGGGTGAGGTCGCGCGCGGTCTGGAGATCGTCGAGCTGGCGTGCGGGATCACCGTGCAGCTGAAGGGCGAGCTGTCGACCGAGGTGGCCTCCCGGGTCGACGTGTCCTCGATCCGGCAGCCGCTGGGTGTCGTCGCGGGCATCACGCCGTTCAACTTCCCGGCGATGGTCCCGATGTGGATGTTCCCGATCGCCATCGCGTGCGGCAACACCTTCGTGCTGAAGCCGTCCGAGAAGGACCCGTCGGCCTCCCTGAGGATCGCCGAGCTGCTCGCCGAGGCGGGCCTGCCGGACGGCGTGTTCAACGTCGTGCACGGTGACAAGGTGGCCGTCGACCGTCTCCTGGAGCACCCGGACGTCAAGGCCGTCTCCTTCGTCGGCTCGACCCCGATCGCCCGCTACATCCACACCACGGCCGCCGCGAACGGCAAGCGCGTCCAGGCCCTGGGCGGCGCCAAGAACCACATGCTGGTCCTGCCGGACGCCGACCTGGACGCGGCCGCGGACGCCGCCGTGTCGGCCGCCTACGGCTCCGCCGGCGAGCGCTGCATGGCCATCTCCGCGGTCGTCGCGGTCGGTTCGGTCGGCGACGAGCTGGTGGAGAAGATCCGCGAGCGCGCCGAGAAGATCAAGATCGGTCCCGGCAACGACCCGACCTCCGAGATGGGCCCGCTCATCACGAAGGCGCACCGCGACAAGGTGGCCTCGTACGTCGAAGGCGCGGCGGCCGAGGGCGCCGAGGTCGTCCTCGACGGCACCGGCTGCACCGTCGACGGCTTCGAGGACGGCCACTGGGTCGGCATCTCGCTGCTCGACAAGGTGCCGACCAGCGCGAAGGCGTACCAGGACGAGATCTTCGGCCCGGTGCTGTGCGTGCTGCGCGTCGACACCTACGAGGAGGGCGTGGCGCTGATCAACAGCTCGCCCTTCGGCAACGGCACCGCGATCTTCACCCGGGACGGCGGCGCCGCACGCCGCTTCCAGCTGGAGATCGAGGCGGGCATGGTCGGCGTGAACGTGCCGATCCCGGTGCCGGTGGGCTACCACTCCTTCGGCGGCTGGAAGGACTCGCTCTTCGGCGACCACCACATCTACGGCAACGACGGCACCCACTTCTACACCCGCGGCAAGGTCGTCACCACGCGCTGGCCGGACCCGTCCGAGGCCCCGGCGGGCGTCGACCTGGGCTTCCCGCGCAACCACTGAGCGGTGGCCGTACGGCCCGCGGTGCCCCGTCTCCCGCTGTCGGGAGGGCGGGGCACCGTCGTGTCCGGGCTCAGCCCTGCTGCTCGTTGGCCTTCTTGATCTCCTCGGTGACGTCACCGACCTGAGCGGCCGGCGGCGCCTTGACCGCGGCCGTGGCGCCGAACTTCTCGAAGTCCATGGTGACCGTCGCCTTCCCGAACTTCTGCGTCATGCGCACCGGAAGGTCCTTGTCGCCGACCCAGACGTCCATGGTGATTGAGCCGCCGCCGCCGGTCATGGAGCCGAAGAGGTTGTTTTTGTCGCCGTACGCCTCCTTGAACTTCCCCATGTGCGCCTGGTCGATCACGGCCTTGTAGTGGGTCGTGCTCTGCCCGTCGACGGTCTCCTTGCCGAGGTCGTCGACGTCGTTGGCGTACTTCAGGCCCTTCATGGACGCCGACGGGCTGCCTCCGGCGCTGCCGCTGAGCGCCTGCGCGCCCTGCTCACCGAAGATCGCCGACGAGTCGACCTTCATCCACTCCTTGCCCTTGAGCGGGCCGGAGGCCTGGGGGTCGATGTCGTAGTAGTAGGCGCCGTCCACGAACAGCGTGCGGACCGTCGGGGAGGTCGTCAGCTGCTGCATCTGGGCGGCCTTGGTGTCCATCTTGACGTCGAAGGCGTACCCGTCGCCCCAGGAGTACGTGCCGTTCATGGTGACCGGGGTGCCCGTGCCCATGTCGGTGGACATCTTCACCTCGGCCGAGCCGAGCTGCTCGGTGCGGTCGGTCGCCCGGGTGAGCGCCGCCATGATCTTGTCGGTGTTGTCGGCGACGCCGTCGGCCGCCTTCTTGGCCGTCTGCCCCGCGCCGCACGCGGAGGTCGCCATGAGGGCGGCGGCCGTGAACCCCACCCAGGCCGTTGTGTACCTCAGCTTCATCTGTCCCCACCCGTTGCTGTGATTCGACTGTGCAGTGGACTCTAGTGGGACGCACAGACATTCACACGGCCGTATTTGCCGTGCGGAGATGGGATCGGGACGTTTCGCCCGTCCGGATTCCGGACGTCTTCACATTTTTTTGACGGGTGCGCTGCGATTCTCGTACGGGCCCCGGGCGGGGAAGGGTCCGGCTGAAGTGACGTATTCGCGATCATCGGCGACTTCGATCTACGAATTCCGAAGGTAAACACCTATTGACGCACTGGTTTTCGTCGGGGTTCCATGCGGCGTCGGGAGCGGACGAAGAGATGTACGACCCAAGCCGCCGGAGGCGATAGCGCTCCCGCCCCTAGCACCTCGCACGAGTCGATCGGAACCGCCGCATGACCGACACGCTCCGCCCTGTCGCCACCGCCGTCGCAGAGGCCCCGGACAGCAGTCCCGGGAAGCTGAAGCGTTCCATCGGAGTCGTCGGCGGCACGCTGCTCACGCTCTCCTGCGTGACGCCGGCCTCCACGCTCTTCGTGGTCGTCCCCGACCTGTTCGGCTCGCTCGGCACGGCCACCGCCCTCACGATCGCCATCGGCTCCCTGCTCTGCATCGCCGTGGCGTTCTGCTACTCGGAGCTGGGCACCCTCATCCCCAGCGCGGGCGGCGAGTACGCCATGGTGTCGACGCTGGCCGGGCGCCTCGCGGGCTGGCTGGTCTTCGTGCTGTCCCTGCTGGTCGTCATGATCGTCCCGCCGGTGATCGCGATGGGTACGGCCGACTACCTCGCGCCGATCGTGCACCTCGACCCGTCCCTGGCGGGCGCGGGCGTGATGCTGCTCGCCACCCTCGCGGGCCTGCTCGACCTGCGCGCCAACGCCTGGATCACGGGCGTCTTCCTGGTCCTGGAGGTCATCGCGGCGGCCGTCGTGGCGGTCCTGGGCTTCGCCCACGGCCACCGCGGCGCCGGCAGCCTGGTGTCGATGCAGGTGGCCGGCGCGGACGGCCACACGGACACGGTGACGGCCATGCTGGTCGTCTCCGGGCTCGCCATCGCCCTGTTCGTCACCCAGGGCTTCTCGACCGCCGTCTACCTCTCCGAGGAGCTGGAGAACCCGCGCCGCAACGTCGCCCGAACCGTCCTGGCCACCCTCGCCATCTCCAGCGTGATCATCCTGGTCCCGGTCGTCGCCATCACCTTCGGCGCCTCCGACCTCGCCGAGCTGACCGGCGGCGACATCAGCTCCATGGTCACCGCCTGGTCCAACTCCGCCGTCGGCACCTTCGTCAGCCTCTGCGTGGCCCTCGCGATCATCAACGCGGGCATCGTCATGGTCATCCAGAACTCCCGCGTCCTGTTCGCCTCGGCCCGCGACAAGGCCTGGCCCGGGCCGGTCAACAACGTCTTCTCCAAGCTCGGCCGGTTCGGCTCCCCCTGGGTCGCCACGCTCGCGGTCGGCGTCCCCGGCGCGCTGCTCTGCTTCGTCAACCTGGACACCCTGTACGGCGTCACCGGAGTCTCCGTCACCGCCATGTACCTGCTCGTCGCGGTCGCCGCCCTGCTCGCCCGCCGCGGCTCGCACAAGCACACGCACGCGTGGCGCATGCCGCTGTGGCCCGCGATGCCCGTGCTGCTGATCGCGGTCCTCGCGTACATCCTCACCCAGCAGGACACGAGCTACCTGCTGTGGACCGGCGGCATCACGGCCGTCGCCACCCTCTACTGGGCCCTCTACCTGCGCCCGCGCCGCGACACCCGCTGGCTGGTGTCCATCCCGGAGGACGCGCGGGCCTGAGCCGTCACCCGGGGGCTCAGTGCCCTCGGGCCGCTACGGGGCGTACCACGGCTGCGGTACGAGACCCCGGGCCCGTACGCCCGGGGGAGGGGCGGGCGTTCCGCCCGGAGGCTGCTTCGCATGTCGGTGGCGGACCGTACCGTTGACGCATGGATCTTCGACTGCCCGCGCTGCGAGGGCCACGGAGGCCGCGACGGCTGCTGGCCGCCGCGGCCGCCGTCGTCGTGCTCGCCGGTGCCGGGACATGGACGGCCGTCGCCTCCGACGACGCGCCCCCGGTGCGCCGCACCGACCGGGTCATGGCCGTCGACGGGGTGCGCCTGGACACCTCGTACTTCACCTCCTCCGCCACCGGCCGCCGCCCGGCCGTCCTGCTGGCGCACGGCTTCGGCGGCAGCAAGGACGACGTACGGCAGCAGGCGGAGTCCCTGGCGCGGGACGGGTACGCGGTGCTGACGTGGTCGGCGCGCGGATTCGGGAAGTCGACGGGCAGGATCGGGCTGAACGACCCCAAGGGCGAGGTCGCCGACGTCTCGAAGCTGATCGACTGGCTGGCGAAGCAGCCCCAGGTCCGGCTCGACAGGGCCGGCGACCCGCGCGTGGGCGTCGTGGGCGGCTCCTACGGCGGCGCGATCTCGCTGCTGGCCGCCGGGTACGACGACCGGGTGGACGCCATCGCCCCGGCCATCACCTACTGGAACCTCGCCGACGCCCTGTTCCCGAACGGCGTGTACAAGAAGCTGTGGACCGGCATCTTCTTCAACACCGGCGGCGGCTGCGACAAGTTCGAGCCCGCGCTGTGCGCGATGTACGAGCGGGTGGCCGAGTCGGGGACCCCGGACACCGCGGCACGCGAGCTGCTCGAGGAGCGCTCCCCGTCCGCCGTCGCCGACCGCATCAAGGTGCCCACCCTTCTGGTGCAGGGCCAGACCGACTCGCTCTTCCCGCTGGGCCAGGCCGACGCCGCCGCGAAGGCGATCCGGGCCAACGGCGCCCCCGTCGACGTCGACTGGATCGCGGGCGGGCACGACGGCGGCGACATGGAGAGCAGCCGCGTCCAGGCCCGTGTGACGTCCTGGTTCGACCGCTACCTCAAGGACGACAAGGGCACGGACACCGGCCCCGCCTTCCGCGTCACCCGCACCGGAGGCGTCGACTCCACCGATGGCGCCGCCCAGTCGCGGGGCGCGAGCGGAGACACCTACCCCGGCCTGGAGAGCGGCGAACGGTCGGTCGCGCTGACCGGACGCGAGCAGCGCTTCGACAACCCCGCGGGCGCCAGCCCGCCCGCCATCTCCGCCCTGCCCGGACTCGGCACCGGCGGCGGGCTCGCCCAGCTGTCGGCCCTCGGGATCGGGGTGTCGCTCGACTTCCCCGGCCAGTACGCCTCGTTCGAGTCGGCACCGGTGACCGAGGACCTCACCATCACGGGATCCCCGACCGCGACCGTCCACGTGACGTCGACCAGCGACGACACCGTGCTGTTCGCCAAGGTCTACGACGTCGGCCCCGGCGGCACCCAGCAGGTGCTGCCCGCCCAGCTCGTGACACCGGTCCGCGTCGAGGGCACCCGGTCCGGCAAGGACGTGACCCTCACGCTCCCGGCGATCGACCACCAGGTCCAGAAGGGCCACCGGCTCCGCCTGGTCCTCGCCTCGACCGACCTCGGCTACGCCTCCCCGGCCGCCCCGGCGACGTACACCGTCTCCCTGAAGGGAGACCTGAAGGTACCGACCGCCCCCGCCGTGACGACCGCGGCCGCCGCGCTGCCGGCCTGGGTGTGGTGGCTGCCCCTCGCCGGCGCGGCCGTCGCGCTCGCCCTGCTGCTGACGGCCCGCAGGCGCACCGCCACCCCCGCCCCCGACCCCGGGTCGGCCGACGTCCCCCTCCAGATCACCGACCTGAGCAAGCGGTACGCGAAGTCGAGCGACCGGTACGCGGTCAAGGACCTGTCCTTCCGCGTGGAGAAGGGCCAGGTACTGGGCCTGCTGGGGCCGAACGGCGCGGGCAAGACGACGACCCTGCGCATGCTGATGGGTCTGATCCGGCCGGACGGCGGCGAGATCCGCGTCTTCGGCCACGCGATCCGGCCGGGCGCGCCGGTGCTGTCCCGGGTCGGCGCCTTCGTGGAGGGCGCGGGTTTCCTGCCGCACCTGTCCGGCCGCGAGAACCTGGAGCTGTACTGGCGGGCCACGGGCCGTCCGGCCGAGGACGCGCACCTCGACGAGGCCTTGGAGATCGCGGGCCTGGGCGACGCGCTCGCCCGCGCGGTGCGCACCTACTCCCAGGGCATGCGTCAGCGCCTCGCCATCGCCCAGGCCATGCTCGGCCTGCCCGACCTGCTCATCCTCGACGAACCCACCAACGGGCTCGACCCGCCCCAGATCCGCGAGATGCGCGAGGTGATGATCCGCTATGCGGCAGCCGGCCGGACGGTGATCGTCTCCAGCCACCTCCTGGCGGAGGTCGAGCAGTCCTGCACCCACCTCGTCGTGATGGACCGGGGCCGGCTGGTCCAGGCCGGTCCGGTGAAGGAGATCGTCGGCTCCGGCGACACCCTCCTGGTCGGCACCGACGCTCCCGTGGAGGAGCCGGTCGTCGAGAAGGTGGCCGCGCTGCCGGGCGTCGCCTCGGCGGTGCGCACCGAGGACGGGCTCCTCGTCCGTCTGGACGTCGGCGGGAGCGCACCGCGCCTGGTCGCCGAACTCGTCCGGCTCGACGTCCCGGTGGAGTCCGTCGGCCCCCACCGACGCCTGGAAGACGCCTTCCTCACCCTGATCGGAGGTACGGCATGAGCACGCTCGCCGAGCACCCGAAGCCCGTCGAGACCGCCTCCGGCTACCGGGCCGGCCGCACCCTGCCCCTGAGGGTCGAACTGGTCCGCCAGCTGAAGCGGCGCCGCACGCTGGTCATGGGCGGGATCCTCGCCGTCCTGCCCTTCGTCCTGGTCGTCGCCTTCGCCGTCGGCGGCGAGCCGGGCGGCCGCAACAACCAGGTCACCCTGATGGACACGGCCACCGCGTCCGGCGCCAACTTCGCCGCGGTGAACCTGTTCGTCTCCGCGGGCTTCCTCCTGGTGATCCCGGTGGCCCTGTTCTGCGGGGACACGGTGGCCTCGGAGGCGAGCTGGGCCTCCCTGCGCTATCTGCTCGCGGCGCCCGTGCCCCGGGCCCGGCTGCTGTGGTCCAAGCTGGTCGTGGGGCTCGGCCTCAGCCTGGCCGCGATGGTGCTGCTGCCGGTCGTGGCGCTCGCCGTCGGCACGGCGGCCTACGGCTGGGGCCCGCTGGAGATCCCCACCGGCGGCGAGCTCGGCTCCGGCACCGCCGCCCAGCGCCTCCTGGTGGTCGTGGCGTACGTCTTCGTGTCCCAACTGGTCACCGCCGGGTTGGCGTTCTGGCTGTCGACCAAGACGGACGCCCCGCTGGGCGCGGTCGGCGGCGCGGTCGGCCTGACCATCGTCGGCAACGTCCTGGACGCCGTCACCGCCCTCGGCCACTGGCGCGACTTCCTGCCCGCGCACTGGCAGTTCGCCTGGGCCGACGCCGTACAGCCGCACCCCGAGTGGTCCGGCATGATCCAGGGCACGGCGATCTCCCTCACGTACGCCCTGGTGCTGTTCGCCCTGGCCTTTCGCGGGTTCGCCCGGAAGGACGTGGTGTCGTAGCCGGTCGGGCGGCGCTCGCGCCACGTCATCGGGGGGCAACGACGTCATGCGCCGTGAGCCCCTCGCTCTCCGGGCATTTCCGGATGCGGCGCGGTCCAACCGGGTGAATCCCCGAAACCAATCCTGCGGCGGCTGGTTGATGAAGCAGCGGGGCACGCGATGAGGGGCGAAGGCGTGGTGGCGCGAGGCAGACGGGCGACTCGCGTTCCGTGTTCTCCCCTCCGTCCGACCCCCGCTCAGTGCTGAACCCGGCGGTCGGCAGCAAGGCCAACAGCGACCGACCGCCCAACGCACCGGCCTCCCGGCTGCGTCATGGCCGGCCTTGGACGTCGATCTCCGTTCCGAGGCCGGCCTTCCCAGCTCTTCAAGCAGGAAGATGACCACATTGCGACAGACCCTGAGCAGGGGAGTGTTCGCGGCGGCCGCCGCCACGGGCATTCTGTCCCTGTCCTGCGGCTCCGCCCTTGCCGACACCCACGCGGCAGGAGCCACCAACGATTCCCCCGGTGTGCTGGCCGGGAACACCGTGCAGGTGCCGGTCGAGGCGCCGGTGAACCTGTGCGGAAACACCGTCAACGGGATCGCGGCGCTCAACGGCGCGTTCGGCAACTCCTGCGCCAACACCTCGGACGAGACGGATGGCTACGGCGATTCCGACTACGGCACCGACGACGACACGCCCACGTCGTCTGGCGGGAACCGGACGCCTTCGCCCACCGACGACTGCGACACCCCGGCGCCCAGCAGCAGCCCCACTGCGCCGCCCACGCGCAGCGAGACGCCGCGTCCGACGCCTCCGCCGACGCGGAGCATCCAGACGCCGCCCCCGGCCGACGAGGAGCAGCCGCCCCAGCTGGCCGAGACCGGCAGCAAGACCCTGCTGGCGACCTCGGCCGCCAGTGCCGCACTGATCATCGGCGGGGTGATGATGTACCGCCGAGGCCGCACCGCCTCCCAGCGGTAGCCGCTCCGACCCAGGGCGGGTTTCACGCCCTGGCACGGCATGCGGGTGGGCCGCTGACGCTGGTTCTGCGTCAGCGGCCCACCCGTATGTGGCTCTGCCTCAGCGGCCCACCGTGTACGGCTCCGGGTCAGCGGCGCGCCGGCGCCGGCGACCAGTCTCGGCTGCTGCCTCCCGGTACGGGGATCGTCCCGCCCGTCGGGGTCTTCTTGAGCCGACGGCGCACCCCTCGGACGAGTGTCGTCGCCGTGAAGGGCGCGCCCTGGACGAAGCGCATGGCCGGCCCGAAGCCGGAGGCGGTCACCAGGCCCGCGAGGAACAGGCCGGGCTGGGAGGACTCGAATTCACGTCCGACCGCGGGGGAGCCGTCGGACAGGGCCGCCAGCGTTCCGCGAAGCTCGTCGGAGAGCAGTCCGAGCCGGTCGCAGCGCGCCCGGAACCCCGTGGCGGCGATGACGTGCTCGGTCTCCAGGGTGCGCGGGGTGCCCGTGCGGCTCATCGTGTCCAGCCGTACACCGCCCGGCACCGCGGAGGCCGCGGTCACCTCGTGGCCGGGCAGCAGCTCCACTGACCCCTCCACCCGGTCCCGCACCCACCACGCGCCCGCCGGTCCCAGCGCCGTGGCCGCGATGCGTGCCCGGGTCGGCTCCGACAGGTGCCGGAAGAGGTCGGGCCGCTCGGCGTAGAACCAGTTCCGCCAGCCGGGGCCGAGGCCGCTGTGCGGGGAGCGGACCGTCTGCCACCAGGGGCGCTCCCAGGCCGGCGGCATGTCGTTCCACCGGAGCTGGTCGGCCCGCGCCAGCACCCGTACGCGGGTGCCCTGTTCGGAGAGCAGCGCCGCGGTCTCCAGGGCCGCCTGGCCGCCGCCGATCACCGTGACGTCCTTGCCGCGGAAGCGGTCGAGGTCGCTGTGGTGGCTGCTGTGCGTCACCAGCGCGGGGTGCAGTCCGCGCAGTGCCTGCGGTACCTCGACGAACGGCATCACACCGACCGCCAGCGCCACCGTCCGCGCGCGCAGCATCTCCCCGTCCTCGGTGACCACGGCGAAGCCGCCGGGGCCGTGCGCCACCCGGGTCACCATGCGCTCGTCCACCTCGGGCACGGCATGGCGCGCGAACCACAGGCCGTACGACGCGAACGCCTCGACCGGGATCGGCTCCGCGTGACGCGCCGTCAGGCCGTGCTCGGCGCAGTACACGTCCAGCCGCCAACGCCCACCCGGGTCGGAGAGGTTGGACGCCCACGGCTCCGACTTCAGGAACATGCCACGGGGCATGTGGTCCCGCCAGGACGCCATGGGCCGGCCGAACACACGCAGGTTCAGCCCGGCGGCCGCGGCGTGGGACGCGATCGACAGGCCGTACGGGCCTGCACCCACCACCAGAAGGTCGTACATCATCAACTGCTCGCTTTCTCGTCGTCGGTAAGGCCGGGCGAGGCCGCCCGGGGAATCAGGAGTGGTGCCGGTGTCGCGGGCGGCGAGCCCAGTCGCTCCCGCAGCCGGCGGGACACATGGCGGAACCACAGGGCCCACATCGCCCGTCCGGGGGTGCGGTCGTCCCGGGCATACCAGGCCAGTTCGCGCCCGCCCGGCGCCGGACGCAGCGCGGCGAACGGCGCGTAGTTCTCCACCACGAACTCCCGCCCGGCCAGCGGGACCCCGTCCGGCAGCGCACGGCCCGTCAGATCCAGGTGCAGGGCGCGTACGACGTCCAGCCCCGCGCTGTCCGCGAAGAGCCGGAACTGGGCGCCGGGGCGCGGGTTGAAGTCGAGGAGGTGGTAGTGGCCCGTCGTGCCGCAGCGACGGAAGTCGAGGTCGAAGACCCCGCGGTAGCCCAGCTCGCCGGTGAGGCGCTCGGCCAGCGCCTGCACCTGCGGGTTGGGCGTCCAGCGGCCCACCGCGGTCAGCCCCGCTCCACGCGGCCAGGCCAGCTGTTTGCGGCCCGGCCCGCCCGCGCGCACGGCGCCCGAGTGGTCGGCGTAGCCGTGGAAGAACCAGTCCCGGTCCCGTCCCGGCGGCAGGTAGGCCTGCAGCAGCAGCGGGCTGCCCGCCTCCTCGGTGCGCAGATACAGCGCGCGGGCCTGCTGCTCGGTGCGCACCAGCACCGTGCTGCGCAGACCGCTGCCGGTCGGCAGCAGCCAGGGCCGACTCCATTTCGCCACCATCGGCAGCCCGAGCTGCCGCACGGCGTCGGTGACCCCCGCCGGGCTGTCCGGGACCAGCGTCACCGGGTGCGGGACGCCCGCGGACGCGCACACGGCGGCCAGTTCCGCCTTGTCGGCGACGCGTTCGGCGAGCGAGCGGGGCATCGCCGGCAACAGGTAGGACGGTGCGAGATCGTCCCGCATCCGTGCCGCGGTGATCGCGCACGCGTCGTCCATCGGGACCAGGACGGCGGGGCGCCCGATCCGGTCGGCCACGCGGCGCAGCACGGCGACGATGTCGTCCGGGGACGCTCCCGGGAGCGGCGGGGGGTGAATTCGACGTACGTAACGCGACCTGTGGACGGGACTTCCCGCCGAATCGGCGACGACATGCACCTCCACTCCCGCCCTGCCGAGCGAACGTACGGCCCCCAGCGTTCCGTGGTGAAAGGGATTCCGGTCGATCCGCAGCAGTACGGCGGGGACTCGGGTGTCGAGCAGCGACACGAATTCTCCGTTCTTTTCGGATCGGCTCACCTGAACGGGCGAGCGCAGTACTCGAAAGCCGCAACGGCGGTGGCGCCATTGGATTTCCTGTGTCTGACTTCGTATGACAGTGCGTCAATAGTGATAACCGGGACAGAAGTCCGGACGAGCGCGAAGAAAGGTGCGGGCATGGCGCCGGAGCACAAGCGGGCCCGAATGCGCCGGCTGGCCGTGGGCACGGCGGCGGTCGTCGCGTCCGCGGCCCTGGCCTCCGGCCACGCAGCGGGAGTGGAGGTGAGCGGAGCCCCGGATCCTCCCCCGCCGACCCCGGCAGCACCCGCGGTGAGCGCCCCGGCCGCCCGACCCGCACCCACGGCCAAGCCCTCGGTCGGCACGCCGCAGGCGACCACCCCGGTGCCGGCGAAGCGAGGGCCGGCCTTCGGTGCCTTCCTCAGCTCCGACGCCCGTGGCGTGGCCGGCATGGCGCTGCTCAGCCGCTGGCTGGGCGGCGCCGAGCTCCGCGTCGGCCACACCTATCTGCCCGGCGACCGCTGGCGCGACATCGAGGGCGCCCCCGGCTTCCTCGACGCGTGGGCGCACTGGCGCAACGAGAAGGCCGACCGGATGCTCGTCCTCAACGTCCCCATGCAGGAGCGCAACGAAGCGGGCGTCTCCGACGGCGACGTCAGGCAGCTGTTGCGGCAGGGCGCGGCAGGAGAGTTCGACCACCACTTCCGCGCCCTCGCCGAGCGGCTGGTTCAGCTGAAGGTGCCGGACACGATCCTCGTGCTCGGCTGGGAGATGAACGGTGCCACGTACACCCATCGCTGCGGGCCGGACCCGCGGGCCTGGAAGGCGTACTGGAACAGGATCGTCACCACCATGCGTTCGGTGCCGGGTCAGAAGTTCCGGTTCGATTTCACGCCGAGCCGCGGCCTGGACAACATTCCCTGGACCCAGTGCTATCCGGGCGACGACACGGTCGACATCATCGGCATGGATTCCTACGACCAGCCGGCCGGGCTGTCGTTCGACCAGCAGTTGAGAGAGCCCTACGGGCTTCAGGCACACCTGGAATTCGCGAGGGCCCACGGAAAACCCATCTCCTACCCCGAATGGGGACTCTTCCGCAACGGCGACAATGCCGAGTACATGCGGCGCATGCTCACCTGGATCGACAAGCACAGGCCCCTCTACAACACGCTGACCGACTACTGCCCGCACGGTGTGTGGCAGTGCGCGGCCAACCCGAGGTCGTCCCGGGTCTACCGGTCCGTCCTCTCCGGCCGCACCGGCGAGGCGACCCCGATTCCCGTCCCGACGCCGAAGCCGACCACACCCACCACACCCACCACACCCACCGCACCGCCGACCCCGGCGAACTGCTCGACGCTGGACCTGGGCAGCTGGGTGGAGCACTGGCTCGGCGGGAAGCTCTGCGTCCGCCTCGACTGGCTGTAGCGCTCCCGCCGGCGTATCCACCGAGTCGGCCGGTGGCGGCCGCATCGCCTCATGATCCGCAGCCACCTCCACCGCCACCGGCGCGCCGCGCGCGTCGGCCGGCGTCACCGCTTTCCCCGCTTTCCCTGCGCATCGGCGGCGGCGGCCGGGCCGGGCACCGAGGCGGCGGTGACAGGGTCGTCGTCCTCACGGGTTCCCCTCGGCCGCGCCAGCAGGGCCAGGCCGCACAGCAGGCCGCCCGCGCTCGCGCCCACCAGTCCGGTCACCGCCGACGACGCGGACGTCGGGTCGGTCGGCCTGACCGCCTTCGAGAACTGCACGAGTTGCACGTGGGTGCTGTCCTGGGCGCCGTTCGCCTGCCGGGTCAACGCGTGGGAGACGGCGTTGGCCATGGTCGAGGCGAGCCCCGGGCGCGAGGAGGTGGCCGACACGGCGACCATCGGAGCGTCCGGTGAGGTCGCCGCCTGCACACTCCGTTGCAACGTACGCACCGGTACGCCCGCCCGTTTCTGCGCGTCCGCCAGCACCGTGAGCTGCGTGGCGACCCGGCCGTACGCCTGCGCGAAACCGAGGGCCGAGTTCGACTCGCTCTTCCCGGTCGGTACGGCGACGACGTAACTGGTGGCCGTGTACGTCGGAGGGGTCAGCATGCCGTACGCGCCGCCGAACAGTCCGCCGACGAGGGTGCCGGCCGCGAGCACGGACCACGACGGCAGCCTCCGGACACGGGCCAGGAACTGGCGGTGCTGACGGGTCGGAGTGTTGGTCATGACGGGCTTGCTCCCAGAGGTGAGAGGGACGACGACGAGCTGGAGACCGCTGCCGCATACACGCCCATGAGCCGTGCTGCGCTGCGGGTGATGCTGTAGCGGTGCGCGGCCTCCGGGGCCGTGCGCGGCCGGGGGCCCGCCGCCCGTACCTCGGCGATCGCGCGGGCGTACGCCTCGGGGCCGCCGCGCACCCGCCGGGCGCCGGCGACGGCCGACGGCGGCAGGTCCTCGATCGCCGGACAGGCGGCGTAGAGCACGGGCAGGCCGCAGGCCAGCGCCTCCACGGCCGCCAGGCCGAAGGCCTCCTCCGTGGACGGGGACGCGAGCAGGTCCATCGCGGAGGTGAGCGAGGGCAGGTCGGGTCCGGGGGAGCCGTCGGCGACATAGGGACGCTCGCCGGTGAACAGGACCCGCTCGGCCACGCCGGCCTCGTGTGCCGTGCGGCGCAGCACGTGCTCCTCGGGGCCGCTGCCCACCAGCATCAGCCAGTGGTCGTCCGGGAGCCGGGTGAGCGCGTGGACGAGGACGTCGAACCGCTTGCCCCGGGTGAGCCGGCCGACACCGCCGACGACGCAGGCGCCCTGCGGCAGGCCGAGGCGCCGGCGGGTGTGCTCGCGGCGCTCCTGGTCGAAGCGGAAGCGGTCCAGGTCGATGCCGTTGGGGACGACCTCGATACGCGGTGCGGGTACGCCCCAGCGCTTCAGGCGGTCGGCCACCGTCGGGGAGACGGCGACCGTCGCCGAGCCGAGGCGCTCGCTGGCGAGGTACAGCGCGCGCACCCCCGCCGTCAGCCTGCGGCCCTCCATCTGCGAGTCGCCCAGGGAGTGTTCGGTGGCGACGACCGCCCGGATGCCGGCGACACGTGCGGCGAGACGGCCGTAGACGCAGGCCCGGTACAGGTGCGTGTGCACCAGGTCGTAGCCGCCGGCGCGGATCACCCGGACCAGGCGCGGGAGCGCGGCCAGGTCGCGGTTGCCGCCCATGCCGAGATGCACGACGCGGACGCCGTCGGCGGCGAGGCCCTCGGCGACCGCACCGGGGTTGGTGAGCGTCACGACGTCGCAGTCGACGGGCAGGTGGCGCAGCAGCAGCCGCAGCTGCTGCTCGGCCCCGCCGACGCCGAGGCCGGTGATGATGTGCAGAGCCCTCATCTCACAGGCCCTCCACCGGGCGCCGGCGCAGCCGGTGCAGCCGGTGCTTGAGGTGCAGGCGCCAGGCCGTGTCGTTCTGCCCGACGTGCACGCGGGGCAGGGCGTGCGGACCGGTCAGCGGGCCGGGATCGATCGCGCAGGCGTAGGCGTACCCCGCTTCCCGTACGGCCTCGACGGCTCGGGTGTCGACCGTGCCGTACGGATAACAGAAGCCGTCGACGGGTTGGCCGCTCAACTCTGTGAGCAGGGCGCGGCTTTCGGTGACCTCGGCCTTGCGGGTGAGGTCGTCCGCCCGGGTGAGGTCGACGTGCGTCAGCCCGTGCGAGCCGATCTCCACGCCCTCGTCGGCGGCGCGCCGGATGCCGTCCGCGGTCAGCAGCGGCTTGCGCGGGCCGAGCGGGTCCCAGGCGTTGTCGCCGCCCAGCCGTCCGGGCAGGACGAAGAGGGTGGCGCCGCAGCCCCGACGGCGCAGCACCGGCAGGGCGCCGGTGACGAAGTCGGCGTACCCGTCGTCGAAGGTGAGCCCGACCAGATCCCGCCCCCCGCCGCGGGCGCGGGCGGCGAGCAACTCGGCCACGGACACGCCCCGCAGCCCCCGCCGGCGCAGCCACGCCAGTTGCCGGTCGAGCCGCTCGGGCGTGACCGTGATGCGGTACGGGTCGTCCGAGCAGTCGCCCACCGAGTGGTACATCGCCACCCACGGGATCGGGCCCGGGCGTGGCGCGGGGAGTCTGCCGGTATCGAGGGAATCAGCGGGAGCGGCCATGTGTGAGCCTTCGTGTGACGGTGCGTACGGAGCGCAGTGCGGATGCGTGGCTCTGGGCGCAAAGGACCCAGGTGATCGGAACGAAGACGGCGGTCACGGTCAGGCAGCCGGCCGCGAGGCCCGCCACCGGGGACTCCGGCCGGCTCGCGACGAACGCGCCGGCGATGATGGCGATGACCGCCGCGCGCACCGGCCTGCTCAGCTCGGCCAGTACCTGGCGGACGCGGATCGAGACGCTGGGGGGACCGTCGCGCCGGGTCGTCCGCAGGCCGACGAGCATCAGGCCGGCCGTGACGGTGATGCCGAGGGCATTGGCGGCGGCGATCCCCGCCACGCCCCAGCCGCCCACGGTCGCGGCGCCGATCCAGGACGTCACGGCGATGCCCGCGGCCATCGCGCCGACGGGATACCAACGGGGCCGGCCCGCCGAGAAGTACGTGCGGGTCATGACGCCCACCAGGGTCTGGCCCAGCAGCCCGACGGCGTACACGCGCATGACGTCGGCCGTGGCCGCGGTGTCGCTCGCGGTGAAGGCACCTCGCTGGAAGAGCAGCTCGGTCATCTGCGGGGCACAGGCGATCACCGCGCACGTGCCCAGCAGCACCAGACAGGAGGTCAGCATCAGATCCCGCTCCACACGGCTGCGGGCCCGTTCGGTGTCGCCGTCGGCGAGCGCCCGCGCCACCACCGGGAAGGTGACGGTGATCACCATCAGCGACAGCGTCATCGGGATCTGGGCGACCTTCTGCGCGTAGTTCAGGTGCGAGATGGCCCCGGCGGGCAGGGTGGAGGCGAGGAAGCGTTCGACGAGGACCTGCGACTGGCGGCACAGGGCGAAGAGGAGTACGGCGGCGACCAGGGCGAGTTGCACCGGCCGCTCCTCGACGTCGGCCCCGGTCCCACCGGGCGGCCGCTTGCGCGACGTCAGCTGCCGCCACAGCGAGGGAAGTTGCACCACCACCATCAGGCAGCCGCCCGCCGCGACCCCGAGCGCCGCGGAGCGCACGCCCCAGCGTTCGCCGAGCAGGAACATGGCGGCGACGATGGCCGTGTTGTAGGCGACGTAGATCGCCGCGGGCGCGAGGAAGCGGCGATGCGCCCGCAGGGCGGCGCTGCAGTACCCGGCGAGCCCGAAGGCCAGTACGGCGATCGCCGTGAGCCGGGTGCAGTCGGCGGCGAGCCGGGGATCGGGCAGGCCCGGTGCCAGGGCCCTGACCAGGTAGGGAGCCACGCCGGCGACCAGCGCGGCCACCGCCGCGAAGGCGAGGCACAGGCGGGGCAGGGTGGCGACGACCAGGGCGCGGACCGGGTCCCCCGAGGCGCCCCGGGCGCGGCGGGCCAGCGCCATGCTGAACGCCGGGATGAGCACCAGCGCCAGCCCGTCCTCGATGAGCAGCGTGGAGGCGAACTCCGGCACGGTCCACGCGACCAGGAAGGCGTCCGTGTCGCTCCCGGCACCGAACAGCCGCGCCAGCGACTGGTCGCGCACCAGGCCGAGCAGGGAACCGACGATGGACAGCGACGCCGTGACGAGCGTGGCCCTGGCGAGGAATTTGCGGGAGGCCGAGGCCGAGGCCAGATCGGCGCCGTCCCCGGCCGGGGTGGCGGCACGCGCCGTGGGTACGGTCACGGCGCCGTCGGTTTCGGATCCGGGGGTGTGCGAAGGCGTCACCGTCATCGCGCCGCGGCCTCCTCGACGAGCTCGCGTACCCCACGCCGAGGCACGATGTCGGCCCGCTCGTCGCCGGCCAGCGCCCACCACGCCACGAGCCCCAGGGCCATGGCGGTCAGCACGGTCGAGGGGCCGCCGATGTCTCCGTACACGAAGTCGGTCAGCAGCCAGACCAGCAGTCCGCAGGCGACGAGCCCGCAGTCGAGGCCCGGTCCGCGGTCGCGGGCGCGCAGCAGCCCCCGCAGCCCGCACACCAGCAGCGCCAGCCAGCTCCCGGCGAGCGTCAGCAGCCCGATCAGGCCCTGCTCGCTCAGCACCAGCAGGTACATGTTGTGCGGCGACAGCAGCGCCTGCCTCCGGTACACCACTCCGGCGCCCGCGATCTCGGCGCCCGACGACAGCGCCAGGGTGGCGTTCCCGTCCCGGTGCTCGGGAAAGCCCTTCAACCCGACACCGGTCAGCGGGTGCTGGCGCCACATGCCGGTGGCGGACGCCCACAGGGTGTACCGGTCGACGACGGCCTGGTCGGGGGCGTCGGTGACCTGCGCGATGCTGTCGATCCGCTGCTGCAACAGCGCCGTGCCGACCCCGAACCCGCCCAACAGGATCACGCTCGCGGCGGCGGCGGCCGCGACCACCTTCAGCGCGCGCAGCGGCCCGGACAGCACCAGTTGCATGGCACACGTCAGGACGGTCGCGATCCAGGCGCCCCGGCTGAAGGAGACCGCGAGCGGCGGCAGCAGCGCCAGAGCGCACCCGGCGGCGATGGCCCGCTGTCGTACGGACGCCCGGCCCAGCGCGATCCCGACCGCGCACACCAGGCCGAGGGAGACCGCCGCCGCCATGCCCATCACGTCCTGCGCCCCGAAGGTGCCGACCGCCCGGATGTCCGCACCCTGGTAGGAGGCGCCGGTCCGGGTGGCGTACTGGTGAACGCCGATGGCGCCCTGCCACAGCGCGAGTCCCACGAACGACCAGGCCAGCAGCCGGAAGTCGGCCCGGTCGCGGATCAGCAGCAGCACGGCCGCCGGGACGAGCACGAAGATCTGCAGATAACGGCCGAGGCCGGTGAGCCCGGCCTCCGGCGAGGACGCCTCCATGGCGGCGAGCGCGAGCCCCGCGACCGGCAGGCCCAGCACCATGGCCGTCGCGGGCGACAGCGGGCGCCGCCGTTCACGCAGGAGACGGATCACGCAGTACACCACCATCAGCCCGGAGACCACGTCGGCGGGTCCCGCACCGCCCGGTGTCAGCGGCAGGGTCAGCAGGGCGAGCACGGCCACCGCGGGCAGGACCGGCGCCGACGCGGCGGCCCGGCGCTGGAGCGGTGCGAGGGCGTGGCGCGGGAGCGGTGTGAGGGCGTGGCTCACGTCCCTCAGCCTCCCGTCGGGCGTACCAGCGAGGCCGCGGTGCGCAGCAGGATGCAGATGTCCTGCCACAGCGACCAGTTGTCGATGTAGGCGTTGTCGAACCGGCTGCGGTCCTCGATCGAGGTGTCGCCGCGCAGCCCGTGGATCTGGGCGAGGCCGGTGATGCCGACCCGCATGCGGTGACGGGCCGCGTAACCGGGGTAGGTCTGGCTGAACTGGGCCACGAAGTAAGGGCGTTCGGGCCGCACGCCGACCAGGCTCATGTCGCCCCGGAGCACGTTCCACAGCTGGAGCAGCTCGTCGAGCGAGGTACGCCGCAACATACGGCAGAACCGGCGCATCTCGTTCTCGTTCGCCACGCTCCACCGGGTCGCCGACTCGTGCTCGTCGACCGGCCGGTGCGTACGGAACTTCAGCAGCGTGAACGGCTTTCCGTTCCTGCCGATGCGCTCCTGCCGGAACACCACGCCCGGCCCGTCGATGATCCGCAGCGCCACGGCGAACGCCAGCAGCAGTGGGCTGACCAGCAGCAACAACGTCCCCGAGACGAGGATGTCGAGCATCCGCTTGCCCGGGCTGTCGCGCCGCGCCGGGGACATGTCCAGCCGCCGGCAGGAGAACCCGGCCAGCCGTTCCTGCGTCGTGTACGACGGTGAGTCGGCGTCGACCTCCCACACCACGCAGCCGGCCTCGGCGAGCGCGCCCAGCAGCGGTTCCTGTTCGGCGCGTACGGAGGGGTGAACGGCCAGCACCGCCCGGACTCCGTTCTGGATGACCGCGCGCTTGATCTCCTCGCCGGTCGTCAGCACCGGCAGGCCGTCGGCGCCGTCCGGCTGCTCGGCGACGATCCCCACCGGCCGTACGCCGCACCGCGGGTGACGCAGTACGGCGGCGGCCACGCGCTGCGCGGTCGCCGCCGGGCCGACAAGGAGCGCGGTGTGCGGGTGGCGCAGCAGTGCGGCGCGCCGCCGCCCGTGCACGGCGCCGCGCAGCGCACAGCCCGCCGCGGCCTGCAGGGCGAGGCCCGTCAGCACGGTGCGCAGGGACAGCGCGTGCTCCGGCCGGTACGCCGCCGCGAGCGCCGCGAGCACCAGCCAGGCCACCGCGATGCGGCCCCACACGGCGGGCAGTTCCTCCAGCAGCACCGGCACCGGCGGCCGGCCGCCGCGCGGGCGCAGCAGCAGCGATGCGACGATCAGCAGGGCGACGAGCAGCGGGTGGTGGTGGGCCTCGATGAGAGCCAGCGTGCCCAGCAGGGCGGCGACGCCGTCCGCGACGAGCAGTGGCGTCGGCGAGGCCGGCCGCGCCGGCGTCCGCGGGGCGGGGAACCGGAAACCGGTGGCGGTGAGGCGCGGCGGCATCACCGAGACTGACGAGGATTGATGGTCCCGTTGCTGTACGCCGGGAGAGGGGACAGTACGTTCGGCGGTCACGAGTGGTTCGACTCCCTGTGCTCGGTGGGCTCCACGCGCTGTGTCGTCCGGTTCCCGTCGGCGCCACAGCCTGTGTCGAGCGGCCGACCGCGTTCAGCGCCGCGGGCCTCGGCGCGCTCGACCGCTCGGGACAGCCCCGCCCTTTCGGCGGGGGGCCAGGTGCCGAGCAGGTCGCGGTAGACGTCCGCGACCGCTTCGGCGGTGTGCCGCACGTGGTGCGTGGACAGCACGTGCCGGCGGCCCTGGTTGCCGAGCGACTCGCGCAGTGGCGGGTCGAGCAGCAGTTCCGTGACGGCCGTGGCCAGCACCGCCGGGTTCTCCGGGGGGACGAGGCACCGGGCGGCGAAGGAGGACGGCAGGCTCTCGCGGGCACCGTCGACGTCCGTGACCACCACGGGCCGCCCGCAGGCCATCGCCTCCAGCGGGGCCAGGGCCATGCCCTCCCAGCGGGACGGCAGGACCACGAGATCGGCGGCCTGGTACCAGGGGGAGGCGTCGGCGACGGCTCCCGTGAACAGCACGGATCGGGGGGCGCCCGCGCGCAGCCGGTCGAGGTCCGGCCCGTCGCCGACCAGGACGAGGCGGGCGTCGGGCACCTTGCGCACGACGGCGTCCCAGGCCCGCAGCAGGACGTCCTGCCCCTTCTGCCGGCACAGCCGTCCCACGCAGACCGCGAGCGGTGCTGCCGGGTGGAGGCCGGCGAGCGGTGCCAGTCCGGCCCGCACGGTGTCGGCGGCGGCCGGGCGGAAGCGCTCGGGGTCGATGCCGTTGGGGACGACGGTCCAGCGGCCGGTGATCCTGGCGCGCACGCCGGTGGCGCGCTCCGCCTCGCTCACACACACCACCCGCGCGGCCCAGCGCGCCCCCCATCGCTCCCACCTGAGCGCGAGGGCCGCGGTGCCCCCGCCGACCGCCTCGAACGACCAGGCGTGCGGCTGGAAGACCGTCGGAATCCGCCCGCGCACCGCGAGCCGCCCGGCGAGCCCGGCCTTCGCGCTGTGCGCGTGCACCAGATCGGGGCGTACCTCGCCGATCAGCCGCGCGAGGTGCCGTACCTCCCGAACGAGCGACGACCCCGGCGACCGCGTCGCGTGCCAGCTTCGTACGTTCGCGCCGAGCGCCCGCAGTTCCGCGGTGAGCGCGCTGTCGGGGCAGGCCACGGTGACGTCCAGGCCGTCCGCCAGCTGGGCGCGGACCAGGTCCGTCACGACGCGTGCGACCCCGCCGTCCACCGGTTGGGTGAGGTGCAGAACCCGCGGCCGAGGGCCGGTGGGTGACAGGTCCATCTGCGCGGTTTCCTCATTCGCAAAAGCGCTCGGTACGGGTGGCGACGCGCTCATCACCGAGCGTCGACGGCGGCGAAGAGCACCCCGGCCCACGCCGCGTCCCGCTGGGACGAGAGCCGGAGGGTCGCCTGGTCACCGGCGTGCTGCAGGCCCCTGCCGAGATCGAACACGTCGGAGTCGTAGCCGAGGGTGTTGTCGTACGCCGGCACACGCGCCGGCCGATTCCCCTCGGGCCCACTGATGGTGGAGTTCAGGACGTCGTCAGCGGGGTTGGCCGAGTCGGCGAGGTCGGTGGAGGCGGACCCGCCCTGGTCGGTCGTCAGGGTGAGCGAGTCGCCGGTGGTGCCGCGGTCGCCGTTGTACGCCACCAGACCCGCGTAGCCCCCCGCGCCTGCGGGAAAGCCCAGGTCGCGCAGCCGCATCTCCTGGGCCCCGCCGGACCTCAGCGGCGCGAAGCCGTCCCAGATCGCGAGGTCGCGCAGCGGCTCCGCCGCGTTCTCGTACGCCACCACCAGCGTCCAGCCGCCCCATGCCCCGGCCGCCGACTTGCCGCTTGCCACATTGACCTGGGCCACGGTGTAGAGGCCCGGCGCGCTGTCCCGCACCAACTGCGTCACGTCCGCCGAGGCCTGGAAGGCTTCCGCGCCGTCAGCCACGTGGTGTCCGACGACCGTGTCCGCCACAAGTTGCTTGTAGTCCCCGCCGGGTTCGGCCATCAGGACCCGCTCGTTGTCCTGCGGCGGCTTCTGTTCGCCGACGCGCAGGTTGCCGCCCCAGTACAGGCGCGCGTACGTCACCCGGGAGCCGGCGGGCAGGCGGACCTCCGCGCTGGAGGAGTTGTAGGTGTTCGGGTCGTTGTCGACGTCGATGTAGAACATGTCGAAGTCGCCGTTCTCCCCGCGCTCGCCCGCCTGCACGTCCCGGCACGAAGGTGCCGGGCGGCAGGTGATGGCGGCGTTGGCCGCGCGCACGATGCCGCCGTGCTGGTGCGCGCGGTATCGCTGGGTGAACGTGAGGCTGCTTGCCTCCGGTGCGAGCGGTGCGCCCGGTGCGGCAGCCGGAACGCCGCCGGGTACGCACATCACGGCAAGAGCGAGGCCGCCCACCGTCGCACGGCGAAGCAGCGGACCCAGGGAATGGCACATGACCGTCGTTGCCCTTTCGGAACAGGTGGCGGTGGCAGCAGCGGCACGAGTGCGATGTGTCCGCCCGGAGGGGTGAGTTGGGAGGTGCGTCACACTAGCCCTCGGCCGAACAAACATGGAGAAACCCGACAAGTGTGTCGGAATAGTGCAGCCAGTCCCTTTTTCAGGATCACGCCATTGGCGGCACAACCCCGGCACCCTCCCGCGCGTTGACAGAGAGCCGGGCGTCCCGCCCAGGTGTTTTGCGTCAACCGCTTTGTGTCAACTCCAAGGAGCACTTCTCCATGTCGCGTATCGCCAAGGGCCTGGTCCTCACTTCCGCCGCCGCCGCGGCTGTCGCCGCCGGTGCCGGCGCGGCCTCCGCCAGCAGCGACGCGAGCGGTGTCGCCACCAACTCCCCGGGTGTTCTGTCGGGCAACGTCGTCCAGGCCCCGATCCACGCGCCGATCAACGTCTGCGGCAACACCGTCAACGTCGTCGGTCTGCTGAACTCGGCGCACGGCAACTACTGCGTCAACCGCTGACGTCCACGCCCATTCCTCGGCCGGCCGCTCTCCCCGGATTTCCACGGTGGAGGGCGGCCGGTGTCGTTCCCCCGAATGGGGGCCGGGGGCAATCGGTGTGCCATACCGCCTGATCAGCCAGGACACGGCGACAGGGGGAATGCGGAATTGCGAAAGCCATATGATCGGTTGCAGGCATTCATGGGTGCTTACACGGTGGGCTCAAGATCCGACGCCCATCCGAAGGAATTCCCCATGCATGCTCTGCCCGTACGGCGTATCGCGTCCAGCGCGCTGTGCGCCGCCCTCCTGGTCGGTATCGCCGGGCCCGCCGCCATGGCGGCCGACTCGTCCCGCGAGCGCAGCCACGCGGCGTTGCCCGATGCGCCGCTCCTCGGCTCGCACGCGCTTCGCGCGCAGGTCGGGAAACTCAACGCCTTCGGGGACGAGCTCACCCCGGTCACCGACCTGCTGAACGCCGCACTCAAGGCGGACAACGGCCAACTGCCCCCGGCCGAAGCCCGGAAACTGGGTGACGCCGCGAAGGGCGCCCTGGCCAAGGTGGCCGCCAAGGCTCCGGCGACGCGTGAGCTGCGGCCCACTCCCACCCGGGGCGCCGCCAAGCCCAGGGTCTCCGAGCGGCGTGCCGCCGACCCCACGAGCGACGCGCTGGACGCCGTGGAGAAGGCCCTTGCCGACGCCGCCCAGCACGTCGACATCGACGTCGGTGCTTCCCGCGCCGCTCGTCACGCTCCCTGAGATCACGCTGCCGACGTTGGTTTTCCGTCCCGGAGATCTCATATGAGGACTTGCAATCTTCGGGGTCTCCGGTTTCCGCTCTGGTCAGGGCTCGTTAGGCACGGCGACAGAATCTCCCCTCCGGTGACCCCCGTTGCCGAAGAAAGGAACATGATGAAGTCCCTGAAGGCTGCCGCCGTCGTTGCCGGGTCCTTGATCGCTGCCAGTGTCGGCGGGCCGGCGTTCGCTGTCGACGTGGCGAACGCCGGCTTCAGCGGCGGCTTGAACACCAAGGTTCCCATCGACCTGCCGCTGCACGAGGAGTCGGACGTGGCTCAGACCACGCACAGGGAATCGCTCATCCACAGCGCCGCGACCGCGCTGAACGACACCAGGCCGATGCGCGGCACGACGAAGGACGCCACGGCCGCACTGCGTGACGTCAAGCCGCTGCACGGCGGTCTGACGCTCTAGGGCTGAGCCACGCCGTACGAAGAGACGGCCCTCGATGGGATTCGAGGGCCGCTTCTCCATGTGTGGGGCCAGTGCCGCCGGCCTGCTCCTCACGCAGTTCACGGCCCCCGGGTGATCACGGGTACGGCCGCAGGTGTGCACTGTTCTGCCCACGCGGCGGTGACCGCGCGGGCCGTTCGGCGGTTACCGCTGAGGACAACCGAACCGGACGAGGAGTCAACCATGGTCGTCAGCATCGGCGGAGTACCGGCAGGTGTCGAGGACGGAGCACCGGGCCCGGAGCGGCCCGGGCCGGCGGGCAGAACACGACGGGACACGGCGCGCGGTCTGCTCACCGGCGCGCTCGCCGTCGCGGCCCTGGCCCCGATGGGCGCCGCCTTCCGCTCTTCGCGCCCCGGATTCGCACCCGGGGACGCGCCGGGCGGCGACACCGCCTTCGATCAGACGTACTGCGGCCGCCGCATCCGAGGCATGTGGACGCCCGTCCGCGGCGCGACCGACAACGGTCAGTGGCACGTCACCGTGGACGGCCGCCCTCTGCATCTGATGCGCCGCGCCGACGGCAGCTGGCTGAGCATGGTCGACCACTACCGGTCGTACCGGACGCCGCTCGAGGCCGCCCGCGCCGCCGTCGACGAACTCGGTCCCGATCAGCGGCTGCGCGACCCGGCTCGGGGGTCGGAGGGCGCGGGACACTCGCACATGGGGGACCGGCATGGCGTACGTGCGTAGGGACGCCGGCACGCTCACGGGGGCCGAGCGGCGCCGGTTCGTCAAGGCGCTGCTGGAGGTCAAACGCCGTGGCGAGTACGACGAGTTCGTGCGGACGCACGTCGCGTACTTCCCTTCCGACGGCGAGGAAGGGCTGCGCACCGCGCACATGGCGCCGTCCTTCCTGCCCTGGCATCGCCGGTTCCTGCTCGATCTGGAGCGCGCGCTGCGCCGGGTGGACTCTTCGGTGACCGTTCCGTACTGGGACTGGACGCGCGACCGCACGACCACCTCCGTCCCCTGGACGGCGGACCTCCTCGGCGGCAACGGGCGCCGCTCCGACCGGCAGGTGATGACCGGTCCGTTCGCCTATCAGGAGGGCAACTGGACCATCAAGGAGGGCGTGACCGAAGGGGCGTTCCTCACCCGGGACCTCGGCCACTCCCGTGCTCCCATCGACCTGCCCACGAAGAGCGAACTGGAATGGGCGCTGAAGGACCCCGCCTACGACGTGGCGCCCTGGGACTCGACGGCCACGCGAGGATTCCGCAACAAGCTGGAGGGCTGGGGCACCGGCCGGGGCAGCGCCTCCTGGCGCAACCACAACCGGGTCCACCGCTGGGTCGGCGGCGCCATGCTCGGCGGCGCCTCCGTCAACGACCCGGTCTTCTGGCTCCACCACGCCTTCATCGACCTGCAGTGGTACCGCTGGCAGCGCCGGCACCGCGGGGCCCGCTATCTCCCCGCGACACCGCCGGGCTCCGGCGACGAGCAGCACGACCGGATCGTGGCACGGCACCAGAAGCTGCCGCCGTGGGACGTGACGCCGGACGAGTTGGAGGATGTCGGCGGAATCTACCGGTACGCCTGAACCGGTACGCGAACCTCTGCACGTGAGGTGACGCGGTTTCATGCCGAGAGCCCCGGCGCTCGCTCGCGGGCGCCGGGGCTCTCGGGTCGGTACGGCGGAGGTCAGTCGCCGTAACCGTTCTTCTTGTGGCCGTTCTTGCAGACGTTGCCGATGGCCGGGTTGAGAGCGCCGATCACGGTGACGGTGTTTCCGCACACGTTGATCGGCGCGTGGATCGGGACCTGGACCACATTGCCGGACGCGACACCGGGCGAGCCGACCGCCGTGCCCTCGGCGTTGGCGCCGGCCGCGGCGAGACCGGCTCCGCTGAGCACCACGGCGCTCGTGCCGAGAGCGATGGTGGCCGCCTTCGTGATGCGAGACATCACGTTCTCCTTACTGACTTGGTAGGCGCGGCAGCAGGACGCGCGGCCGCACTGCCCCTTCAACGCGCCGCCCCCGGGCCGGTCACGGCCTCGCCCCCGGATCACTCTTTTGAAAAAAGGCTTCGCCGGACGGGCGGTGGTCTCCGCCCATGGCCGTCCGCGGTTCCCGCTGCACGGTCCGCCCCAGGAAGGTGCGTGCGGTGCCAGGTCAGCTCGTGGAGGCGTGGCGGCCGCCCGCGACGGCTCGGGTCTCGGCCAGGCGCGGTGACGCCATGCGACACGCCGGTTGGGCGGAGGGGCTACCCGGGGTTCGGCCGCCCGACCTGCGCACAGAAGCGACATAACAGGCACTTTTCAAGAAACTTACGTGAATCGGCGTTTCATGTGCCAAAGCCGTCACACATCACATACATTTACGACCGTAAGTGACCAGTTCATCACGGACTGTGTCAACTCGAGAAACGGAGAGGTAATGCGCAAGTACCAGAAGGCCGCTGTCGTCATGGCCATGCTTGGCAGTGTCAGCTTCCTCGGCGCCGGTGTCAGCCAGGCCCACGGCGGTGACGGGTTCAAGGTCGACAACACCCAGACCAACGCGTGCGGCAACGAGAGCGTGCAGGGCGTTCTCAACATCAGCCGCCTCAACGTTCAGGCTCTGGACATCCTGGCGAACCAGCCTGTCGACCAGAGCATCAAGCCGGTCTGCGCGAACGGCTTCGGCGGCTGACGGTTCCTGATCAGGTGATCTGGGCAGGCCCCGGGACCCGGACCAAGTGTCCGGGTCCCGGGGCCCACCTCTGGCTTCTTGTCGGCCTGTTGGCTCGTTGGCGTGCGCGCCCGCCCGCGGCGGCTCGGGGTCGGTCGGATCGGTGGCGGCATGCGAAGAAGTCGGGCCCGTGCACATTTTCAAGAAACTTGGGCGATTCGGCGTTTCGGCTACCAAAAGCCGCGTACTTCTCCTAGCTTTAACCACTGTCAGTGACTGATCCATCACGGATCGTGTCGACATGAGAAACGGAGAGGTAATGCGCAAGTACCAGAAGGCCGCTGTCGTCATGGCCATGCTCGGCAGTGTGGGCTTCCTCGGCGCTGGCGTCAGCCACGCCAACGGTGACGAGCCGACGCTCAAGCTGGACAACCACCAGTCCAACTCGTGCGGCAACGAGAGCCAGTCGGGCGTCCTGAACCTCAGCCGCGTCAACGTCCAGATCCTGGACATCCTGGCGAACCAGCCTGTCGACCAGAGCCTCTCGGCCACCTGCACGAACGGCTTCGCCCTCGGCGGCTGATGGGTCACTGACCAGGTGATCTGGGCAGGCCCCGGTGCCCGAACCCAACCGTCCGGGCCCGGGGCCCGCCCTGGCATGTGCTGATTCAAGTTCTAGAACGTCACTGTCGTCCAGTCCACGGGGATCGACCGTAAAGGAGTATGCAGATGCTGAATTCGAAGAAGGTCGCAGCCGCAGCGGGGGTCCTGTGGAGCATCGCTCTGATCGGTGCCGGCCAGGCTTTCGGCCATGATGGCTCCGGCTCCTGCGTCGACGACGGCAAGGGCAATGTCAGCTGCGCGCAGAAGAGCGTGTATCGCGACAAGGACGGAAACCTCATCGAGATTGACAGCAAGCAATCGCAGACCTGTGTGAGTGGCACCTGCGGCAGCTACATCTCCGTCGGTGAAAAGAAGTCCTGACGCCCAGCCGAGGCAGCCTGGTGCCCTTGTTCATGTCCGCACCTGTCGCGTAAGCCCACCGGTACAGCGGAGAATGGCCGGGACCCGATACCGGGGCCCGGCCATCCCTGTATTTCCGGCCTCCTCAGCGGCGCCCCGTCGCTGAAGCAGAGCCGGACGAGGGCGGGGAGTGTGCCGCATGACGTGCGCGGGGGCGCCGCCGGCGTATGCGGTCGTCGAGTCGATCCACGAATTCTCAACAGACAGCCCATTTTGGCCGATGGTGTGTTTGTCCGGCGTTCAGGACTTATGTTTGTGTTCCTTTCCCCATGCGATTTCTGCGCCTCCCTCAATTCAGGGAGGCTTTGTTCGCCCATGCTGGCGATCCCGCATCATTCGAATTAAATGTGCGTTTGTATGAGAAGACCTGACGGCTGCTTTCGGGCGCGTCTTCGCCCTGCTCGCTGCGTCGCCCTTCGGTCGGTCGGCAACCGCCCCGACCGGAACATCCGCCGCACCCCGGACGCCCCCGCCCTCGGAGCCGCCCTCGATCCGGATGTGTGACTACGCGCACGTCGTCCTGTTCGACAACCACGCCGGACAGATGTGGCAGTGCTCGCTGTGGGTGTCGACTGTCACCTCGGTGGGCCACGTTCCCGGGGCCGTGTGCTGTCTCGTGCCCCGGACCGTCTACGTGATCACCAGAGGTCGGCCTGGCCCTCTGTCGCGTGTGGTCGCGGCTACTCTGACCAGCAAGAATGCCCTCCCGGAGGGAGGGCGAGGCGTGGCGCCCCCGGCAGGACTCGAACCTGCGGCCAAGCGCTTAGAAGGCGCCTGCTCTATCCACTGAGCTACGGGGGCCGGGTGTGGTGGCCTCGTTCGTGGTGCCCGGGTGTGGGCTGATCCCTGACGTTGCCGGAGACAAGAATAGGGCTCCCAGCTCCTTGTCCCTGTTGCTTCGCCTCCGTGGCTCAATGTGGAGGTTCAGTGAAGCGGTCCTGATAATCGCAGGCAGGTACGAATCCTGCATCGCTTTTGGGGCCTCACGCCTCGGGTGTTGTGCACTCGTTATGCCTGGGCTGTGCCCATGTCCCAGTCGCACCTTCCGTCCCTTGTGTTCTATCGGCGCGCAGACATGCCTATATGCTTCAGAAATCCCCTAAAATTGGGCATTCTTCGCATGTGGTGACCTTGGACGTACGGCCTCAGCTGATCGACGCACTCTCCGCCCTGCGCGACCGTGTCGCCGCCGCACGCTTCCCGCTGCCCCTGGCGGGGGCCCCGCGCGCGCGTGCCAACCGCGACGAACTGCTCGCCCAGCTCGACGACTACCTGGTGCCCCGGTTGAGGGAGCCCGAAGCGCCCTTGCTGGCCGTCATCGGGGGATCCACCGGAGCCGGGAAGTCGACCCTCGTCAACTCACTCGTGGGGCGCCGGGTCAGCGAGGCGGGGGTGTTGCGGCCGACGACACGGACTCCGGTGCTGGTCTGCCATCCGGAGGACCATCACTGGTTCAGTGGCATGCGCGTCCTGCCCGACCTCACGCGCGTGTGGGTGCCCCATCGGGAGCCCGGAGACGATCTGCTGCTGCCCGGGGAGGACGGCAAGCGCATCCTGCGCATCGAGACCGCGGACACCTTGCCGCACGGCCTCGCCCTCCTGGACGCGCCCGACATCGACTCCCTCGTGGCCGACAACCGCGTCCTCGCCGCGGAACTCATCTGCGCGGCCGACATCTGGGTCATGGTCACGTCGGCCGCCCGCTACGCCGACGCCGTGCCCTGGCATCTGCTGCGCACCGCCAAGGAGTACCGGGCCACGCTCGTGACCGTGCTCGACCGGGTACCCCACCAGGTCGTCTCCGAGGTGTCGCGGCAGTACGGCGCCCTGCTCACCAAGGCCGGGCTCGGCGACGTACCCCGTTTCACCGTGCCCGAACTGCCCGAGTCGGCCTGGGGCGGGGGACTGCTTCCGGCCACCGCCGTGGCATCCCTGCGGACCTGGCTGATCCAGCACACCCAGGATCCCGCCGCCCGGCAGGACGTCATGGCCCGTACGGCCTACGGCGTCCTCGACTCCCTCAAATCGCGGATGCCGGAACTCGCCGGCGCGGCCGCCGCGCAGCACGCGGCCGCGCTCCGGCTCATCGCCGCCGTCGACGGGGCGTACGACAGCGAGTACACGCGCGTACGGGGACGGTTGCAGGGCGGTGCCGTACTCGCAGGCGACGCGCTGAAGCGGTGGCGCGCCTTCCCACTCGACTGCACCGCGGGTGAACTTGTCGACGCCCTCGTGGAGAGCCTCGGCTCACTCCTGCTGTGCGCCGTCACCGCCGCCGACGAACGCATCGACGAGGCCTGGCGGCGCGAACCCGCCGCGGGCGCACCGGAGCTGACGGAACGCGACCCCTCGCCGGAGAGCGCCGAGCACCGGATCGGGATGGCCGTACGGCGCTGGCGGCGGGAGCTCGAGGAGTACGCCGAGGACGAGGTACGCGGCCTTGAACGCAGCGTCGCCCCCGACCCCGAGGTGGCCGCCGCTTTGGCCGCCACCGCGCTGCTGGGCGGCCGTAGGGCCCGATCCGCGGGCGAGGGGCTGGCGGAGCGGATCGGCGCGCACGGCGCGCTGCGGCTGCGCGACCGTGCTGGGCGTCTGCTCACCGAGTACGTGGACCGGGTGCTGCAAACCGAGCGCGAGCGCCGCCTCGCGCCACTCGACGGGCTCGACGTCCAGGCGGAGCCCCAGGCCGAACTCATCGCCGCGCTGTCCGTACTGCAGAAGGAGAGGTGACCGGTGACCGCCGTCACTGACCAGGACCACACGGAACATGCCGATCACGGTGGGGAGGCGGCCCCCGAGGGCGACCACGCCGAAAACCGTGCCCTTGTGGAGGGCGATCGCGGAAACGGCCTTTCTCTGGAGAGCGTTTCCGTTGGGCCGCCTGCCGGGCCATCTGCCGAGCGGCCCGTCGTGGAGGACTCCGATGAGGGCGCCGTGGAGGGCCCTCCGGAGGGAGCGCTTCAGGAAGACGACGCCGCAGGGGACGAGCGTTCCGAGGAGCGCGCGGACGACGGGGCCCACGCGCGCGTGCAGGGAGGCGATGACGACTCCCGTCGTACGGAGCGCACGGAGCGTACGGACCGTATGGATGGTGTTGATCGCGCCGATCGCGCGGGCTCTGCGGACCGTACGGATTCCTCCGGAGCCTGGGACGACGGACTGATCGCGAGGCGGGTGACCGGGGAGAGTGCCGCTGAGTCGGCCGCCGCTGCCGCTGTGGTCGTCGAGAACCGGGTGTCCGGGCCGCAGACCGCCGCCCCGCTCGCGTACGACGGGCCGCTGCGGTCGCGGCTCGACGCGCTGCGGGAGCTCGTGGGGCTCTCCCGCACCCGACTCGACAGCAGGACGCTCGCCGAGGCGGGCCGGGTCCTGGACGAGGCGGCGGCGCGGCGCAAGCTGTCCGGGCAGCACACGGTCGTCGCCATCGCGGGTGCCACCGGCAGCGGCAAGTCGCAGCTGTTCAACGTGCTCGCGGGGGTGACGATCTCGGAGACGGGCGTACGGCGGCCGACCACCGCCGCTCCCATCGTGTGCAGTTGGAGCGACGGTGCGGCGAGCCTCATCGACCGGCTCGGCATTCCCGGACGGCTGCGGCGGCGCCCGGTGCAGAGCGCGGAGGCGGAAGCGCAGCTGCACGGCCTCGTCCTGGTCGACCTTCCCGACCACGACTCGGCGGCCGTGCAGCACCGTGAGCAGGTGGACCGCGTCCTGGCACTCGTCGACGCGGTCATCTGGGTGGTCGATCCCGAGAAGTACGCCGACGCCGTCCTCCACGAGCGCTATCTGCGGCCCATGGCGGGTCACGCGGAGGTCATGTTCGTCGTCCTCAACCAGGTCGACCGGCTGCCCGGAGAGGCGGCCGACCTGGTCCTCGACGATCTGCGGCGGCTTCTCGACGAGGACGGGATCGCCCTCGGGGAGTACGGCGACCCGGGCGCGACCGTGCTCGCGCTGTCCGCGTTGACCGGGGACGGGGTCGGCGAACTGCGCGAGTTGCTCGGCCAGTTCGTGGCGGAGCGCGGGGCGGCGGCCCGCCGGATCTCGGCCGATATCGACGCGGCCGCGGCCCGGCTGCGACCGGTGTACGCGGCCGGACGGCGTAGCGGCCTCACCGAGGAGGCCCGGGACGAGTTCGCCGCCCGGCTGGCGGACGCGGTGGGCGCCACGGCGGCGGGCCAGGCGGCCGAACGCGCCTGGCTGCGCAACGCCAACCGCGCGTGCGGGACGCCCTGGCTACGGCTGTGGCGGTGGTGCCAGGCCAGGACCGATCCCTCCACGGGGCGCCAGTCGTTGCGGGCGCAGGCGGACGAGGAGGCCACGGCGCGGCAGCGCGTCGAACAGGCGGTGCGGAAGGTCTCCGAACGGGCGTCGGCCGGGCTGCCCGCGCCGTGGGCGCAGGCGGTGCGCGAGGCCTCCGTACGGGGCTCCCAAGGGCTGCCCGAGGCGTTGGACGAGCTGGCGGCGCGGGCCGGACTGCCTCCCGGGCGGCCACCGCGGCCGGGCTGGTGGCCGGCGGCCGTGCTGACGCAGGCAGCCATGACGCTTCTTCAGATCGTCGGCGGACTGTGGTTGGTGGGGCAGATCGTCGGTGTCATGGCGCCGAACCTGGGCGTGGCCGTGCTGCTGATGGTGGCCGGCATCGTCGGTGGCCCGCTCGTCGAGTGGAGCTGCCGGATGGCGGCGCGCGGACCGGCGAAACGGTACGGGCAGGAGGCGGAGCGGCGATTGCGGGAGGCGGCCACGGGCTGCGGGCGGGCCCGGGTGCTGGATCCGGTGGCCGCGGAGCTGCTGCGGTACCGGGAGGTGCGGGAGCAGTACGGCCGGGTCACGGGGGCGGGGGCTGTGGCCCGGTGAGTCCGGGGGCGATATTGCGCGGGGGACGTGGCGGTGCGGGGATCCGTGGGGCAGGTGGGTTCGGGGCGGCGCGGGGTTCCGCAGGGCAGGTGGGTTCGGGTCGGCAGGGGATCGGTGCGGCAGGTGGGCCCGGGTTGGCAGGGAATCGGTGAGGGAGAGGGTCTGGCGGCGACAGAGTGGTCCACGGCGGCAGAGGATCCGTCAGGGGGCGGGGACCCATGGCGGCAGGGGATCCGTCACGGGGGCGGGGACCCACGGCGGCAGTGCCATCCACGATGGCATGGCGATCCACGACGACAGTGCCATCCACGGCGGCATGGCGATCCACGATGGCATGGCGATCGACGACGGCAGCGTCATCCGCGACCAGGGACGATCCACAACGTGGGGAGGAGGCGGGTCACCCGGTCGAGCGATCGAGTTTTCCACAGGCGGGCGGTGATCCACAGGGCTCAGCGGGCTCGTCCCGGCGGAGGCAGTCTGGCTTCGCGGCGATCGCGACGGACGCGGTCGTCATGGCAGCGGCGGTGCGCGAGCGATCGCGGCCGGCGCGGCAGACGCAGCCGTACGGGACGGGCCCGTACGTGTGTCCGCCCGGGGCGTGAGCTCCCGGGGCAGGGAGGGGTTCGCCATGAACGAGACGATCGTGTGCACAGTGGGCAACGTGGCCACGCGGCCGGTGTACCGGGAGCTGGCGACGGGGCCTTCCGCGCGGTTCCGGCTCGCGGTGACCTCGCGTTACTGGGACCGGGAGAAGAACGCCTGGACCGACGGGCACACCAACTTCTTCACGGTGTGGGCCAATCGCCAGCTCGCCACGAACGCGGCGGCCTCGCTGTCGGTGGGTGAGCCCGTGATCGTGCAGGGCAGGCTGAAGGTGCGCACCGAAGCGCGCGAGGGGCAGAGCTGGACGTCGGCGGACATCGACGCGGTGGCGATCGGCCACGATCTCACGCGGGGCACCTCCGCCTTCCGACGTACGGGCAGGCCGGAGACCGGGACGGACGCCACACCCCCGCAACCGGAACCCAGTTGGGAGACGCCGACCGAGGGGTCCGGGGCGACGACCGCCCAACAGCGTCCGGAACCCGCAGCGGTGACGTGATGTCAGACAACACCCCGAGCTGACCGAACTACGGCTTATCGATGAATACATCCGAGTCCCGCCCTGAACGGCCCGGTGGATTTGTCGATAAGCCCTGCTCAGGGGCGGTCTCGGCGATAACGATTCCGAGTCGGATTGCTTGTCCGACGATGTGACGGGGAAAGGCGGTGCGCCGCGTCTTTAGGATGCCGGGCAGAGCTCTCGAGGCTCCTGATTCTGCTGGTGGGATCGGTAACCCCACGTCAACCGGTCCTGCTCGAAGGGGAATTCCGTGTTTTCTTCGTTCTCCGCGCTGTCCCTGTGCAGGCGAGGGGCGGCCCGTCTCGCCGCCGCGGTACTGGTCTCCGGGGTCGTCGCCGCCGGTGCGGTGGCCGCCGCCGGCCCCGCCGCCGCCGGCGAGACGTCGCAGAACCAGGGCGGGGCGATCGCCACCATCGGCGGTCTGAAGACGTACGGCGCCGCCGTGATCCACGGCGACGGCGGGGACCAGCAGGTGTCGGCGGGCCTGTTCGAGATGTCCGTCGAGGGCGGCGGCACCCTGCAGACGTACTGCGTCGACCTCCACAACCCCACGCAGCGGGACGCCAAGTACCACGAGACGCCGTGGAGCGGCACGTCCCTGGGCGCCAACAAGGACGCCGGCCGGATCCGCTGGATCCTGCAGAACTCCTACCCGCAGGTCAACGACCTGGCGGCGCTCGCCGAGGAGGCCGGTATCAACGGCGGCCTCACCGAGCAGGACGCGGCGGCCGGCACCCAGGTGGCCATCTGGCGCTACTCGGACGCCGCCGACGTCGACGCCGTCGACCCGCAGGCCGAGAAGCTCGCCGACTACCTCCAGAAGACCGCCCGCAGCGTCCCGGAGCCCAAGGCGTCGCTGACCCTCGCCCCGTCCGCGGTCTCCGGTCGCCCCGGCGGGCTGCTCGGCCCGGTGACGGTGCACACCGATGCGGGCAGTGTGACGGTGACCCCGCCGGCGGACGCCGCCATGAGCGGGGTGCGGATCGTCGGCAAGGACGGCAGGGCCGTCACGGCCGCGCGGGACGGCAGCCAGCTGTACTTCGACGTGCCCGACGACGCCACGGACGGCACGGCCGAACTGACCGTGCAGGCCTCGACCACCGTCCCGGTCGGCCGCGCCTTCACCTCCGAGAGCAGGAGCCAGACGCAGATCCTGGCCGGTTCCAGCGAGTCGACTGTCTCGGCGACGGCGAGCGCGGCCTGGGCGGCGCAGGGCGCCGTACCGGCGCTGTCGGCCGTGAAGAACTGCGCCAAGGGCGGGGTGGACATCACCGCGGCCAACGAGGGCGACGAGGCGTTCACCTTCGAACTGATGGGCATCGAGCACAGCATCGCGGCCGGAGCGTCGCGGACGGTGACGATCCCGTTCCAGGAGGACCAGGCCTACGACTTCACGATCACCGGCCCGGCCGGCTTCGAGAAGCGATTCACCGGTGTCCTCGACTGCAAGACCCAGGGCAGCGCAGGCGGCACCGCCACCCAGACCCTCAGCGAGCCGAGCCCCGCCACGGTCGGCGGCACCTCCACCGGCACGAACCTCGCCGAGACCGGCGGCTCCAGCGCGACCCCGCTGATCGCCGGAGTGGCCATCGGCCTGGTCGTCATCGGCGGCGCGGCCCTGCTCCTCACGGGCAGAAAGCAGACGCCGACGCGGGACTGAAACGGACCCTGCGCCGAACAGCGGACGTGGACGGCCGCAGCGAACGGACACACGCAGGCGCATACTGGTGGCAATGACAAAGCCAGCTGCACCAAAGCGCCATTTGCCTTCCAGCCCCTTCAAGGTCCCGGTCGCGCCGCCTCCCAAGCAGTTCGCCGTGGGCGACCAGGTCACACACGACATGTACGGCCTCGGCCGGGTGATCGGCATCGAGGACGGGATCGCGGTGCTCGTGGATTTCGGTTCCGCGCAACAGCGGATCTTGAGCCCGTACTCCAAGATGAGCAAGCTGTAGCACCGCTGTGCCCGGTCACGGCACGCCAGGTCCCAGCATGGCCCTGGCCTTTTGACGAATGGGAGACCTCTCATCGACCTGACCTCGCTGTTCTCCGCTCCGGAAGGGGCGCGCCCCTGCGCCACCGCAGCATCGCCTCCTCCGACGACGAACCCCTTCCAGGCCCCGGACTTCGGAGAGAACGAGACCTTCCTGCCCAAGGACGCGCAAGCGTCCGTGCCAGGCATGGGTGCGGCTTTCTCCCAGAGGTAGCGGTCAGGCAAGACGGGGTGTACCCACCGTGAGAGGGCATGAAAAGGCCCCTCACCAGCGGTTTTCGCACCGATGAGGGGCCCTGTCAGGCGGCTTGGGCCGCCCTGGGCTGTCGGGCCGCCCGACCAGGCTGAGCGGCAGGGGCGTCGGCTCGGGAGCCCTCGGCGGGTGTGTCAGCGGGGTACACAGCCGAACCAGTTCACTGTGCTGTTCTCGGACGTGTAGCCCAGGCACCTGATGGTTCTGTTGTGGAGCGTCTCCGTCCGGTCGGGGCGTTCGTTCAGGTACTCCGTTTTGTAATGGGGCTCTACGAGGGTGTCGATCTCGACGGTGTACCAGCGGCGCTTGTTGTCCGGCAGGCTGCAGCGGTGGGCGGTCATGTTGCGGCTGGGGTCCCCTATCCAAATGGCCCGTTCGGCGCGGTCGCAGTGTGCTCTGCCTGCGGCGTCGGCGGTGCCGGCGCCGGTGCCGAGCAGCGCCGTGGCGCCCGTGGCCACCGCCGCGGTGACGCCGAGCAGGCGCTTCAGGGTGAGGTTCATCGATCGGTCCTCCTACCGGATGCGGTGACGGCACGGAGTCGCCATGTCACCGTGGTGCGATAATCACATTTATCCGGAATGCTCGGCACGCCGGTCGGCAGCGCATTCCCTCGACCCGGTGACCCCCGTGCTGCCAATGCAGCAGCCCGCGGTCACGCCCCGGCCGGGCCAGGAGCAAGCCTCGGTCGTGCCGGCCGCGCTTTTCCGTGCCGGGCTCGTCCTGTGCGAGGGTGCCCGAGGCTGATCGTCGATGACCGGCGGTGACAGGAGCGGCACGTCAGGAGGGAAGCCCAGGTCAGGGCGCGGCGGCCGGACGCGTTTCCCCCGAGGGGTGGCGGTCAGGCAAGATGGGGTGTATCTGCCCACTGCCAGATTTCAAGCTGCCGGACGGTTTCTCTTGGCTGAGTTCATTTACACCATGCGCAAGACGCGCAAGGCGCACGGCGACAAGGTCATCCTTGACGACGTCACGCTGAGTTTCCTGCCCGGCGCGAAGATCGGTGTTGTCGGTCCGAACGGGGCCGGCAAGTCGACCGTCCTGAAGATCATGGCGGGTCTCGAGCAGCCGTCGAACGGTGAGGCGTTCCTCTCGCCCGGCTACACCGTCGGCATCCTGCTGCAGGAGCCCCCTCTGAACGAGGAGAAGACGGTCCTGGAGAACGTCCAGGAGGGTGTCGCCGAGATCAAGGGCAAGCTCGACCGGTTCAACGAGATCGCCGAGCAGATGGCGACCGACTACTCGGACGCGCTGCTCGAGGAGATGGGCAAGCTCCAGGAGGACCTCGACCACGCCAACGCGTGGGACCTCGACGCCCAGCTGGAGCAGGCCATGGACGCCCTGGGCTGCCCGCCCGGCGACTGGCCGGTCAACAACCTCTCCGGTGGTGAGAAGCGTCGCGTCGCGCTGTGCAAGCTCCTGCTCGAAGCGCCCGACCTGCTGCTCCTCGACGAGCCCACCAACCACCTCGACGCCGAGTCCGTGAACTGGCTGGAGCAGCACCTCGCCAAGTACGCGGGCACCGTCGTGGCCATCACCCACGACCGGTACTTCCTCGACAACGTCGCCGAGTGGATCTGCGAGGTCGACCGTGGCCGTCTCCACGGCTACGAGGGCAACTACTCCAAGTACCTGGAGACCAAGGCCTCCCGTCTGAAGGTCGAGGGCCAGAAGGACGCCAAGCGGCAGAAGCGGCTCAAGGAAGAGCTCGAGTGGGTGCGGTCCAACGCCAAGGGGCGTCAGGCCAAGTCCAAGGCGCGTCTGGCGCGCTACGAGGAGATGGCCGCCGAGGCCGACAAGATGCGGAAGCTGGACTTCGAGGAGATCCAGATCCCGCCGGGCCCGCGTCTGGGCAGCATCGTCGTCGAGGTCAACGGCCTCAACAAGGCCTTCGGCGACAAGGTCCTCATCGAGGACCTGAGCTTCACCCTGCCGCGCAACGGCATCGTGGGTGTCATCGGGCCGAACGGTGCCGGCAAGACCACGCTCTTCAAGATGATCCAGGGCCTCGAGGACCCGGACTCCGGTTCGATCAAGGTCGGCGAGACCGTCAAGATCTCCTACGTCGACCAGAGCCGAGAGAACATCGACCCGAAGAAGACCCTGTGGGCCGTGGTCTCGGACGAACTCGACTACATCAACGTCGGCCAGGTCGAGATGCCCTCGCGGGCGTACGTCTCCGCTTTCGGCTTCAAGGGCCCGGACCAGCAGAAGCCGGCCGGGATCCTCTCCGGCGGTGAGCGCAACCGCCTCAACCTCGCGCTCACCCTCAAGCAGGGCGGCAACCTGCTGCTCCTCGACGAGCCGACCAACGACCTCGACGTCGAGACGCTCTCGTCGCTGGAGAACGCGCTGCTGGAGTTCCCCGGCTGTGCCGTCGTCGTCTCCCACGACCGGTGGTTCCTCGACCGGGTCGCCACGCACATCCTCGCCTACGAGGGTGAATCCAAGTGGTTCTGGTTCGAGGGCAACTTCGAGTCGTACGAGAAGAACAAGATCGAGCGACTCGGGGCGGACGCCGCCCGTCCGCACCGTGCCACCTACAAGAAGCTGACCCGGGGCTGATCGAACTTGCGGCACATCTACCGCTGCCCGCTGCGCTGGGCGGACATGGACGCGTACGGCCACGTCAACAACGTCGTCTTCCTCCGCTACCTGGAGGAAGCCCGTATCGACTTCCTCTTCCGTCCGGACAAGGACTTCCAGCAGGGGTCGGTGGTGGCGCGCCACGAGATCGACTACAAGCGGCAGCTCGTCCACCGGCACGCGCCGGTGGACATCGAGCTGTGGGTCACGCAGATAAGGGCGGCGTCCTTCACGATCACCTACGAGGTCAAGGACCCGGACCAGGTCTACGTCCGGGCCTCGACGGTGATCGTGCCGTTCGACTTCGAGAAGCAGCGGCCCCGCCGGATCACCGCGGAGGAGCGGGAGTTCCTCCAGGAGTACATGGACGACCACGAGAACGCCGACGAGGGGGAGGCCGTCGCCGCATGACGGTGCTCCACCTCGCCGACGAGGGGGAGGCGGCGGACCTCGCGGCCTTCCTCTCCAGGCTGCTCCACTACGACCGTGGAGCAGCGGTGCGCCTCCAGGCGGCCGGGACCGCACTCGCCGTGTTCGGGCGTCCCCCGTCCTTCGAGGTGCTGGCGATCCGCGCGGTGCGGCTGGCCAAGCCGTACGAGGACGGGCTCGATGTCACGCTCGACGTGACCGTGTCCGCCGGTGAACTCCTGGAGACGGTGGACGAGGTGGCGGCCACGGCCGTCGTGCCCGCCGCGGTGACCGGGCCGCCGTGGGCCGGGGTGCTGCCGCCGCGGGGTGGGTGGCAGGCCGAGCCGGGGTTGCCGGCGCCGGACACCCTGCGCGCGCTGGTCGCCGCCGCCGTCGTGGAATTCCGATCCCGTACGGGAGAGTTGCCGGACGAGCGGCGTACGCGCGCCGAACTCGACCGGATCGGGCGGGAGATCTGGTCCCGGACGGTGGGGGACACCCGGCTTCCGGTGCGCGTCGTGCACGCGGCGCAGTCGCTGGGCTTCCTGCCGCCGGCCCCGTCCGGCAGCACGCAGGCGCCGGACGAGGCGCCGCTGGGGCTGTTCTCGTCGGGCGCGTGGCTCAGGCTGCGCACGCCGTACGGATCGATCGCCGTACGCAGGGCGGGACTTGGGGCGCTGGGCTTCAGCGTTCGCTGACCGTTCCCGGGTTCGGCGGCCGTGCCCATCGGCTCAGATGTCCGACGTCAGGCATCTGATGTCTCTGGGCCGGTAACCGTGACAGCGAGGTGAGGGCTCGGCAACACCTGTGTCGCGTTCCGGGTTGATCACGCGAAGTGATCGATGGGTGGTCAGCGCGGTTCGCTGTCGTCCGGCCGTACGGCGATGTGGTCCGGCTCCAGTTCCAGGGCCACGCGGTCGCGCATGCCGAGGGCCCGGGTGTAGTCGGCGGGGAGCTGGAGACGGCCCGCGCGGTCGAGCATGGCGTACTCGCGGGCGACCACCGTTTCGTGACCGGTGGTCTCGTCGACCTCGCTGCGGCGCAGGACCTCCGTGGAGGTGCGGCCGTCGCGGATGGCGACCGTGCGGCGGACCTCGTCGGCGACCGCCTGGTCGTGGGTGACGATCACGATGGTGGTGCCCAGGGACTCGTTCGCGGTGCGGAAGGCGGCGAAGATCTGTTCCGCGGTGTGGGAGTCGAGCTCGCCCGTGGGTTCGTCGGCGAGCAGGACCGCCGGGGCGTTGGCGAGGGCGACCGCGATGGCGACACGCTGCTGCTGGCCTCCGGACATCTGCTGCGGGCGGCGGTCGCGGCAGTCGGCGACGTCCAGCAACTCCAGGAGCTCCAGGGCGCGTTCGGACTGGGCGCGACGGTTTCGGCGGGCGCCGGACAGCTGCATCGGGAGGGCGACGTTCTGGGCGGCGGTGAGGTAGGGGAGCAGATTGCGCGCGGTCTGCTGCCAGACGAAGCCGACGATCTGGCGGCGGTAGGTGAGGCGGTCCTTCGCGGTCATCGTGAGGAGGTCGTGGCCGGCGACGCGGGCTGCGCCGGCGGTGGGGGTGTCCAGGCCGGCGAGGATGTTCATGAGCGTGGACTTGCCGCTGCCGGAGGCGCCGACGAGGGCCATGAGCTCGCCCTCGCGGACGAGGAGGTCGAGGCCCTGGAGGGCCTGGACCTCGACTCCGTCGGCGGAGAAGATGCGGACCAGGCGATCGCAGGTGATCAGGGCGTCGTGGCCGTAGGCGGGGGTGTTGCGGGCGGCGGTGGCCCGGTTGGCCAGGTCGGTGAGGGTGGGGTCCGTTGTCATCGGGGGTCTCCTGGACTGCTGCTCGGGGCGCTGGGTGGGCTGGTGCTCCAGCCGCACGACTGATCGCGGTCGTGGCCGCGACCGCGACGCCGGCCACGGTCACAGCCTCGCCCTCGCCCTCGCCCTTGCCCTCGGCTCATCGTGAATCCCCCGCTCTCAACTCCGTGATCGAACCCCGCCGCCCCGTCCACCAGGCCTGACCCGCCGCAATCCCCACCGTTGCCACCAGCACCGACAGCGCCGGTACGGCCAGGGACAGCGGGTCCGTTCGCAACTCGGGTGATCCGGCCGGGGACTGGGCCGTCGCCAGCGCGATGGTCGTCAGGTCGATGCCGGGTGACAGGAGTCGTACGGTCGCCCAGCCCGTCAGTGTGCCGCCCGCCGCGGCCAGGGCGGCCTGGGGAAGGGACTCCAGGATCAGCAGGCGGCGGCCCTGGCTCCGGGTCAGGCCCATGGTGCGCAGACGGGCGAGGAGGGCGGCGCGTTCGGGGGCGGCGCGCAGGAGGGTCAGGAGGAGGGCGAGGGTGGCGTAGCCGGCGCCGGCCGCCACCGCGGCGGTGTAGACGCGCTCGGCACCGGACTGGAGTGGCGAGTCGACGTAGCGTGCGCGTTCCTCGGACCGTAGTCGTACGGATGTGGCGGCCCCCGCCGCCTTGCGCAGGGCCTGACCGTCCAGACGGCCGCCCGTCACGAATAGTGCGGTCGGCCGGGCCGCGGCCCGGCCGAGCCCGGCGCGGTCCACGACCAGGAACTCGGTGCCGGCCACCGCCGGGGTCCGGTCCCGGGTGAGGGCGATCCGGACGGTGACGGTCGTGCCGTCCGCCAGGCGCACCGGGAACGGGTCGGTGCCGTACGTCTCGGCGACGGTGGGGGAGGCCAGCGCGGGGAGGGGGGCAGCGAAATCCCCGGCTCCGGCTCCGACCTCAGTCCCGGCCTCGGCCTCGGTCCCACTCCCGGTCCCGTTCCCCGCCCCGGCCCCACTCCCGGTCCCGGCCCCAGACCCGTTTCCCGCCCCGGCCCCGCTCTCCCTCCCGTTCCCACCCCCGCGCCTCAACTCCCCCTCCCCGAAGGCCCCGTACCCGGCCCGTCCCGCCAGTGCCGCGTACGACTCCGGGTCCACGCCCGCCAGTGGTACCGGCTGCCGGCCGTCCTCCGGATCGGCCGTGTAGTCGATGCTCACCTCGGCGAGCCCGTGTACGCCGGAGGCGTGGCGGACGCGGTCGGGCAGTTCGGACGCGAGCGGGCCGGTCGTCGACTCGATGCGGGCGTCGGCGCCCACGGCGAGGAGCGCCGCCCGGTCACGGGCGTCGTGCACGCCCGCCAGGACGGAGCCGCCGAAGGCGGCGGTGGTCAGGGCCGTCAGCAGGGCCAGCAGAGGCAGGGCGGCGGAGACGGACGTGCGGCCCGCGCGGGCCAGCGACAGATGGCCCACCGCGCCGCGCAGCCGACCGGCAGGACGGGCCAGCCGACGCAGCGGGACCGGGTAGAGGCGGACCAGCAGCAGCGCGGCGACCACGCCCACCAACACCGGCGCCGATGACATCAGTTGGCCACCGGAGGAGCCGGCACCGCCCGACGTCCCCTGTCTGCGCAGCGTCTCCACCGCTCCCGACGCCAGCGCCGGCAGGGTGAGTTCCGTGACCGTACGGCGCCGGGACGGTCGTACGGATGCCACGTCCTGGCGGCCGTCGGGGAGGTGCGCCGACCGGTGGGCGGCCGCCGCGCGTACGGGCAGGGCGGCGCAGGCGACGGCCGTGACCGTGAGGGCGGCGGCGAGGGCGGGCGTGTCACGGCCACCGGGGAACAGGAGCAGCGCGGCGGTGAGGCCGAGGGCACCGGCGGGCAGCGCCACGACCGCCGTCTCCCCGAGCAGCCGGGCCGTGAGACCGGGCAGGGAGACGCCGCGGGCGCGCAGCAGGGCGAGTTCGGCGCGGCGGCGGTCGGCGGCGAGGCCGCCCGCCAGTACGAGGACGACGACGGCGACCGTACCGGTGCCGAACGCGGCGACGGAGACGAGCGGGGCGACGCCCGTGCGCAGCCGGGTGTACGAGGCCAGTACGTCGTCGAGTCCGGTGCTGACGTCCGCGAGCGGGTTGGTGAAGCCGCGTACCTTCTGCAGACCGGGGCCCGACTCCAGGGTGGCGAGCGCCTGCTTCAGGGCGTTCAGGTCGCGGCTGTGCAGGGCGGCCGGGTCGGGGGCCAGCTGCCAGTAGGGGCGGGCCTGGGCGGGGATGCCGAGGAGGGCGGGGGCGGCCTCGGGGGCGAGCAGCAGGGCGCCGAGCCAGTACGCGTCGTCCGGACCGCCGCCGGGCACGCGCGCCAGGGCGGGTGCGCGCAGCAGGGGCTGCGTCGCCCAGTAGGCACCGTCGGGGGTGCGCGGGCTGACGATGCCGGTGACGCGGACGGTGAGCGGGGCACGGCCGGGACTGGGGACGTGGATGACCGAACCCACCTTGATGTGCAGGGTCGTGGCGGTCTCGGCGGTGACCGCGGCCTCCACCTCCGTCGTGGCGGCGGTCACGGCTGCGGCAGGGGCGCGCGGCAGGCGGCCGGTGCGCAGCCCGGCGTGGCCGGCGAGGCCGTGCTGGGCGGCGAACACCAGACGGGCGGGCAGGCCGTTCGGCTGCGGCAGCCAAGGGTCGAGGACCGCCAGCGGGATGGTGGTGCCGACGCCGTACGTCGACTGGGCGGGGTCGGTGACGAGCGGCCGTCGGACGGTGGTGCGGATCTTCGTGTACTGCTCGGCCAGCGTGCCGGGGCGCAGGGCGTCCGCCGCCTGCTCCGGGGAGAGGCCGTAGTCGGGCAGGGGGGCGTACAGCTGCACCGTGGTCCGGTCGGGGTGGGCCTGCTCGAAGGAGTGGCGCAGGCCCGCGTCCTCGTACCGGTCGACCGCCCGGGGGAACGCGGCGGCCAGACCCGCGGTCAGCGCCACCAGCAGCGCGAGGGCGCACGCCGCACCGGGGGCGACCCGCAGCCGGGTGCGGATCCACGGGGCGACGGGTGAACGTCCGGCACGGCCGACGCGGAAGGGGAGCCGCGGCCGGGCGCGCAGCCATCGGACCGTTCTGGAGACCACCTCACTCACCCCCCTGATCCCTGAGCGTCACCACCGGATCCGTCCGTCGCATCGCCAGCACGGCCGTGACCAGCAGCGGGGTGACGGCCACGGCCGCCAGCAGGACGGCCACACGGGTGAGCGGCAGATCGACCAGGACCGGCGGCACCGGGCGGGTGGCCTGGCCGGTCAGTACGACGAGGGGGATCACCGCCCGGGTCAGTACGGTGCCCAGGGCCGCGCCCACCACGAGGGCCAGCGCCACCAGGACGCCGTGCTCGACGGCGATCATGCGGGCCAGCCGACGGCGCGGGGCGCCCAGCGCGCGCAGGACCGCGAACTCGGCGTCCCGCTCCCGCAGGGACCCGGCGGCGCTCACCGCGAAGCCGACCGCGGCCAGCGCCGCCGCCACCCCGGCCGCCGCGGTGAACGCGGCCTCGGGGCCCGCCCCGAACGGGTCGTCGCGCAGCTCCTCGGCGATCTCGTCCCGCACCACCACCTGCGCGGGCTCCACGTCCGGCCGGGCGCGCAGGGCTGCCGCCACCCCGGCCGCGTCGTCCTGAGCCGCCGTCCGCAGCCACCACTCGGTGGGCGGCACGCTCGTGCCGTAGAGCGCCTCCAGCTGCCGGTTCACGGACCGCAGATCGACCAGCAGGGCCCCGCCGGTGTCCGAGGAGCCCGACGAGTCGACGGTGGTGGGCAGTTCTCGTACGGAGCGCACGATCCGTACCGGCACGGTCCGGCCGCCGAACGGCACGTCCACGCGCTGCCCGGTGCGCGCGCCCGCCGAGGAGAGGAAGCGGTCGGTCGCGACCGCCGTGACCTCGTCCACCGCGGGCTGCGCGACCTGGAGACGGACCGTCAACGCCGAGACGACCCAGGTGTATTCGCCGGGGATGTAGCCCGTGCCGTACTCGACGGCGGGCGGTGCGGAGGAGGTGACGCGGGGGCGCGTCGGGTTGTTGTCGCCGTCGGGCTCGGACGCCGCTGCGTCGCCGCTGTAGTCGGCCGTCCAGGCGGTGGGCAGCGGCAGCCGCCGTACCGTCCCGTCGCTGTCCGTGGCGGTCAACTCGCCCAGGCTGAGGCGGTGTTGCTGAGCGCGCCCGATCGGCTGGTCCATGATCAGTTGCAGTCCCGTCAGCGTCAGCGGGCCCCCGGCGCCGGCCAGGTCCGGGGTCAGGGTGTGCGGGCGGCCGTCGGCGGGGAGTCGGCCGGACGGGATCTGGTACGGGGTGCCGTAGCGGTCCTCGAGGGTGAGCGTCATGTCCGCCGACATCCCCGGGCCCGAGCTGTGCAGGGTCGCGGTCAGGCGCAGTCGGGCGGTGCCCGCGGGTACCGCCGCCCCCGCCGACGTCTGCCTCGGGGCGAGTCCGGCCAGCGGGTGCCCGGACGCCAGGTCCCGGCGGATCAGCACCGCGTCGGCCGCGTGCGCCGTGTCCAGCGCCAGTACGGTCGCCGTGCGGCTGCCGGACAGGGACAGCGTCGTACGGACGGCGGGGGCGGCCGACACGACGTGGGGGACGGCCGCGTACGTGTCGGTACGGCCCAACCCGCCCTCTCCGGCGGCGAGGACGCGCACCGCCGCCCCGGCCCTGAAGTCCGCCTGGTCGTCCTGCGAGCGGTGCCAGGAGGCGCCCTGACCGATCGCCAGCATGCCGAGGGCGACGGCGAGGACCAGCAGCAGCACCGGGCCCGCACCGCGCATCGGACGCCGGCTGAACTGCCACCCGGCCAGCGCCGAGGTCAGCCCCCGGCCGCCGGCCGCCCGGCGCTCGGCGAGCCGCGCCACCGGCGGCAGCAGCCGCAGCGTCAGCACCGTCCCGGCGAGCAGGGCCAGTGCGGGCGCGGCGACGAGCAGCGGGTCGATGCCGAGGGTCCCGGCGCTGTCGCCGCTGACGACGCCGGAGTTCCGGCTGGCCACCTGCCAGTAGGCGACCCCGGCGACCGCGAGCAGACCGAGATCCGCGCCGGCGCGCAGGGGGGCGGGCAGCGCGCCGGCCCGCTTCAGGAACGCGCCCTCGAAGGACGCCCGCAGCGCCGGCACCGTCACCGCCAGCGCGCACAGCAGGGCCACGCCCGCCGCCACCAGCCACACCCCGACGCCCCCGCCGGCCGGCACGTCGGGCCGCAGCCCGATCCGGGCCAACGCTCCCTGCCCGGCGAGCAGCCGGGTCAGCGGCCCCGCGAGGAGCGGCGCGCAGATCACCGAGGGCACCGCGATCAGCATCGCCTCCAGCGCGGCGAGGCCCGCGATCCGCGCCCGGGAGGCGCCGCGCGCCCGCAAGACCCGGGTCTCGCCCGCGCGTTCGGCGCTCAGCAGGCGGGCCACCAGCAGCAGGGCGCAGGCCGCGAGCAGGGTGAGCTGGAGGGCGACGATCAGGAGTGTGGAACGGGCGACGAGCAAGGAGCGTTCGACGCGGTCGAGGACGTCGGGGAGGGAGGTGTTCGCGGCTGTCGTGCCGCTCAGGGCCGGCTGTCTGCGCAGCGCCGCGCTTCCGGTGCGAGCGGCCTCGCGCAGGGCGTCGATCCGCCCGGTGGTGAGCGTGGTGAAGTCGGCCGACGCCAGCCAGCCCGACTGACCGGCGCTCACTTTCCCGGCGGTCAGGACGCCGGGCGGGGCGAGCAGGGGGCCGTAGGTCGTGAAGCCGGACTGCTTGACGCCGCGGCCGCCGAGGTCGTCCAGCCGCCAGTACGGGGCGGCGGCGTCGACGGGCCGGTACACGCCGGTGATCCGCACCCGCACCGCCGGACCCCCGAGCCGGTCGGCGAGGGTGAGGCGGGCGCCGGGTGCCAGGCCGAGGAGCCGGGCGGCGGACTGGGGCAGGGCCACCTCGACCTCCGCCGAGGCCTGATGGTCCTGCCGGGGCTGCCGCCCGGCGACGATCCGCACCTGGGTGCCGTCCAGGGCGGCGAAGTGCGTGAGGTCGGGGTCCCCGGACCGCTCGGCCGCCGGTTGCAGGGAGCGCGGCAGCGCGTACGGGCCGGACCGCAGCAGGCTCCGCACGGTCACCGGCAGCCCGTCGAACGTCTCATGTGCCCCGTCGCGTACGGCGCTGTCGGCGGCCGCGCGGCCGCCGACGGGTACGTCGGCCTTGACGATCAGCGCGGTGTCGCCGGCGTTGCGGGTCTGCGTCAGGGAGTGCCGCAGGGCCGCGTCACCGATCGCGCCCGCGTAAGCGGTCAGCGTGGCCAGGACGGCCGTGGTCAGCAGGACGGTCAGCAGCGCGGCGGCGAGGAGCGGGCGATGCGTGCGCGCCCGCAGGAACACGAACCGTGCCTGCCCTGCCCACCCCGTCACTCGGCCCCCCGCCGTCGTCCGGATCCCCGGGCGATGTTGTCAGAGGGGCCGGGCAGCGGGTAAGCGTCTGTGGACCGAGCTTGACCGGATTGTGACCGGATTCCGGTGTCGTACGACCGGAATCCGCACGTCACTCACCGCACGTCAGCAAGGGCGGGTCACTCAGGCGTGTTCACCATCGAGGCCGCCGCGTACGTCAGGTAGTTCCACAGCGTCGTCTCGTGCTCCTCGGACAGGCCGAGGTCGTCGACGGCGTCCCGCATGTGCTTCAGCCACGCGTCGTGCGCGGCCCGGTCGACGGTGAAGGGGGCGTGACGCATGCGCAGACGGGGGTGGCCACGGTTGTCGCTGTAGGTCGTGGGCCCGCCCCAGTACTGGATCAGGAACAGCGTGAGGCGCTCCTCGGCCGGCCCCAGGTCCTCTTCCGGGTACATGGGCCGCAGGATCGGGTCCTCGGCGACTCCCTCGTAGAAACGGTGGACGAGCCGGCGGAAGGTCTCCTCCCCGCCGACCTGCTCGTAGAAGGTCTGCTCCTGAAGCGTGCCGCGCCGAATCTCTTTCACGTACCCCATGGTCTCAGACGGGGTGACGGAGGACTCAAGGCTTAGGACCTCACTTCTGAGGAGGGATTCCGGATCGTTCGGCTCCGCCACTCGGCCCCGTCATTCGCCTCGCGCCGTTTCCCGCAGGACAGTGGACCCATGAGCACCCACACGCTCGACAAGGACCTGGACGACCTGGGCGACCTCGCCGCCTCGGCGCGGGCGGCGCTGGTGCGCGAGATCGAGACGAGCGGGGCCTTCGACTCGGATCCGGCGTGGAAGGAGGCGTTCGCGGCAATCCCGCGTCACCTCTTCGTGCCGTACTACTACATCGGTGTCCTGGGCGGGTACGAACGCTGCTGGGGCGAGAGCCCCGACCCGCGCGCCCGTGAGCGCTGGCTGCGCGGCGCCTACGCCGACGCCCCGCTCGCCACCCGGCTGCGCGACGGGGAGCTGGTCTCCTCCAGCAGCCAGCCGTCCCTCATGGCGATGATGCTGGCCGAGCTGCGGGTGGCGGAGGGCAACCGCGTACTGGAGATCGGCGCCGGCACCGGCTACAACGCGGCACTGCTGTCGTACCGCCTCGGCGACGACCTGGTCACCACGGTCGACCTGTACCCCGAGATCACCGAGGCGGCCCGCCAGCACCTCACGGCCGCCGGGTACCGTCCCGCCGTCGTCACCGGCGACGGCGCACGCGGAGTTCCCGAACGCGCCCCGTTCGACCGGATCATCGCCACCTGCACGCTGACCTCGGTCCCGCGCGCCTGGCTCACCCAGTGCCGCCCGGGCGGCCGGATCCTGGCGCCGCTGGCCACCGGCCTGATCGCGTTGACGGTACGGGACGCCGGGCACGCCGAGGGCCACTTCCTGCACACACCCGCCTACTTCGTGCCCCTGCGCGGCGAGGGCCGGCCGGAGCCGGAGCCGGCGTCGCTGGGCGGGGTGCCGCGCCGGGCCCGGGACCACGAACTGTTCCGGTTCCTGCTGGCCCTGACCCGCGGCAGCCTCGATCCGCAGGAGGCGTACGCGCTGTGGGAGCGCGAGGGCATGCCACAGCGCGAGCGGTACGGCCTCACGGTCGGCGGAGAGCACGAGTGGGCATGGCTGGACGACCCGGAGGGGCCTTACGTCTGGGCCCTCCCCGACTGACCGACTGACCGGCCGGCCGACTCATCGGCCGGCCGGCCGGCCGCTCAGCCTCGCCGGATCGTGATCGTCGTCCAGGCGCCCACGTGCACCTTGTCTCCGTCCTGCAACGGCACCGGTACGAAGGGCTGGATGGGCTCCTCGGAGCCGTTGACCGTCGTGCCGTTCGTCGAGTTCTGGTCGACGACCGCCCAACTGCCGTCCGGTTGCTGCACCAGCACCGCGTGCTGGTGCGAGACGCCCGGGTCCTCCGGCGGCACCGACAGGTCGACGTCGGGGGTCTCGCCGGTGGAGTGGCGACGACGGCCGATGGTGATCTGGTTGCCGGTGAGCGTGCGCTGCTGCTCGGGCGAGTACGCGGGCAGGTTCAGGCCCGCGGCCTCGGGGCCGGAGCGCTGCATCATCGCCATGAAGTACGCGCGGTCCGGGCCGATGGTCGCCGTCCACGTCGCCGGCTGCTGCGGGAAGGCGGGGCCGGGCGGCGGGGCCTGCGTCGAACCGGGCTGCGGGTAGCCGTAACCACCACCGGGCGCACCGGGACCGCCCGGAGTACCGGGACCGCCCGGAGCGGGGCTCGACGGCGGGGAGATCACCCAGTCGTCGTCACCGCCGCCGAAGGGCGAGCCGCCCTGCTGCGGGCCACCCGGCTGAGGGCGGCCCGTCTCCTGCGGGAACATCGGCGGGGCCTGCGGCCCGGACTGCTGGAACGCCTGCGGAGCACCACTGGTCGAACCAGGACCCGCAGGACCCCCAGGACGCCCAGGACCCCCGGGACCTCCAGGGCTTCCGAAACCAGGACCCCCGGGGCCGGAACCGGGACCGGGTCCCGGACCGGCGGTCGGCGTAGGTCCGGGCGGCGGCGGGACCGGCCGCGACGGGTCCGCACCGAATGCGGGCGGGCCGGCCGGCCCGGGCTGACCGGAAGGGCCGGGGAAGCCCGACGAACCCGGCGCACCCGGCGCGCCCTGGGAACCGGGCTGCCCTGGCGTCGGCCCGGACCGCTCCGACGGGTCCGCGCCGAACGGCGGGATCGGCTCGGCGGGCCGGTTCACCTGCGATGGGCGGGAGCTCTGGTAGTCGAACGAGTCACCGCCGCCGAAGGACGGCCCAGGAGCACCAGGAGCACCAGGAGCCCCAGGCGCACCGGGGCCTCCGGGCGGACCGGGCGGCTGCTGGAAGCGCACGGCCGGGCCGGGCGCCGGCGGGCGCGGGGCGGCCGGGGTGTAGGAGGTCGCCGTGTTGGTCAGGAAGTTCCACCGGCACTCCTCGCAGAACGGCGCGCCGCCCTCGCGGGGCGTACGGCACTGCGGGCAGAGCTCAGGTTCGGCGTTCGGCACGGCGGACAGGTGGCGACCGCCGGGGCCGGGCTGGCCGCCGGAACCGGGCGGCGGGGGCGGGAAGCCGTAGCCGCCGCCGGGCGGGGGCGGTGGAGGGGGCGGAGGTACGGCACCGGCCATGCGGTGACCGCAGACCTCGCACCAGTCGTCGGAACCCGACTGGTGTCCGTTCGGGCAGGTCGGCATGTCGGCGCTTCCCCCTTTCCTTCTCCGGCCACTCTGACCGGATTTTTCTCCAACCCCAAGGGGGCGGGCTCGCTGTCTTCAGTGTTCTGCTAGGTCACTTCTTTACACGAACAGTCTTTGTGGACCGTGTCTCGAGAGTCATCTCGTCGGCCTCCGCGACCTTCGCCTTCAATCGCACAGTACCTGTCGTCGCGTCGACCACGTCCACCACCTTCGCAAGGAGTTTCGCAGTATCGGCGTTCCCGGAGGCGCTGGCGAGCTGAACGGCCCGGCCCAGTTTGGCCGTTGCTCCATCGAAATCGCCCGCTTTGCGAAGATCGAGGCCCTGCTGGATGGCCTGGGCCAGTTCGGCCTGGCCCGTGTAGTGCGCGACCTGCGGATTGATCGAGGTCGACGCCGTCATGTCGTCGGTCCACACGGCCCGTACGAGACCCTGCGTGCCCAGGTTCTGGACGCTGCCTCCCCCAGGCTGCGGGATCACCAGGGACACCCGGGCGGCGAGCATCTCCTGGCCGATGTTCGCGGACGGTACCTCGACGCAGACGTGGTAGTCGCGGGACTCGTCGCCCCAGGACCCGGTGGGATAGTCCCCGGCGCGCGGCCCGGCCTCGGTCCTGCGGTCGGTCAGCTCCTCGACGGTGGGTGCGACCTGCTTGACGTACTTGATGGACGTGCCGACCGGGGTCCACAGCCGCAGCGCGACGTCGGCGACCTCCTTGCCCATGGCCGTCTCCATCATCTGCGTGAAGTCGGCGGCGAGCCCGGCCGGGTCGGCGACGATGTCGGCGGTGCCGAGCAGGGCGGAGGCGATCCCTGTGACTTCTTTCACTTCCCAGTCGGTGCCGACGCCGCGGGCGTCACAGGTGAAGCGTCCGGCGCAGTGGTCCAGGGACGCCTTGAGGTCCTGCGCCGACTCGTGCTCGTTGCGGCCGTCGGTGAGCAGAATGCCGTGGCGTATCGCGACATCGGCCGAGGACAGCAGGCGTTCGGCGAGACGCAGCCAGGTGCCGATCGCCGTACCGCCGCCGGCGCTCAGCTTGCGCAGCGCCTGCTTGGCCTGGTCTCGGGTGGTGGCGTCGGCCACCGCGAGGCGGCCCCCGCCCGGGTAGACCTCCTTGGCCACGTGCGTGCCGCCGATCACCGCGAAGTGCACGCCGTCGCGCAGGGTGTCGATCGCGGCGGCCGTGGCGTCGCGGGCGTTGCGCATCTTCGTCGGCGGGTAGTCCATCGAACCCGAACAGTCGACCATGATCGCCACGCCCGCGGACGGGCCCTGCCCCGGCGTGTACAGGTGCGGCGCAGCGACGGCGCTTCCGACCGTGCCGCCGCCGGTCGCGGTCACCGTGACGATCGCGTTGACCTCGCGGCCACCCTCCGGCAGGTACTCGTTCTGGTAGACGTCCATCGAGAACTGCGGCACGTTCGATTTCGAAAAATTGGCCATGCCTACTCAAATCCCCCTCGAAACCCCACGGCTGTGGGGTGATGACTGGGTACGGGCCGGTCCCCTCCGGCCCGTCGGTGCTTCGGGGTGTTCTTCCCCGTTTGCGGCCTCAGGCCGATCCTGCCCCCAACGGCGGGGCCGGGAACGGCAGCACGGCCACTGTTACGTTGTCGTGGCCCCCACCGTCCAGGGCGTGGCCGACCAGGACCCGGGCGCTGTGCAGCGGACGCACGGCGGCGTCGAGGGGGAGCGCCTCGGCCATCTCCTCGGCCGCCTCCGCGTAGTTCCACAGGCCGTCCGTGCACACCACCACTACACCCGGCCGGTCGGGCTTGAAGGAAGCGGTGTGCGCCTCCAGTTCGTAGGCGTCGGCGCCGAGCCAGCCGGTGATGGCGTGGGCGCGCTCGTCGGCGTAGGCCTCCGCCTCGCTCATCAGGCCCGCGGCGACCATCTGCGCGGCCCACGAGTCGTCCTCGGTGAGCCGGGCCGGGGGCGAACTGCGGTCGTCCGGCACCCAGTACACACGGCTGTCGCCGACCCAGCCGACGACCAGCAGGCCGGTGGTGACCACGGCGCCGACCAGGGTGCAGGCGGGCGCGTTCTGGTGCGGGGCGTGCTCGCGGGCCGTCTCCGGTTCCCGGGCCAGCGCGTTGACCGCGTGCGAGGCGGCGACGATCCCGTCGTGCATCGCCTGCTGCGGGTGCGTGCCGCGCGGCAGGGCGGTCAGCAGGGACTCGCTCGCCGCGCGGGAGGCGGCGAGCGAGGCGTCGTCCGGGCGGGTCGCGGAGGAGACACCGTCGCAGACGATCGCGACGAGTGCGGGGGAACCGTCGGGCAGCGTGCTCTCGCAGACGGCGAACGCGTCCTCGTTGCGGTGGTGGCGCAGGCCGCGGTCGCTGACGGCCGCGACCGGGCCCGCCTGCTGCTCCATGTGGTCGCGTTCACGCGGCTGGGCGTGCCCGCAGACCTCGCAGTAGCCGTCGCCGTCCACCCGGCCGGCCCGGCAGGCCACGCACACCTTCGCCTCCTCGGCCGCCGCGGTGACCTCGGCGGCCACGCGCGGGTCGGGCGCCTGCAGGGCGTACTCCTCGGGCTCCCCGGGCCGGTCGAACCGTACGCCGGTGACGGGGGACACCGGGGTGCCGGACGGCGGGGTGACCGCAGCGACGGCGGGGGTGACCGGAGGTGTGACGGGAGGGACCGCCGGTTGCGGCGCCGAGCCGTTCATGGTGAGCGTCGGATGGTCGTCCGGACGCCGCGGTACGGCGGACAGGTCGTATCCGCACGCACCGCAGAAACGGTCACCCGACTCGAGCGGCTCCTCGCAGCTCGGACACCGCGACAAGGCGGCCTGCTGGGGCATCTGCGACATCAACTACACCCACGTCCGGGGGCGGTAACGATTGGCACGTTCCACCAGGTCGATCCTCTCCTCGCCGCCGGTCGCCAGCCGGGCCAGCGTGCGGTACGAGCGCTCCAGGCCGAACCTGAGGCCCCGTTCGTCCAGGCCGCTGCCGAGCAGCGCCCGCCCCTCGGCGGCGGTCGGGGCGGAAGCCCGGCCACCGGAGAGTATCCAGTCCAGCGCACAGCCGAGCACCTCTGTGGACAACTGCTCGCGCCGCGTCGGATCCAGACCGTACGCGTCCAGCGCCTCGACCTGCGCCGCGGCGGCGGTCAGATCCTCCAGGAAGAGAACGACCGAGGGGCCTTCCGTCTGCTGCCGCAGCCGCGCGCGGACGGCTGCCACCCGTGCGGCGATGAAGTGAATGGAGCTTTCCGGCACCGACTCCAGCGTCCGTACGGAGCTACGACGGTCCCCGGCCGCGAGCTGGACCCGGGCCAGGCCGAACGCCGCGCTCACATAGCTGGGGTCGGTCGACCACACCAGGCGGTAGTACTCGGCCGCGTTGTCCAGCTGCCCGAGCACCTCCGCGCACAGGCCGAGGGCCAGCTTGGGGGCGGGCTCACCGGGGAAGGCGTCGTAGATCGCGTCGAAGGAGAGCGCGGCGCCCTCGTGGTCGCCGGTCACCAGCGCGGCCACGCCCCGGAGCCAGACCACACGCCAGTCGTCCGGGCGCTCCCCCTCCAGCGTTCCCAGGGCGTTCAGCGCGGTCGCCGAGTCGCCGTTCTCCAGCCAGGCGCGGATCTGCCGCAGCCGCGTCTCGACGGACGGGGCAGGCGCGGCCGACAGCGCGCTGATCAGCTCGGCCGGCGCCGAGGCCATCAGGCCGGCCAGGAAACCGGCGTTGGGGTCGGAGGGGTCGACATGGGGGACGGGCAGGGCGAGCGCGGCGGCGGGGGCGGCGACGGGCTTGACGAGGCCGGGCGCGAGAGCGGGGCCGGTGCCGGGGATCTGAGCGGGTCCGGCCACACCAGCGGCCTGAGCGGCTCCCGCGCCGGTCGGCTGAGCGGCGGACGCGGAACGCCGGACGGGAACCACCCGCGCCCCCAGTCGCGACACGTCCCCGTCCAGCCGAGGGAACAACTCCGTGTCCGTCACCTTCAGTTCGGGCCCGAACAGCGTCGACAGCGCGGGCCGCGCCCGTCCCGTCTGGAGGGAGACGACCTCCCGCAGCACGCCCGTCAGCTGCTCCGCCATCTCCTGCGCGGAGGCGAACCGGCGCGCCGGGTCGGGGTCGGTGGCGCGCACCAGCAGCCGGTAGAAGGACTCGTACTGGCGGAAGACCTCGATGTTGTCGGGGTCGGGCAGGGAGTCCACGAAGACGCTCGTGTAGCCCTGGAAGTCGAAGGTGAGGACGGCGAGCGTGCGGCCGACGGTGTACAGGTCGCTCGCCACCGACGGGCCGACCTCCGCCACCTCGGGCGCCTGGTAGCCCACCGTGCCGTAGATGGCCGACTCCTCGTCGTCCACCCTGCGCACCGCGCCCATGTCGATCAGCTTGAGCTGGTCCTCGGTCTGGATGGCGTTGTCGACCTTGAAGTCGCAGTACAGCAGGTTGCGGCTGTGCAGGTGTCCGAGGGCCTCCAGGGCCTCGATACCGTACGCGCACGCCTGTTCCACCGGCAGCGGGTCGCGTTTGCCGTCAGCCGTACGGCGGTCGTTGGCGATCTCCTTCAGCGACTTGCCGCCCACGTACTCCATGACGATGTACCCGTCCAGCGAACCCGTCCGCTGGTCGAGGTGCTCCACGAAGTTGTAGATCCGCACAATGTTGGAGTGTTCGATCTCGGCGAGGAAGCGGCGCTCGGCGACCGCGGCCGCCAGGGCGTCCTCGTCCCCGGTGTCCAGCAGACCCTTGAGGACGACCCACCGGTCGGACACGGCCCGGTCCACGGCGAGATAGACCCAGCCGAGCCCGCCGTGCGCCAGACAGCCCACGACCTCGTACTGGCCGTGCACGATGTCACCGGTCTGCAGCTTCGGGACGAACGAGTACGGGTGGCCGCACTTCGTGCAGAAGCCCTCCGTACGCCCCACCCGGTCACCGCGCGAACGCCCCACCGGCGCACCGCAGTCGGAGCGCGAGCAGAACCGCTTGCGCTCCGGCACCTCCGGGTTCTCCAGGACCATCGCGCGCGGATCGGGCCGCGGCACCTGCGGGATGGTGACCAGCCCGGCGCCGAGCCGGCTGCGGGCGGAGCCCTGCGCGCTGGAACCTGAGCTGCGTACCGAGACCGAACGGCCCGTGGACCGGCCCGACACGGAACGCGAGAGCCGCCCCGAGACGGAGCGCCGCGACTTCGACGACTGTGACGACGTACGCGAACTGCGGGCGCTGCGCCCGCTGGAGCGGGAACTGCCGCTGCCCGCCGAACCCTTGCCGCCCCCGCTGACACCGCTGGGCAGGGAGCCGACCAGGCCTCCCGAGGAGACGACCGGTGCGAGACCGCAGGTGTCGCAGTACAGCTCGCCGCCGCCCACGTCCTCGTACGACCCGTCGCAGTCCGGCCGCTGACACGCCTGACCTGCCTGACTCATGGCTACTGCTCCCCCCTACGGTCCTGAGGTCCGCCCTGCCCCGGCACGCGCGGGGCGCCGAGCAGTTCGACGGCAGCGTGCTGGTAGCGCAGCACGGCCTGTTCGGCGACGCGCAGGTCGCAGGGCGCGCTCCACAGCATGCGGCGCGCCGCGTCGTACCGCTCGATCAGGAACGGATCCTCCGCGAGGCCGTGCCGGGCGATCTTCGCCTTGTACGCGTCGAGGCGACCGCGCAGCTCGGCGCGGACCGCCAGGGGCGCGGTGACCGCGGTCAACGACTCGCGGGCGCGCAGCAGCTCGTCCTCGGCCCGCTGCTCCAGGGACTCCAGGAGCGGCGACAGCCGGTGCCACTGGGCGTGTCTGCGGTATTCGGCGGCCGTCGCCAGCTGCTCCTGCAGCACGGTCGGTGGTCCGCTGACGACCGGCACCTCCGTGGCGGCGATCTTCGCGAGGACCTCGCCGCGCGCGGTGCGTGCCTCGGCGAGCGTGCGGTCCGCGCGGGAGAGCACGTCGCGCAGCCTGACCAGCCGCTGCTCGGCGTCCTGGCGGACCGTCAGCACGGCGTCGATCTCCCGGCGTACGTCCTCCAGCGCGCGGGCCTCACGGTCGTACACCGTCGTGTCCGGCCTGCCGCCGCCCGGTGCCGAACTGCCCTGTGCCGGGAGCCAGTGGGCGAGCGGGTCGGACACCACCTGCTCGCGCAGGGCCGTCAGGGTGCGCGTGATGCGCTCCAGGTCGTCGCCCGCCGGATGTTCGCCGGGGCGCACGCCCACGGAGTGCGCGAGCTGGCGGGTGCGCTGGAGCTCCGCGGCCAGTAAATCGATCCGGGCGGGCAGCGCCGACCAGACCGCGTCGGCGGCGACGACCATGTCCAGCGAGGACGCGTACAGCTCGTTCATCCGCTCCACCAGCGTGGCGAGCGAGAAGCTCTGGCTGAGCCGGGCCGAGCCGGACAGCGTCGGCGCGTTCGCCGTGGCCGTCGCGCTGCCGGCGACCGTGACGGACTCGCCGCGCAGCAGCTCGGTCAGCTCCACCAGGTCCTCGCGGCTGGACCAGCGGCGGCGGGCGCGGATGTCACGCGCCGAGCGCAGCGCGTCCGTGTAGGCGTCGAAGTACGCCCACAGCAGCGTGATCGACGCCTCCGCGGACGTCCAGCGCTCCCGGGTGGTGCCCGTGAGCGCGGCGCCCTCGAGGAGTCTGCGGCCCGCGTGGTCCTGGAGGGCGAGGAGCGAGGTCTCGATCGCCTCGTGCTCCGCGCCGAGCCGCGCCAGCGCACGGTCCACCTCGTCCCGGTCCATCACCGGCCCGGCGGGGTCCGTGACGCCCATCGATCACCTCTCGCTGCTGGATTGGCGGTTGTTCGGTTCGTGATCCTTCGGCACCCGGGCCCGGTCAGCTCGTGCGCAGGTACTGCGGTGCCGGCGGCTTCGACGGCGTCGCGTTCTTCCCCAGTGTCGCCGACAGCCACTTGTCGTACGAGGCCTGCCAGCCGTTGCCGCGGTAGTCCACCAGGATCTGATTGACCCGGCGTACCAGATCGTCGGCGTCCTTCTTCATCGCCACGCCGTAGTACTCGGTGGTGAACGCGGCGCCCTTCAGCTCGACCGTGGGGTCCTGGGCGGCCTGACTCGCGGCGAGCGCGCCGTCGGTGACCACCGCGTCGACCTCACCGAGCTGGAGCCGTACCAGGCAGTCGAGTTGGTTGGGGACGGTGGTGGACATGTCGGCGGAGGAGGCGAGCCGGCCCGCCTTCCTGTCCTCGTCCAGCTTGGTGTACGCGGTGGAGCCCTTCGCCGTGCAGATCTTCTTCTTCGCCAGCGTGCTGTCGTAGCCCTTGATCGTCGACGACTTGGGCGCCAGGACCTGCTGGCCGGTCTTGAAGTAGGGCGCGGAGAACGCGACTTCGTCCAGCCGGGCGCAGTTGATGGTCATCGTGCGCACGATCATGTCGACCCGGCCGTCCTTGATGGCCGGGATGCGCTCGTTGGTGGGGATGGCCTTGAACTGGACCGCGTTCGGGTCGCCGAGGATGTCCTGGGCGATCCGGTGGACCAGGTCGATGTCGAAGCCCTCGAGCTCGGAGCCCTGGTTGTTCGGGTCCCGGTAACCCCAGCGGTAGCTGTTCTGGTCGACACCGACGATCAGTTTGCGCTTCTCGCCCGTGCGGCTCTTGATGGCCTCGATGGTGGGGCCGTCCGCACCCGACGGCGACAGCGTCTGCTTCTCCGGGGCGTCGCAGTTCCCGGCGCGCGCCTGGCTGCCGGTGGCGAGGCCCTGACCGCCCTGGCCCGTACTGCCGTCGCCGTGCGACTGGGTCAGCGGCAGCAGCAGCACGAAGGCCAGTGCCAGGGCGCAGACGACCGCCATCGCGCCCACTCCACCCCAGCCCTTCAGGCCGGCCCGCACTCGTCGCACATGCATCGTCACGCCCCCTTTCACCGGTACTCCGAAAGCCTGCGCCCGATGCCGAGCACCGCGCCCGCCGCGCCCAGCACGGCGAGGAGGGCGGCGCCCAGCGGCAGTCCGGTCATCGCGTCCAGGCCGTCACCGGCCGCCTGCCGGAACTCGCCCTGCTCGTGGGTGAGCGCGTTGGCGAGATTCGTGTCGACGCTGTCGAAGCACTCGCCGGTCGCGCCCTTGCCGCCGATCACCTGGTCGAGTGCCTGCTGGTAGTTGCCGTTCTCGTCCTGTTCGCGGGCGGCGGTGTGCCGCTTCTTCCACTCCGTCATGTTGGCGACGGCCGACGTGACCGGCTTGGAACCCTGCTGGTCGTCGGCGAGCTTCTCCGCCGCGGCCAGGCCCTTGCCGAGCTCGTCCATGTCCGTGGTGAAGTCGTGGTCGTAGGCGTCGACCTGCCCGGTGCCCACCTCGACCGTCTCGGCGCCGCGGGCCACCAGGGTGAGGTTCTCGTTGCCGCGGGCCTTGAGGGAGGCGATGCGGGCGTCGTGCAGCACGTTCAGCGAGCGGACGCCGTGGTCGTAGGAGTCGTTGAGGTCGGCGCGGGCCACGCTGTGGCCGACGACGAGCCAGAGCAGGACGACCGTCGCGGTGGCCGTGGCGGCGACCAGGCCGTGGTTCAGCACCCGGTTCGTGCGCCGGTAGTTGCGGTGCTGGGCCCAGGCGAGCGCGGCGAGGGCGAGGACGCCGAGCGCGATCGCCGCCCAGGGGTAGGGCGTCGCCTGCGCGTAGTCGTCGCTCAGGCGCCGGTTCTCCTTGGTGTAGAGGTCCTGCGCCGCCGGCAGCATGTCGTGCTGCATCTTCTCGTTCGCGTACCGCAGGTAGGCGCCGCCCACCGGGAAGCCCTGCCGGTTGTAGGTGCGGGCGCGCTCGACCAGGCCCTTGTACTCCGGCAGCAGCCTGTTGAGCTTGGCTATGGTCACTGCCGCGGGGGAGCCCGGATCGGAGTTGTTGGCGGCCGTGACGAGCTTGGCGGCGGCCGTGTCGATGTCGGCCTCGTAGCGGTCGCGGGACGCGGCCGTCTCCTGGCCGCCGGCCAGGAAGCCGCTGGAGGCGGCGGTGTTGGCGTCGGCGAGCGAGCGGTAGATGTCGGCGGCGGCGGAGGTGAGCGGCTGGCTCTTGTGGAGCACGTCGTCGGCGGCCGCCGCACGGTCGGTCGTCTGCCAGGCCGTGACGGCGCCGAACGCGACGACGAGGACGGCGAGGAGCGCGCCGATGATGCGCAGACGGCCGGGCTCGGTGGTCGCGGCGGAGCGCAGCCGGTCGACGCCCTCCGCGAAGGCGGTCCTGCGGGGTGGGGCGGCGGGCGCGGACGCGTCGGGTGGGCCGGCCGGGCCGGGGCGGACACCCGGTTGCGGCGGGACCCCCGGCATCGTGGGCACGCCCGAACTCGGTGGTGCCGCGCTGCTCTTCGGCGCTTGAGTCACTGCTGACCTCCCCCGTGGTCATCCGTCGACGCAAGTATCGCTGCCGGCACCGACATCCGCACCGGGCTTCGCTGGATCTTGATCGGATCGCAGCGGAAGCCGTCGGTGGGGCGCCGGGTTCCGTCCAACCCCCTGCCCATGAATACGCCACGGGAATCTGTTCGGTTCCCCGCCCGCGGCTCGGCGGCCGAGGACTCGGGGCTCAGGACCGGTAGTGCGCCCGCACCCTCTCCCGCACCTCGTCCCCCGCCCCCGCCCGATCCAGCCCCAGCAGCGCCGCCCCCAGCACCGGAGGCGCCGTCACCACCCGCGGTACCGCCTTCGGGGCCCGGGACGCGAGCAGGTCCCGCACTCCGTCGTCCAGTTGGGCGTGGCCCGCTGCCAGGACGCCGCCGCCGAGCAGGACCGGGGTCTCCTCGTTCAGCAGGTCGAGGCGGGTCAGGGCGACCGTGGCCATGGCCACGACCTCCTCGGCGAGACGGTCGACGACGGTGCGGGCCACCGGGTCGCCCTGCGCCGCGGTGGCGAAGAGGACGGGGGCCAGTTCGTGGCGCCGGGCGGGTGCGACGTGTTCCAGGTGCAGTGCCTCGATCAGCGCGTACATGGAGTCGAGGCCGAAGTGCGCGGGCAGCGTCCGGGCCAGCGCCGTGGGGCCGCCGCGGCCGTCCTCCGCGCGGGCGGCGTGCCACAGGGCTTCCTCGGCCAGGCCCCAGCCGCCGCCCCAGTCGCCGGAGATGCGGCCGAGCGCCGGGAAGCGGGCGGTGCGGCCGTCGGGGCGCATGCCGACGCAGTTGATGCCGGCGCCGCACACCACGGCGACGCCGCGGGGCTCGGCCACGCCCGCCCGCAGGATGGCGAAGGTGTCGTTGCGGACCTCCACGGTCGTGCCCCACGCGCGCGCGTGCAGCGCGGCGGCCAGCTGTTCCTCCTCGACCGGCAGGTCGGCGTTGGCCAGGCAGGCGGAGACGTGGGCGACGGAGGTGACGTCCGCCGCCGCGTACGCCCGCCCGACCGCCTCCGCCAGCGCGTCCACCGCCGCCCCGACCCCCACGGTGGGCGGCCGGAACCCGCCGCCGCGGGCCGTGGCGAGGACGTGTCCGTCGGCCGCCACGACCGCGACGTCGGTCTTGCTGTTGCCGGCGTCGATGGCGAGGACGCATGCGGTCAGGCCCACGCGAGGTGCTCCCGGTTGTGTGCGATCAGCTGGTCGGTGAGGGTCTCGGCGTACTCGTACTGGCCGATGAGGGGGTGGGCGAGAAGGGCTCGGAAGACGCGGTTCCGGCCGCCGTGCAGGGCGGCCGTCAGGGCCAGCTCCTCGTAGGCCGTCACGTTCGCCATCAGGCCCGCGTAGAGCGGGTCCACCGGCGGGACCGGCAGTGGGGCCGTCCCCTGCGGGCCCACCGCCGCCTGCACCTCGATCACCGCGTCCGACGGGAGGAAGGGCAGCGTGCCGTGGTTGTAGGTGTTGACCACCTGGTACGGGCTTCCGGTCCCGCCCAGCAGCGCGGCCGCGAGGTCCACCGCCGCCTCCGAGTAGTAGGCGCCGCCCCGCTTGGCGAGCAGCTCCGGCTTCTCGTCCAGCGCCGGGTCGCCGTACAGCGCCAGCAGTTCCCGTTCCATCGCGGCCACTTCGGCCGCCCGCGACGGTTTCGTGCGCAGTTCCCGTACGACCTCGTCGTGCGCGTAGTAGTAGCGCAGGTAGTACGACGGGACCACGCCCAGCCGGTCCAGGAGGGGGCGGGGCAGGCGCAGGTCGGCGGCGATGGTGTCGCCGTGCGCGGTCAGCAGCTTGGGCAGGACGTCCGCGCCCTCGGGGCCGCCCAGCCGGACCGCGGTCTCCCAGGTGAGGTGGTTGAGGCCCACGTGGTCCAGGTGGATGTCGGCGGGGGTGACACCGAGCAGTCCCGCGAACTTCCGCTGGAGACCGATCGCCACGTTGCACAGACCGACCGCCTTGTGGCCGGCCTGGAGTAGGGCGCGGGTGACGATGCCGACCGGGTTGGTGAAGTCGATGATCCAGGCGTTCGGGTTCGTACGGCGGACCCGTTCGGCGATGTCCAGGACCACCGGAACCGTGCGCAGCGCCTTGGCCAGGCCGCCCGCGCCCGTCGTCTCCTGGCCGACGCAACCGCACTCCAGGGGCCAGGTCTCGTCCTGCTCGCGGGCCGCCTGACCGCCGACGCGGAGCTGGAGGAGGACCGCGTCCGCGCCGTCGACGCCCGCGTCCAGGTCGGCGGTGGTGACGATACGGCCGGTGTGGCCCTGCTTGGCGAAGATGCGGCGGGCCAGGCCGCCGACCAGCTCCAGACGGTCCGCCGCCGGGTCGACCAGCACCAGTTCCTCGACGGGCAGGGTGTCACGCAGGCGGGCGAAGCCGTCGATGAGTTCGGGTGTGTAGGTCGAGCCGCCGCCGACCACGGTGAGTTTCATGAATGGTTCAACCCTTTACTCCGGTGAGGGTGACGCCCTCGACGAACGCCTTCTGGGCGAAGAAGAACACGAGGATCACGGGGGCCATGACCAGCACGGTCGCGGCCATGGTGAGGTTCCAGTCGGTGTGGTGGGCGCCCTTGAAGGACTCCAGGCCGTAGGACAGGGTCCAGACGCCCGGGTTCTCGGAGGCGTAGATCTGCGGGCCGAAGTAGTCGTTCCAGGCGGAGAAGAACTGGAAGAGCGCGACGGCCGCGATGCCCGGCTTCGCCATCGGGATGACGACCTTCAGCAGGGTGCGGAGGTCGCCGCAGCCGTCGACCTTCGCCGCGTCCACGTACTCGTTCGGGATCGTCATCAGGAACTGGCGCAGCAGGAAGATGGAGAATGCGTCGCCGAACGCCAGCGGGATGATCAGCGGCCACAGCGTGCCCGACAGGCCCAGCTGCTTCACCCAGAACAGGTACATCGGGATGATGACGACCTGCGGGGGCAGCATCATCATCGAGATCACCAGCATGAGTGCCAGGTTCCGGCCGCGGAAGCGGAACTTGGCGAGCGCGTACGCCACCGGGATCGACGACACGACCGTCAGGACGGTGCCGAGACCGGCGTAGATCAGCGTGTTCTTCCACCAGGTCAGGAAGCCGGGGGTGTCGAAGACCTTCTTGTAGTTGGACCACTCCCAGGTGTGCGGGATCAGGTCGCGGCTGAGTGCCTGGCTGTCGCTCATCAGCGAGGTCAGGAACACGAACACGAAGGGGAGGACGAAGAAGAGGGCGGCCGCGACACCGAGGGAGTGCACCGCGACCCACTCCAGCACCGCCCGGCGCCGGGCGGTGCGCTCGGCGGGCGTGATGGGTGCCTTCAACTCCACGGGTGCGTCGAGTACTTGGGTCATGGTCAGTCACCTGCCTGGATGAGACCGCCCCGGCGCCGCATCAGGAACGCGGTGAACACCATCGACAGGACGAAGAGGACGAGTGCCACCACGCACGCGGAGCCGTAGTCGAAGCGCTGGAAACCGAGGTTGTAGACGAGCTGGGGGAGGGTGAGGGTCGACTTCTCCGGGTAGCCGGGCTCGAACTGCGTGCCCGCGCCCTGGATGACGCCCGAGGCGACCTTCCCCGCGATCAGCGGCTGGGTGTAGCACTGCATCGCCTGGATCACGCCGGTGACCACCGCGAACATCACGATCGGGGAGATGTTCGGGAGCGTGACGTAGCGAAAGCGCTGCCACGCCGATGCCCCGTCCAGCTCGGCCGCCTCGTACTGCTCCGTGGGTACGTCGAGCAGCGCGGCCATGAAGATGACCATCAGGTCGCCGACACCCCACAGGAACAACAACGTGAGGGCCGGCTTGGACCAGGCGGGGTCGTTGAACCAGCCGGGCGCCGGGATGCCGATCTTCTCGAGGAGCGAGTTGACCGGACCCGTACCGGGGTTGAGGAGGAAGGCGAAGGACATGGTGGCCGCGACGGGCGGGGCCAGGTACGGCAGGTAGAAGAGGGTGCGGAAGACGCCCGTACCCGTCTTGATCTTCGTGATGAGGAGGCCCACGCCGAGTCCGAAGACGACCCGCAGGCTCACCACGACGAGGACCAGCCACAGGGTGTTGCGCAGGGCGGGCCAGAAGAGGGGATAGTGCTGGAAGACGTACGTCCAGTTCTTCGTTCCGCTCCACGTCGGCGGCCTGAAGCCGTCGTAGTGCATGAACGAGAAGTAGACCGTCGAGATCAGCGGGTACGCGAAGAAGACCGCGAAGCCGATCAGCCAGGGGGAGAGGAAGGCGAGGTTGCGAAGTGCCGCGCGGCGGTGCTTCGACGCCAGGGTGACGGTGCTCATCGCCGCGCTACTTCGCCTGCGCGATGTCCGTGTCGATCTGCTTGGCCGTCGCGGCCAGCCCCGACTTGAGATCCTTCGTCTTGCCGCTCTCGTAGTCGTAGCCGAACTGCTGGATCGTCACGAGGTACACACCGCCGTTGATCGAGGCGGGAGTCGTGGTCGAGTCCGGGTTCGCCGCGATGTCGAGGAAGGTCTTGAAGCGAGGGTCGTACTTCAGTTTCGGCGACTTCAGGGCGGCCAGTGTGGAGGGCACGTTGTGGATGGCGTTGGAGAAGTTCACGACCGCGTCCGTGTCGGTGGTCATGTACTTCACCAGTTCCCAGGCCGCGTTCTGCTTCTTGCTGGTGGCGGCGATGCCGGTGATCGTGCCGATGATGTAGCCCTTGCCGTACTGGTCGGCCTGGTCGTCGGGGACGGGCAGCGGGGCGACGCCGATCTCGAAGTCCGGCTTGGCCTCCGTGGCCATGCCCAGGCGCCACTCGCCGTCGAGCTGCATCGCGACCTGGCCGGTCTGGAAGGGGTGCTTGGGGCCCCACTCGTCGCCCAGCCTGGAACGGAATTTCTCCAGCTTCTGGAATCCGCCGAGTTCGTCGACGAGCTTCTTCTGAAGCGTAAAACCGGCCGTGAATGCCGGGTCCTTGGCGAGGTTCGACTTACCGCTGCTGTCGAAGTACGTCGGGGAGAACTGCCCGAAATAGTGCTCGGTCGTCGACTCCCAGCCGTGGTAGTTCGGCATGAAACCGAGCTGTGCGTACGAGTCGCCCTTGGAGATCGTCAACTTCTTCGCGTCGGCCTCGAATTCGGACCACGTCCTGGGCGGGTTCTTGATGCCGGCCTTCGCGAATGCCGTCTTGTTGTAGTAGAGCCCGTACGCGTCTCCCAGCAGCGGTGCCGCGCAGCGGTCGCCGTCGAACTGGGTGTACTCGTTCATCGCCTTCGGGAAGGTCGCCTCGGGGTCGATGCCGGACTTCTTGAAGAAGGGGTTGAGGTCGACCAGGGCGCCCGAGGAGCAGAACTTGCCCACGTTGTTCGTGGTGAAGGAGGAGATCACGTCGGGTGCCTTGTCGCCGCCCGCCCGCAGCGCCTGGTTGATCTTGTCGTCGGTCATGTTGCCGACGATGTTCACGTGGATGTTGGGGTGCTTCTTCTCGAAGCCGGCGATGAGCGACTGCACGGCCTTGACCTCGGAGGGCGCGCTCCAGGCGTGCCAGAAGTTGATGGTCGTGTCCTTCGACGCGTCATCGTTCGCGGCGGAACCGGACTGGCCGGTACAGGCGGTGGCGAGGAGTGTCAGGGACGCGGTCAGGGCAAAGGCCGCTTTTCGGATGACTTCGGGCATGACGGGGTCTCCCTGGGGCGGGCGGGGCGAGGTGAGTGAGGTGAGAGAGGAAGAAGTGGTTCAGCGTGAGGTGTCGAAGACCTCGTCGCGGGTGGCCGCCAGCGCGCTCTCCAGCGCGCCGCGCAGCACGGGGTGTTCGGTGACGGCGCCGACGACGAGCCGGGGCCGGGCGGCGGCCAGCTCCTCCAGTTCGGCCTGGACCAGGGCTCGCAGCACCTCGCCGCCGGCCGTGAGCGAGGCGCCGCTGAGGACGACGAGTTCGGGGTCGAGGACCGAGACGAGCGAGGCGAGACCGGTGGCGAGCCGGGTCGCGTACGTCTCCAGCAGCTGCCGGTGAAGGCCCTCGTCCGCCTCCGCCGCGCGGGCCACGAGGGCGGCGGCGACCTCGGCGTACGGGCCCGTCGGGATCTCCGCGATGCCCAGCTCCCGGGCCAGCCGGGGGATGGCCTGCGAACCGGCCAGCTCCTGGTAGCCGCCGCTGTTGGCCCTGGTCACCTGGCGGACCAGGGGCGTGCCGGGCACCGGCAGGAAGCCGACCTCGCCGGCGCCGCCGGTCCAGCCGCGGTGCAGCCGTCCGCCGAGCACGAGGGCGGCACCCAGACCCCCCTCGTTCCACAGCAGGACGAAGTCCTCGTGCCCGCGGGCCGCGCCCAGGCGCTGCTCGGCCACGGCGACGAGGTTGACGTCGTTCTCGTACTCGGCCGGCATCGGCAGGGCGGCGGCGAGCTCCTCGAGGAGGGCGGGGGCGTGCCAGCCGGGCAGGTGGGAGGCGTAACGCAGCCGGCCGGTGTTGGGGTCGAAGGCGCCGGGGGTGCCGATGACGAGCCGGTGGACGTCGTCGCGGGTGAGACCGGCCGCCTTCACCGCGCCGTCGAGGGCGTCGGTGACCTGCCCGACGACGGACTTCGCCGACGGCCTGCCGGGGGTGGGCAGTTCGCAGGCGCCGACCGTGCGGCCGGTGATGTCGGCGACGGCGGCGTGGATGCGTTCGGGGGTGACGTCGAGTCCGGCGGCGTAGGCGGCGGCCGGGTTGATCTCGTACAACTGGGCGCTGGGCCCGGGCCGCCCCTCGCTGGTGCCGGTGGCGAGGACGAGCCCCGCCGCCTCCAGCCGGGCCAGCAGCTGGGAGGCGGTCGGCTTGGACAGGCCGGTGAGCTTGCCGATCCGGGTGCGGGACAGTGGTCCGTGCTCCAGCAGGAGGTCGAGCGCGGCACGGTCGTTCATGGCGCGCAGGACGCGCGGGGTGCCCGGCGTACCGGCGGTTCCTGCCATCGGGGTCGACACCTGCCTCTCGGCTGTCCAGCTTCCCAGTGACCTGGTGGGGAAGTCCATCCGTTGATCGTCGGTGATCCCCGCTGATCATTGTTAGGAAGGTTTCCTGTTCGGTGGCAGGAACGTAAGCCCGAGGGACGCGCGCGTCAAGAGAAACCGCCCCCACAGGCAACGGAGTCGTTACCTGTGGGGGCGGGGCGGCTTCTCAGCGGAGTGACGCGGTGAACTCCGCCCAGGTGGTCGGGGTGAGGCGGAGTATCGGGCCGTCGGGGTTCTTCGAGTCGCGCACGGCTATGGTGCCGGGGAGGTTGCGGGCGACTTCGATGCATTCGCCTCCCGAGCTGCTGTAGCTGGACTTTACGAAGTTGAACTCGGTCATGGGTCAGATCTCCTGACGGATGCGGTCGATGAGCAGGGTGGCGTCGTGCTGGGCGAGGCTGAGGCGTGCCGTACGGTCGAAGAAGCTGCTGTACGTGGCACTCTCGGTCTCGTTCTCCACCCACACCGTAGATGCGATGGTGTCCACGTGGACCACGTCCACGGCCTCTGTCTCCGCAAACGAGACGATGCTGAAAGGCCCGGTGATGCAAGGGTGTCCACCCGTGCGGAACGGCAGCACCTGAAGGCGTACGTTCGGAAGTTGCACCACCTCCAAGAGGTGTTCCAGCTGCGCCCGCATCACTTCTGGGCCGCCGATCAACTGTCGTAGCGCTGCTTCCCAGACGACCGCATATACCTGAAGCGGGTGCTCGCCGCGCAGGCGTTCCTGGCGCCGCATGCGGACCCCGACGATGCGCTCGATGTCGTCCGGGTCTTCCCATACTCCGTCACTGACTGCCAGGGAACGCGCGTACTCCGCTGTCTGGAACAAGCCCGGGATCAGCGAGAGTTGCCAGGTGCGGACGCGGCTTGCGACATCCTCCATGGCGATGTACTCGGCCAGTCCTCCTGCGTTGGGCGAGTGCTGCCACCACCCCTTGGCTTTGCGGCGCTCGCGGTCCAGTTTCGCCAACTCCAGCAGCCGGCTGACGGTTTTGCGGTCCTCAAGTCCGTAGAACTCACACAACACCCGGATGTCCGGGTCACGCATCGGAACCCAGCCGCGCTCCATCTTCACGATTTTGGTGCCTGTCGCACTGATGGCCGCAGCCGCCTGTTGCTGAGTCTTGCCTGCAGAGTCCCGTAGGCGCAGGAGTTCGCTTCCGAGCCTGCGAGCCAAGACAGTTGACACCTGACCTTGTCGGGGCTGAGTCGATCGCATCACGACCACAGTGTGTCCCACGGTCATCACTGCGTCGACGAATTTCCCCCTCTCAGGAAGAACTTCCTCAAGCAGATTGCGCTTAGATCGCGTTCTTCGCTACTTTCGGCACTCACCTGCTCACCCTGCGGCTCCACTTGGAGGTGCGCATCCATGCCCGAAACCTCACCCCCCACCACTCCCGAAGCCGACCCCGAACCCCTCCTCCACGACGACTGCCTCGACTACACCCCGCTCGCCCGCAGCGTCACCCTCGCCCGCCGCCGCACCGCCCGCCTCGTCATCGAGTGGGGGTACCCGGCCCTCGCCGGAGACGCCGCGCTCGTCGTCTCGGAGCTGGCGACGAACGCCTTACTTCATGGCAGCCTGCGGGACCGGCTCATCCGCGTACGGCTGACGCTCAGCGCGACCACGCTGCGGATCGAGGTCAGCGACCCGCGCGGGGAACGGCTGCCGAGTCCTTGTTCTGCCGGTGAGGACGATCAATTCGGGAGGGGACTGCTCATCGTCGGGTCGCTTGCCGACCGCTGGGGGCTTGCGCCCCGCGCCGTCGGCAAGACCGTCTACGCCGAGTGGGGCCTGCCGGGGCGGTCCGCTGTGCTCGTGGACGTGAGGCGGTGACGGGAATGGCGTTAGCGTGGGCACGTGCCGGAATGGCGCTGGACGAGCAGAAGGGGCGGCCGATGACCATGCCGTACGCGGACGGGGACGGTCCGCTCATCCCCCGGCCCGAGCCCACCCTCCCGGCTCTGCGCCAGGCCGTCGCCACAGTCGCCCCGTCCCGGCTCCCCGAGTTCTTCGAGGACCTGCAGAGGGCGTTCGTGCGGGCCGGGGACGAGGACAGCGTCGTACCGATCCGGATGTTCTACCGGCAGTGGGGCGTCGTGGTCGAGATCGAGCGTCACCCCGAGACCGCACGCCGCCTGCACGCGGCCGAGCAGGCGATCAGCAGCCCGGATCCGGCCGTGCGTGACCGTGCCATCCGTGAGGCGGGCGACATCGTGCGCGCCGCGCACCGCGAGGTCGCCGGTGGCTGACTGGAGCTGGGAGCCGTTTCAGGATGATCTGCTGGATGGGCTCCCGGAGGTCGCGCGCGCCGAGACGGAGCGGCTGGTCAACGAGATCGCCGTACGCGAGTCCATGGTTTTCCTGGAGGGGGCCGCCTATACCGGGCCTGGCCCTGGCGTGCGCACCGAGAGTCGGGGATTGCTCATGCTCACCTATCTGACGGATGTCCGCGGCGAGCGGATCGTGGTGGTGCAGGTGAGCTGGTTCGGCTGACGCGGTACACGGCTCGTGCGTACGGCAAAGGGGGCGCTCGGAGAGTTCCGGGCGCCCCCTTCTCATGTGCTGCTGAGACTTACCGCACGTCGACGTAGTCGCCCGCGGCCGTCGCCGCGCCGGTGGTCGACGTACCGGCGAACGTGTACCGGTAGTAGCCGTCGGCGGAGGCCTTGACCGTGGTGGACAGGGCGCCGGCCGTGCCGGAGGTCACCCCGTCTTCACGTTCTTGTAGGTGCTGCTGCTCTTGGCCCGGAACTGGAGGATCACCGGCTGGCCCTTGTAACCGGAGTACTTGCCGGTCCCCCAGTAGGCCCGGGGCAGCGCGCCCTTGGGAACCTGTGAAGACCGTGAAATTCGTCTTGCGGCGGGTTGTTGAGGGGCGGAACCGGCGGACCGTCAGCACGGCTGAGTGACGACCGCTATGCCTCGGTGCGGAGGAACGGGGCCGTGTCCAGGGTGGGGTAGGGCGCCGGGAGCGGGAGCGGTTCGCCGAGATCGACCTTGGTGTCCGTGTCGTAGTAGGCCTCGGTGGGGTCGTCGCCGGGGAGGATCGGGTCCGTGTAGCAGTGGGCCGTCCTGGAGTGGCGGTCGATGAGGACGTAGACGGGCACTCCGGCGGCGTAGGTGCGGAACTTGGGGCCGGTGTCGGTCTCGTGATTGGTGGAGGTGACAGCTGGCCCGCAGGCGAACGACCGCGTAGATGATCGATTTCTTCAGAGGATGAGCGTGCTGAACCGTTCCGTCCCCGTACACGACAGGAGGCGGCACCCGGAGCTCTCCGGGTGCCGCCTCCTGACGTACCGCCTACTTCGTGGGAGCCGCCGGACGCGGCTGTGCGATCGGTGTCGCCGCCGCCGACTGCGGGGAGTCCGTGTTGGCGAAGACCGACGGGGCCGCGACCGTCGCCGTCGGGTCGGGGGCCGGTTCCACGTCCTCCGTGGCCGTCGCGCCGCCCACGATGCGGATGTCGGCCGCGTCGAAGGCGCGCTTGACGCGCCAGCGGAGTTCGCGTTCGACGGTGAGGGACTTGCCGGGCATGGTCTTGGCGGAGACGCGGACCACCATGGAGTCGAGCAGCACGCTGTCCAGGCCGAGGACCTCGATCGGGCCCCACAGGAGCTCGTTCCAGGGCTCCTCCTTGCTCATCCTGTCGGCGACCTCGTCGAGGGTGGCCTTCACCCGGTCCAGGTTCTCCGAGGCGCGCACGGTCACGTCGACGCCGGCCGTGGCCCAGCCCTGGGAGAGGTTGCCGATGCGCTTGACCTCGCCGTTGCGGACGTACCAGATCTCGCCGTTGTCGCCGCGCAGCTTGGTCACGCGCAGGCCGACCTCGATCACCTCGCCCGAGGCGACGCCCGCGTCGATCGTGTCGCCGACGCCGTACTGGTCCTCGAGGATCATGAAGACGCCGGAGAGGAAGTCCGTGACCAGGTTGCGGGCGCCGAAACCGATGGCGACACCGGCGACACCGGCGGACGCCAGCAGCGGGGCCAGGTTGATCTGGAACGTGGACAGCACCATCAGCGCGGCCGTGCCCATGATCAGGAAGGACGCGACCGAGCGGAGCACCGAGCCGATCGCCTGCGAGCGCTGGCGACGGCGTTCCACGTTGACCAGCAGCCCGCCCAGCGCCGTGCCGTCGACCGCCTCGGCCGTGCGGCTCATGCGGTCTATCAGCTTGGTGATCGCCCGCCGCACCACCACTCTCAGCACCGCCGCGATCACCAGGACCAGCAGGACCCGCAGACCGATCGCGAGCCACGTCGACCAGTTCTGCTCGACCCAGCTGGCCGCGTTGGTCGCGCTCTCCTGGGCGTCCTGGAGCGAGGGCACCGCCGGAGTCGTCGTCTCCGTCTCCGAGGGGGACGGCGACGGCGACGAACCGGCGGCCAGTAGGACGGCGGGCAAGGACACGGCAGGTACCTCCAGGCATGCAGCGGTCTGCCCCCGATGCGGCGGTCAGGGTCGTCGAGGTCGTCAAGGTCACGAAAGGGTCACCGGACGGGCAGACCCACCACACTAACGGGGCATCGTGTGTGGATCGCCGCGATGTTCAAAGGAGACACCGTGCTCACCTGGGCTTGAACGTGTCGTGATCCGGGGGATGCATCAGGGTGTGGTCGAAAACACTCCCAGCCCGTTACCGGGACATGGTGGCGCGTTCACCAGGCATGAGGGGAGACTGACTGCAGATCGTCCCGGCGCGAGCCACGCGCCGCCGACGCACAAGGAGGCATCCGTGCCGCATGTCCTGGTCCTCAACGCGTCGTACGAGCCACTCGGCGTCGTACCGCTCCGCCGCGCGCTCATCCTCGTCCTCGAGAACAAGGCTGTCTGCCTCGAGGAATCCGGCGCCTTTATGCACAGCGCAACCGTCACAGTCCCCGCACCCAGCGTGGTCCGGCTCAAGCGATTCGTCCGGGTTCCCTATCGGGGGCCCGTTCCTCTCACCCGACGCGCGCTCTTCGCCCGCGACGGGGGCCGGTGCATGTACTGCGGTGGCGTCGCAACCAGCGTCGACCACGTCATCCCGCGCAGCCGCGGGGGCAAGCACGTCTGGGACAACGTGGTGGCGTCCTGCCGCCGCTGCAACCACGTGAAGGCCGACCGGCACCTCTTCGAGATCGGCTGGCGGCTGCGCCACAAACCCGCTCCGCCCACCGGCCTGGCCTGGCGCATCATCGGGACCGGGCATAGGGACCCGCGCTGGCTGCCCTACTTGCAGCCGTTCGGCGCGGACGACGCCATGGCCCGGATCGACGGCATCTCCGCCTGATGATCCGGGCCTTTGTGTTCGCCCTGCCCCCTTGATCCCTGTCCCTTGGTACCTGCCTGTTGGTGCCTGTCTCTTGATCCGTGCTCCTCGATCCCTGCTCCTTGATCCGGCCCTGCGAGTCCCCCGTGCTCCCAGGGCCGGACGTTCAGGCGCCGCTCACGCGTAGCGCAGCTCCGTCGGGCGTACCGAGCGGCGCAGCAGGGGGAGCGAGGTGGCCGCCGCCAGCAGGCAGCAGGCGTACACCGTGAGCGGGACGAGCAGGGCCGCGTAAGGCACGGCCGGGGTGGCGTAGTCGGTGGAGAGGGAGGCGTACCAGACGCCGATCGCCATGCCGCCGGCGCCGGCCAGCAGGACCGCGGGCGCGAGCGGCAGCGCGGTCTCCAGCAGGAGCGCCCGGCCGAGCACCGGCTGCGGCACTCCGGCCGCGGCCTGCGCGGCCAGGCCCCGGCGGCGGGTGGCCAGGGACTCGGCGGTGCCGACGGCCAGACCGCACAGGGTGATCGCGAGAGCGACGAGGATGCCGACGGCCGTGAGATCGAGCCCCGCCGTATAGAACGTCATGTCCATGCCGAGCTCGTGGCGGCGGCGCATCTCGTTCAGCTCGGCGAGCAGGGCCTGGCGCACCCCGACGAAGCCCGTCCCTACGACCGTCACCAGCAGCACGGCCGCATGGGTGCGCGCCGCGGCCCACGGGTCGTCGCGCAGCCGTTCCGCCGCGATCAGCGCCGCCGCCGACCGGGCGCGGGGCGCGAGCAGCCGGCCGGTGAGCCCGGCCATGGCGCCGACCAGCCACACCGCGCCCGCGCCGACGGCGACGACCAGGCCGAACAGCGTCAGAGGCAGCCGCCCGTACCCCTCGCCCGGCACGCCCGAAGAGGTACTGGCCACGGTGGCCGACGCCAGCAGGATCACGAGCAGCAGCCCGCCCAGGAACAGCAGCCCCGGCCCCCGCCCGGAGTTCGGGCGTACCCGGCGCACCCAGCCGAGCGGCGAGGCCACCACCCGGCGCAGCGCCAGCGCGCCCGCCGCCGCACCCAGCACCGGCACGCCCAGCGCGACCAGGGCCATCCCGGCCCAGGTCAGGGCGGTCGGCTCGGCCCACAGTCGCAGCAGCACCGGCACGGACACGGCGATGGCGAGCGCCGAGCCCAGCAGACAGGCCAGCCCCGTCTCCAGCGCGGCGATCCGGCGCACCTGCCCGGGCGCGGCCCCGGCCAGCCGCAGCCCCGCCAGCCGACGGTCGCGGTGCACCGCGCCGATACGGGCGCACTGGCCGAGGAAGCCGAGCACCGGGACCAGCAGGAGCAGCAGTCCGGCGATCACCCCGGAGCGCTCGCCGGGCTGGTCCAGCAGCCCGTGCCCGACGGTGAAGCTGTACTGGCCCTGGAGGGAGGCCAGGGACACGGCCGCGAGCGCGAAGCCCGTCGCGAGTGCCGCCCCGGCCGCCGTGAGGCCGACCCGCCACCACTCCCGCCGGTCGGAACCCCGGGTGAGCTCCCAGGCCAGGCGGATGTCGGTGCTCACCCTTGTGCGGTCAGCTTCGCGCCTTGTGCGGTCACCTTCGCCTCTTGTGCGGTCGCCCGCTCCTCTCGTGTGGTCACCCGCTCCTCTCGTGCGGTCACCTTCGTCCCTCATGTGGTCACTTTCACTCCGCACGCGGTCGTCTCCGCCCCTCACGCCGTCGTCTCCGCCTCTCACGCGGCCACCTCCGCCGGAAGCATGGTGCCGTCGCTGAGGCGCACCTCACGGTCCGCGTACGCCGCCGTCTGGGCGTCGTGCGTGATCAGCAGGACAGCCGCGCCTGACTCGCGGGCCGTGTGCACCAGGGCTGTCATGACCTGTTCGCCGGCGAGGGAGTCCAGTGCCCCCGTGGGCTCGTCCGCGAAGACGACCTTCGGCCCGGTGACCAGGGCGCGGGCCAGGGCGACCCGCTGGGCCTGGCCGCCGCTCAGCTCGCCCGGCCGCAGCTCCTGCTGCCCGCGCACCCCGAACCGCTCCAACCACTCTCCGGCCCGCTCCCGGGCCGTGGCCCGCGCGGTCCCGGCCAGCAGCAGTGGCAGCGCCACGTTGTCGAGCGCGGTCAGCTCCGGGATCAGCTGCCCGAACTGGAAGACCACACCGAAGTCGGTGCGGCGCAGCTCGCCCAGGCGCTTCTCGGACAGCTGGTCGAGGCGCTCCCCGCCGTAGACGACCGAGCCCTCGTCCGGCCGTACGATCCCTGCCAGACAGTGCAGCAGCGTGGACTTCCCGCTGCCGCTGGTGCCCGTCACGGCGAGGATCTCGCCCGCGCGCAGTCCGACCGACGCGCCGCGCAGCGCCTCGTTCCTGCCGTGTGCCTTGACCAGGTCACGGGCCTGAAGAAGCGGCACGAAGGCCTCCCCCTTGGTGTTCATGCTGCGTCGACCTCCGCGGTCAGAGTGATCAGCCGGGCCGCCGTGGTGGCCATCCAACGGAGGTCGGCGTCGAGGTGGTTGAGGGCGTAGTCCGCCGACAGCACGGTCGCCAGATCGGCGCCCGGGTCGGTCTTGACGGCGGTCAGCTGGCGCATCCGCTCCATGTGGGCGGCGCGCTGCGCCCCGAGGTAGGCGGCCGGGTCGCCGCCGGCCAGGATCGAGACGACGACCTTGGCGAAGATCTCGTTCGTCACGAAGGGCGCGGGCGGCGCGATCTCCCGGGCCCACTGGGCCAGTTCGCGCGAGCCTTCGTCCGTCGAGCGGTACGTCGTCCGCTCCGGGCCGCCGTCCGAGTCGGTCCCCTCGATCTCCGCGAGGCCGTCGCGGACCAGGCGCTGCAAGGTCGTGTAGACCTGCCCGTAGGCCAGCGGGCGGGCCTGCGGGAAACGTTCGTCGTGGCGTCGCTTGAGGTCGTAGCCATGGCTCGGCCCTCCGGCGAGCAGCCCCAGCAGGATGTGGCGGGTGCTCATGCGGATCATTATGCACTCGATATATGTATTGAGTGAATAGCGATCAGGGAAGTGGTCGGGAAACTTCGGCCGGAGGGTGCGCGGGGCGGTGAATCCCGGTATGGAATGTGACGACATGTGCGTTGTCCGCCTCCCGGACGTCTGCCGTCGCGCTCGGTGGGTAGGGCTGCGGTAACCCGTTCGGCGTCGTACGTACGCGACGCCATACGTACGCGAGTACTCGACAAGGAGGCCCCCGTGGCCGCACCCACCCGCACGCACCCCACCCCCTCCAAACGCGAGACCCTCTGCGCCTTCAGCGCGGAAACGACCTGCGCCGAGACCCCGCTGACCAGCGAGCCGCCGCTGCCCGCCGCGGAGCCCTTGCACAGCGAACCCCCGCTGCCCGCCGCGGAGCCCCTGTACAGCGAGCCGCCGCTCGCCGCGGCGGAGCCCCTGACCAGCGAGCCGCCGCTCGCCGCCGCGGACTCCGACGGCACGAGGCCGTAGATGACCGCACCCCGGCCGGCCGCCCCCCCCACCGAGGACCTGTCCAGGCTCGCCGCACTGCACGGCGTCGCCACCTCCTACAGCCCCTCCCCGGACCGCACGGTCGCGGCCTCGGCCGCCGCCGTCACCCGCGCCCTGGCCGCCCTCGGCGTCGACGCCGGCACCCCGGAGGCCGCCCGCGCCGCGCTCGCCGCCCGGGAGCGCGAACTGCGCGAACGGCTGCTTCCGCCGACCGTGGTCTGCTGGAGCGGCGGCACCCCGGAGGCCCTCACCGCCCTCCCCGACGGCACCCGGCTGCGCGTCGAGACCGAACAGGGCGAGACCCGCGCCGCCGCCGAGCAACTCCCGCCCGGCATCCACCGGTTGACCGCCACCGCACCCGACGGCCGTACGGCACAGGCGCATCTCGTCGTCGCCCCGCCCCGCCTGCCCACGCCCAGGGGGCGCTCGTACGGACTCCTCGTCCAGCTCTACTCCCTCCTCTCGCAACGCTCCTGGGGCATGGGCGACCTCGGCGACCTCGACGAACTCACCGCCTGGGCCGGACGCGCGCTCGGCGCGGGATTCGTCCAGGTCAACCCGCTGCACGCGGCCGTCCCCGGCCCTCCCACCGACCCGTCCCCCTACCGGCCCTCCTCGCGCCGCTTCCCCGACCCGGTCCATCTGCGGGTCGAGGACATCCCCGAGTTCGCCTACGTCGAGGACCGTGAGCGGGTGCGCTCGCTGCTGGAGCGGGCCGCACGGCTGCGCGAAACGGTGCTGGAGAAAGGGGCGTTGATCGACCGGGACGCCGTGTGGGAGCTCAAGCGGGAGGCGCTGGAGCTGGTCCGGGACGTACCGCTCGGACCCGGCCGGCGCGCCGCCTACTGCGACTTCCTCGCCGAGCAGGGCGAGGCCCTGGAGGACCACGCCACCTGGTACGCGCTCGCGGAGGTGCACGGCTCGGACTGGAGCCGGTGGCCCGCCGGGCTGCGCGACCCCCGCTCGGCGGAGACCGCCCGCGCCCGCACCGAGCTGATGGACCGCGTCGACTTCCACAGCCGCCTCGCCTGGCTCACCGACACCCAGCTCGCCGCCGCCCAGCGCACCGCGCGCGAGGCCGGCATGCCGGTCGGGCTCGTGCACGACCTCGCCGTCGGCGTGCACCCCGGGGGCGCCGACGCGTGGGCGCAGCAGGAGTACCTCGCCCCCGGCATGTCGGTGGGCGCCCCACCGGACGCCTTCAACGCCCGCGGCCAGGACTGGGGCCTGCCGCCCTGGCGCCCGGACCGCCTCGCCGAGTCCGGCTACGCCCCCTACCGCCGTCTCCTGCGCGCCCTGTTCCGCTGCGCGGGCGCCCTGCGCATCGACCACGTCATGGGCCTGTTCCGGCTCTGGTGGGTCCCGCAGGGGCTCCCGCCGACGGAGGGCACCTACGTCCGCTACGACGCCGAGGCCATGCTCGCCGTCCTGGTCCTGGAGGCCTCCCGGGCCGGCGCGGTCGTGATCGGGGAGGACCTGGGCACCGTGGAGGCCGGGGTGCGCGAGGCGCTGCGCGAACGCGGGGTGCTCGGCACGTCGGTGCTGTGGTTCGAACGGGACTGGGACGGTGACGGCCGCCCCCTGCCCCCCGAACGCTGGCGCGCCGACTGCCTGGCCACCGCCACCACCCACGACCTGCCGCCCACCGCCTCCCGCCTCACCGGCGGCCACGTCGAACTCCGCGACAGCCTGGGCCTGTTGACCCGCCCCCGGGAGGAGGAGCGGGCCGAGGCGGCCGCCGACACGGGGGAGTGGCTGGGCCTGCTCGCCCGGCTCGGTCTGCTGCGGAGCACCGGCGGAGGCATCGACGCCACCTCGGAGGAGGCCGAGGTCCAGGCCGTCCACCGCTTCCTGCTGCGCACTCCCGCCCGCCTCATCGGCGTCTGGCTCCCCGACGGCGTCGGCGACCGCCGCCCGCAGAACCTCCCCGGCACCTGGGACCAGTACCCGAACTGGCGCCTGCCGATCGCCGACGCCGAGGGCCGTCCGGTGACACTGGAGGAACTCGCCGCGTCACCGCGGGTGCACGCGCTGATGGACGCGGTGCGGGAGGGGCGGGGCGGAGGTGGTCCTCGGGAGAGCGGAGGGGGTACGCAGGAGAGCTGAGGGGGCCGGTCAGCACGTACGGCACCCCCGGGCGCGCGGCTCGCTCGGGCGTTCGCTACTTTGGCACTGTGGACAAGAAGAACGCCCTGCGCGCCGGCGCCCTGGCTGCCGGTACGACGCTGATGATGCTGCTCATGTCGTCCCCCGCGCTCGCGCTCGCGCGCGACGACGGCGACGACCCCGGCCAGGGCCTGAGCGTCATCGAGACGCTGGGCCTCTACGTCGCGGCCCCGCTCGTGCTGTTCGGGGTCATCGCGGGCCTGGTGATGGTCCTGGACAAGTCGAAGGACCGGCAGCCGAAGGCCCCCGCGAAGGGCGCGAAGGCCAAGGTGGGCGCGAAGGCCTGACACGGGCCGACGCGAGGTCCTGAACAGAATTCCCGAGGGCGCCGTCCTCGCCGCACGTACCGGCCGATGCCGTACGTGGGTGAGGAGGGCGCCCTCGGCGCGTTTCCGGGGCCGGACCGGCCCTACGGGTGCGGGGCGGTCAGGTATCGCTGCACGGTGGGGGCCAGCCATGCCGTGACCTCCTCGCGGGTGAGCGCGACGGCCGGCGGGATGCGCAGCACGTAGCGGCTGAGCGCGAGCCCGAGCAGCTGGGTCGCGGCCAGCGCGGCCCGGGCGGGAACCTGCTCGGGGTCGGGGCAGACGGCGTGGGCGACCGGGAGGACCTGCTCGCGGAAGATGCCCTGCATGCGCTCGGCGCCGGACTGGTTGGTCACGCCGACCCGTAGCAGGGCCGTGAGCACCTCGTTCTCTTCCCACATGGCGAGGAAGTGGGTCACCAGCGCCCGGCCGACCTCGTCGCGGGGGAGTGTGCCCAGGTTCGGCAGCGCCAGGTCGACGGAGACGGCCGCCGCGAAGAGGCCTTCCTTGTTGCCGAAGTAGCGCATCACCATGGACGGGTCGATGGCGGCGTCCTTGGCGATGGCGCGGATGGTGGCCCGCTCGTAGCCGTCGGCGGCGAAGCGCTCGCGGGCGGCCTCGAGGATGGCGGTGCGGGTGGCGTCGGAGCGGCGGGGCTGGGGGGAGGTGGGTTGCTGGAGGGGCCTGCTGTCTGGCATGTCAACAAGCGTAGGCCTACGAACGTAGGCCAACAAGTGTGGGCTGGCAAGCGTGCGCCAACTTTCGTTTCGCCATCAGTCGTGTGCCTGCGGGCGTGCGCCAGCATTCGCTCGCCAACACCTGTTGGCCAACAGGTGTTGACTCGACCGCACGACCCGCCCTACGGTAGACAACAAGCGTTGACCAACACTTGTTGGCCAACGAGTGTTGGCACTTACGTTCGGCACCCTCAGGAGGCCAAGATGAACGGCACCGCTGGCACCACCCCCCGCTCCGTGATCGTCGTCGGCTCCGGCCCCACCGGCCTTCTCCTCGCCGGGGACCTCGCCGCCGCCGGGGTCCCGGTCACCCTCCTCGAGAAGCGCCCGCACAAGATCAGCAACCTTTCCCGCGCGTTCGTCCTGCACGCCCGTACCCTCGAGCAGCTCGACGCCCGCGGCCTCGCCGACGACGTCGAGTCCGCGGGCCGCCCCCTCGACCGCCTTCGCCTCTTCGGCCGCCTCACCGTCGCCCTCGACACCCTTCCCTCCCGCTTCAACCACCTCCTCGTCATTCCGCAGTACGAGGTGGAGAAGGTCCTGGAGCGCCGTGCGGTCGCCGCCGGAGTGGACTTCCGGCACGAGGCCGAGGTCACCGGGCTGACCCAGGACGCGGACGGCGTGACGGTCGAGGTGCGCGGTCCCGCCGGGGAGCGGGAGGCGCTGCGTGCCGGGTACGTGGTCGGCGCCGACGGGATGCGCAGTGCCGTGCGCGACGCGATCGGGCTGCCCTTCCCCGGCGAGTCGGTCATCCGTTCCGTCGTCCTCGCGGACGTACGGCTGGCCGAGGAGCCCGAGTCGCTGCTCACCGTCAATGCCGTCGGTGACGCCTTCGCCTTCATCGCACCCTTCGGCGACGGCTACCACCGCGTCATCGGCTGGAACCGCGCCCGCAATGTCCCCGATCACGAGCCCCTCGACCTCGACGAGGTCAAGGAGATCGCCCGCCTCGCCCTCGGCCGCGACTTCGGCATGCACGACGCCCGCTGGATGTCCCGCTTCCACAGCGACGAACGCCAGGCGCCCGCCTACCGCGTCGGCCGCGTCTTCCTCGCCGGCGACGCCGCCCATGTGCACACCCCGGCCGGCGGCCAGGGCATGAACACCGGCCTGCAGGACGCGGCCAACCTGAGCTGGAAGCTCGCCCAGGTCGTCAACGGCCACGCGGACCCGGAGCTTCTCGACACCTACCAGGCCGAACGCCACCCCGTCGGTAAGGCGGTCCTGCGCAGCAGCGGCGGCATCGTCCGTCTCGCCATGGCCAAGCGCCCCTGGGAGCTGGCGCTGCGCGCCGGACTCACCGCGTTCCTCGACGCCGCCGCCCCGGCCCGCCGCAAGGCGGTCGGTCAGATCACCGGCATCGGCTTCAGGTACCAGGCGCCCAAGGGCTCCCACCGCCTCACCGGCACCCGCGTCCCCGACATCGCCCTCGCCGACGGCACCCGCCTCTACGAGGCCCTGCGCGGCGGCCGGTTCGTGCTGATCACCCCAGAGGCGCCGGCCGCGGGGGCTCCGGGGGCGTACGAGGAGCAGGGCGCCCGCAAGGACCGGCTGGCCCTGGCCCACTGGGCGAGCGACCGCCGTACGGCACTCCTGGTGCGGCCCGACGGATACGTCGCCTGGGCGGCCGACTCCGCCGACCCGGCGGCGATCGAGGCCGCGCTCGCCGCCCACGTCGGCCAGGGCGCCCAGGCCGCGAGGCGCCCTTGACACTCCTGCACGCCGGGACGACTCTTGCCTGCTGAGTCAATTCCTCTGTCTGGTAGGCAGGTTGGGCAGAAGGGGTTTGGAACTGTTGTATCCGTCCGTCGGCGAATTGGAGCGTCAGGGCCGGGCGTTGGTCGCGGCGGCACCCCGGGTGCTGAGGCTGCGTGCCGTCGGTGAGAGCCGGGCCGGACGGCCCCTGTGGCTGCTGTCCGCCGGGCACGGGGACCGGCAGATCCTCACCGTCGCCGGCGCGCACGCCAACGAACCGGTGGGCGGGGCCTCCGTGCTCCGCCTCGCCAGGTTGTTCGCGCGCCGACCGTGGGCGCTCGACCGGCTCGGCTGCACCTGGCACTTCCTGCTCTGTCTCGATCCCGACGGGGCGCACCTCGCGCAGGGCTGGGCGCCGGAGGAGCCGGAACCCTCCCTGGAGCAGTGCCACCGCCACTTCTACCGGCCCGCGTTCGCCCGCCAGCCGGAGTCGCTGCCCGCGCCGGGCGAGAAGCGGGAGCCACTGCCCGAGTCGGCGGCGCTCGTACGGCTGCTGGACGAGCTGAAGCCGGTGGCGCAGTTCACGCTGCACGGCATCGAGTTCGGCGGCGCCTTCGCGATGCTGACACGGGAGGTCGCCGGTGCGGCTCGCGCCATCCGGGAGACGGCGGCGTCCCTGCGTATTCCCCTCGACGACCACCCCTGCGACGGCCCCGACTGGCACCCCGACCCGCCCGGTGTGCTGCTGCTGCCCGCCGACCGGGCCGGAAGCGAACGCGATCCGAGCGGCTTCGTCGCCGGGAGCACCTGGCTGTACCCCCTGCGCCACCGCACCCTGACCGCTCTGATCGAGGCGCCCGCCTGGGCCGTCCCCGCGGTGAGCGACGCCCGCCCCGCCCCCGACCCGGAACGGGAGGTCGCACGGGTCGGCGAACTGCTCCTGGCCCGCACACGCGAACTCACGGCCGTGCTCGCCGAAGGCCGGAACACCGCCGTCCCCGAGGACCTGGCACCCCTGCACGACGCCGCCACGGAACTCCTGGACGTGGCACCGTCGATCGTCGACACCTGGGCCGCGGAGGAAATCAGCGGTTCCCGTGGCCACTTCGCCACCCTCGGCATCGCCGCCCGGCGCATCCCGCTGCGCATCGCGGCCATGACCCGCCGAACCCTCGCCCACACCGACCCCCGGACGGCGGGAGCCCTCGCCGACCTGGTGCGCGAGTGGTGCCAGGAGCTCACCAAGACATACGACCCGCGCTGGGTACCCGTGTCCGCCCAGACCGGACTGCACGTACGAACGATGATCGACATCGCCCGGCGGGTGTGCCCGGAGGGCGGGTGACCGACCTGGTCACCCGCCCTCCGTCAGCACCGGCCAGGACGAACCAGGACCGAACTAGGACGCAGCCGCGTCCGCCGCCTGTGCCTTCAGGGCGCGCTCGACGCCCGAGCGGGACTCCGAGATCAGCCGGCGCAGGGCCGCGCCGGGCTCGGCGGAGGCCAGCCACTCGTCGGTCTTGCGCAGGGTCTCCTCCGAGACCTGGATCGACGGGTAGAGGCCGATCGCGATCTGCTGGGCCATCTCGTGCGAACGGGAGTCCCAGACGCCCTTGACCGCCTCGAAGAAACGGTCGGTGTACGGGGCGAGCAGCTCGCGCTGGTCGGTCTGGACGAAACCGCCGATGACCGCCTCCTGGAGCGCGTTCGGAAGCTTGTCGGACTCGACGACCGACGCCCACGCCTCCGTTTTGGCCTCCTCGGTCGGGCGGGCGGCCCGGGCGGTCGCCGCGTGGCGCTCACCGGCGGCCGTCTTGTCCCGCTCGTACTCGGCCGCGATCTCCGACTCGTCGAACCGGCCGACCGCCGCGAGGCGCTCCACGAACGCCCAGCGCAGCTCCGTGTCGACGGCCAGGCCCTCGACCGACTGCGAACCGTCCAGCAGCGCCTCGAGCAGGTCCAGCTGCTCCGGCGTACGGGCCGTCGCCGCGAACGCCCGTGCCCAGGCCAGCTGGTGGTCGCTGCCCGGCGTGGCGGCCTGGAGGTGGGCCAGTGTCGCCTCCGTCCAGCGGGTCAGCAGGGCCTCGCGGGTCGCCGGGTCGGCGTACAGGTCGATCGCCAGCTTCAGCTGGCGCTGCAGCGACTGCACGACACCGATGTCGGACTCCTTGCCGATGCCGGACAGCACCAGCGACAGGTAGTCGCGGGTGGCGAGCTCCCCGTCGCGGGTCATGTCCCAGGCCGACGCCCAGCACAGCGCGCGCGGCAGCGACGACTCGAAGTCGCCCAGGTGCTCCGTCACGAAGGCCAGGGACCGCTCGTCCAGGCGGACCTTCGCGTACGACAGGTCGTCGTCGTTGAGCAGGATCACGTCCGGGCGGCGCTTGCCGACCAGTTGCGGTACGGCCGTCAGCTCGCCGTCGACGTCCAGCTCGACGCGCTCGTCGCGCACCAGCTTGCCGCTGTCGTCATCGAGGTCGTACAGGCCGACCGCGATGCGGTGCGGGCGCAGAACCGGCTCGCCCTTCGCGCCGGCGGGGAGCGCCGGGGCCTCCTGGCGGACGGCGAAGGAGGTGATGACCCCGTTCGCGTCGGTCTCGATCTCGGGACGGAGGATGTTGATCCCCGCCGTCTCCAGCCACTTCTTCGACCAGGTCTTCAGGTCCCGCCCCGAGGTCTCCTCCAGGGCGCCCAGCAGGTCGGACAGGCGCGTGTTGCCGTACGCGTGGCGCTTGAAGTACGCCTGCACGCCCGCGAAGAACTCGTCCATGCCGACGTACGCGACGAGCTGCTTCAGCACGCTCGCGCCCTTGGCGTACGTGATGCCGTCGAAGTTGACGAGCACGTCGTCGAGGTCGTTGATCTCGGCCATGATCGGGTGGGTGGACGGCAGCTGGTCCTGCCGGTACGCCCACGTCTTCATGGAGTTGGCGAAGGTGGTCCAGGAGTGCGGCCACCGCGACTCGGGGTGGTAGGCCTGGCAGGCGATGGACGTGTAGGTGGCGAACGACTCGTTCAGCCACAGGTCGTTCCACCACTCCATGGTGACCAGGTCGCCGAACCACATGTGGGCCAGCTCGTGCAGGATCGTCTCCGCGCGCACCTCGTACGCCGCGTCGGTCACCTTCGACCGGAAGACGTACTGGTCGCGGATGGTCACCGCACCCGCGTTCTCCATCGCGCCCGCGTTGAACTCCGGCACGAAGAGCTGGTCGTACTTCTTGAAGGGGTACGCGTAGTCGAACTTCTCCTGGAGCCAGTCGAAGCCCTGCCGGGTCACCTCGAAGATCGCGTCCGAGTCGAGGAACTCGGCGAGGGAGGGACGGCAGTAGATGCCGAGCGGCACGCTCTGCCCGTCCTTCTCGTACACGCTGTGCACCGAGTGGTACGGGCCGACGATCAGCGCCGTGATGTACGTCGAGATCCGCGGCGTCGGCTCGAAGACCCAGACGTCGTCCTTCGGCTCGGGCGTCGGCGAGTTGGAGATGACGGTCCAGCCGGCCGGCGCCTTCACGGTGAACTGGAAGGTGGCCTTCAGGTCCGGCTGCTCGAAGGAGGCGAAGACGCGGCGGGCGTCCGGCACCTCGAACTGGGTGTAGAGGTAGGCCTGCTCGTCGACCGGGTCGACGAACCGGTGCAGACCCTCGCCGGTGTTGGTGTACGCGCAGTCGGCGACGACCCGGAGGACGTTACGGCCCTCCAGCAGGCCCGGCAGCGCGATCCGGGAGTCCTTGAAGACCTCGCCCGCGTCGAGCGGGTCGCCGTTGAGCGTGACCTCGTGGACGGCCGGAGCCACCAGGTCGATGAAGGACTCCGTGTTGCCTTCGGCGACGTCGAAGCGCACCGTGGTCACGGACCGGTAGGTACCGCCCTCCTGAGCGCCGGAGAGGTCGAGATCGATCTCGTACGAGTCAACGGTGAGCAGCTTCGCCCGCTGCTGCGCCTCTTCGCGAGTCAGGTTTGTGCCAGGCACGCGGTCATCTCCTCGTTATGTTTGACATCCTCCCCCTCCCGAGGAGGGGGATTTCAACCCGGTTGGGTTGAGGTTCACGGACGCTCGAGCGGCCGATGGCCGCCGTCATCCCTCCGGCACAGGCTGATCGCCGGGGCGAGGGTATCCCGCCCTGTCCTGCCGCGACGTTGATGGCTGCGTTCTCGTCCGCGTTGCAGGTAAAGCCGCAGGATACGCAGACGAACTCGGCTTGGCTCTTGCGCGAGTCCTTCTCGATCCAACCACAGGCACTGCACCGCAGACTCGTGTAGGGCGCGGGGACGTCCTCGACCCGGCCCGGGGCCTTCTCGCCGGTTCGGCGCCGCAGAAGACCCCAGCCCTGGGCCAGGATCGCTCGGTTCAGCCCGGCCTTGGCGCGTACGTTCGCGCCAGGCTGCTCGGCCGTGCCCTTGGCCGAGCGGGTCATGTTCTTGATGTGCAGTTTCTCGAACCGGACCAGATCGCAGGTACGGGCGAGCATCGTCGAGGTCTTCTCGCACCAGTCCTTGCGCCGATTGGCCTCACGCGCTTTCAGTTGTGCGACCTTGGCGTACTCGGCGGCCTTGCGCTCACTGTCCTTGGGAGCACGGGCGGCGCGCCGCTCATGCTTACGCAACCGGGCGCGCTCCCCGGTGGTGAGCTGTGGGCAGTTCAGCTTCCGCCCGTCAGACAGCGCAGCGGTGATTCTTACGCCTCGATCGACGCCGATGACCTCGCCTGTGCCCGGGGCCGTGATCGGTTCGGGGCGCAGGGGGAAAGCAAGGTGCCATTGGCCGTTGCGGTAGGTGACGCGGAAGGTCTTGGCCCTCGGCAGCCCGGCGCGGGTGAGGCGGAAGCGAACCCAGCCGCAACCGGGTACCTTCACCTGCGCCCAGTTCCGGTTCAGCCTCTGCACCACCACAGACCGGCCCATGACCTGCTTGCCTGTCTTCGAGTTCACCAGCGGCGTCCCGTCGGGGTTGAACTCAGGTACGCGGTCGACGCCGATGACGTGGAAGCCTTCATGTTTGTGCTTCTTGCGCCAAGTCGGCTCACCGAACCCGGAAGCGAACGTGGCGGCCTTGGCCTTGGCGAAGTCTTGCAATGCCTGCTGCTGCACGTCCGCGTTTCCGGCGCGCAGCCACTCGTTCTCCCGCCTGGCTTCGGTGAGCTGCCTGCACTGCGCGGCAAACCCCGGTGCGGACCTGCGGCCCGGCTGCCAGTGCGAGTGCTGTTCGACAGCCAGATTCCATACGTACCTGGCGTGCGCACAGTGCAGCAGCATCCGCTGCTCTTGCTCACGCGTCGGGTACATCCGCAACCTGGACATAGGACCACTCTAGTCCAAAAATGGTCCTATGAAGCATGTAAACCTAAGGCTTCCCGATGAACTGCACGAATTGGCCAGAGCTGCTGCCGCCGCCGACGACCGCTCCTTGAACTCCTGGCTGGTTGCCGTCGTACGACGCGCGGTCACCCCAGGTGAGACGCCTCGTCCCCCGGGCACTGGCGCGGCGGATCCCGCCGACGCCGGTACTCCCAAGCGAGTGGAACCTGATGTCTGAATCCCGCCGGTGACGACGAGCAGGGGCCTGTGTTCGTCCACGCGGAGGAGTGTGGGCGTCCGGGCACGGACGTCCTCCCCTTCACCAACGCCCACCGCGCAGTGCGCCGCTACTCGGCCGACGGACGCATTCTGGGCGGACGGCTCGTCGACGATGCGACGGAGTCCGGGTGGGCCTTCGAGGAGGAGTTCGCGGACCCCGAGGTGGTGCTCGTCCATGTGCGGGCCGTGGAGTACGGGTGCTTCCTGTACGAGGTACGGCGACCGTGACCGGGTGGCCGAACGGCGTCGCGCAGCGTGCAGGGGCGGTCACCGGCATCCGGTGACCGCCCCTGCACGCGCGTACGAGCATGCGCGTACGGCTTACTCGGCCGACAGCTCCTGCGCCACCAGCTCCGCGATCTGCACCGCGTTCAGGGCCGCGCCCTTGCGGAGGTTGTCGTTGGAGATGAACAGGGCCAGGCCGTTGTCCACCGTCTCGTCGCTGCGGATGCGACCGACGTACGACGCGTCCTGGCCGGCCGCCTGGAGGGGGGTCGGGATCTCGGAGAGGGCCACGCCCGGGGCGCCGGCCAGCAGCTCTGTCGCGCGCTCCACCCCGATCGGGCGGGCGAAGCGGGCGTTGACCTGGAGGGAGTGGCCGGAGAAGACCGGGACGCGCACGCACGTGCCGGAGACCTTCAGCTCCGGGATCTCCAGGATCTTGCGGGACTCGTTGCGGAGCTTCTGCTCCTCGTCCGTCTCGTTCAGACCGTCGTCGACGACGGAGCCGGCCAGGGGGAGCACATTGAAGGCGATGGGCCGCTTGTAGACCTGCGGCTCGGGGAAGTCGACCGCCTGGCCGTCGTGGGTGAGCTTGTCGGCGTCGGCGACGACCTTGAGCGCCTGGCCGTGCAGCTCGGCCACACCGGCGAGACCGGAGCCGGAGACCGCCTGGTAGGTGGCGACGACGAGGGCCTCCAGGCCCGCCTCCTCGTGCAGCGGCTTCAGGACCGGCATCGCGGCCATCGTCGTGCAGTTCGGGTTGGCGATGATGCCCTTGGGGCGGTCGGCGATCGCGTGCGGGTTCACCTCGGAGACCACGAGGGGTACGTCCGGGTCCTTGCGCCAGGCGGAGGAGTTGTCGATCACGACCGCGCCCTGGGAGGCGACCTTCTCGGCCAGCGCCTTCGAGGTCGCGCCGCCCGCGGAGAAGAGGACGATGTCCAGGCCGGAGTAGTCGGCGGTCGCCGCGTCCTCCACCGTCACGCCGTCCAGGACGGTCCCCGCGGAGCGAGCCGAGGCGAACAGGCGCAGCTCGGTGACCGGGAAGTCCCGCTCGACCAGGATCCTGCGCATGACCGTGCCGACCTGACCGGTGGCTCCGACGATTCCGACCCTCACGGCGACTCCCTTGGCGTGCGTTTACTCGTGTGTGACTGATGGGGCATTTCCATCATGCGGCCCACCCCGGTCCGCCTGTCCAATTCTTTGCTCCTCATGCCCGGACAGTGGGACACCCCGACCTCACGGCCCCTTGCGGAACTCCGGCCTGCACCCCCCGTGAGCTGGAGAAATTCGCCCCCCGGGGGATGCGTGCCGCAATCTGTGCTGCCGGGCGCGGCGATGTGACGTACGCCTCCGCGGGCCGCTCTCAGCGCTCCGGCTCCACCCGCCGGCTGCCGATCGTGCGGATCTGGGGCAGACCGGGCGGCACCGGGTGCATCCCCGCCCCTCACCGATCCGGCGCACCGGCTTGAGGTGCTCGTCCAGCAGGGAGGGAAAATGTGGAGGTCGTCGGTCCGGAAAACTCCGCCGAAGTGAGCCGAACGTTTTGGAGCGCCGCCGCGTCGTAGGGGAAACGCGGGGAGGGGAGGGGTGGCTGTGCTGCGCAGAAAGGGCCGCCGCGGCCAGGGGGTGGACGACCCCCTGGACGCGGCCCAGGAACGCCGGGTGCGTGCGGTGCTCGCGCTCGGCGGCGTACCGCAGGCGGACCTGCCGGACGGGGTGCAGCAGGTCCGCCTGCGGTTGCTGGAGCGGGCGGCGAGGGGGGACGAGGCGCCGCGTGACGTGTCCGCGTGGGTAGCGGTCGTCGCCTCGAACCTCGCGATGGACTGGCACCGCAACAAGCGCCGCCAGGAGCGGATCGGGGAGCGACTGGCCTCCCTGCGCCAGCACGAACACCCCTCGGGCGAGGACACCAGCCTGCTCTCCCTCGCCGTCGCCCAGGGCCTGGACGAACTGCCCGACGCCCAGCGCCAGGTCCTCGTCCTGCGTTTCTACACCGATCTCTCCGTGCGCGGGATAGCCGAGGAGCTCGGCATCCCGGAGGGCACGGTCAAGAGCAGGCTGCACACGGCGGTCCGCGCGCTGCGCGCCCGCCTGCACGAGGACGAGGTGGTGTGACGTGGCCGAGTACGAAGGCATGGACGCGCTCATGGCCGCGATCACGGACGAGCCGCTGACCGAGGAGGCCCACGACGACGCCGAGTTCATGGCGGAACACCGGGCCGCGGTGGCGGACGTGGCTGTGCTGCGCGCCCAGTTGACGGACCTCGGGAATGCCCTGGCCGACCAGGGGGAGGAGAGGAAGCCGGTCCCGCGACGGACTTCCAAAAAGCGCACCCGCCGCCCGGAACGGGCCCCCAGGAACCGTGGCCGCCGTGCCCTGGTGGTGGCGGTGGGAACCCTCGCCGCGGCCGCGGTGGGCACGATGGTCGTCGGCCTGGGATGGCTCGTCGCGCACGGCGGGCCCGGTGGGGCGAACGACAGCTCCTCGGCGTCCAAGGCGGACGGCGGAGACGCGAAGGGGGCGGAGTCCATGCTCAGCGCCCCCGGCTACATCGCCTGTTCCCGGCTCATCGCCGAGGGCACGGTCGCCGAGGTCGAGCCGGCACCCGGCAGTGCGCAGGACCGGATCACCCTGGACGTGGCCCGCTACTACAAGCCGGACAAGGGGAAGGACCGGATCACCTTCGTGATGGACGAGGACGTCGACCCGCGGCTGCACAAGGGCGACCACGTCCTGGTCGGCATCCCGCGCGACTCGGCGTCACCCGACATCTGGAGCACGCGGGAGCAGGACATCGCCCACGACCGGGCCTGGATCCTCAAGGCGTTGCCCCAGTCCCGAGGCCTCCCGTGTGAGTGAGAAAAGGGCGGGCGCCCGTTCCCGGACGCCCGCCCCGCACCAGCCGTAGGAGCAAGGGCTACGGCGTGACCTTCTCGATCTTCACGCTCGCGACGCCCGCGACCGTGCCGCGCGCGTTCACCAGCTGGGCCTGGCCGAAGAACTCGCGTCCCTCGGGTGCGGCGGCCAGCGCGGTGACCGAGCCGGAGACCGTCGTCGACTCACCCGTGGCGAGCTTCACCGGCGCGGACTCGTCGACGGTGACGGAGCCCAGGGCGGCGGAGAAGAAGACGTCCTGGTAGTCGTAGTCGGTCGAGCCGGCCGGGACCGCGTAGCCCACGACCTTGATGGTGTACGTACCGGCGGCCGGTGAGGCGAGGGAGACCGCCTCCTCCGAGTCGCCGTCGGCGGACTGGCCGACCTGCTTGCCGGTCGCGTCGTAGACCGTCAGGTCCAGGTCGGCGGACGCGTCGGAGACGTTGCCGATGGCGACGTCCAGCGACTTGGCGCCCTCGGGCACCTCGACCGTGGTGGTCTGCGTCTCGCCCTCCTTGATGGCGGGACGGGCCGACTTGGCCGAGCCGAGGGGGCCGCCCACCAGCTTGCCGTCGAGGGCGGCGAAGTTGTTCGTCACCTTCCAGGAGGCGGCGGACGGGACACCGGCCTTGGCCTCGGGCACCGTCACGGTCTCCGGGTCGAAGGCCGCGCCGAGCACGGACACGTCGACCTTGTAGGGGTTGTCGAGGAGCGGCGAGGTGCGGCGCGACTCGACGTCGATCTCCCAGACACCGGCCTGCGGATCGGCGTACGAACGCACGTCGGGCTTGCAGCCGTTGCCGTCGAGGTAGTTGTTGTAGCAGTACGGGGTGCTGGTGTTGTCGACCGGCGTGCCGTACGGGTGGATGGCGAGGAACCGGGTCTGGCTCTTGTCCTTCAGCCCGCCGATCGCGACCTCCAGCGACGTCGCGCCCTCGGGCACGGTCACGAAGTACGACTGGGAGCTGTTGCGCTGGACGGTGTTCGACGCGGAGAAGGTGTACTTCACCGGAGTCGAGACCACGACCGTGGTGAGGATCTGCTGGTCGAGGCCCTCGGTCTTCGGGTCGTCGACCTCGAGGATCGCGCTCTTGATGCCGGCGGACTTCGGCGCGGCCTGGACCTTGACGGTCACCGGCTGGTTCAGCGGCAGCTTCACCTCGTCGGAGCCGACGATCCTGAAGGTGTCACCGGCGTTGTTCTCGAAGTGCAGCTCGTGCCGGATCGCCTTGTCGGCACCGGACGTACGGGTGATGGTGATGTCGTACGTCTTCTTCTGGCCGGCCTTCAGGCCGCCCTCGCGGTCGTAGAGGCCGGTGCCGAAGCCCGGCGTCTTCAGCGCGTAGTCGATCGCGGTGTCGACCGGGGCCTTCACCGTGTAGTCGTGGGCGGTGGCGCCGTCCTCGATGGCGTCCCAGGCGTCCACGATGTTGATGCTGCCCGCACCCTCCTCGTACGCCTGCACACCCTTGATGTGGTCGGCGGTCGAGGTCAGCGCCGTGCGCAGGGCCGCCGGGGTGAGGGCGATGCCCTTCTGCTCGGCGGCGCTCAGCAGCAGCGCGGAGGCACCGGCGGCCTGCGGGGACGCCATCGACGTGCCCTGGAGCATCGAGTAGCCGGCCGGCAGCGAGTAGCCCGCCTCGGCGACCGGGGAGCCCGGCAGCCAGGTCTGGGTGGTGTTGATCGCGGCGCCGGGGGCGACGAGGGTCGGCGTGAAACCGCCGTCCTCACGCGGGCCGCGCGAGGAGAAGGGCAGCAGCGCGTACGACTTCGTCACGGCCGAGCCGTAGTTGGCGGCCCAGGTCGCCTTGGAGATGCCCGCGCCGACGGAGATCACCTTGTCGGCCAGGCCGGGGTCGCCGATGGTGTTCGCGCCGGGGCCGGAGTTGCCCGCGGAGATCACCAGCTGGACGCCGTAGGTGTCGATGAGGCGCGTGTACAGCTCGGCGCGCGCGTTGTTTCCGTCGTTCAGCGCCGGCAGGCCGCCGATCGACATGTTGACGATGTCGACACCGCGGTTGACCACCAGGTCGATCATGCCCTCGGTGAGCGCGACGTTGGTGCAGCCGCCGGTCCAGGTGCAGGCACGGGACGAGACGATCTTCGCGCCCGGGGCCGCGCCGTTCATCTTGCCGCCGAACAGGCCGTTCGCGGCGGTGATGCCGGCGACGTGCGTGCCGTGCTCGGACTCGATGACGCCGATGTTGACGAAGTCGACCTTCTTGCCGACCCAGTCACCGCCGTAGGGGTCCATCGGCACGTCCTTGCGGATCTGCACGACGAACGGCTGGCGCTCGACGACATCGGTCGCCGGGTTGTCGGTACCGAAGTAGCCGACCTGGTAACCGTCCTTGTACGGCTTCAGCGGCTCGTCGTCGCCGAAGTCGAAGTTGTTGTTCAGGTCGACGCGGACCGTGCCGGCCGCCGCGTCGTACAGCACACCCCACGAGTCGGTGGTGTCACCGTCGCGGTTGGCGTCGCCGGCGGCGTCACCGCCGGTGGTGTACGACTCCTTGAACGTGCTGATCTGGTACGAGCCCGCCGGCGCCGTCCAGGTGCGGCCGCCGTAGGTGAACGAGGGCCCGGACACGGAGGTGACCATCGGGCGCCAGGTGTTGTCGCTGTCGACGATCGGGTCGGTCGACGTCACCCAGTCGACGATCTTGCGCTCGCCGGTGGTGGTCTTCTGCAGCGCCGGGTGGCCCAGGTCCACGCCCGAGTCGAGGATGCCGATGGTGATGCCGCGGCCGTCCGCCTTCGGGTGGTCCTTCACGAAGTCGACGGCGCCCGTCTCGAAGGACGGGTTGTACGGGTTCTCGGCCGGGGTGTTCTTGCCAGGTGCCGGGTAAGTGGCCGCGGTGCCCGCGGACTTGACGCCCTCGGCGGTGTCCGCGCTCGGCGTGGGGTCGTCGAGCTGGATCTCCTGCCGCAGGTCGATGGCCTGCACGGAGGACAGCTTCGCGGCGGCGGCGATGGCCGAGTCCGCCGTGCCCGTCGGGACGGTGGCCCGGACGTAGCCGAGCTTGTCATAGGTGCGGCCCACGGAGCCGCCCTTGACCGCGTCCAGCTTCTCGGCGACCTGCTCGGTCTGGCCGGGCGCGGTCGCGACCATCAGCGTGACGGTCTTGTCGCCGTCCGCCTTGGCCTGGGCGAGCCGGTCGGCGTCGTCGGAGCCGAGCTTCTCGCCCGCGGACTTGACGCCGGGGTCCGCCGCGGCCGGCGCCTGGTCCGCGGAGAAGGCCATGGGTATCGGTCCGGCGGCGGAGAGCGCGGCCACCAGCCCGGCGGCCAGGGCTGTGCGGACCACGCGTCTCGCGCCCGGTATCGGTTCACGCTGGGGGTTGAGGGTCATCGGCATCCCTTGTAGGTAAAGGAACGAGCGTGGAACGACCGGACCGATCGGCCCTGGTCGCGATCGTCCGGACTGGGGCCCCGGACGATCGCTCAGCTTTACCCAAGGGACAGGTGTTTGGGGAGGGTTGACCGAAACGATATGGATGTATGGGGAAAACCCGCGATGGATTTTGGGGGGCTAACCGGACATCCTGTGGCATTTCTGTGAACCGTCGGCAGGGTGACCTACGCGCGTATTTGTCCTTCCGGGGGAGCGAGCCGCACGCCCCCGGCTAACGTCTTCGTGTGCGCAAGAAGTTGAGAGTGGCCGCCTACGCCGTCTGCGTCCGCGACGGACAGATCCTGCTCGCCCGCTCACCCGCCCCCGACGGCACCCCCGAGTGGGTCCTGCCCGGCGGCGGCATGGAACACGGTGAGGACCCCTACGACACCGTGCGGCGGGAGGTGACGGAGGAGACCGGCTACCGCATCGACGTCACCGGCCTCCTTGGCGTGCACTCCGTCCGCCACGTCTTCCGCCGGGAGGGCCTGCGCCGCTCCGCCGACCATCACGGCGTACGGATCGTCTACGAGGGCCGGATCGCCGGCGGTGAACTGCGCAACGAGGTCAACGGCTCCACGGACCTGGCCGCCTGGCAGGACCTGGACGCCGTATCCGGACTGACCCGGGTGCGGCTGGTCGACGTGGCGCTGAAGCTGTGGCGTGAGCGCCCGGCCGTCGGACGCCTCGCGGAGGAGCCGCGAGAATAGTCGCCGGAAAATGGGCGGTGCCGCGAGAACAGGCGCCGGAAAATGGGCGGTGCCGCGGTCGTCTCCCTGCTTGGCCGTCACCGCAACGTCCTGGCCTGGACTGCTGTTGCCCGGCCGCGTGCCGGCCTTCGACACCCCCCGGCGCCCGCCCCGACAAGGCGGGCGAGGCGCGGGACCGCAACACCGAGCTGGTGCTCAAGAAGGGCTAAAACTGGCTCAACTGGCGTAACGCCAGGCAACCCCGTGCACAGCCTGCGAGTCCGTCCCCTCGACCAAGCCCCGACCGGGCTCGACGAAGGGGAAAGAACATGTCGGTACGTACGGTCCTGGTGCAAGCGACGGCCGTGGCGCTGTCGGTGGCGGCGCTGGCCGCACCCGCGGTGGCGGCGGCTCCCGCCGGAAACGGCTCTCATGACGCGACCCGCCGAGCCGTGGAGGCCGCCGTCGCCGACGGCGTGCCCGGGGTCACGGCGACGGCGCAGGACGGGCGGAAGGTCTGGGCGACGACGGCGGGCGTGGGCGACCTCGGCACGGGCGAGCCGCGTTCGGCGGCCGACCGCTACCGCGTCGGCAGCATCACCAAGACCTTCGTGGCCACGGTGTTGCTCCAGCTGGAGGCCGAGGGCCGTCTGTCGCTGGACGACACGGTGGAGAAGTGGCTGCCGGGCGTGGTCCACGGCCACGGCCACGACGGCCGCCGGATCACCGTCCGCCAGCTCCTCAACCACACCAGCGGCATCTTCAACTACACGGCGGACGACGACTTCGGCCGCACGTACTTCCTGAAGGACGGCTTCGACGAGCACCGCTACGACACGAAGAAGCCGGCCGACCTGGTCGCGGTCGCGATGTCCCACGCGCCGGACTTCGCCCCCGGCACCTCCTGGAACTACTCCAACACCAACTACGTCCTGGCCGGCATGGTGATCGAGAGCGTGACCGGCCGCCCGTACGCCACCGAGATCCGCCACCGCATCATCGAGCCCCTGAAGCTGACCGCCACGTCCGTCCCCGGCACCCGGGTCACCGTCCCGCGGCCCAGCAGCCGCGCCTACTCGAAGCTGGCGCAGACGGCCACGGGCCCGACGTACGACGTCACGAGGCTGAACCCCTCCATCGCCTTCTCGGCAGGGGAGATGATCTCGGACTCGGCCGACCTGAACCGCTTCTACCGGGCCCTCCTGCGCGGCAACCTGCTCCCGCCGAAGCAGCTGAAGGAGATGAAGACCACGGTGAAGGCCGAAGCCCTCCGCAACGTCGACTACGGCCTCGGCCTCATGGACCGAGAGCTCAGCTGCGGCGTCCACGTCTGGGGCCACGACGGCGGCATCCACGGCTCGGTGTCCTCGGCGGTGACGACGGCGGACGGCCGTCATTCGCTGGCGGTCAACTTCAACGGGGACTGGTCGGGGGAAGGCGAGGCGGTGATCGAGGCGGAGTTCTGCGGGGAGTAGACGGGGAGCGGAGGGGGAGTGGAGCGGCGCGGAGAGGAGCGGACGGGTGTAAATCATCAGACACCGACACGAAGCGCCGCGTTAACCCGTACGCAATGTCTGTAACGCCTCATATCGGCTAACCCGCACTTCACGGGGGATGGCTTGATATGGGTGCAAGGCGGTGATCGTGTGCGTGGCGGACTCGGGCTGCGGGTGCTGTCGGTCTACGAGGGATTCTTCTCCGGCGGGGCTCGGATCCTGCACAGCGATGTCGTGCTGGGGCTGCGGGAGGGCGGGCAGTACCAGCGGGTGCTGAGCGTTCACGGCGAGGTGCACCGTGAGGCCACCCGGCAGCGGATGGAGGACGACGCCTGCTACCGGGCGCTGACGGCGGCCGGGGTGGGTGTCGGCTCCCTGGGCCGCACCTTCGGCGCCAGCGGTGATCCGGCCGTTTTCAGCGGGCCGGAGCTGGCCGAAACGGCTCGGGCCATGGCGGACGCCGACGTGATCCTGTCGCTCAAGGAGCAGCCCCTCGCGCTGCTCAACCAGGCGGGCCTGCCGCGCCGCCCGGTGGTGGTCTGTCTGCACCGCTCGGACCCCGAGAACCAGGGTCCGGCGCTGGACGAGCTCAAAGCCGCCATCGCCGACGGCACGGTGGCGGCCTGCGTCTGCTGCGCCGAGTCGACCCGGGCCGCGTACGAGGCCGCCGGGATCCCGGGGGAGCTGCTGCACGTGATCCCGAACGGGGTGGATCTGTTTCGCTTCCGCCCCGACGCGGCCCGGCGGCTCGCGCTGCGGGTGGAGCTCGGCATCCCGGACCCGGCTCCGGTGGTCGTCTTCGCAGCCCGGTACGCGGCGATGAAGAACGTCCCGCTGTTCCTGCGGGCCGCCCGGGCCTGGCTCCGCAGCGAGCCCGACGGGCAGGTGCTGATGTGCGGGGCGGGCATGACGTCGGCCAACCCGGCGCTCGCGGCGGACGTCGGGGCCGCTTTCGAGGGCGAGCAGCCACCGGCCGGGCGGTTTCACCTCCTGGGCGTGCGGCGCGACATGGAGGTCGTGTACGCCGGCGCCGACGTGGTCGCGCTGACCTCCGCATGGGGCGAGGCGGCCCCCTTGTGCCTGATCGAGGGCATGATGTGCGGCGCCGTCCCCGTCGCCACCGACGTCGGCGACAGCGCGGCGATCGTGACCGGGCACGGGATCGTCACCCCGCTGGACCCGGAGGCCGTCGCCCGGGCCTGGAGCGAGGCGGTCGCCGGCCGCACCGCCCTCGCACCGGCCCTCGCCCGCAGCCGCGAGCGTTTCAGCCGTACGCGGATGATCGCGTCGTACGCCGAACTGATCGACCGCGTGCACGCGCGGACGACCCGGCCGTCCCTGCCGGAGCCGTTGTAGGAGCCCCGGCCCAGGTCAGTGACGCAGATCCACGCGCGGGTCGATCGCCCAGTGGTTGCTGTGCAGCACCCGGTCGGCGAACGTCACGTCGAGCCGGCCGGGCAGCCGGAACCCCAGGGAGCGGCAGATGCCGTTCGAGGGTCCGTTGCCGGTCGCCGGGAAGGCGTGGACGACTCCCCAGCGGTTCTCCTCGCGGGCCTGTTCGAGGAGCATGCGGACGGCGCGCTTGCCCACGCCCCGTCCCTGGAACTCGGGGTCGAAGAACGTCTGCACGTCGTGACGTGACGGAGCGCTTTACGAGGAGGGGCCGCCCGGATCGACTCCGGCGGCCCCTCCTCTCCCCTCCTGATGCGTACGCCCGGTCCCTCACTACCGGGGCAGCACCACGACATACGCGGCGGGATCCCGGTCCCCTGACGCCATCAGGGCCGTACGGACCACCGCTGCCTGCTGCTCCATCGCATCGCGGAGCTTCCTCGGGGTGATGTGGACGACCGTGATGCCCAGCCGCTCCAAGTGCTCGCGCTTGCGGGCGTATTCGGACCACAGCGCGTCCTCGTCCTGGCGGGGTGCGCGGGTGTCCAGCTCCACCGCCACCGCGTGCTCCGGCCAGTAGGCGTCCAGGCCGCCCAGGTGCGGGCCGCCCGGCAGGCGCAGGTCGATGTTCCACACGGGGTCGGGCAGGCCGTACTCCCGGACCATCCGGTACAGGCGGTCCTCCGCGATCGCGCGGCCCTCGGCCAGCAGCGAGTCCACGGCGTCCACGACGTGCGGGCGACCGAGCAGCTTGGCCTGGGTCAGCTCACGTACGACGGCGGCCGGTTCGCAGTGGCCGCCGCGTACCGACTCCGTCAGCAGCCGGCGTACGGCGGCCCCGTCCGCCAGCTCCGCCACCGCGTCGGCCAGGGCGCGCGGGACCGGGGCGACCGGGAGGCCCGTGACCTGGCGCGGGGTGGGGAGGGCGGGGGTACGCACGATCCGCGCGCAGCCCGCCGAGCGCAGCCGACGCAGCCGCGGGACCAGGACGTCGATCTTCTCCAGGGACGGAAGCGGGGGAGTGGAGGCGAAGCCGTGCAGTGTCAGGGCAGCCAGCCCCGTGATCATCACGTCGTCGTACACCGGCCGTTGGGTTTCCCCACGACCGTCGCCATCGGGCTGAACCGGCACCACCGCGCGCTGTGCGACGCGCGCTGCGTACATCAGCACCGCGTGCAGCCGCTCCTCGCTGGTCGGCGGGCCGGGGTGGAGCAGGTACACGCCCGGCAGGAACTGCTGCCAGGGGCCGCCGGCGCGGCACTGTTCGTTCGCCTCCGCGGGCGAGACGCCGTGCGAGCGGAGCTGGGCGGCCGTCATGACACGGCGGTTCAGCTCGGAGAGGTGACGCACGGGACGGGGGGAGAATGGCGGGACCGGGGGGAGCGGGGTGTTGTGGTTCATGACCCGGAGATTCCCGCGTCCGATCCGCCCTTTAACCGCTGTTACACACCCGTCGGAAAATCCGGACAAGACAGCACTAAAGGACGGGTGTTCGGGAGCCGAAGGTCACGGAAAACCCCTGGTCCGTTCGGGTGGGACCAGGGGTTACGGCTCCTATTGCCTGAATTCCGTAACGGCTACGGAGTACGCGATCCCCGGGGCGGGATCAGCCGGCCGCCGCAGCGTCGCAGGCCTGTCCGCGCAACGCCCGTGCCAGGTCGTCCCGCGCCTCCAGCACCAGCCGGCGCAGCGCCGGAGCCGCCTCCTCATGGGCCGACAGCCAGGCGTCGGCGGCGGCCAGCGTCTCGGCCGAGTCCTGGAGGGACGGGAACAGGCCCCGGACCACGTCCATGCCGATCTGGATCGAGCGGTCCCGCCACACCCGCTCGATCACCGCGAAGTACTTCTCCGCGTACGGCGCGAGCAGCTCCCGCTGCGACGACTGCGCGAAGCCCGCGATCGTGGCCTCGACCAGCGCGTTGGACAGCGCGTCCGACTCGACCACCTGCGCCCACGCCTGCGCCTTGACCGCCGCCGAGGGGCGGGCGGCGAGGCAGCGGACCTGGTGGCGCTTGCCGGACGCCGTGTCGTCGCGGGCCAGTTCGGCCGCCAGCACGGCCTCGTCCGCGGTGCCGTGCGCGGCCAGCGGCTCCAGGAACGCCCAGCGCAGCTCCTGGTCCACTACCAGCCCGTCGATCGTCGCCGTGCCCTCCAGCAGGCCCTGGAGCAGCTGGAGATCGGCCGCGCCGGACGCCACCGTCGCGAAGAACCGCGCCCACGCCAGCTGGTGCTCACTGCCCGGTTCGGCCAGCCGCAGCTCCTTCAGCGCGCCCTCCGCGAGCAGCCGCTCACCGGTCTTGCGCCACTGCGGTGCCACGTAGTGGACCAGCGCCGAGCCGGCCCAGGCGTGCAGCATCTGGAGCACGCCGATGTCGGACTCGCGGCCCGCGAACCGCAGCACCAGGTCGACGAAGTCCCGGGCCGGCAGCAGCGCGTCCCGGGTCAGGTTCCACAGCGCCGACCAGCACAGGGCGCGGGCCAGCGGGTCGGTGATGTCGCCGAGGTGGGCGCGGAGCGTGTCCAGCGACGTCGCGTCGAAGCGGATCTTGCAGTACGTCAGGTCGTCGTCGTTGACGAGGACCAGCTCCGGTGCCTCGGCGCCGGCCAGCTCCGCCACGACCGTCCGCGGGCCGTCGACGTCGGTCTCCGCGCGCGCGTACTGCTCCAGGGCACCGCCCGCCGTGCGCCGGTACAGGCCGATCGCCACCCGGTGCGGGCGCAGCTCGGGGTGCACCGCCGACGGGGTCGGCTGATCGAGCACAGCGGCGGCCTCCTGGAGCACGGCCAGCTCGGTGATCCGGCCCTCCGCGTTCAGCAGCACCTGCGGGGTGAGGGAGTTGACGCCGGCGGTCTGCAGCCAGGACCGCGCCCACGCGGCCATGTCCCGCCCGCTGGTCTCCTCCAGGACCGACAGCAGGTCGCCCAGCCGGGTGTTGCCGTACGCGTTGCGCTTGAAGTAGCGCCGGGCGCCCTCCAGGAACGCGTCCTGGCCGACGTACGCCACCAGCTGCTTCAGGACGCTCGCGCCCTTGGCGTACGTGATGCCGTCGAAGTTGAGCTTGGCGTCCTGGAGGTCGCGGATGTCGGCGGTGATCGGGTGCGTGGACGGCAGCTGGTCGGCGCGGTACGCCCATGCCTTGCGGCGGTTGGCGAAGGTGATCCAGCCGTCGGTGAAGCGGGTCGCGCCGACCAGCGAGAACGCGCCCATGAAGTCGGCGAAGGACTCCTTCAGCCACAGGTCGTCCCACCACTCCATGGTGACCAGGTCGCCGAACCACATGTGCGCCATCTCGTGCAGGATCACGTTGGCGCGGCCCTCGTACGACGCCCGGGTCACCTTCCCGCGGAAGATGAACTCCTCGCGGAAGGTCACCAGACCCGGGTTCTCCATCGCGCCCAGGTTGTACTCCGGCACGAACGCCTGGTCGTACTTCCCGAACGGGTACGGGTAGTCGAAGTGGTCGTGGAAGAAGTCCAGGCCCTGCTTGGTGACCAGGAAGACGTCGTCGGCGTCAAAGTACGGTGCCAGGCCCTTGCGGCACAGGGCGCCGAGAGGGATCTCCAGCGTCGTGCCGTCGGCGAAGGCGCGGGAGTAGGAGTCGGTCACGTAGTGGTACGGGCCCGCCGTCACGCACGTGATGTACGTCGAGATCGGCTTGGTCTCGGCGAAGCGCCACACCCCGTCGGTGAGTTCACCGGCCCCGTTGCTCCACACGACCCACCCCTCCGGCGCCCGCACCTCGAAGCGGAACGGGGCCTTGAGGTCGGGCTGCTCGAAGTTGGCGAAGACCCGGCGGGAGTCGGCCGGCTCGTACTGGGTGTACAGGTACACCTCGCCGTCCTCGGGGTCGACGAAGCGGTGCATGCCCTCGCCGGTGCGCGAGTAGGCGCACTGGGCGTCGACGACGAGCTCGTTGTCCGCGGCGAGATCCTCCAGCAGGATCCTCGACCCGTCGAAGACGGCCCCCGGGTCGAGGTCCTTGCCGTTGAGCGTGACGGCCGTGACGCTCGGCGCGATCAGGTCCGCGAAGGTGGCGGCGCCCGGCTCGTTGCAGCGGAAGCGCAGCGTGGTCACCGAGCGGAAGGTGCGTGGCTCACCGTCCCGGCCGCCTTCCCCGTCTCCGACGGCGGAGCGGAGGTCCAGGGACACGTCATAGCTGTCGACGGACAGCAGGGCGGCCCGCTCCCGGGCCTCGTCGCGGGTCAGATTCTCACCGGGCACGAGCGGCACTCCCTCGGGTGGTGTTCAGCATGTGGACAGGACCGATCCTGCCATGCGCCCCTGACGCCGGGCACCCGGGAATGGGGTGGTCCAGGCAGGTGTTGCGACTCCAAAGACCGCATCCCGAGGAGAGCCATGTCCGACACCGCGACCGCTTCCGCCAAGACTCCCGTCGACTTCTGGTTCGACCCGCTGTGCCCCTGGGCCTGGATGACGTCCCGGTGGGTGCTGGAGGTGGAGAAGGTCCGCGACATCGAGGTCCGCTGGCACATCATGAGCCTGGCGGTGCTGAACGAGAACCGGCTGGACGAGCTGCCCGAGGAGTACCGCGACATGCTCGCCACCAAGGCGTGGAAGCCGGTGCGCGTGGTCACCGCGGCCTGGCAGAAGCACGGCGCCGAGGTCCTGGGGCCGCTCTACACCGCGCTCGGCACCCGCTTCCACAACAACGAAGAGGGCCCGACCCTCGAGGCCATCGCGGCCGCCCTCGAGGACGCCGGCCTGCCCGCCGACCTCATCGAGTACGCCGACCAGGAGGACTTCGAGTTCGACGCCGAGCTGCGCGCCTCCCACAAGGAGGGCATCGAGAAGGTCGGCCAGGACGTCGGCACCCCCGTCATCGCCGTCCCCGGCGCCGACGGCGAGCAGATCGCCTTCTTCGGCCCGGTCGTCACCCCCGCCCCGAAGGGCGAGGAGGCCGCCCGCCTCTGGGACGGCACCCTCGCGGTCGCCTCGGTCCCGGGCTTCTACGAGATCAAGCGCACCCGGACCAAGGGCCCGGACTTCAGCAACCTGTGAGCGTCCCGTAGCCGACCGCCGGCGAACCGCCGGCGGTCACTCCTGCGGATCGGGCGGGGCGGGCACCCGGAACTCCTCCGGCAGGCTCGCCCCGTCCCCCTTCGCGTACCAGCGCTGGAAGCGGAGGCAGCCGACGGCGGTGCAGCGCCAGTAGTCGTGCACGTACCGCACCTCGACGATCGTCCTGACGGCGGCCTTCTCCTCGTCCGTCAGCGGCCTGAAGTCCTGCATGTCGCCACAGTTCCGGCAGTCCAGGTACTTGGTGGCCATGGATTGCTCCCCTCGTGTCGTACGCGCCGTCGTGTCGTACGCGTTACGGTCCCCGCAGCAGCCCCCGCTCCAACGCCACCACCACCGCCCGCGTCCGGTCGTTCACATCGAGTTTGGCGAACAGCCGGAGCAGATGGGTCTTGACCGTGGCCTCGGAGATGACGAGCCGGCGGCCGATCTCCGCGTTGGTCAGCCCGTCGGCCACCGCGCTCAGGACGTCGGTCTCGCGCGCGGTCAGCGGATCCTGGGCCGGGCGCCGCATCCGCGCGACCAGCTTCTCCGCCACCCGGGGCGCGAGCACCGTCTCGCCGCGCGCCGCCGCCCGGATCGCGTCGACCAGCTGCTCGCGGGTCGTGTCCTTCAGCAGATAGCCGATGGCGCCCGCCTCCACCCCGCGCTCGATGTCGGCGTCGGTGTCGTACGTCGTCAGGATCAGCACCCGGGTACGCGGGTGACGGGCGACGATCTCGGTCGTCGTCCTGACCCCGTCCAGCACCGGCATGCGCAGGTCCACCAGCGCCACATCGGGGTCGTGCCGGGCGACCAGGTCGAGGGCCGCCCGGCCGTCGCCCGCCTCGCCGACGATCTCGATGCCCGCCTCGCCGTCGAGGAGCGCGATCACCCCGGCCCGCATCACCGTGTGGTCGTCCACCACCACGACCCGCAGCTTCCCCTCGCTCATGCCGCCCCCTCGCCGCCCGGCGGAACGACCGCCAGGACCCTCGTCCCGTCCCCGACCGAACTCGTCACCGTCAGCCGCCCGCCCAGCTCCGCCAGCCGCTTGCGCATCCCGTCGAGCCCGAAGCCCGTCGAGGCCTCCACCACGAACCCGGTGCCGTCGTCGGTGATCTCCAGCTCCACCCCGTACGGCCGCCGGGCCAGGATCACCCCGACCGTGGACGCGCGGGCGTGCTTGCGCACGTTCGCCAGGGACTCCTGGGTGCAGCGCAGCAGCGCGATCCGGGTCTGCTGGTCGCAGTCGAGGTCGGCCAGCTCCGCTTCCACGGTGAGCCCGGTGTCCTCCGCGAACCGGTCCAGGATCCGGCGCAGCGTCCGGTCGACCGACCCGGCCGCCGCCCCGCCCGGCTGCCCCGCCGAGCCGACCAGCTCGCGGGCCTCGGCGAGGTTCTCGCGAGCCGTCGACTCGATCGAGCGCAGCTGACGCGCACTGCGCCCGGGGTCGGCGGCGAGTCCCGCCCGGGCCGCCTCCGCGAGGACGACGATCGACGCGAAGCCCTGCGCGAGCGTGTCGTGGATCTCCCGCGCCATCCGCTCCCGCTCGTCCGCCGCGCCCTGCCGCTGGTGCGCCTCGGACAGCTGCTCCTGAGTCCGCTTCAACTCGTCGATCAGCCGGGCGCGTTCGATGCTCTGCTCGACCACCGCGTGCGCCCACAGCCCGATCAGTACCCCCACGGCGACGACGATCAGGGTGGACACGGTGGTCTCCCCGAAGAACTCCGCCGACCAGCCCTGCTGCACCCAACTCCCCACCAGTGTCCCGGCGGTGGCCAGCCCCAGGAACCCCATCGAGGCCCTGGGCGTCCGCCCGAACATCCAGTAGTGCGGCAGCGTCACCATGAACAGCGCCGCGTAGCTGGTGCGCAGATACGCCAGCCCGCCGAGCGCCAGCACCAGCACGGTGAGATAGCCGTGCGGCCGTACCACGGGATTGCCGGGGAAACGGAGCAGCACGGCGAAGCCCAGTGCCACGCCGGCGAGCAGCGCGAGCGCCGCGTAGGTGCTGCCGCCGGGCCGCCCCATCGTGGCGATCCCGACGGCCATCGCGGCGAACAGCACCCAGCACACCGTGTTCCACCGGTGCAATGAGGTGGACCAGAAGGCATCGGCGGACGGTCCGGCGAGAGCTGTCATACCGATCAACGTACGTCGACCAGGGTGTTCTCGGGGGCGGGTTCGGCCCGCTGGACCGGCCGTACCGGCCACCAGGTCCGCTCGCCGAGCAGCAGGAGCGCCGACGGCAGGATGAGCACACGGACGACGAACGCGTCGAGGAGGACGGCCGCCGCGAGCACGAAGCCGATCTGCTTCATCTCGATGATGTGCAGGAAGACGAAGCTCACGAAGACGGTCGTCATCACCACCGCGGCACTGGTCACCACGCTCGCCGAGCGCCGGATCCCGTCGAGGACCGCCTGCCGCGTGGGCGTTCCGGCGAGCACCGCTTCCCTGATCCGGCTGACCACGAACACCTGGTAGTCCATGGACAGCCCGAACAGGATCACGAAGAGGAACAGCGGTACGCGCGAGCCGATGGAGCCGGTGGAGTGGAAGTCGAGCAGCCCCTCGGCCCAGGTGTGCTGGAAGACGAGGACGAGCAGGCCGAGCGCGGCCGCCGCCGACAGCAGGTTGAGCACGACACCGAGCAGGCCGAGGACGACGGAGCGGAACGCGTACAGCGTCATCAGGAAGGTCACCAGCAGCAACGCCCCGAGGACCAAGGGGAGTTTGCTGTTCTGGTGGGCGGGATAGTCGGTGTAGCGGGCCACGTCACCGGTCACGCCGTACTCGGCGCCCGCGACCCGGCCGACGGTGGCCGGCAGGTAGTCGTCGCGCAGGTGGTCCAGGGAGTCGTACGCCTGCGGCGAGTCGCCGAGGTACGGCACCCTCAGCTCCAGCGTGCTGATCCGGTGGTCGGCGGAGGTCCGGATCCGGGAGGCGCCCGCGAACAGCGGGTCGGCGTCGGCGCGTTCGGCGAGCTCGCGCAGCGCTCCGCCGACCTCCGTGCCGTGCGAGGCGTCGGCGCGTACGACGACCTGGTGGGTGACCCGGTGCTCGGGGAACGCGGCGTTGAGCCGGTCGTACACCCGCATCGCGGGGATCTCGCGGGAGTGCGTGTCCCGGCTCATCTCCGTGATGTTCAGGCCGGTCAGCGGCAGGACCAGGGCGAGCAGGGCGAGGACCGAGGCGCAGAGAGTGGCGAGCGGATGCCGGGCGGCGGGCCGCAGCAGCGCCGTCCAGAACCGGCCGCCGTCCTCCGGCTTACGGGTCCGTCGGGCCGGCTTCCCGCGCTCCGCCCGCCGCCGCGCCCTGCGCTCGGCCCGCCTGCCGAGCACGGTGAGCAGGGCGGGCAGCGCGGTCAGCGAGCTGGCCACCGCGACCAGGACGACCACGACCGTGCCCGTCGCGAGCGAGGAGAAGATCACGTCGGAGGCCAGGTACAGCGTCGCGGTGGAGGCGACGACCGCGAGCCCGGACACCACCACCGCGTGCCCCGAGGTCGCCGCCGCCAGCTCCACCAGCGCCTCCGGACTCAGCCGGCCACCCGAGCGGGCCCGCTCCTCCCGCTCCCGCTTGAGATGGAAGAGCGTGTAGTCGACGCCGACCGCGAGGCCGATCATGAGGATGACGTTCGTGCCCACCCCGGCGTCGGGAGAGAGATGCGAGGCGACCATGGCCAGCCCGACGGCCGCCGCGATCGACGACAGCGCCAGCAGCAGCGGTACCGCGGCCATGGTGAGCGAGCCGAACACGACCAGCAGGGTGACGAGCGTGACCGGCAGCGTGATCTTCTCGGACAGCGCCAGGTCGTCGCCGCGCTGCTGGTCGACCCCCTTGCTGATGGAGGGACTTCCGGTCTCTTCGAGCAGCAGCTCCGGATGGTCCTTCTGTACGGCCCCGGTCTGCGCGACCAGCGCGTCGACCTTGTCCTTCGCGTCCCGTTCCTCGCCCTTGACGGACACCTCGACCATGAGGACGCGGCCGTCGGAGGACCGTACCGGGGCGGCCACGCCCGCGACCTCGGGCAGCCGCTTCATCCGGGCGGTGAGGTCCGTCGCGGCGGAGGCGGCGGCCCGCTCGTCCAGGGCGCCGGAGCGGGCCGAGATCAGCACCTGCTCGGCGGACAGGCGTTCCAAATGCCCCTCGGCGGCCATGGCCTCGGCCCGGCCGGCCTCGCCGACCCGGTAGTCGGCCGTCTTCGCGCTGTTGGTGCCTACGGCGCTGCCGACTCCCAGGCACAGCGCCACGAACAACAGCCAGCCCAGGAGCGCCCGCCAGGGGTGCCGCGCGCTCGAGCGCGCCATGCGTACAGTCAGTGTTCTCATGCCCGAAAGCCTCGCTGAGCAGGGCAGTCGGGGGACACGGGTGCTCGGTTGAACCTGCCGTCCACCGATCGGTGGACGCGAAGGCCCCCACGTGTTCGACGTGAGGGCCTTTCGGTGAGCGCGCGGGTTCAGCTCCTGGCGCGCGCCCGCTGCCAGGCGTACCCGACCGCGGCCAGGACGAGCGTCATCCCGCCCGTCGAGTACAGCTGCACGCGCGTGTCGGGCTCGCGGGCCATGAGGACGAAGATCGCCGCCATCCCGGCCAGCGCGACCCACGTCAGCACCGGGAACGCCCACATCCGCACGACCAGCTTCTCCGGCGCCTCCTGCTCCAGCCTGCCGCGCAGCCGCAGCTGCGAGACGGCGATGAAGATCCAGACGACCAGGATGACCGCGCCGATCATGTTCAGCAGCCAGGGGAAGACGTCGTCGGGCCGCCAGTAGCTGAGGACCACGCAGGCGAAACCGAAGACGCAGGAGGCGAGGACGGCGGCGCGCGGGACCCCGCCGGACACCTTCCCCAGCGCCTTCGGGCCCTGGCCCCGCTCCACCAGCGAGTACGCGATGCGCGAGGAGCCGTAGATGTTGGCGTTCATCGCGCTCAGCAGCGCCACCAGCACGACCACGTTCATCAGCTGGCCGGCGCCCGGGATGCCGAGGTGGTCGAGGGCGGCGACGTACGGGCCCTTCTCGACGACCTCCTTCGAGTCCCAGGGGACGAGGGTGACGATGAGCGCCATCGAGCCGATGTAGAACAGCGCGATGCGCCACATCGCCGTACGGACCGCGCTCGCCACGCCCTTGACCGGGTTCTCCGACTCGGCGGCGGCGATCGTCACCGTCTCCAGGCCGCCGTACGCGAAGACCGACGCCAGCAGGCCGATGACCAGGCCCTCGCCCCCGTTCGGGAGGAAGTCGGTGAGGTTCGAGGCGCCCGGGGAGTCGGTGCCCGGCAGAACGCCGGCCAGGGCCAGCACGCCCAGCACGAGGAACAGGGAGATCGCGCCGACCTTCAGGGCCGCGAACCAGAACTCGAACTCGCCGAAGTTCTTCACCGCGGCCAGGTTCGCCCCGCAGAAGACGACCATGAAGAGGGCCACCCAGGCCCACTCGGGCGTGCCCGGCAGCCAGCCGGTGACGATCTTCGCGGCGCCGATGCCCTCCAGGCCGACGGCCGTGCACAGCAGGACCCAGAAGGACCAGCCGGCGGTGAAGCCCGCCCAGGGGCCGATGGCCCGCTCGGCGTGCGCGGAGAAGGACCCCGAGGAGGGGTGGGCGGCGGACATCTCGCCGAGCATCCGCATCACCAGCATCACAAGGAGGCCGGAGACGGCGTAGGCCACGACGATCGACGGCCCGGCGGCGGCGATGCCCGCGCCGGAGCCGACGAACAGGCCGGCGCCGATGACGCCACCCAGGGCGATCATCGACAGATGGCGCTGCTTCAGCCCGTGGGAGAGGGAGTGGGGGGAGGGGGAGGCGCCGTCCTGTTGGTCCTTCTGCGGCGGCGTCTCGACGGGGGTGCTGCTGCTGGGCATGGGCGCGGCTCGTTCAGTGCGGGGGGATGGTCAAAAACTCCCACAGTCTGGGCGGCCTCTCCGCTATGTGGGAGCGGCCGCCCACTATCCGGACGCGTGCTTTACGGGTCGTAGCGCCCCGGTTACGCGGCGGTCGTGGTGGCGACCGTCGTGTAGTGCGAGGCGTCGCCCTCGATCGAGTAGCTCTCCTTGCCCTCGATGCCGACCGGCACGTCGCCGGCGACGGTCACCCGGTGCAGACGGCGCGGCAGGCCGTCGTAGTTGTCGACGGCGTAGTGCTGGGTGATGCGGTTGTCGAACAGGACCAGCTGGTTCTCCGACCAGCGATGGCGGAGGATGTTCTCCGGCCGGACCACGTACGCCTGCAGCAGGTCGAGGATCTTGCGGGACTCGCCCGGCGACAGGCCCACGATGCGCTGGGCGAAGCCGCCGATGAACAGCCCGCGCTCACCGGTCAGCGGGTGGACGCGGACCACCGGATGGACCGTGCGGTACTTGATCGACGTGAACAGGGCGCGCTGGGCGGCCTGCTCCTCGTCGATCTCCTCCTCCGGTACGGCGTAGTCGTAGTCGTTGGTGTGCTCCGCCCACAGCGTGTCCGCGAGCCGGCGCAGCGACTCGGGCAGGTCGCGGTAGGCGGCCGCCGAACTGGCGATCAGGGTCTCGCCGCCGTACGGCGGGATCGTGATGCTGCGCAGGGTGCTCGCCTGCGGCGGGTTGAGGACGAAGGTGACGTCGGTGTGCCAGTGGTTGGCGGCCCGGCCGCGTTCGCTGTCGACGGGCAGCACGTTCGGGGCGCCGTCGACGGCGGCCACCGTCGGGTGGGCGGTGGTGACGTCCCCGAAGCTGCGGACGAAGGTCTGCTGGCCCTCGTCGTCGAGGCCCTCCGCGTCGAAGACGAGGGCCTTGTGGACGTTGAGCGCCTCGCGCAGGGCGGCGGTGGTCTCCTCGTCGAGCGGCTCGGTGATGTCGACGCCTGAGATCTGGGCGCCGATGTTCGCGGTGACCTTGCGGATCTGGATGTCGGCCATGTCTGCCGTTCCTTTCAGACGAGTGCGGGTGCGACGTCGACGTACTGGTTGGCGGGGCGCGGGAGGCCGTAGCGCTCCCGCAGGGTCTGCCGTGGGCCGTATTCCGTGCGGAGGAGGCCCCGGGTGCGCAGGATCGGGACGACGTGGTCGACGAAGGCGTCGAGGCCGGAGGGCAGCACCGCGGGCATGATGTTGAAGCCGTCGGCGGCGCCCTGGGTGAACCACCCCTCGATCGCGTCGGCGACCTGCTCGGGCGTACCGGCGAAGGTGAGGTGCCCGCGGCCGCCGCCGAGCCGCCCGATGAGCTGCCGGACGGTGAGGCGTTCGCGCCGGGCCAGCTCCACCACGAGCGTGTAGCGGCTCTTCGCGCCCTCGATCGCGCTCTCCGGCGGCAGGTCGGCGGGGAGCCGGCCGTCGAGTTCGAGGGTGCCCGGCTCCAGGTGCAGCAGGTTCTCCAGGCGGCCCACCCCGTGCGTGTACACGATGTGGTCCTCCAGGACCCGCTCGTCGGCGAGCGCCTCGGCCTCCGTCGAGCCGATGACCGGGACGATGCCGGGCAGCACCTTGATGTGGTCGGGGTCGCGGCCCTCCTGAGAAGCGCGGGACTTGAGATCGGCGTAGAAGTCCTGCGCGTCCTTCAGGGTCTGCTGGGCGGTGAACACCGCCTCCGCGTACCGGGCCGCGAACCGCTTGCCGTCCTCCGAGGAGCCCGCCTGCACGAGGAGCGGGTAGCCCTGCGGTGTACGGGGCACGTTGAGGGCGCCCTCGACGCTGAAGTACGTCCCCTTGTGCCGGGGCGGGTGGATCTTGGCGTCGTCGCCCCAGACGCCGCCCGCCTTGTCGGCGACGATCACGTCGTCCTCCCAGCTGTCCCACAGCTTGAGGGCGACGTCGAGGAACTCGGCGGCGCGTGCGTAGCGCTCCGCGTGGGCGGGCTCGGTGTCCAGACCGAAGTTGCGGGCGGCCTCGGCGCCCGCGGTGGTGACGATGTTCCAGCCCGCCCGGCCGCCGCTGATGATGTCGAGGGAGGCGAACTTGCGGGCCAGGTTGTAAGGGGAGTTGTAGGAGGTGGAGGCCGTGGCGATCAGGCCGATGTGCCGGGTCGCCGTCGCCAGGGCGGTGAGGAGCGTGAGCGGTTCCAGGGCGCCCGAGGGACGCTGGGCCACGCTGTTCCACAGCTGGGGGCCGTCGGCGAGGAAGAGGGAGTCGAAGGTGCCGCGTTCGGCGATCCGGGCCAGGTGGACGTAGTGCTCCAGCTGGACGTGGGCGTAGGGGTCGCTCTCGGGGAGCCGCCAGGACGCCTCGTGGTGGCCGGTGTTCATCAGGAACGCGTTCAGGTGCAGGTGCCGGGTCATGCGTGGTCCTCCGTCACGCCCAGGGCGGCGAGCAGCCGCTCCCGGTACTCGCCGAGCAGCGGGTCCCGGTAGGAGCGCGGGTGCGGTCGGTCGATGGACAGGTCGAGGCCGATACGGCCCCGGTCGAGGACGAGAATCCGGTCGGCGAGCACGATCGCCTCGTCCACGTCGTGGGTGACGAGCAGCACGGCCGGCCGGTGGCGCTCCCACAGCTCGCGCAGCAGGTTGTGCATCTTGATCCGGGTCAGCGCGTCCAGCGCGCCGAACGGTTCGTCGGCGAGGAGCAGTTCGGGCTCGCGCACCAGCGAGCGGGCCAGGGCGGCGCGCTGTGCCTCGCCCCCGGACAGCTCGTTGGGCCAGGCCCGTTCGCGGTCCTTCAGCCCCACTTCGGCGAGGGCTTCGCGGCCCTTCCGTGCCGCCTCCTTGCCGTCGAGGCCGAGGAGCACGTTGTCGAGAATCCGCCGCCAGGGCAGCAGCCGGGAGTCCTGGAAGACCACGGACACCCGTTCCGGGGCGGTGAGCTGACCGCTTCCGGCGACGTTGTGGTCGAGGCCGGCGACGGCCCGCAGCAGTGTGCTCTTGCCGGAGCCGCTGTGCCCGAGGAGGGCCGTGAACTGGCCGGCGGGAAGGTCCAGGTCGATGCCGTCGAGGACGGTACGGCCCTCGAAGGACCGGGTCAGGCCGCGCAACTGCACGGCCGGACGGGTCAGTTGCTCAGTGTGCGGCGCCACGACAGCACCCTCCGTTCGATGAGACGGACCGCGGTGTCGGAGACGAGACCGAAGACGCCGTAAATGAGGAGGCCGACCAGGATGACGTCCGACTGGCCGTAGTTCTGCGCCTGGAACATCATGTAGCCGAGGCCGCTGGTGGCGTTGATCTGCTCCAGGACGACCAGGCCGAGCCAGGATCCGGTCACTCCGAGCCGCAGCCCGACGAAGAAGCCGGGCAGGGCGCCGGGGATCACGATCTGCCGGATGAACCGGAGCTTCGACAACCCCTGCACCTCGGCGAGTTCGACGAACCGGTTGTCGATGCCGGACAGCGCGGCATGCGTGTTGAGGTAGATCGGGATGTAGACGACGATGGCGATGATCGCGATCTTGAAGGTCTCGCCGATGCCCAGCCAGAGGATGAACAGCGGGATCAGACCGAGGGTCGGGATCGCCCGGTTGAGTTGCACCGTCCCGTCGATCAGCGCCTCCCCGGTCCGGGTGAGCCCGGACGCGAGGGCCAGCACCACGCCGGCGGTCAGGCCGATCGCGAAGCCGTAGGAGGCGCGCTCCAGCGAGGTGAGGATGTCGGTGGTCAGCGTCCCGTCGGTCCACAGGTGGGCGCCGGTCTTCACCACCGTCCAGGGCGCGGGGATCGCGCCGGTGTCCAGCTGTCCGGCGGCGGATGCGACGGCCCACAGGGCGATGACGAACAGGGGGCCGACGAGCCGGGAGGCGGGCAGAGGCTTGCCGGGGGCGAGTCCGCGGCGTCGGCGGCGGACCCGGGGGCCGTCGTCGTCGACGGCGACGGCGGGGACCGCGGTCACGGTCGTGCTCGTGGTCGTGCTTGCGCTGGTGGTCATGGCGGTCAACTCCGGTACTCGGCTGCCACGGACTTGGCGGCGATGCCCTCGAAGCGGTGGTCGAAGAGCGAGGAGACGTCGAACTTCTTCACGAAGCCACCCTCCGCGAGGAGGTCCGCGGTCTCCTGCTCCCACTTGACGGCCTCGTCCCAACTCGGCGGGAACAGCGGCTTGTTGGCGAGCGCGGTGATCGACTTGGCCTGGTCGAGGGTCAGGTTCTGCGTCTTGACGTAGAACTCCTCGTTCCAGACGTCCGGGTTCTCGTAGCTCCACACCAGGCCCTGCGCCCACTGCGGGATGTAGGCGGCGACGGCGGCCGCCTTCGCCTTGTCGTTCAGCACGGACGTCGGCGCCCACAGCAGGTTGAGCAGGTCGACGACGTCGGTGGTGATGACGCGGGCGCCCTTGGACTCGTACTGCTTGAGGTAGGCGGGCGACTGGGTGTTGCCGAGCGGGGCGATGTCGACCTGGCCGGACTGCAGGGCGGTGAGGAACTGGTTGCTGGTCAGCGGGACGAGCTTCACGTCGTCGTACTTCAGGCCCGCCTGCTTCAGCGCCCGCAGCAGGACGACGCCCTGTGCCTGCCCCTGCGAGAACGCCAGCTTCTTTCCGCGGAAGTCGTCGACGCTCTTGATGTCGCTGCCGGGCTTGGTGGCGAAGACGTAGTTCGGCTTGCGCGTGATGTTGATCGCGACGATCTTCGCGTCGAATCCCTGGTAATGCGCCTGGATCGGCGGAATACCCGCATTGTTGGCAAGGTCGAGCGACTTCGCCCGGAAGGCGTTGATGACATCGGGGCCGGCCCCGATGTTCAGCCAACTCGACACCGTGAAGGGCAGTTCGGGCAGCTTCGCCAGCTTGAACTGCAACTGTTGCGTGCCCTGATAGGAGGCGATCTTCAGGCTCGTGCCGGCGGGCACCTTGTCGGCGAGCGGAGCCGTCGAGGCGCCCTTGCTGTCCGCGGCGGCGCTGCTCTCGGCGCAGCCGCTGAGACCGGCGACCCCCGCGGCGGCGCCGAGCAAAGAGGCGAGGAAGAGGCGTCGGTCGACGCCGGGCGCACGGGAAACGGGCATGGGAGGACCCCCAGGGGAACGGAAAATACAGACACAGGCAGGCGGAATTCCGGGTACGGCAGGACCCGGAAAAAAGGAATTCACACAAGGAACTCACACGGCGAAATGCGCGGAGAGGGGCGCGCTCCCGGCGCTCCGGGCGTCAGCAACAGAAGGTGCGACAGCTCATGAGAAAGATGTTCCTGTCTCCGCGTAAGGCCTGTCAACATTCGGAGTTTCTGAATTAAGTCAGCGCGGGCGAGACGTCCGCAGCCAGCGGATCCCGGTAGAGCACGTCCAGGGCGACCGCGCCGCCCGCCACCGCGAGAACCGAGTCGGGGAAACTGCTCGGCGAGACGGCGGCGCTCCGCTCCGCCCCGACCTCCTCCCGCAGCGCGGCCAGGCAGTCCTCCCGGTACAGCGCCCCGACCTCGGTGACGACGACGCTCTCCGGGTTCAGCACGTCCAGCAGCAGCCCCGCCGCCCGCCCCACCATCCGCGCGCGCTCCCCCAACAGCCGTACGGCCACCGGGTTCCCGGCGTCGGCCGCGGCGACCACATGCATCGGGTTGACGCCGTCGATCACCCCGGCCTCGCGGGCCCGCCGGCACAGGGCCCGCTCGCTGAGCTCGACCTGGAGACAGCCCACCCGCCCGCACGCGCAGGGCTCGGTGCCGCCGGCCAGCGGCAGATGCGCGATGGCGCCCGCCTGTGAGCGCGGGCCATGGTGCACCTCGTCATTGGTGGCGAACGCCGCGTCGACCATGTTCCCGACGAACAGGTGCAGCACGCTCCGGCTGCCGCGCGCCCGCCCGAACAGCCGCTCCGCGTTCACCAACGCCCGTGCGTGTCCGTCCACGTGCACCGGCAGCCCGGTGCGGTCACCGACCGCGTCCCGCACCGGCACGTCCCGCCACCCGAGCAGCGGATGCTCGACGACGGTCCCCGAATCCCGGTCCACCCAGCCGCCGGCCGCGACCCCGACCCCCACGGCCCGGCTGCCCGGAGCGCCGGCCAGCAGCGCCCCCAGCCCGTCGGCGGCCCGCGCCAGCACCTCGGAGGGATCGGGACTCCGATGCTTCAACTCCCGCCGTGCCACCACCCGGCCGCGCAGATCGAGCAGCGCGACGGTCGTGTACGGCACGGCCACGTGCACCCCGCCCACCACGAACCGTGAGCCGTCCAGGTCCACGGGGACGTGCGGACGGCCCACCCCGTTGCTGCGCCGGGGAACGGCTGCCTCCTGGATCAGCCCGAGGTCGGCGAGCCGGGCGCAGTGGTCGGTGACGGAGGCCGGAGACAGCCCGGTCAGTCGGGCGATGGTGCTGCGCGCGACGGGCCCGTGTTCCAGCACCGAACGCAGGATGACACTGGCGCTGGTGCGGCGCCGGTCGCTGTCCGCGATACGGGGGACGGGGGAGGTCAGGGTGGGTGCCGCGGTACGGGGCATGGGGCATCTTCCTCGGGGAGCCGGTCCGACACTGCGCCGTCTGCTGACGTGAGGCGCGCACCGGATCGCTCCGTCCGCCTCACCAGGAGAGGCGACAGGTGGCCGTGCCCTGGCGTCGCAGGTCGACATAGCGACGCGACGAGAAGTACCGGGCCTGGGCAACCATGCGTTCGAAGTTAGCAAAGCGTCCGACCCCTGCCCAGACGGCGACCGACGGGCGAGACGGCACCCACAGCGCCCGCCGCCCGCATTGGCGAAACCCTACAGATGGCCGCCGTACCACTCCCGTTGCTCACGCCACCCGACCTCAGTGACCGGCATCACGCTGAACCATGCGTAACCAGCTTCCTTTGTGCGAAGCCCACCAAGCCCTTGATCCCCCCTTTGTCGAGCGCTGACGGTGATCACCCCGTGATCGCTGGGATAGCGTCACGATGTCCCTCGCTGCCCTCACCCCGCGGAGTCCCCATGAGCACCGCCGCCGCCACTGCCACCGCCCGCCCAGGACAGGTCCTCGCCGACCTCCTGCCCGCCTCCCGCGTCCGGGACATCGCCCTCGTGCTCGGCGGCGCCGCGCTCACCGGCCTCGCGGCCCAGCTCTCGGTCCCCGTCCCGGGCTCCCCGGTGCCGGTGACCGGGCAGACCTTCGCCGCCCTGCTGGTGGGCACCGCCCTCGGCGCCGGCCGCGGCGTCTTCGCCCTCGCCCTGTACGCGCTGGCGGGCATCGCGGGCGTGCCGTGGTTCGCCGACGGCACCTCCGGCTCCGCCGCGCCGTCCTTCGGCTACATCCTCGGCATGCTCCTCGCGTCCACCGTCGTGGGCGCCCTGGCCCGCCGCGGCGCCGACCGCTCCGTCCTGCGCATGGCGGGCACGATGCTGCTGGGCGAGGCGATCATCTACGCCGTCGGTGTCCCCTACCTGGCGCTGGCCGCCGACCTGTCCGCCTCCGCCGCGATCGCGGCAGGCCTCACCCCGTTCCTGATCGGCGACGCCCTGAAGGCGGCCCTGGCGATGGGCGCGCTGCCCGCCGCCTGGAAGCTGATCAAGCGCTGACGTCATAGTTCGAACGCGGAAGAGGTTCGCCGGGTCGTGCCGCGACTGCGCCCGGCGAGCCTCTTCGCTGTTTCTTCCTCCGCGCTCGCTCAGTTCTGCCGCGCGCGCGGCAGCCGCCGCGACCACCACAGCCCGGCCGCACCCGCCGCGACGAGTGCCGCGCCGGCCGCGCCCAGCGGCAGGACGTCGCGTCCTACGCCGGTCTTGGGCAGCTCGTCACCGCCCGGCGCCACGGGCTGGTTGTCGGTGCCGAGCAGCAGCGGGGTGGCAGGGGCGTTCGGCGACGGGTTCGTCGTGCCGAACGGGACCGGTCCCTGCTGCCAGAAGGTCTTCTTCCCGTCTGCGGTCTGAACGGGCAGGCAGATCTTCCCGGTCTTGCTCAGGTCGTACGTCGCGGACACGTCGTACGACTTCGACTTGCCCGCCGCGAGATTGCCGACGGCGCAATTGAAACCGCTGTTCGAACCCGGCGGAAGATCCTTTTCCGCGATCGCCGAGCAACCCTGGACGTTCGTGACCTCGAGGCCGTCGAAACCGACCACCCACATCCTGATGTCGCCGCTGTCCTCGGTCCCTTCGTTCTTCACCGTGGCGGTAATCGCCGTCTTCTTCGAACTGTTGTCGACCGAGATCTTCTCCGGCAGCAGCGTGGTCAGCTTCACGCCCGCCGGTGCCTCGTCAACGACCTTTCCCCCCTTGCTGCTGCCCGGTCCCTGGTCATCGGCGGTGGCCGTGAACGGAAGGATCATCACGGCCGAGAAAGATGCCGTGACCAGCGATCCCGCAATGGCCGTCATCCGACGAGAACTCATGTTCGTCCCCCTTGGGTCCCCCTGGACTGCGCCTGAATTCGCAGTACTTGAAGAGGTACCACAAGATTTCTCCGCACTATGCTGGTACGGCATCAAGTGTGACCATTGTGTGCCAGGGGAGACCGACCGGACTGCCGGTGAGGGGGGTGCAGCGGATTGCGGGGGAACTCGGGAAACTCGGGAAACTCGAGTAATGCGGGAAACAGGGGAAACGGGGAAGACCGGGGAAGTGCGGGAAACGCGGGAAACGCGAGGAGCGGCGGTGTTCCAGGGCTGCTGGTGACGGGGCGCTATCGGCTGGTCGAAAGCATCGGCCAGGGCGGAATGGGGCGCGTGTGGCGGGCTGTCGACGAAACGCTCGACCGCCTGGTCGCCGTCAAGGAGATGCGCATCGACGGACCCGACGCGGAGGACACCCGCACCCGCCGCGAGCGCACACTGCGCGAGGCCCGGGCGACGGCCCGGATCGACCACCCCCACGTCGTGCGCGTGTACGACGTGGTGGACGAGGGCGAACGCCTGTGGATCGTCATGGAGTTGGTGGCCGGCCGCTCCCTGGAACGGGCCCTGGCGGAGGACGGCCCACTGAGCCCGCGTGAGACGGCACGCATCGGCCTCGGCCTGGTCGCGGCACTGCGGCAGGTGCATGCCGGGGGCGTCCTGCACCGTGACATCAAACCGGGCAACGTCCTGGTGGAGACCGGCCGACGACGCGTCGTCCTGACGGACTTCGGCATCGCCGCGATCCAGGACGCGAAGGCGCTGACCATGGTCGGCATGCTGGTCGGCTCACCCGACTACATGGCCCCCGAACGAATCTCCGGCCGCCGCCAGGGCCCGCCGTCCGACGTCTGGTCCCTGGGTGCGACCCTCTGCGCGGCCCTGGGCGGCCGCTCCCCCTTCTCTCGCGACACGACCTTGGCGACCCTGCACGCGGTCCTCTACGAGGAGCCCGAACTCCCCGCCACGGCAGGCCCGCTGCGCGACATCCTGGCCGCGCTCCTGGAGAAGGACCCGGCGGCACGCCCGTCCCTCCAGGATGTGGAGTCCGCCCTGCAACCGGTCGCGTTCCCGGCGCCCGTCTCCGGATCCCTCTCTCCCCCCGCACCCACCTCCGGATCCCTCTCTCCCCCCGCGCCGGTGTCCGGGACCCCCTTCGCTTCCGCACCCGCACATCCGCCCGCCCCCGAGCCGCAGTCGGGTCCGTTGCCCGGTTCTGAGTCGCAGTCGGGTCTGTTGCCCGGTTCCCACCCGCAGCCCGTACCACCGCCCGTCCCCGACCCGCAGCCCGGACCACCGCCCGTCCCCGAGGCGCCCTCAGGGGCCACCCCGGCGCCCGCCCTCGACCCCGACCCCGAGGTGCTGCCACTCCGGCAGACACCGGTGTCGGAGCCGGCGACCCGAGTCCTTCCGCGGGCCCCGGGGGAGAAGCCCACGCCGGCCTTTGTGGACGCCCCGCGTGACCCCAGGCAGCCCGCCCCCACCCCCGCCCCCGTACAGGACGCGATACCGCCGCAGAGCCCGACGCCCACCGAGGAAGCGCGGCCCGCACCCGCGCTCCATGAAACCGCCACCCGTACCGAACACACCGCACCCCCTGCCCCCCACACCACCAACTCCTCCACGGAGCGTTCCGAGACGTCCTCCAACGCCATGGGCACCGGAGTCGCCCGGGCGCAGGCGCAGGCGGTGACGGAGCGGCGCCCGGTGCCCGTACTGGGGCCGGGCGACCCGCCGGGTCCCGCCCGCCCGGCCACCCCCGGGCGAGGCCGGCGCCGTACGGCAGCCCTCGTCGCCGCCGTAGGCGTGGTCACCGCGGGAGCGGTCGCGGGGATCGTGCTGGCGACGGCGTCCTCCTCGCCCGACGACACCGGGGCAGGGGCATCCTCACCGTCCGCCTCACCGAAGACGTCCACCGGTACCCCCTCGCCCACGGTCGAGGGCACCTCCCGGCCCCCGAGCCTGCCGCCGGGCGCGCACCAGGAGGCAGGCGGGTTCGCGTGGGTGACGCCCAAGGGCTGGCGGAGGGACGTGAAGACGGGCGCGGAGGTGCACTACACCTCACCCGACGGCAGACAGGAACTCGTGGCCAAGTCCTCCCTGGCCCGCGGCGACCTGATGGACACCTGGCGGACCTCGGAGCAGAACGCCCACCAGGGTCGGGGCTACCGCAAGATCCGCCTGGAGGAGACGACGTTCCGCGGCAACCCGGCGGTCGTCTGGGAGTACACCTTCACCCTCAGGGGCACCCAGTGGCACGCCAGCCTGCTGGGCTTCAACGCGAACGGGAAGTCGTACCAGATCAACACCTGGTACCAGCCGGAGACCGAGCCCCAGGCCGTGAAGACGTACAACCAGGTGAAGGAGGACTTCACCGTCCTGTGAACGCGTGAGGGGAGGGAACCCGCGGGCTCCCTCCCCTCACGCGCGGCGATGAGGCCGCAGACGTCAGCCCACGGACACCTTGTCGGCCTCGACCTCGCCCACAGCAGCCTGGCGGCTGCCGCGGACCTTCTCCTTCACCACGGCGATCACGATCACGACCGCCGCGACCAGCAGCGACAGCAGCACGGTCGTACGCCCGCTGCTCTCACCCTCGGTGTCGGTCAGCATGTAGCCGAGGACGAACACGATCAGTGCGGCCGTCGCCCAGGTCAGGTACGGGTACAGCCACATCTTCACGACCAGCTTCTCCGGCGCCTCGGCCTGGATGATCTTCCGCATGCGCAGCTGCGAGAAGCAGATCACCAGCCACACGAACAGGGCCACCGCACCACTGGAGTTGACCAGGAAGAGGAAGACCGAGTCCGGGAACTTGTAGTTGAAGAACACGGCGACGAAGCCGAAGAGGACGGAGGCGATGATCGCCGCCATCGGCACACCGCGGGACGTGGTCCGCGCGAAGGCCTTCGGCGCGTCGCCCCGCCGGCCGAGCGAGAAGGCCATGCGGGAGGCCGTGTAGAGACCGGAGTTGAGGCAGGACAGCACCGAGGTCAGCACGATGAAGTTCATGATCTGACCGGCGTGCGCGATACCGAGGGAGTCGAGGGCGGCGACGTACGAGCCGTCCTTCTTGATGGAGGGGTCGTTCCACGGCAGCAGCGTGACGACCACGAGGATCGAGCCGAGGTAGAAGACTCCGATGCGCCAGATGATGCTGTTGGTCGACTTTGTCACGGCCCGCTGCGGGTTCTCGGACTCACCGGCGGCCAGCGTGGCGATCTCGCTGCCCATGAAGGAGAAGACGACGAGCAGCACACCGGTGAGGATCGCGCCGGGCCCGTTGGGCAGGAACCCGCCGTGGTCGGTCAGGTTCCCGAGTCCTGCCTTGTCGGTGTGCGCGCCGGGCAGCACGCCGAAGACGGCCAGCGCGCCGACGACGATGAACGCACCGATCGCCACGACCTTGATCCCGGCGAACCAGAACTCGAACTCGCCGTACGAACCGACGGAGACGAGGTTGGTGGCGGTGAGCACCACCATCACGATCAGGGCCCAGCCCCACTGCGGGACGGCGGGGATCCATCCCTCGAGGATCTTGGCACCGGCGGTCGCCTCGACGGCCAGCACGACCACCCAGAAGAACCAGTAGAGCCAGCCGATGGAGAAACCGGCCCAACGGCCGAGGGCCCGGTCGGCGTGGGCGGAGAAGGAACCGGACGTCGGATTGGCCGCGGACATCTCACCGAGCATCCGCATCACCAGCACGACGAGCGTGCCGACGAGGGCGTACGACAGGAGAATGCCGGGTCCGGTGGTGGCGATACCGGTACTGGAACCGACGAACAGGCCGGCGCCGATGACACCACCAATGGCGATCATCGAAAGGTGGCGGTTCTTCAGACCGGCGTGGAGACCGGAACCGGGTTCTCCAGGGTCTCCCTGGCCACTTCCGGCCTTCGTCAGGGTCGGCTGCGAAGTCATGGACGGATTTCCTTTGCGCCGCTTGAGGGGGGCTCCGTACGAGCGGTGTACGAGTTGGACCAGTGAAACGGAGGCTCAGGGATTCGGGAACCTTTGATTCCGGATTGTTACTTGAGGTTTCCCTGAGGTTCTGTAGTCTTGCTCACACTTTTCCGCCGCGGCACCCGGAGCTGCTACCCCGCAACACCCGTGTCACACTCGTCCCATGCGCGTGTATCTCGGCTCCGACCATGCGGGCTTCGAACTCAAGAACCACCTCGTCGAATGGCTCAAGGCGGCGGGTCACGACCCCGTCGACTGCGGCCCCCACATCTACGACGCCCAGGACGACTACCCGCCCTTCTGCCTCCGCGCCGCGGAGCGGACGGCCGCGGACCCCGACTCCCTCGGCATCGTGATCGGCGGCTCCGGCAACGGCGAGCAGATCGCCGCGAACAAGGTGAAGGGCGTACGGGCGGCTCTCGCCTGGAGCGAGGAGACGGCGTCCCTCGGCCGGCAGCACAACAACGCGAACGTGATCGCGGTGGGTGGGCGCATGCACACGGAGGAGGAGGCGACGAAGTTCGTCGAGACCTTCCTCAACACCCCGTTCTCCGGTGACGAGCGTCATATCCGCCGCATCGACATGCTGTCCGACTACGAGACGACGGGCGACCTCCCGCCGATCCCGGCGCACCACCCGCAGCAGTAGGCAGGTTTTCCGAGACCCGCCCGTCGAAGGACCGAGACGGGCGGGTGGGTGGAAAGGACGAGGTCACGTGCCAGAGGGGCACACGATTCACCGGCTCGCGCAGGACTACGCCGCGCGTTTCTCCGCTCGGGCGGCACGCGTCTCGAGCCCCCAGGGCAAGTTCAGCGACGCCGCCGCACTTCTCGACGGCACCCCCCTGAACACCACCGACGCCCACGGAAAGCACCTGTTCCTCGGCTTCCGGGACGCCGACTGGATCCATATCCACCTCGGTCTCTTCGGCAAGGTCGGCTTCGGCGACGCCCCCGCGCCGCCGCCCACGGACACCGTCCGCCTCCGCCTCGCCAACGACACCGCGTACGTCGACCTCCGCGGCCCCACCACCTGCGCACTGATCACGCACGCCGAGAAGCAGGCGATACACGACCGCCTCGGCCCCGACCCCCTCCGCGAGGACGCCGACCCGGCAGCCGCGTACGCCCGCGTCCGCCGCAGCCGTACGACGATCGCCGCCCTCCTCATGGACCAGAAGATCATCGCCGGCGTGGGCAACGTCTACCGCGCCGAGGCGCTCTTCCGGCACCACATCGACCCCTACCGCGCCGGCAAGGACATCACCCCCGCCGAGTGGGACGCGATCTGGGCCGACCTGGTCGAGCTCATGCGCGAAGGCGTCCGCAACAACCGCATCGACACGGTCCGCCCGCAACACACCCCGGAGGCGATGGGCCGCCCGCCCCGCGTCGACGACCACGGCGGCGAGGTCTACGTCTACCGCCGCGCCAACCGCCCCTGCCACATCTGCGGCGACGAGATCCGCACCGCCGACCTCGCCGCCCGCAACCTCTTCTGGTGCCCGACCTGCCAGAAAAAGTGACGTACTGCTAGAACCCGTGCGGCAGCCAGGGCGCCACCAGCCCCCCGAACCCCACCGAAGCCTCGGCCAGCGCCCCCCGCCGTATCTCCCGCACGCGCCCGGCCCCCGCCAGCGAGGCCAGCGACACCCCGCCGAGATAGGCCGCGCCCAACTCCCGTACGGACAGGGCGAGATCAGCCGCATCCGTCGTACGGACGCACGACGCCCCCTTCGCGACTCCCGTCAACCGCCAACGCCCCGAGTTCCACGGACAGAACGCGTCCTCGACCTCGAACACCACGTCCACCGGCGCCAGGTAGGTCCGCGCCTCCAGCGCCGCCCCGACCTCCACCAGACGCAGGTACAACGAGTCCCGCACCCGCAGCCGGCACCGCCGGATGTCGGACACCTGGTGCTGCCACGCCTCGTCGACGGGCCGCCCGCGCACCTTCAGTGACGTCGTCAGGTCGATGCCGAACAGGAAACGCCACAGCGCCGCCTCGGTCGCCGGATCGAGCGCCGCCAGGTCCTGAAGGACCACCTGGCCGTTGTGCCCGGAGTCCGTCCACTCCAGCTTGACCCGGAAGCGGGCGTACCCCGTGGGCTCCCCGTCCCGCTCGGCGACCACGCACTGCAGCGGTGACGCCCCGCCCCGCTCGTGCTCCGAGTCGAGCAGCCACACCCGCTCCCAGCCGGGCTGCCGGGCCAGCATGCCCGCACGCGAGAGCACCGTCCGCGCGTACACGGACTCACACGCGTCCAGGGCGTCCGTCGGCTGCTCGTACCGCAGACGTACGGCATCGGTACCGTCCGGCACGGACAGCCGTACCCGATCGGTGTCGATCTCGGCGCTGACACCGAAGGTCGCCGGGGCGTACCCGAACCGTCCGTAGATCTCGGGCTCGGAGGCGGTGAGCACCGCCAGCGGCTCGCCCCACGCGCGTACGTCGTCCAGCTGCCGCCGCATCATCGAGGTCAGAATGCCGCGCCGGCGGTGCGTGGCGGCCACGCCGACCATCGTGACGCCCGCCGCGGGCACCGAGGCGCCGCCCGGCACGGTCACCCGGAAGGCGAACGCCCCCGCCGAACCCACGCACCGGTCCCCGTCCCACGCACCCAGCGAACGGTCGAAGTCGGCGAGCTCGTGCCACAACTCCCGCTCCTCGGCCGACTCCTCGCCGCCACCGAAGGCGCGCAGCAGGTTGCCGTACCACTGATCCCAGTCGTCCTGCCGCAGCACCCGCAGGTCGGTCGCCCCGTCGGGCAAGTCAGTCACCATGAACCATGCGTACCAGGGCAATGCGGGACGAGCGAACGAATTTCTCCGTGCCCACAGCGCAACGGCTTTCCGTGAAGTTCACTGTGAAGTCGAACCTCGGACGGGGGACAAGTGGGACCTCCCGTGCCAAGCAGCTGGTCCGATGGATAGGGTCCCGAACTAATGGCAGCAGGACGAGAGCGGCGCGCAGCGGCCGATACGTTCACGGCCCGGTTGAAGATGCAATGGCACCGGGCCCGCGTCGGCGTGCGCAGATCCGCGGTGGACTACTTCCGAGGGGACGGCTCGGACTGGATCGCGCTGGCCGGACTGTTCCTCACCATCCCCCTGATCGCGGCCACGACGCTCGCCAACTCCGTGTGGTGCTCGCCGGCCGCGCTGGTCCTGCCGATCGTCGCGGGCGGCCTGCTGCTGCGCCCGGCGAGCCTGCTGGGCCTGTACGCCGCGGCGGCCACGGCCCTGATCGTGGAGTCGGTGAAGCTGGGCCCCTACACGGAGGGCCCCTCCCGGGTCACGCCGGGCGTGGTCCTGGTCGTCGCGGCCTGCGGTTTCGTAGGACTGCTGATCGCCCAGTTCCGCAGCCGGGTCGGTGTGCCCTGGCGGCGCGGCGGCACCATGCTGTTCGACCTGCGCGAACGCATCCGGGTGCAGAGCAAGCTGCCGAAGCTGCCGCGCGGCTGGCACCGCGAGATGGCGCTGCGCCCGGCCGGCGGCCAGTCCTTCTCCGGCGACTTCGTGGTCGCGGCCCGTACGAACGGCGGCCGCACCCTGGAGGTCGTGCTCACCGACGTCTCCGGCAAGGGCATGGACGCGGGCTCACGCGCCCTGCTGCTGTCGGGCGCCTTCGGCGGCCTGCTCGGCTCGCTCCCCCCGCACGCCTTCCTCCCGGCCGCGAACGGCTACCTCCTGCGCCAGGACTGGGACGAGGGCTTCGCGACCTCCATCCACCTGGTCCTGGACCTGGACTCCGGCGACTACGAGCTCTACTCCGCCGGACACCCGCCGGGCCTCCAGCTCAGCGCGGGCAGCGGCCGCTGGGAGGAGAAGGCCGCCGAGGGCCCGCTCCTCGGCGTGTACGACGGCGCCCAGTTCGACCCCGTGAAGGGCACCCTGCGCGCCGGCGACGTCCTGATGCTGTTCACCGACGGCCTCGTCGAAACCTCCGACCGCGACATCGTCGAGGGCATCGACCGGCTCACCGGCGAGGCCGACCGCTATGTGGCCGGCGGCTTCCAGGGAGCCGCCTGGCACCTCATCGAGGCGGTGGCGAAGGACGTCAACGACGACCGGGCGCTGCTGCTGGTCTGCCGTGAGGGCCCGACCGCGGCAGCCGCCGTCCGATGAAAGGCCGCTGAAGGCCGACGAAGGCCGACGAAAGGCCACGGAAGGGCCTTGGAAAGGCACCCATGCTGACTCTCTCCGAGGTCGAGGCCCTGGCCCGGGCCGCGCACGAGGGACAGACCGACAAGGCCGGGCGGCCGTACGCCGAGCATCTGCGGGCCGTCGCGGACGGCGTGCGCGAGCGCGGCGGGGACGACGAGCAGATCGCGGCGGCCTGGCTGCACGACTCGGTCGAGGACGACGCGCTGTCCGCACAGTGGCTGCACGAGGCCGCGCTGACCCGCCGTACGAAGGACATCGTGCTCGCCGTCACCAAGCGGAAGGGCGAGGAGCCGACTGCGTACGCGCGGCGCATCCTCGCCACTCCCGGCGCGCTGCTGGTGAAGGAGGCGGACCTGGCGCACAACGCGGACCCGGCGCGCCTGGCGGTCCTCGACGAGGCCACCCGCACACGACTGACCGAGAAGTACGCGCGGATGCGCGCACTTCTCGGTCTCAAGGAACCGGAAACCGAACCGGGCCGCTGACTCCGGCCCTAGACACCGACCTTGTCGCGCACGCTCTGTCCGTTCTGTGCGCCTTGTTCCTTCTTCTCGCGCTCGCGGGCCAGTTCGGCCGCGTCCCGCTTGAAGGCCCACGCCATCTTCGGCTCCATCGCGAACCGGAACACCCGCTGCACGGGCGGCGTGCACAACAGCGTCACGGCCGCGGCCGCGAGGACGCTCACGAGGATCTCGCCGAGCGGCCGGTGCAGCCAGGCGTGGTCGAACCAGCCGCGGTACTCGCCGGCCTTGACCAGGAAGCCGTGCAGCAGATAGCCGTACAGCGTGCCCGCGCCGAGCGCCGTGAACCACATCTTCCGGCCCGGCACCCAGGAGAAGAAGCAGGCGGTCAGCAGCAGCGAGCAGCCGAACAGCGCCAGTTGCATCACCGGGCCGGCCCACCAGGGCGCGCCCAGTTGCTGCGCCGAGTCGCGGTGGTAGAGCCATGCGACGTTCATGCGCGGCACCGCCCACCAGCCGAAGGCCAGCGCGAACGCGAACACCGGCACGGACAGGATCCGCACCGAACGGCGGCGCACCAGCCGGAAGTGCTCGGGCTTCAGGCACAGGCCCAGCACGAAGAACGGCAGGAACTGCAGAACACGTTGGAGGTCCAGGTCGTCACCGATGTTCGGTGTGACGGACGCGAGCGCGGCGACGCCGAGGGCGAGCGGCAGCGGCCAGCGCACCAGATTCCAGATCGGCGTGGTGAGCCGCCAGATGAACAGCGCGCACAGGAACCAGGTCAGATACCAGGGGTCGAGGAGGCTGATCTCCTGGTCCGGGGCATGGTCCACGACCCGCTTGAAGAGCGGATAGGCCGTCTCGAAGAGGATGTACGGCACGGCGACGCCGGTGACGAGCCGCTTGAGCCGGTCCGGACGCGCGTCGAAACTCCGCGAGAAGAAGCCGGAGATGACGATGAACGCCGGCATGTGGAACGCGTACACGATCATGTACGCGCCCTGCAGGATCCGGCTGTCGCCCTTCAGCGGCTCCCAGGAGTGGGCCACGGCCACCAGCACGATCGCCAGGTACTTGGCGTTGTCGAAGAACGCGTCGCGCTGCTTGGGCTGTCTGTCCTGCGACCGATTGTCGGGATTGTTCTGCATGTTCTGCTTGTTCTGCTTGTTCTGGTCCTGCTGGACATGCGGCGGGGGCGAGGCAGCGTGGAACATTTGAGGCACCCTAGCGTCGTCCATGGCTTTCCGTAAAACCCTCCACGTCAATATGGCTTATCGGGTCCGGCTACCCCGAGATTGCCCGAAGTCGACCTCTCTGCCGACGTGATGACGCCCACAGGGCAGGGCATCCAGGGTGCGGCAGTTCCTCCCCTGATGTCGCAATTCATCCCGACGAAAGGGTGCATAAGACCAGTGGGGTAAGTGCCCGCCACGCACCTCTGCCCACAATTCGAATTCGCTGCGCACGCGTTGTGTGGACACGGAAACGATCCCTGTAATTCCCTGTGCGGGTGCACCTTCGAATTGCTGTACGGGGTTCGTCGGACGGTTGAACGCGCGGGCGGGCGCGTCTCGATCGTGGCCGATGATGCGTCACGTGCCGCATACGTGGGCCGTGTTGGTGGCACGATGGTTCTGGCGGGGGTGCGCGGGGCCGGCATCCCCTGGCCGGGAGAGCGAACCGACCGAGGGTGTGATCAGTTGTGGCCATTTCACTGTCCGTGGTGCTGCTGTTGGCGATCATCCTGGTGGTGTTGATCCGGGGCGGCTCGATCAAGGCGGGCCCCGCGATCGTGGCGATCCTGTTCGGCTTCTTCCTCGCCTCGACGGGCATGGCCCCGTCAATAAACCGCTTCCTCAACTCGATAGCGGACACGATCAACTCGATCAGCTTCTGACCGATCGATCGGAAGCTGATCGACCGGTTCTGGATCGGCCTCGGGTCGGTCCCGGGCCGGGACCGGAATGGTCGGAAACCGGCGTCCGGCCCCGGAAAACGCCTCGGGGCCGGACCGAGGACTGAATCCTCGGTCCGGCCCCGGGCCGTAGAGAGCGGGCGACGGGAATCGAACCCGCGTAGCTAGTTTGGAAGACTAGTGCTCTACCATTGAGCTACGCCCGCACGGAAGCGCCGCAGGTCGGACGACCGCGACACAGATGCATCGTAGCGGTTCGTGCGCCGTCGCCGCACACCCCGTTCGCCCGGAGGAAATGCGGCAGCCTCACTGCCTGCGTGCATGTACCCTACGTGTCGCACCAGACGGGGTGTGGCGCAGCTTGGTAGCGCGTCCGCTTTGGGAGCGGAAGGCCGTGGGTTCAAATCCCGCCACCCCGACCATTCAGTCACCACATGTGATCACCCCACGTGATCGCCTTTGGGAGCGGGCAGCCGCTGCGGTTACTATGCAAGCTGCGCGCCCGTGTGTCTCACGTCTGAAGTCTCCGGGCGACGAAATCCGCCGGACCCGTCGGGTCCCGGCAGAAACCAAGAAGTCAGCCACAAGGAGACCGAACCGTGAAGAGCGCCGTGGAGACCCTGAACCCGACTCGGGTTCGGCTCACTGTCGAGGTGCCCTTCGAGGAGCTCAAGGACAGCCTCGACGCGGCGTACAAGAAGATCAACCAGCAGGTCACGGTGAAGGGCTTCCGGAAGGGCAAGATCCCGGCGCGCGTCATCGACCAGCGGTTCGGCCGCGGTGCGGTCCTGGAGGAGGCGGTCAACGACGCGCTTCCGAAGTTCTACACGGACGCGGTCAACGAGGCCGAGCTCAACGTGCTGGGCCAGCCCGAGGTCGACATCACGGAGCTGAAGGACGGCGAGACGCTGAACTTCACCGCCGAGGTCGACATCCGCCCGTCCCTCGAGATCCCGGACTACTCCGGCATCGAGGTCGAGGTCGACGCCGTCGAGGTGTCGGACGAGGACGTCGAGAAGTCGGTGGAGCAGCTCCGCGAGCGCTTCGCGTCGACGAGCCCCGTCGAGCGCGCCGCCCAGGACGGCGACGTCGTCACCATCGATCTGGAGGCCAAGGTCGACGGAGAGGTCCTCGAGGACGGCGTCGCCGACGGCGTCTCCTACACCATCGGCTCCGGTGAGCTGCTGGACGGGATCGACGAGGCCGTGAAGGGCCTGGAGGCCGGTGGCGAGGCCACCTTCACCTCCGAGCTCAAGGGCGGCTCGGCGGCCGGCAAGGAGGCCGAGGTCACCGTCAAGGTCACCCAGGTCGCCGCGCGCGAACTGCCCGAGCTGGACGACGACTTCGCGCAGCTCGCCTCGGAGTTCGACACCCTCGACGAGCTCAAGGGCGACAGCCGCAAGCGCCTCGAGAACATGAAGCAGTACGACCAGGCCACGCAGGCCCAGGAGCGCGTCCTGGAGAAGCTGCTCGAGCTGGTCGAGGTCCCGGTCCCCGAGAAGCTGCTCGAGGACGAGATCAACACCCGTAAGCACAACCTCGAGCACCACCAGCTCGGCCAGATGGGCCTCGACCTCGCGAAGTACCTGGAGATCCAGGGCAAGACCGAGGAGGAGTTCGAGACCGAGACCCGTGAGGCCGCGGTCAAGGGCATCAAGACCCAGTTCGTGCTGGACGAGCTCGTCAAGGTGGAGAAGCTCAACGTCAACCAGGAGGAGCTCACCGAGCACCTCATGCGCCGCGCCGCCTCCTCCGGCATGTCCCCCGACCAGTTCGCCCAGGCGGTCGTCGAGGGCGGTCAGGTTCCGCTGCTCGTCGGCGAGGTCGCCCGCGGCAAGGCCCTGGCCCTCGTCGTAGAGGCCGCCACGGTCAAGGACACCAACGGCGAGGTCATCGACCTGGACGACGAGGAGGAGGCCGAGGAGGCCACCACCGAGGCGCCCGAGGCCGAGACCGAGGCCGAGGTCGAGGAGAAGCCCGAGGCCTGACGCCCGCGCCGCTTCTGACGTACGTACGAACGGGCCCCGGGGACACATGTCCCCGGGGCCCGTTTCGCGCCCTGAAGGGGCGCGGGGCTGTGATCTCGTGCGGCTCCGCCGCGTGGGCGCGACCAGCCACGACGCACCCGCGGCCGCCCACCGCCGAAAGTCCCACGGCGCCCCGAATTCCGCCCCACGCCACTGAGTGACCTGCGCTCACAGCGAACAGTTCCTTTTGCGGGATTCCCCGAAGGGACCCGCGCGTTAGGGTCCATGAGTACGAGGGCAGGGGAGTCCCCGGAAACGGCCGGACGGCCCCGAGCCCCGGCAGAACACGTGAGACGGCCCGGCGCCGTCGTAAGACGAGCAGGTGGATACGTGACGAATCTGATGCCCTCCGCCGCCGGCGAGCCTTCCATCGGTGGTGGCCTCGGCGACCAGGTCTACAACCGGCTGCTCGGCGAGCGGATCATCTTCCTCGGCCAGCCGGTCGACGACGACATCGCGAACAAGATCACTGCACAGCTGCTGCTCCTTGCCGCCGACCCGGACAAGGACATTTACCTCTACATCAACAGCCCGGGCGGTTCGATCACGGCCGGTATGGCGATCTACGACACCATGCAGTTCATCAAGAACGACGTGGTGACGATCGCCATGGGCCTCGCGGCCTCGATGGGTCAGTTCCTGCTCAGCGCGGGTACGCCCGGCAAGCGCTTCGCGCTGCCGAACGCCGAGATCCTGATCCACCAGCCCTCCGCCGGCCTGGCCGGCTCGGCCTCGGACATCAAGATCCACGCCGAGCGGCTGCTGCACACCAAGAAGCGCATGGCGGAGCTCACCTCCCAGCACACCGGCCAGTCGGTCGAGCAGATCACCCGCGACTCGGACCGCGACCGCTGGTTCGACGCCTTCGAGGCCAAGGAATACGGCCTCATCGACGACGTGATCCCCACGGCCGCCGGCATGCCGGGCGGCGGCGGTACCGGGGCGGCCTAGCAAGGGCCCGTGCGGGCCCGTAGGGCCCGGCCAAGGCCCCGGGTTCCCCCGGAAGGCCCCGCCGACGGGCCCAGGCCCTCACAGGGCCGTACGCGCCTCCTCCAGCCCCCAGCCACCGCCCCAGCCCCTCTCAGGAGACACCGTGAACGACTTCCCCGGCAGCGGCATCTACGACCGTATGCGCGCCGAGTACACCGGCCCCACCGCCGAGTCCCGCTACGTCATCCCGCGCTTCGTGGAGCGCACCTCCCAGGGCATCCGCGAGTACGACCCGTACGCGAAGCTCTTCGAGGAGCGCGTGATCTTCCTCGGCGTCCAGATCGACGACGCCTCGGCCAACGACGTCATGGCGCAGCTGCTGTGCCTGGAGTCGATGGACCCCGACCGCGACATCTCGGTCTACATCAACAGCCCCGGCGGCTCCTTCACCGCGCTGACTGCGATTTACGACACGATGCAGTTCGTGAAGCCGGACATCCAGACGGTCTGCATGGGCCAGGCGGCCTCCGCCGCCGCGATCCTTCTCGCGGCCGGTACGCCGGGCAAGCGCATGGCGCTGCCCAACGCGCGCGTGCTGATCCACCAGCCGTACAGCGAGACCGGCCGCGGCCAGGTCTCGGACCTCGAGATCGCCGCGAACGAAATCCTCCGGATGCGCGCGCAGCTGGAGGAGATGCTGGCCAAGCACTCCACCACGCCGATCGAGAAGATCCGCGAGGACATCGAGCGCGACAAGATCCTCACGGCCGAGGACGCGCTCTCGTACGGCCTGATCGACCAGATCATCTCCACCCGGAAGATGAACAACCTCAACGTCCGCTGACGCGGAGGCATGTATCGTCTGCCGCCCCTCGGCAGGGTTCTCCGAAGTGCGCGACAAGGTGCACGACAAAGTGAACCCTGCCAAGGGGGGCCCGAACGGGGGGCCGGGCAAGGTACCGTCGGACATAAGGCAGCACCAGGAGCCGCTGGACTCGTAAGCGTCCAGGCGTCTCCCAGGCGAAGGGGAAGCACACCGTGGCACGCATCGGTGACGGCGGCGATCTGCTCAAGTGCTCGTTCTGCGGCAAGAGCCAGAAGCAGGTCAAGAAGCTCATCGCAGGCCCCGGTGTGTACATCTGCGACGAGTGCATCGATCTCTGCAACGAGATCATCGAGGAAGAGCTCGCGGAGACCAGCGAGGTGCGGTGGGAGGAACTCCCGAAGCCCCGTGAGATCTACGAGTTCCTCGAGGGCTATGTGGTCGGTCAGGAAGCGGCCAAGAAGGCGCTCTCCGTCGCGGTGTACAACCACTACAAGCGGGTCCAGGCCGGCGAGAACGGCGGCGGTCAAGGCCGCGAGGACGCCATCGAGTTGGCGAAGTCCAACATCCTTCTGCTGGGACCCACGGGCTCCGGCAAGACGCTCCTCGCCCAGACCCTCGCGCGCATGCTGAACGTCCCGTTCGCCATCGCCGACGCGACGGCGCTGACGGAGGCGGGGTATGTCGGTGAGGACGTGGAGAACATCCTGCTCAAGCTGATCCAGGCGGCCGACTACGACGTCAAGAAGGCCGAGACCGGGATCATCTACATCGACGAGATCGACAAGGTCGCGCGGAAGAGTGAAAACCCGTCGATCACGCGCGACGTGAGCGGCGAGGGCGTGCAGCAGGCGCTGCTGAAGATCCTGGAGGGCACGACGGCCTCGGTCCCGCCGCAGGGCGGCCGTAAGCACCCGCACCAGGAGTTCATCCAGATCGACACGACGAACGTCCTGTTCATCGTGGGCGGCGCCTTCGCGGGCCTGGAGAAGCTCATCGAGTCCCGGGCCGGCGCCAAGGGCATCGGCTTCGGCGCGACGATCCGCTCCAAGCGCGAGCTGGAGGCCAAGGACCAGTTCGAGGACGTCATGCCCGAGGACCTGGTCAAGTTCGGCATGATCCCCGAGTTCATCGGCCGGCTCCCCGTCATCACGTCGGTCCACAACCTCGACCGCGAGGCCCTCCTCCAGATCCTGATCGAGCCCCGCAACGCGCTCGTGAAGCAGTACCAGCGCCTCTTCGAACTCGACGGCGTGGAGCTGGACTTCGAGCGCGAGGCCCTGGAGGCCATCGCCGACCAGGCCATCCTCCGCCAGACCGGCGCGCGAGGCCTGCGCGCCATCATGGAGGAAGTCCTCATGTCCGTGATGTACGAGGTCCCCTCCCGCAAGGACGTGGCCCGCGTCGTCATCACGGCGGACGTCGTTCACTCGAACGTGAACCCGACCCTGATCCCGCGCGACGCCCGCGGCCGCGGCTCGGGCGAGCAGAAGACGGCGTAACCGCCGCACGCACACGGTGAAGGGGCCCCGGTCAACCGACCGGGGCCCCTTCACCGTTACCGCGCCGTACGACCTCAGGCCTTGACGCGTACTTCCTTGCGGAACTTGGTCGTCAGGTCGGCCGCGCCCGGCAGGTCGGCGGCCTTGCCGGACATCGCGTCCGCCAGGTCGACGTGGATGACGACGCCCAGCGTGCTGTGGTCCGCCCAGATGCACACCGGCATGCTGATCTCGCTCGGCCCGGACCCCGCGTCGGACGACGACTCGTCGTCCTTGACCTTGGTCTCCTGGCACTTGAGGACCGCACCGTCGAGACCGCTCGGTGTGAACGCCTTCGGGCTGCCGACGGCCTCGCCGTCGTCGGCGCTCGCGTTCTTCTTCATCTCGGAGAACATCCCGTCGACGACCGCCTCCGGGTCGTCGATGTCGCCGTACACGCCCATGAAGTTGATCATCTTCATGCCGAGGTAGTTGGTCTCGTCCCCGGACTGGTAACCGGCGTGCACGTCCTTGGCGTTCTTCACGCCGTGCTTCTCGGCGTCCTTGACGTCGTTCTCGTCGAAGCCGCCGCTGTCGACGCTGTCGGACTTCTTGTAGTCGGTGAGCACCGTCGCCGGCGTGGTCAGCTTGTGCGGGCCGTCGTCGGCGACGTCCGAGCCGCCGCCCCCGCCGATCACCAGGTACGCGCCCACCGCGATCGCGGCCACGACCGCCACCGCGCCGAGGATGATCGCCGTCTTCTTCTTGCCGCCGCCGCTGGGAGCGGGCGGCTGGGGAGCGCCGTAGGGCTGCTGTCCGTACGGCGGCTGCTGTCCGTAGGGAGGCTGCTGTCCGTACGCGTTCGGCTGCGGCGGCACACCCTGCGGGGCCTGCTGCGGGTAGCCGTAGCCGGGTTGGGGGGCCTGCGGCTGCTGGGGGTAGCCGTAGCCGGGCTGGGGGGCCTGCGGCTGCTGGCCGTAGGGGCCCGGCTGACCGTACGGTCCGGGCTGCTGAGGCTGCCCGCCGTACGGGCCCGGCTGGTTGTGACTCATTACTGGGTTCCCCTCCAGAGCTTATGTGTTCCTGACATCCTGGCTCAGACACAGCCGGCTCACTGCATCGGGGCCCTCACCGTTACAGAACAAACGCGTTTCGGGACTGCCCGGTGACACCCCTAAACTGGGCCCGTGACCGAGAACGCTCAGCAGCAGCCACCAGCGCCCCACACCGAACTGCCGACCCAGTACGCGCCGGCCGATGTAGAGGGGCCGCTGTACGAGCGCTGGGTAGAGCGCGGCTACTTCGAGGCGGACGCGAAGAGCGACAAGCCTCCGTACACCGTCGTCATCCCCCCGCCGAACGTCACGGGCAGCCTGCACCTCGGGCACGCGTTCGAGCACACCCTCATCGACGCCCTGACGCGCCGCAAGCGCATGCAGGGTTACGAGACGCTGTGGCAGCCCGGCATGGACCACGCCGGCATCGCCACGCAGAACGTCGTCGAGCGCGAGCTCGGCAAGGAGGGCAAGTCCCGGCACGACCTGGGCCGTGAGGCGTTCGTCGAGCGCGTCTGGCAGTGGAAGGCCGAGTCCGGTGGGCAGATCTCCGGCCAGATGCGGCGCCTGGGCGACGGTGTCGCCTGGTCGCGTGAGCGCTTCACCATGGACGAGGGTCTCTCCCAGGCCGTCCAGACCATCTTCAAGCGGCTCTACGACGACGAGCTGATCTACCGCGCCGAGCGCATCATCAACTGGTGTCCGCGCTGTCTCACCGCGATCTCCGACATCGAGGTCGAGTACCAGGACGACGACGGCGAGCTGGTCTCGCTGAAGTACGGCGACGGTGACGAGACGGTCGTCGTCGCGACCACGCGTGCCGAGACGATGCTCGGTGACACGGCCGTCGCGGTCCACCCGGACGACGAGCGCTACAAGCACCTCGTCGGCAAGCTCATCCGGCTGCCGCTCACCGACCGCTCCATCCCGGTCGTCGCCGACGAGCACGTCGACCCCGAGTTCGGCACCGGTGCCGTCAAGGTCACTCCGGCCCACGACCCGAACGACTTCGAGATCGGCCAGCGCCACAACCTGCCGGCCATCACCGTCATGGACGAGCACGCGGTCATCACCGTGCACGGCCCCTTCCAGGGACTGGACCGCTTCGAGGCCCGGTCGGCCATCGTCGCCGCGCTGCGCGCCGAGGGCCGGATCGTCGCCGAGAAGCGGCCGTACGTCCACTCCGTCGGCCACTGCTCGCGGTGCAAGACCACCATCGAGCCGCGCCTTTCCATGCAGTGGTGGGTCAAGGTCGGCCCGCTCGCCAAGGCCGCCGGTGACGCGGTCCGCGAGGGCAAGGTCAAGATCCACCCGCAGGAGATGGAGAAGCGGTACTTCGACTGGGTCGACAACCTCCACGACTGGTGCATCTCGCGCCAGCTGTGGTGGGGCCACCGGATCCCGGTCTGGTACGGCCCGAACGGCGAGGTCGTCTGCGTCGGCCCCGACGAGGAGCCGCCGACCGGCGAGGGCTGGCGTCAGGACACCGACGTCCTCGACACCTGGTTCTCCTCCGGACTCTGGCCGTTCTCCACGCTGGGCTGGCCCGAACAGACCGAGAGCCTCGCGAAGTTCTACCCGAACTCCGTCCTGGTCACCGGCTACGACATCCTCTTCTTCTGGGTCGCCCGGATGATGATGTTCGGCCTGTACGCGATGGACGGCACCCCGCCGTTCCACACCATCGCCCTGCACGGCATGGTCCGCGACCAGTTCGGCAAGAAGATGTCGAAGTCCTTCGGCAACGCGGTCAACCCGCTGGACTGGATGGACAAGTACGGCTCGGACGCGCTGCGTTTCACGCTCGCCCGCGGCGCCAACCCCGGCGTCGACGTCCCGATCGGCGAGGACTGGGTCCAGGGTTCCCGCAACTTCGCCAACAAGATCTGGAACGCCACGCGCTTCGCGCTGATGAACGGCGCCACGGTCGAGGGCCCGCTGCCGGACGCGTCCGCCATGTCGGCGACGGACCGCTGGATCCTCTCCCGCCTGAACTCGGTCGTCGCCGAAGTCGACGCGTTCTACGAGGACTTCCAGTTCGCCAAGCTCTCGGACGCCCTCTTCCACTTCGCCTGGGACGAGGTCTTCGACTGGTATGTCGAGCTGTCCAAGACGACGTTCCAGGCGGGCGGCGAGCCGGCCGAGGTCAGCAAGCGCGTCCTGGGTGAGGTCCTCGACGTCACGCTGAAGCTGCTGCACCCGGTTGTCCCGTTCGTGACGGAGACCCTCTGGACCACCCTCACGGGCGGCGAGTCGGTCGTCGTCGCCGAGTGGCCGACGGACAGTGGATTCCGGGACGGCGACGCCGAGCGGGAGATCGAGAGCCTGCAGTCGGTCATCACCGAGGTCCGGCGCTTCCGTGCCGACCAGGGGCTGCAGCCCGGTCAGCGGGTCCCGGCCCGGCTCAGCCTCGACGGCACGCCGTTCGCCCCGCACGAGGCGGCCGTCCGCCAGCTGCTGCGGCTGCAGCCGGAGGGCGACTCCTTCACCGCCACGGCGACCCTGCCGGTCGCGGGTGCCGAGGTCGCGCTCGACCTCTCCGGCACGATCGACGTGGCGGCGGAGCGCAAGCGCCTCGCCAAGGACCTGGCCGCCGCCGAGAAGGAGAAGGCCCAGGCGAACGCCAAGCTCGGCAACGAGGCGTTCCTCGCGAAGGCGCCGGACAACGTGGTCGAGAAGATCCGCACCCGTCTGGCCAAGGCGGACGAGGACATCGCGCGGATTCAGGCGCAGCTGGAGCGGTTGCCGCAGGCGTAGCGACCCGTACCTCGGCGAAGGCCCCCGGAACCGCAAGGTTCCGGGGGCCTTCGCGTGCCAAAGGGGTGGGCCGCGCAGCGCGCCGCTGACGGGGTGCCGCCTGCGCCCACCCGCCGCCCCGGCGGCACGACTGCCCGCAGACCGGCGCCGTGGGTGGTCGCAGCCCGGCGGCAGGCCTGCCCGCAGTCGGGTGTACGTAGACTGGCCCCGTGAGTGAGCTCCCCCCAGACAGCAGCGAGCAGCCCGACCCGCTCGACCCCTTCGAGGAGATCGTCGAGGCCGAGACCGAGCGTGACCCCGATCTCGCGGTGATCGAGGCCGGCAGCCGTACCCTGCGGACGCAGGGCGGGCCGCCGCAGGCCGACGTGCCGGGGCGGCCGGAGGACCCCGAGGTCGACAAGGCCCTGCGCGAGGTCGAGACGGAGCTGGCGACACGCTGGGGCGAGACCAAGCTGGAGCCGTCCGTCAGCCGGATCTCCGCGCTGATGGATGTGCTGGGGGACCCGCAGCGGTCGTATCCGTCCATCCACATCACGGGGACGAACGGCAAGACCTCCACCGCCCGCATGATCGAGGCCCTCCTCGGCGCCTTCGAGCTGCGCACCGGGCGGTACACCTCGCCGCATGTGCAGTCGATCACCGAGCGGATCAGCCTGGACGGCGGGGCGATCCCCGCCGAGCGGTTCGTGGAGACCTACCACGACATCAAGCCGTACATCGAGATGGTCGACGCACAGCAGGAGTACCGGCTGTCCTTCTTCGAGGTGCTGACCGGCATGGCGTACGCCGCCTTCGCGGACGCGCCCGTCGACGTCGCCGTCGTGGAAGTGGGCATGGGGGGCAGCTGGGACGCCACGAACGTCATCGACGCGGACGTCGCCGTCGTGACCCCCATCGACCTCGACCACACCGACCGGCTCGGGGAGACCCACGGCGAGATCGCCACCGAGAAGGCCGGCATCATCAAGCAGGGCGCGACGGTCATCCTGGCCCAGCAGCCGGTGGAGGCGGCGCAGGTGCTGCTGAAGAAGGCCGTCGAGGTGGACGCCACCGTGGCCCGGGAGGGCCTGGAGTTCGGGGTCGTGGCCCGGCAGGTCGCCGTCGGCGGGCAGCTGCTCACCCTGCGCGGTCTGGGCGGCGAGTACAACGACGTGTATCTCCCCCTGCACGGCGCTCACCAGGCGCACAACGCGGCCGTCGCGCTCGCCGCCGTCGAGGCCTTCTTCGGTGTGGGCGCCCAGCGGGCGGAGACACTGGACCCGGACACGGTCCGCAAGGCCTTCGCGGCCGTCACCTCGCCGGGGCGGCTCGAGATCGTACGGACGTCGCCCACCGTCGTCCTGGACGCCGCGCACAACCCGGCGGGCGCGCGGGTCACGGCGGAGGCGATCGAGGAGGCCTTCGACTTCAGCCGGCTGATCGGCGTGGTCGGGGCCAGCGGTGACAAGAACGTACGGGGGCTCCTCGAGGCCTTCGAGCCGATCTTCGCGGAGATCGTCGTCACTCAGAACTCCAGCCACCGCGCGATGGACGCCGACGAGCTCGCCGCGATCGCCGTGGAGGTGTTCGGCGACGACCGTGTGCAGGTCGAGCCGCAGCTGCCCGACGCGCTGGAGGCCGCGATCACACTCGCCGAGGAGGAGGGCGAGTTCGCCGGTGGTGGCGTGCTCGTCACCGGCTCCGTCATCACCGTCGGCGAGGCCCGACTGCTGCTCCGGGGAAGGGGCTGACTTCTGCCGTGCGTACGCTCTGTTCCTCGACCCTGATCGGCGAGGTCTTCGTCATCGGCTTCGCCGCGCTGGTCGCGATGAAGGACCCCGACCTGTCCATGTCGACAGTGTGGACGGTCAGCGGCATCGCGATGTTCCTGTGCGTGGCGCTGTGCGGCATGGTGACCCGGCCGGGCGGCGTCGCCCTGGGCTGGGCGCTGCAGATCGCGCTGATCGCCTCCGGCTTCGTCGTCCCGACGATGTTCTTCCTGGGGGCGCTGTTCGCGGCGCTGTGGTGGGCCTCGGTGCACTTCGGCCGCAAGATCGACGAGGCGAAGGCGAGATTCGCGGCGCAGGCGGACGCCGCCCCGGCTGACGCTGCGTAACGGGCGCACAAACACGCCCTGTAACCTCATCCCACCGCACACCTGTCAGTAAGAAGGAGCCCTCCCGTGACCCAGCGCACCCTGGTCCTGCTCAAGCCCGACGCCGTCCGTCGTGGCCTGACCGGCGAGATCATCAGCCGTATCGAGCGCAAGGCCGGCTGGCAGATCACCGCGCTGGAGCTGCGCACCCTGGACCAGGACACGCTGGAGCAGCACTACGGCGAGCACAAGGGCAAGCCCTTCTACGAGCCGCTGGTGGAGTTCATGTCGTCCGGCCCGGTCGTGGCGCTCATCGTCGAGGGCGAGCGGGTCATCGAGGGTGTGCGGGCGCTGGCCGGTCCGACCGACCCGATCGCCGCGGCTCCCGGCTCCATCCGGGGGGACTTCGGGGTGATTGTCCGCGAGAACCTGATTCACGCCTCCGACTCCGAGGAGTCCGCCGAGCGCGAAGTGAAGATTTTCTTCCCGGGTCGTGTCTGAGCGAATTTTTCGCGGATTTTTCTGAGGGACCGTCACCTCCCTCACATCGCCTGACCTGGGACGGCCGTACATTTTCGGCCGTCCTTCGGTATATGCGTGCCGATCGGGGGAACGTGTGCCTCCGTTGGGCCGTCTCCACAAGCGAGGCGCCCCGGCATCTGCTGACAATGGCGAAGACCCTCGCGCAGTGTTCGTGCAGGCGCGTCTACGATGGAAGCCTTCACGTCACAGCACCCACCTCGCCGACCTGAAAAGCCCTCAAAAGCCAGCGGGAAGGCCAGTCGAATCCTGATGGGGAACTCAATGTCGTTCATCGGCCGTGACATGGCTGTCGACCTCGGGACCGCCAACACGCTGGTGTACGTCAGGGGTCGCGGGATCGTACTCAACGAGCCGTCCGTCGTCGCGATCAACACCAACACCGGTGGCATCCTCGCGGTCGGCGCCGAAGCGAAGAAGATGATCGGGCGCACGCCCGGCAACATCGTTGCCGTCCGTCCTTTGAAGGACGGCGTGATCGCCGACTTCGAGATCACCGAGCGGATGCTCCGCTACTTCATTCTGAAGATCCACAAGCGGCGGTATCTGGCTCGTCCGCGGGTCGTCGTCTGTGTGCCGTCGGGCATCACGGGCGTCGAGCGCCGCGCCGTCATCGAGGCGTCGACCCAGGCCGGCGCCCGTCAGGTGCACATCATCGAGGAGCCCATGGCGGCCGCCATCGGCTCCGGCCTGCCGGTCCACGAGGCCACGGGCAACATGGTGGTGGACATCGGCGGCGGCACCACGGAGGTCGCGGTCATCTCGCTCGGCGGCATCGTCACCGCCCAGTCCATCCGCGTCGCGGGCGACGAGCTGGACAACGCGATCATCCAGCACATCAAGAAGGAGTACTCGCTCCTCCTGGGTGAGCGCACGGCCGAGCAGATCAAGATCACGATCGGTTCGGCGTACGACCTCGACGCTGACGAACACACCGAAATCCGTGGCCGGGACCTCGTCTCCGGGCTGCCGAAGACCGTCGTCATCTCCGCGGCGGAGGTCCGCAAGGCGATCGAGGAGCCGGTCAACGCGATCGTCGACGCGGTCAAGACGACCCTCGACAAGTGCCCGCCGGAGCTCTCCGGCGACATCATGGACCGAGGAATCGTTCTCACCGGCGGCGGAGCCCTGTTGCGCGGTCTGGACGAGCGGCTGCGTCGGGAGACCGGCATGCCGATCCACATCGCCGAGGATCCGCTGGACAGCGTCGCGCTTGGCTCCGGCAAATGCGTCGAGGAGTTCGAGGCGCTCCAGCAGGTCCTGGACGCCGCGCCGCGCAGATGAGGTAACTCTTCGATTCCGCCGTACGAGACGATCTCCCCTCGTGCGGCGGATCGTTGATATCGGCATAAGCTCCACACCCATAAACACCTGCACGTCATAGACACCTGCACGTACGTAGACACCTGCACGCACATCTATGAGGAAGGCACGGCCGCCGCACGTGAGGGACACACGAGAGAGCCGGCTGCTCCTGGTGCTGCTGATCGCCATCGCGTTCGCATTGATCACGGTGGACATCCGCGGCGGGGAGGACTCCCCGGTCGACGGTGCCCGACAGGCCGCGGCCGCGGTCTTCGGCCCGATCGAGGACGGAGTGTCGTCGGCGGTCGCCCCGGTCGGCAACGCGGTCTCCGCGGTCCGCGACTCGGACGAGCGCCACGACCGGCTCGCCCTCCTGGAGAAGGAGAACGCGGCTCTCAAGGCGAAGCTCGGCAGCGACGACCGCAACGCCAGCCGCCTCAAACAGCTCGACAAGATGCTGAAGATCGCGGGCCAGGGCCAGTACGGCATCAAGGGCGCCCAGGTCATCGCGATAGGAGCGGCCCAGGGCTTCTCCTGGACCGTCACCATCGACGTCGGGGCCAACGACGGCATCACCCGCGACATGACCGTCCTGAACGGCGACGGTCTGGTCGGCCGCGTCACCACGGTCGGCCCGAACTCCGCGACCGTCCTGCTCGCCAACGACCCCGACTTCACCGTCGGCACCCGCATGGAGTCCACCGACGAGCTCGGCTTCGCCTCCGGTCAGGGCGACCGCCCGCTGCGTGTGGAACTGCTCAACGGCAAGGCGGAGGTGAAGAAGGGCGACCGTCTGGTCACCTTCGGCTCGGAGGCCGACAAGCCCTTCGTGCCGGGCGTCCCGGTCGGCGTGGTCTCCCGCGTCGACCCCTCCGGCGGCAACCTCACCCGCACCCTCTACGTCACGCCGTACGTCAGCTTCACCAAGCTCGACATCGTCGGCGTCGTCGTCCAGGCCCCGACGAAGGATCCGCGCGACACGGTGCTCCCGCAGAAGCCCAAGCCGACCCCCACGCCGACGGTCACCATCACCATCACCCCGTCCGCGAACGCGCCCCTCGACGACCAGAACGACCAGCAGTAGGAGCTGAATCCCATGCGCGTCAACCGGATCCTGCTCTCCACGGCGCTGATCGTCGTCGCCCTGGTGCTCCAGGTGAGCGTCCTCGCCCGCCTCCATCTCCCGGGCGCCGTCCCCGACCTGCTGCTGCTCGGCGTCCTGGGCCTGGCCCTGGTCTACGGTCATGTCGGCGGCGCCCTCGTCGGTTTCGGCGCCGGGCTGCTCGCCGACCTCGCCCCGCCCGCCGACCACGCCGCCGGGCGCTACGCCCTGGTGCTGTGCGTCATCGGCTACCTCGCCGGGCTCGCCAAACCGGAGAACGGCAGACTGAAGTCGGCGACCCGCCCGATGGTCGTGGTGGTCGCCGCCGCGATCGGCTCCACGCTGCTGTACGCCCTCGTCGGCGCCCTCATCGGCGACACCGCCGCCCGCCATGTCGGCCTGGGCAGCCTGCTGTTCACCGCCGCCCTGTACGACCTGCTGCTCGCCCCGTTCGTCGTCCCCGGCATCATGTGGCTGGCCCGGCGCGCCGAGAACGACCCGCTGTCCGAGGCCAACTCGGCCGCCAAGGGCACCGACATCTCCTCCGGCTGGCTCTCCGCCGGCACGGGCCTGCGCGTCGGCGGCCCGCGCGGCGGGCTGCGGGTGAAGGCGGCCCGGGCCCGCAGCGCGCGGGCCGGCCGCATCAAGGGGGTCAAGCGGCTGTGACCAGGCGGGAGTTGGCCGGAGGCCTCACAGGTCCGTCGTATATGACACGTACGACACGTACTCACCACTGAGAGGGGGAGGCAGCCGCTGTGACCAATATTCCTGAGACCGGACGGACCCCACGGGTCCAGATCCGTCTCGTCGTCATCCAGATCCTCGTCCTCTCCCTGCTCGGCACCCTCGGTGGCCGTCTGTGGTACCTCCAGATCCGTGAGGGCGCGGCGTACGCCAAGGAGGCCTCCGGCAACCACGTCCAGCAGGTCGTCGAGCCCGCGATGCGCGGCTCGATCCTGGACGCGCGCGGAGTGCCGCTCGCCGACAACGAGACCCGGCTCGTGGTCTCCGCCTCCCGTACCGACCTGCTGAAGCAGAAGGACGACGGCAAGGCGGTCCTCACCAAGCTCGCCGGCGTCCTCGGCATGGATCCCGCGGAGGTCATGCAGAAGGTCCGGCTGTGCGACGCGCAGACGCCCCAGCCGTGCTGGAACGGCTCGCCCTACCAGCCGATCCCCATCACCGACGAGGCCACCGCAAAGCAGGCCCTCCAGATCCGTGAACGCGCCGAGGACTTCCCCGGCATCACCGCCGAGCCGGAGGCCTTGCGCCGCTACCCCGCCCCCGGCAAGTCCAACACCGCCCAGGTCCTCGGCTACCTCTCGCCCGTCACCGACGACGAGATCACCCAGGCCCAGGACAGCGACTCGCCCTACCTGCGCTCCGACCAGGTCGGCCGCAGCGGCCTGGAGCGCGAGTACGACAAGGAGCTGCGCGGCAAGGCCGGCGTCACCCGCTACGAGGTCGACAACCTCGGCCGCGTCATCGGCCAGGCCGAGGCCGACCCCGCCGAGTCCGGCTCCAGCCTCGTCACCAGCATCGACTCCCGCGTCCAGCGGGTCGCCGAGTACGAGCTGAACGACGCGATGAAGAAGGCCCGCCAGCAGTTCGACAAGATCACCGGCGAGAACTACAAGGCCGACTCCGGTGCGGTGGTGGTGATGGAGGCCAAGACGGGCCGGATCGTGGCCATGGCGTCCGCCCCGACGTACGACCCGAACGTCTGGGTCGGCGGCATCTCCGCCAAGGACTACAAGCGGCTCACCGGCAAGAACTCCGACTACCCGCTGCTCAACAGGGCCATACAGGGTCAGTCCGCGCCCGGTTCGACGTTCAAGGTGGTCTCGACGGCCGCCGCGGTCCAGGCCGGCTACGAGTGGGACGGTGGCTACCCGTGCACCAGCTCCTACTCGGTCGGCAGCCAGGTCTTCAAGAACTTCGAGGGGGAGAGCTTCGGCCCCATCTCCCTCGGCCGCGCCCTGGAGGTCTCCTGCGACACCGTCTTCTACGGACTCGCGGACCGGGAGTGGAAGAAGGACGGCGGCATCAACCCCAAGAAGGGCGAGCCCAAGGACTGGTTCTTCAGGACCGCCCACCAGTTCGGCCTCGGCAAGGAGACGGGCATCGACCTGCCCAACGAGGTCAACGGCCGCGTCCCGGACCGCCAGTGGAAGGAGAACTACTGGAAGGCCAACAAGGACGCCTGGTGCAAGTCCGGCAAGAAGGACGGCTCGTACGTGGAGAGGATCGAGTACGAGAACTGCCTCGAGGGCAACAAGATGCGCGAGGGTGACGAGATCAACTACTCCATCGGCCAGGGTGACACCCTCGTCACCCCGATCCAGGAGGCCGTCATCTACTCGGCGGTGTCCAACGGCGGCACGATGTACACCCCGACCATCGGCAAGGCGATCGTCAGCGCCGACGGCAAGTCCGTCCAGGAGATCAAGCCGAAGTCGCACGGCAAGCTGCCGGTCAGCAACGCGACCCTCAAGGGCATGAACGAGGCCTTCGCGGGCGTCGTCACCCGCGGTACCGCCGCCTGGAAGTTCGGCGGCTGGCCGCAGGACCAGATCGCGCTGCACGCCAAGACCGGTACCGCCGAGGTCTACGGCAAGCAGACCACGTCCTGGCTGGCGACGTACACCAAGGACTACACGATCATCATGACGATCTCCCAGGCCGGTACGGGCTCGGGCGCCTCCGGTGAGGCCGTGCGCAACATCTACAGCGCCATGTACGGCGTTCAGGCGGACGGCTCGATCGACAAGAAGAAGGCGCTGCTGTCCACCCCGGAGAAGAACCTGCCCACGGTCCGCACGGACGGCACGATCGCCAGCCCCAAGGTTCCCCGCGACCCGGCCAAGGACCTGCACGCCACCCCGAAGGGTACGACCGCCCCGGACGAGTCGCAGCCCGCGGCGACCACCGCCTCGCCCGGCACGGGCAACCGCGACACCCGCAGGCGACCTCGCAAGAGGGGAAGCCGGAGGATGCTCACATGACCGGCGCGAACAGCTTCTCCGTCTCCGGCTACGGGCCCAGGCGGGCCGGCTGGACCCGGGTCTTCGCCCGTGACTCGCTGGCCCGCCGGCTCGACTGGCCGATCCTGCTGGCGGGACTGGCCCTGTCGGGGATCGGCTCGCTGCTCGTCTTCTCCGCGACCCGCAACCGCACCGAGATCAACCAGGGCGACCCGTACTACTTCCTGCTCCGGCACCTGATGAACACCGGCATCGGGCTGGCCCTGATGATCGGCACGGTCTGGCTCGGCCACCGCCAGCTGCGCAACGCCGTACCGATCCTCTACGGCCTCTCGGTGCTCGGCATCCTCGCGGTGCTCACGCCGCTCGGCTCGACCGTCAACGGCGCGCACTCGTGGATCGTGCTCGGCGGCGGCTTCTCGCTGCAGCCCTCGGAGTTCGTCAAGATCACGATCATCCTGGGCATGGCGATGCTGCTGGCGGCCCGGGTCGACGCGGGCGACCGGCAGTACCCCGACCAGCGCACGGTCCTGCAGGCCCTGGGCCTGGCCGCCGTCCCGATGATGGTCGTCCTGCTCATGCCCGACCTCGGCTCGGTCATGGTCATGGTGATCATCGTGCTGGGGGTGCTGCTCGCCTCCGGCGCCTCCAACCGCTGGGTCTTCGGCCTGATCGGCGCGGGCACGCTCGGCGCGATCGCCGTCTGGCAGCTGCACATCCTGGACGAGTACCAGATCAACCGCTTCGCGGCCTTCGCCAACCCCGAGCTCGACCCCGCGGGCGTCGGCTACAACACCAACCAGGCCCGCATCGCGATCGGCTCCGGCGGCCTCACCGGCGCCGGCCTCTTCCACGGCTCGCAGACCACCGGCCAGTTCGTACCCGAGCAGCAGACGGACTTCGTCTTCACGGTCGCGGGTGAGGAGCTGGGCTTCGTCGGCGCCGGCCTGATCATCCTGCTGCTCGGCGTCGTGCTGTGGCGCGCCTGCCGTATCGCCCGCGAGACGACCGAGCTGTACGGCACCGTCGTCGCCGCCGGCATCGTGGCCTGGTTCGCCTTCCAGGCCTTCGAGAACATCGGCATGACCCTCGGCATCATGCCGGTCACCGGTCTGCCACTGCCGTTCGTGTCGTACGGCGGCTCGTCGATGTTCGCGGTCTGGGTGGCCATAGGGCTGTTGCAGTCGATCCGGATGCAGCGGCCCATGTCGGCGTAGGCCTCCGGCGGTGGGGCCGGTTCGCGTGCCGCCGGTGGGCGGGCGCGGTGGGGCGGAGAGGGCCGGACCCACCACGCGGAGGTCCCGCCCCGGCGGGCCTCCCGTTCCGGGCGCTCGTCACCTCCTGGTCGGCCGCAGTCCGCCCGCGATTCACCTTCGGTGCCCTCTGCCGCCCGGCCCCGACTGGCACTAGATTCAGGTCATGGCGGACACGAAGCGCGAGATCGAGCGAAAGTACGAGTCCGACGACAGTGGCCTGCCCGACCTGACCGGCGTCGCCGGGGTCTCGGCCGTCCTCGACAAGGGCGTCGCACACCTGGACGCGACCTACTACGACACGGCCGGCCTGCGCCTCGCCGCGGCCTCGATCACCCTGCGCCGCCGCACCGGCGGCTCCGACGCCGGCTGGCATCTGAAGTTCCCCGTCGGCCCCGGCGTTCGGGACGAGATCCGCGCCCCGCTGTCCGACACCGTCCCCTCCACCCTCGCCTCCCTCGTCCGCTCCCGCGTCCGCGACGCCGAACTGCTGCCCGTGGTCCGGCTGCGCTCCGAGCGCGATGTGCGCGACCTCGTCGACGCGGAGGGCCGGCTGCTCGCCGAGGCGAGCGTGGACGCCGTACGCGCGGACCGGCTCCTCGGGGACGGCGGCAGCGCTCAGTGGACCGAGATCGAGGTGGAGCTCGCCGACGGCGGCGACCCGGCGTTTCTCGACGCGGTGGAGAAGCGGTTGCGCAAGGCGGGCGTACGGCCGTCGAAGTCGGCGTCGAAGCTGGCCCGGGCGCTGGCCGAGACGGCTCCTCGCGGCAAGAACGGGAAGAAGCGGAGCAAAGGCGAGGAGCCGCCCGGTGAGCCCGTGACGGCCGGTGACCACGTCCTGGCGTACGTCAGGGCCCAGCGCGACGCCGTCGTCGAACTCGACCCGGCCGTGCGCCAGGACGCGCCCGACTCCGTGCACAGCATGCGCGTCGCCACCCGCCGGCTGCGCAGTGCCTTCCGCTCCTACGGCAAGGTCCTCGACCGGGGCGTCACCGACCCGATCGGCGCGGAGCTGAAGTGGCTCGCCGGTGAGCTGGGCGTGGACCGCGACCGCGAGGTGCTCACCGAACGCCTGACGGCCGCGCTCGACGACCTGTCCCGCACGCTGGTCTCCGGCCCGGTCCGCACCAGGCTGGACACCTGGGCGGGCGCCCGGCGCGGTGGATCGCGCAGCCGGCTGACCGGCGTCCTGGACTCCGAGCGGTATCTGACGCTGCTCGACAGCCTGGACGCGCTGCTCGCCGCTCCGCCGTCGCGGAAGGCGGCCGCCGGCAAGCCCGGCAAGGTGCTCGCCAAGGCCGTACGCAAGGACTTCGGCAAGGTCTCCGCGCTGGTCGAACAGGCGCTGGACCTGGCGCCCGGGCACGACCGCGACCTCGCCCTGCACGAGGCCCGCAAGAAGGCCAAGCGGACCCGGTACGCGGCGGAGGCGGCCGCACCGGCCCTCGGCGACCCGGCAACCGCCCTGGTCAAGTCCATGAAGTCGCTGCAGACGCTGCTCGGCGACCACCAGGACAGCGTCATGGCCCGCGAGACGCTGCGCGAGCTGTCCGCGGTGGCGCACGCGGCGGGGGAGAGCGCGTTCACGTACGGCTTGCTGTACGGGCGCGAGGAGCAGCGGGCGGCGGCCGCGGAGGCGGAGCTGCCCGAGGTCTGGAAGGAGATCAAGGCCGGGGCGCCCGTCTGAGCGTGCGGGGGAGCTCTCCGGCCGCGTTAGGCTTGATGGTCACCCCTGTCTGCCTACGAAGGTTTGCGAAATGCCTGCCGAAGCCGCCGAGGCTGCCGAGTCTGTTTTCCCGCAGCTCGAAGCTCTGCTCCCGCATGTGCAGAAGCCGATCCAGTACGTCGGCGGAGAGCTCAACTCCACGGTCAAGCCGTGGGAGTCCTGTGACGTCCACTGGGCGCTCATGTACCCGGACGCGTACGAGGTCGGACTGCCCAACCAGGGCGTCATGATCCTCTACGAGGTCCTCAACGAGCAGGAGGGCGTCCTCGCCGAGCGCACGTACAGCGTGTGGCCGGACCTCGAGGCGCTGATGCGCGAGCACGGCGTCCCGCAGTTCACCGTGGACAGCCACCGCCCGGTGAAGGCCTTCGACGTGTTCGGCCTGTCCTTCTCCACGGAGCTGGGCTACACGAACATGCTCACGGCCCTGGACCTCGCCGGGATTCCCCTGGAGTCGAAGGACCGGGGGCTCGACGACCCGATCGTGCTGGCCGGCGGGCATGCGGCGTTCAACCCCGAGCCGATCGCCGACTTCATCGACGCGGCGATCATCGGCGACGGCGAGCAGGCCGTGCTCGACATGACGAAGATCATCCGCGAGTGGAAGGCGGAGGGCCGTCCCGGCGGCCGCGAGGAGGTCCTCTTCCGCCTGGCGAAGACGGGATCGGTGTACATCCCGGCGTTCTACGACGTCGAGTACCTGCCCGACGGCCGTATCGCCCGCGTGGTCCCCAACAAGTCGGGCGTCCCGTGGCGCGTGTCGAAGCACACGGTGATGGACCTGGACGAGTGGCCGTACCCCAAGCAGCCGCTGGTCCCGCTCGCCGAGACCGTGCATGAGCGCATGTCGGTGGAGATCTTCCGCGGCTGTACCCGCGGCTGCCGCTTCTGCCAGGCGGGCATGATCACCCGCCCGGTGCGCGAGCGCTCCATCACCGGCATCGGCGAGATGGTCGAGAAGGGCCTCAAGGCGACGGGCTTCGAGGAGGTCGGCCTGCTCTCCCTGTCCTCCGCGGACCACTCGGAGATCGGCGACATCGCGAAGGGCCTGGCGGACCGCTACGAGGAGGACAAGATCGGTCTGTCCCTCCCGTCGACCCGCGTGGACGCCTTCAACGTCGACCTGGCGAACGAGCTGACCCGTAACGGCCGCCGCTCCGGCCTGACGTTCGCGCCGGAGGGCGGCAGCGAGCGCATGCGCAAGGTCATCAACAAGATGGTCTCGGAGGAGGACCTGATCCGTACGGTCTCCACCGCGTACGGCAACGGCTGGCGTCAGGTGAAGCTGTACTTCATGTGCGGCCTGCCGACGGAGACCGACGAGGACGTCCTGCAGATCGCCGACATGGCGATGAACGTGATCGCCGAGGGCCGCAAGGTCTCCGGCCAGAACGACATTCGCTGCACGGTCTCGATCGGCGGCTTCGTCCCCAAGCCCCACACCCCCTTCCAGTGGGCGCCGCAGCTCTCCGCGGAGGAGACGGACGCCCGCCTGGAGAAGCTCCGCGACAAGATCCGCGGCGACAAGAAGTACGGCCGCTCGATCGGCTTCCGCTATCACGACGGCAAGCCCGGCATCGTCGAGGGCCTGCTCTCCCGCGGTGACCGCCGCATCGGCGCCGTGATCCGCGCGGTCTACGAGGACGGCGGCCGCTTCGACGGCTGGCGCGAGCACTTCTCCTACGACCGCTGGATGAGCTGCGCGGACAAGGCGCTGGCCCCCTTCGGCGTCGACGTCGACTGGTACACGACGCGAGAGAAGACGTACGAGGAGGTCCTGCCCTGGGACCACCTGGACTCGGGTCTCGACAAGGACTGGCTCTGGGAGGACTGGCAGGACGCCCTCGACGAGACGGAGGTCGAGGACTGCCGCTGGACGCCGTGCTTCGACTGCGGGGTGTGCCCGGCCATGGACACGACCATTCAGATCGGCCCGACCGGTAAGAAGCTGCTGCCATTGACGGTGAAGCAGCCGGCGGGGAGTGCGGCGCACAGTCACTGAGCCGAGTGTCTGAAGGGGTGCCCGAAGGGTCTGTCGACCCTTCGGGCACCCCTTTTCGTCGTCGGTCAGCGTTTGCCGTGGCGGTTGTTGTTGTTGCCCGGCTCCGGCGAGTTCAGTGGCTGCCAGGCCAGGGTCGGGAGGGAGGGGTTGGGGCAGGTCAGGATGGCTGGGGTGCTGTTGGTGTGGCTCTCGGTGCAGATGATCTCGAAGACCTGACCCGTGGTGGTCATGACGTCGATCTTGATGCCCGCCAGATCCTGCATTCCCTGGCTGTGTTCATTGATGGAGGCTGCGCAGGCGAAGCCCGCCTGGCCGCCGTTCGGATAGCCGGTCCTGTTGCTGAGGTCGGTCCATCGCAAGGTGTGGTCGAAGTTGGGGCGGACGTCCCGGATGCCCGCGTAGGTGATGGTGCCGCTCACCGCGGCACGAACCTCGTAGACCTGCTGGTCCTGGAAGCCGTCGATCTCGGCGCACGCTCCGGTCGGGCCCGTGGCTCCGGTCGAGCCCGTGGGGCCGGTGGGGCCTGTCGGCCCGGTCACGCCCTGGATGCCTTGGGTACCGGTGCCTCCGGTGGGTCCTGTGCCTCCGGTGGGGCCGGTGGGGCCTGTCGGCCCGGTCACGCCCTGGATGCCTTGGGCGCCGGTGCCTCCGGTGGGTCCCGTGGGGCCCTGGGGGCCCCGGGGGCCGGTCGGGCCGGTGGGTCCCCTCTCACCCTTGGGTCCCCTGTCACCCTTATGGCCCTTGTCACCCTTGGGCCCCTTGTCGCCCTTCGAACCCTTCGGCCCCTTGTCGCCCTTCGAACCCTTCGGACCCCTCGGGCCGGTGGGGCCCGTCGGGCCCTTGCAGCCGCCCTTGCTGTCGGCCTCGCTCGCCAGGGACTTCTGAGTGCCCGCCCTGCACTTGTCGCCGCCGTGGCCGGCCGTCGCCGTCGCGTGGTCGGCCATGCCGCGCGCCGTCGCGGCTGCCGGGCTGACCATGCCGGCCGCCATGACCAACGCGAGCGAGACGAACATGCCCGCCCTTTTGAATCGCTCCCGGGCCACTGGCCCGAGAGGCGAAGCCGTCCTGTGCTCAGGACTCATCTGTGCGCTCCTTGCCTCAACCGGTTCGAGTCATCCGCCGAACCCGAGTGCGAGCCTGGCGTGATCGCGACGGCCCGGCGCGCGCAACTGGTCGAAACGGGCTTATTTATCGACTTATAGGACTAATCGGTGCGTTCGGATGGGTCATTCTGTGCCCGCGGCCACCCAACTGGCCTTGTGCGCGGCCGATCGGGGAGCGTTGCGGCCCGGTTTCCGCGTGGGTCGACGGCCACGGAGAGGGCGTGTGTCACGTTGACGCCCACGAGACGGACGGAGACGGACAGGTGACGCCGTGAAGCAGCAGACCCTCTGCCTTTGCATGATCGTCAAGAACGAGGCGCAGGTGATCGAGCGGTGCCTGGGCTCCGTACGCCACCTCATCGACACCTGGGTCATCTCCGACACCGGCTCGACCGACGGCACACAGGACCTGATCCGCAAGGTGCTGGAAGGCATTCCCGGCGAGCTCCGCGAAGAGCCGTGGGTCGACTTCGGGCACAACCGGACCGCGAACATCCGGCACGCCCGCGGCAAGGCCGACTACATCCTCACCCTCGACGCCGACCACGTGATGCGCCAGGACGCCCCGCTGCCCCGGCTGACCGCGGGCTCGTACATGCTGCGCTATGACACCCCGGGGACCCAGCACCGCTTCAAGCACCTCATGCGGGGTGACTGGGCCTGGCGCTACGAAGGCGTCACCCACGAGTACCCGTGCACCGACGAGCCCGACGTGCAGGAGAACCTCGACGCGCTGGTGATCGAGGACCATGCCGACGGCGGCAGCCGCAGCGACAAGTTCGAGCGCGACGCCCGCCTGCTGCGCGCCGAGTTCGAACGCGACCCCGCCAACCCGCGCACCGTCTTCTACCTGGCCAACACCGAACGGGACCTGGGGCACGCGGAGGAGGCGATCGCCCTGTACGAGCGGCGGGCCGGCATGGGGGGCTGGGCCGAGGAGGTCTACTGCTCGCTCCTGGAGGCCGGCCTCCTCCGGGCGGAGCGGACCGGCGACTGGCCGGGGGCGATGGACACGTTCTCCCGCGCCTGGGAGTCACGACCCCAACGCCTCGAAGCCTGCTACGAGTTGGCCTCGCGGCTGCGCATCCAGGGCCGCTACCGCACCGCCCACGCCCTCCTCCGCGAGGTCGTCGGCCGACCGGAACCGGACGACCTGCTCTTCACCAAGTCCTGGGTGTACCGGTGGGGCCTGCTCTTCGAGTTCTCCATCACGGCCTACTGGGTGGGCGAGTACGCCGCCTCCGTCCAGGCGTGCGACAGGCTGCTCGCGATGCCGGACCTGCCCGACGCCATCCGCCGCCAGACCGAGATCAACCGGGAGTTCTCCGCCGGACGCGCAGTCGCCGTACCCGCCCCGACCGCCGTCGTGCGCAGACCGAAGGCCGCACGGGCCGGAAAGGCCGCCCGGCGGAAATGAACCCCTGACCGCCGCTCCGGCCGCGCCTGCCGTTCCAGCCGGGAAACTCTGTGGCGGGCCCCGCCCGGCGACGCGACACTGAGGCGATGCCGCAGTTGACGACCCCTCATGTCCGCCTCCACGCATCCTTCGTGTCCGCCATGAAGGAGTTCGAGGCCGAGGGTCGAGGTCTGCCCGGGGACGGGACCGGCCTCGGGCAGGAGATCCGGGAGTGGCGCGAGCGCTGGCCCGACCCCGGCGCGTTCGACGCGTATGTGGCGCGGCTGGTCGCCGACGCCGACGAGAGCAGACCGACGTCCCGGCCCGGCTGGGTGCACTGCACCACCTTCTGGTACGCGGAGGGGGACGCGTACCTGGGCCGCCTCACCGTACGGCACCGGCTCACCCCGTTCCTGCGCGAGCTCGGCGGTCACATCGGCTACGACGTACGCGCGTCCGCCCGCCGCCGGGGACACGCGACCGCCATGCTCCGCGACGCCCTGCCGTACGCCCGTGCCCTCGGTCTCGACCGTGTCCTCGTCACCTGCGACACCACCAACACCGCCTCCCGTAAGGTCATCGAGGCCAACGGCGGGGAATTCGAGGACGAGCGGGGCGGGAAGCTGCGGTACTGGATCCGGACGGGCGTCCGAGGCGTCTAGGTGGACATGGACCTCGAGAAGCCGCCTCCGCGGCAGCAGGACCCCGAGGGGTGCCTCGCCGTCGCGATCCGCATCCCGGTGCGGATCGTCGTGCTGGTGCTGGTCGTGCCGGTACGGATGGTGTGGGACGCGCTCGTCGTGGGCGGGCGGTTCCTGAACCGCACGGTGCTGCACCCGCTCGGGCGGGCGCTGGTGTGGGTGGGCCGGGCGCTGTTCGTGTGGCCGTGGGTGGGGCTGTGGCGGTATGTCGTCGTTCCCCTCGCTGTCGCGCTCGCCTGGGCGGGCAAGGTGCTCCTCGTCGTGCCGTGCGTGTGGTTCTACCGGTACGTGCTGACGCCGGCCGGGCATGCCCTCGCGTGGCTGGCCCGGGGGATCGGCGCAGGGTTCGCCTGGGTGTACGCGCGCGTGCTCACGCCGATCGGGCACGGGGTGATGTGGGTCCTCCGGGGCGTCGGATTCGTGCTCGCCGGCCTCGGGGCCGGGCTGTACACGGTCGTGGCGTGGCTGGTGCGGTACCTGGTCGTCGTGCCCGCCGGGTGGATGTACGAGTGGCTCCTCGCGCCCGTGGGGCGGGCGATCGCCTGGCTGGCGGGTGCGGTCGTCACCGGAATCGGCCTGGTCCTGTACTGGATCACCCGCGTCCTGGTCGTGCTGCCCGTCCTGGTCCTGTGGCGCTGGGTGCTCGTGCCGGTCGGCCGGGTCCTCGCCGTCGTCGCACGTGAGGCCGGGGACGCTCTCGGGCACGCCTGGCGGGTCGCCGGACGCGTCTCCCTCGCCGTCGGACGGTTCCTCGGGACCCTCTTCCGGTGGATCTTCGTGGAGCCGGTGCGGTGGGTGTACCGGACGGTGCTGACCCCTGTGGGGCACGTGGTCCGTGACACCCTGCTGCGGCCCGCCGCCGAGGTCGCGCGCGCTGTCGGCCGGGCCACCCGGCAGGCGCTCGCCGCCGCCCGTGACTCCGTGCGGCAGGCCCGTGCCGACATGCGGCGCATGCTCTTCGGCGAGCCCCGGCAGCCGGAAGCGGTGGGCCGCCGGGAACCGGCGCCGGAGAAGACGCGTACCCTAGAAGAGAGGACCGGGCGCGAAGTGTCCCCGCCGACGCGGGGGTGATCCGGACTGGACGACGCCGGGCAGGCGTCAGCCGGAATGCTCCCCGCGGCGCGGGGAGGCGCCACGGACCGTCCGCCGTACACAAGGAGAAGTTCCACTGGGCAAGCGACAGCCCGAAGGCCCGCCGCCCGCACCCGCGGTGCAGCGCATCCGACTGCGCTACACCAAGCGCGGCCGCCTCCGGTTCACCAGCCACCGTGACTTCCAGCGCGCCTTCGAGCGTGCGCTGCGCCGTGCCGAGGTGCCGATGGCGTACTCGGCGGGTTTCACGCCGCATCCGAAGGTGTCGTACGCCAATGCCGCACCCACCGGCACGGGCAGTGAGGCGGAGTACCTGGAGATCGCGCTCGCCGCGACCCGCGACCCGGAGACGCTGCGCGTCCTCCTCGACGAGTCGCTGCCCGACGGGCTCGACATCGTCGACGCGGTCGAGGTGCGCACGTCGGGACTCGCCGACCGGCTGACGGCTTCCGTGTGGGAGCTGCGGCTGGACGGCGTCGATCCGGCGGACGCCCGTCGTGCGGTCGAGGCCTTCAACGCCGCCGGGACCGTCGAGGTCCAGCGCCTGACCAAGAACGGCATGCGCACCTTCGACGCCCGCCCGGCGGTCGCGAAACTCGAGAGCACGGAAACCCACAGTGCACAGGCTGATAGGCCTATCGACCAGCCCTGTGCGATACTGCGGCTGGTTGTTCGGCACGTGACGCCTGCCGTACGACCCGACGACGTCCTGTCCGGTCTCCGCGCCGTGGCCGACCTGGCGCCGCCGGTCCCCGTAGCGGTGACCAGGCTGGCGCAGGGGCTGCTCGATGAAGAGACCGGCACGGTGACCGACCCGCTCGCGCCCGACCGCGAGGCAGCAGCGACCGAGCCCCACATGGCCGGCGCCACTGCCGCCGCGAAGGCGCCGGCGTAGGGAAGGTCCCGCGAAGGGACGGACGTCGTAGCGCCGCCCTCGTACTCGGGAGCCACCTGGGTCGGGCAGCGCACCGACCACAAGACTTTCGCCAGGCCGTACGCATTCGGCGTACGGAACCGGCGAGACAGGACACAGAGAGCTCCCGTGCGGCGCCCGCGCCCCGGACGGCGGCCATCGCGCACTGCGCGAGCCGCGGACGTCAACGGCGATCGACATGATCGACGCCGGACCAGGCGCGGCGCCCGGGAGCCTGACGGGAGAAACGCCCGCATGCTCGAGCCGACCGAACCGACAGAGTCCGTCAAGGACTCCGCATCGAACACCCCAAGCGACACCCTGCCGCCGCGCCGTCGGCGCCGTGCCGCATCCCGCCCGGCCGGTCCGCCGGTCGCCGCCGAGGCCCCGGCCGAGGTCACCACGCCGGCCATACCGGCTGCCGAGGCCGCCGATCTCGAGGCCGAAAAGGGCGACGAGTACCAGAAGGACGAGAGCGCCGAGGTGGTCGCCGTGGCGGCAGAGGCCGACACCGACACCGAGGCGCCCGCGGCTGCCGCCGCCGAGGCCGCACCCGCCGGTCGTACGCGTCGTCGTGCGACGCGACGTGCGTCCGCGCCCGCCGGAGCACCGGCCGCCGCGGAGGCCGCCGAGACGGTGGTGCCCGCCGCGACCGCGGCGGAGCCGGCGGCCGAGACCGTCGCTTCCACTGTTTCTGCCGCTTCCGGTGAGTCCGGCGTGCCGGCTGAGGAGGCGGCTCCGCGTCGCACCCGCCGTCGGGCCACGCGCAGTGTGGCGGCGCCCGCCGCTTCCCCCACCACCGAAGAGACCGAAGAGGTCGCCGAGGCGCCCGTGGCTGCTGCTGCCGCCGTCGAGGCCGAGCCCGTCGGTCGTACGCGTCGCCGTGCGACCCGTCGAGTCTCCGCGCCCGCCGAGGCGCCGGCCGCCGCCGAGGTCCCCGTGACAGCTGAGGCAGTTGAGGTTGCTGAGACCGCCCAGGTTGTCGAGGCTCAGGTGAGCGCCGAGCCGGAGGCGGCCGCCGAGGAGGCCGCTCCGCGTCGTGGCCGTCGGCGCGTCACGCGCCGCGTGACCGCTCCGGCCGGCGCCGCCGAGGCGCCCGAGGCCGCTGTCGCCGGGGCGGAGGCACCGGCAGCCGCCGAAACTCCCGCCGCGCAGGCTCCCGCCCCGCAGGCCCAGGCCGACGAGGACAGCGCTCCGCGCCGTTCGCGCCGCCGGACCGTGCGGCAGGCGGCGATCGGGTTCTCCGAGCCCGCGAAGTCGAAGGCCGCCGAGGCCGATGCCCCGCGTCGGCCCGCGCGGCCCGCGGTCGCCGTGTTCCAGGCGCCCGTGTTCGCCGAGCCGAGGTTCCAGACGCCGGAGCGGGCCGCCGCTCAGGCCGCCGCCGAGGCAGCGGAGGAAGCCGCGGTGGTCGAGGAGACCGACGAGACGGCGGAGGCCGCCGAGGTCACTGAGGTTGCGGAGGCCGCCGAGGCCGCCGAGGCCGCCGCGTCCGCGGAGGAGCAGGCCGGGTCGCGGCGCCGTCGTCGGCGCCGGGGTGCCGGCTCCGCAGAAGAGGCCGAGGCCGCCCAGGTCACCGACGTCGCCGCCCAGGACGAGACCGAAGAGACCGACGAGTCGGCCGAGGACGGCGTCGAGGGTGACGAGGCCGAGGAGACCGGCTCGCGCCGTCGCCGTCGGCGTGGTGGCCGTCGCCGTCGTCGTGGCGAGCCCGCCGAGGGCGAGTCCGGGGACGAGTCCGACGAACTCGCCGCCGAGCAGGCCGAGCAGGACGCCGAGGACACCGCCGAGCAGGCCGAGGAGGACGCCGAGGAGGCCGAGGAGGACGCCCACGACGAGGCCGGCGGCTCCAGCTCCACCAGCCGTCGTCGCCGTCGTCGCCGTCGTCGCGCCGGTGACTCCGCCACCGACGCCGAGCCCGCCGAGACCGACCCCGAGCGCACCGTCGTCAAGGTCCGCGAGCCCCGCAAGCCCGCCGAGCCGTCCGACGAGGTGCAGTCCATCAAGGGCTCGACCCGCCTGGAGGCCAAGAAGCAGCGCCGCCGGGAAGGCCGGGAGCAGGGCCGCCGCCGCGTTCCGATCATCACCGAGGCCGAGTTCCTGGCCCGCCGTGAGGCCGTCGAGCGCGTGATGGTCGTCCGGCAGTTCGGCGAACGTACGCAGATCGGCGTCCTGGAGGACGGCGTGCTCGTCGAGCACTACGTCAACAAGGAGCAGGCGACCTCGTACGTCGGCAACGTCTACCTGGGCAAGGTCCAGAACGTGCTGCCGTCGATGGAGGCCGCCTTCATCGACATCGGCAAGGGACGCAACGCCGTCCTCTACGCCGGTGAGGTCAACTTCGAGGCGCTGGGGATGGCCAACGGGCCGCGGCGCATCGAGAGCGCGCTCAAGTCCGGCCAGTCGGTTCTCGTCCAGGTGACGAAGGACCCGATCGGCCACAAGGGCGCCCGCCTCACCAGCCAGGTCTCCCTCCCGGGCCGCTATCTCGTGTACGTCCCCGAGGGCTCGATGACCGGCATCAGCCGCAAGCTGCCCGACACCGAGCGGGCCCGGCTGAAGACCATCCTCAAGAGGATCGTCCCCGAGGACGCGGGCGTCATCGTGCGCACCGCCGCCGAGGGCGCGAGCGAGGACGAGCTGCGCCGGGACGTCGAGCGGCTGCAGGCGCAGTGGGAGGAGATCCAGAAGAAGGCGAAGAGCGGCAACGCCCCGACCCTGCTGTACGGCGAGCCGGACATGACCGTCCGCGTCGTGCGCGACATCTTCAACGAGGACTTCTCCAAGGTCGTCGTCAGCGGCGAGGACGCCTGGGAGACCATCCACGGCTATGTCGCGAACGTCGCGCCCGACCTGGCCGAGCGCCTGTCGAAGTGGACCTCCGAGGTCGACGTCTTCGCCACGTACCGGGTCGACGAGCAGCTCGCCAAGGCGCTCGACCGCAAGGTCTGGCTGCCCAGCGGCGGTTCGCTGGTGATCGACCGGACCGAGGCGATGGTCGTCGTCGACGTCAACACCGGCAAGTTCACCGGTCAGGGCGGCAACCTCGAGGAGACCGTCACCAGGAACAACCTGGAGGCGGCCGAGGAGATCGTGCGCCAGCTGCGGCTGCGCGACCTCGGCGGCATCATCGTGATCGACTTCATCGACATGGTGCTGGAGTCCAACCGCGACCTGGTGCTGCGCCGGCTGCTGGAGTGCCTGGGCCGGGACCGTACGAAGCACCAGGTGGCCGAGGTGACCTCGCTGGGGCTCGTGCAGATGACCCGTAAGCGGGTCGGCCAGGGCCTGCTGGAGTCCTTCTCCGAGACCTGCGTGCACTGCAACGGGCGCGGTGTCATCGTGCACATGGAGCAGCCGACGGCTGTCGGTGGCGGCGGCAAGCGCAAGAAGCGCGGGCGTGGCGGTGACGGGCAGGTGCCCGAGCACGAGGCGGCGGTCGCCGTCGAGACCGCCGAGCAGGAGGCGCAGATCGAGGCCGAGGCCGAGGCGTTCGCCGAGGTCGCCGAGCCGGTCGCGCTGCCGGTGGCGGAGCCGCTCATGGAGGCTTTCGCGCCGGACGAGGAGCTGTACAGCAGCGTCGCCGAGGCGGAGGCAGCGGCCACGCGTGGGCGTTCCCGGCGTCGGACGAGCCGGCGGGCTTCGGCCCCGGCCGGCGCGCCGCGGGGCAGGGCCGCGCAGAGCGAGGAGCCGAGGGGCCGGGCCGAGGAGCCGAAGGCCGCGGAGCCCGAGGTGGAGGCCGAGCTGCCGGTGGTGCCGGAGCCGGCTGCCGTCGCGCAGGCCGAGCCGGTCGCGGTCGAGGACCCGGTCGTCGAGGCTCCGGTCGCCGAGGCTCCGGTCGTCGAGGAGGCCGCACCGAAGGGCCGTACGCGCCGTCGTGCGACCCGGAAGGTGTCCGCGCCGGCCGGTTCGCCCGCCGGGGCGGAGGCCGCCGTGGTCACGGTCGCCGAGGCCGCGCCGGTGGTCGAACCGCAGGCTGAGACGGCTGCGGTGGAGCCCGAGGCTCCGGCTGAGGCGCCCGTCGAGAGCGCCGCTCCGGCCCGTCCGCGGCGCCGGGCGGTGCGCAAGGCCACGGCTCCGACGGCGTCCGAGGAGGCGGCCGTGGTGGTCGTCCCGTCCGGCCCGGCGGAGGAAGCACCCGCCGCCGAAGCCCCGGCTGCTGCCGAGGTCGAGGCCGAGGAAGCGGTTCCGGCCAAGAAGACGGCCGCTCGCAAGACGGCCAAGAAGGCCACGGCGAAGAAGGCCGCCACCAAGAAGACGGCGGCCAAGAAGACGGTCGCCAAGAAGACGGTCGCCAAGAAGGCCACGGCGAAGAAGGCCACGGCCACGAAGGCGACGGCGAAGAAGACCGCCGCCAAGAAGACCGCGGCGGCTGCCCAGCAGACGGCGCCGTCCGTCTCGGCGACGACGGAGGACTGACCTCCGAATCGCGTACGGAAGCGGGGGGGGGGGGGGGGGGGGGGGGGCGGGCGGGGGCCCGCCCGGGGGGGGGGGGGTGGGGGTGTGTTTTTTTTGTGTTTGTGTTTTTTTTTATTGAAAACCA
>NZ_JBIAWZ010000001.1:228667-322629 GCF_042896175.1 Streptomyces sp. NPDC001315 | reverse complement strand
CCCCACCCCGCGGGGGGGGGCGCCCCCCGGCCGGGCCCCGGCGGCGGGGCGCCGCGGTGGGCCCTCCCCCCGGCGGGGGGGGGGGGGGGGGGGCCCGGGGGGGGGGGGGGCCCCCCCGCTTCCGCCGTCTGTCGCAGGTTGTTGTAGGTGGTATCACTCTGCGTAGAGCTTGTGATGCATAGCACCCCAACCCTGGGTTTCACTGTCGTAACCCTGAGGAAAAGATTTGCACCTCTGCTGATAACGTGACCGGTGGACTCGGCAGCTGGTGACATGCGGGCCGTAGACCACGCGGGGAACCTCCAGGGGAAGGACCTCGCGGGAACCGTTCGCCGCTGCAAGGCACCGGCGGGCTTCCAGGGATGCGGACGTGCCACGCTCGACACCGTCCCTTCCCGACCCGTGCACAAAGTGGTGCGCCCCAGAGGTCGCTGATGAGGAGGGGGATGTCGATGACCGACACCCATGAGTTGATACCGGCCGCCCGACCTGTGATCGACGAGGAGGAGATCGAGGCCGCGGTGCGCGTGCTGCGCAGTGGCCGGGTCGTACAGGGCCCCGAGGTGGCCGCCTTCGAGACGGAGTTCTCGGAAGTGGTGAGCCGCCGTCACTGCGTCGCGGTCAACTCCGGTACCTCCGCACTGCATCTGACGCTCCTCGCTCTCGGCATCGGTCCGGGCGACGAGGTCATCGTGCCGTCGTTCTCCTTCGCCGCCTCCGCCAACGCGGTGCGGCTCGTCGGTGCCGACGTGGTCTTCGCCGACATCGAGCCCGACAGCTTCTGCCTGGACCCGGCGGCCGTCGAGGCGGCCATCACGCCGCGCACCGCCGCGGTCATGCCGGTCCACCTCTACGGCCACCCCGCCGCCATGGACCGGATCATGGCCATCGCGGAGCGGCACGGACTGGCCGTCGTCGAGGACGCCTGCCAGGCGCACGCGGCCGCGCTGCACGGGACGCCGGTCGGTGCCTTCGGCAGCGCCGGAACGTTCAGCTTCTACCCCACCAAGAACATGCACAGCCTCGAAGGCGGCATGGTCACCACCGCCGACGCGGAGATCGCCCGCACCCTGCGCCTGCTGCGCAACCAGGGCATGGAGCAGCGGTACGCCAACGAGATCGTCGGCGCCAACGTCCGTATGACGGACGTCTCCGCGGCCATCGGCCGGGTGCAGCTCGCCAAGCTCGACGGCTGGACCGAGCAGCGCATCGCCAACGCCGCGTACCTGACGGAGCACATCAGCGCGCCCGGCGTGATCACGCCGTCCGTCGCCGAGGGCGCCCGCCACGTCTTCCACCAGTACACCGTGCGCGTCCGGGGCGACCGTGACGCCGCCATGGCGAGCCTGACCGAGGCCGGCATCGGCAACGCCGTGTACTACCCGACGCCGATCCACCGTCTGAAGCCGTACTGGGAGCCGGACCAGAAGGCCGGCCGCACCTGGGACCTGCCCGAGACGGAGCGGGCGGCCGCCGAGGTCGTGTCGCTGCCCGTCCACCCGGGCCTGTCCGCGGGGGACCTGGAGCGCATCGTGTCCGCCGTGAACGCGCTGGGGGAGCAGCTGTGAGCACCGGGAAAGCGCTGCGGGCCGGACTCGTCGGCCTCGGTTCCATGGGGCGTCACCACGCCCGCGTCCTGGCCGGCCTGGAGGGCGTCGAGTTCGTCGGCGTCGTCGACCCGATGGGCGACAAGTTCGGTGCCGCCCAGGGCGCGCCGGTCCTCGACACCGTCGACGAACTCATCGGCCTGGGCGTCGACTACGCCGTCGTGGCCTGCCCCACGGCCCTGCACGAGCAGGTCGGCATGCAGCTCGCCGAGGCCGGTGTCTGCGCGCTGGTGGAGAAGCCGGTCGCCGACACCGTCGAGGGTGCCCGTCGTCTCGTCGAGGCGTTCGAGTCGCGCGGCCTGGTGGCCGGCGTCGGCCACATCGAGCGGTGCAACCCGGCGCTGCGCTCGTTGCGCGCCCGGCTGGAGGCCGGTGAACTCGGTGACGTCTACCAGGTCGTCACCCGCCGCCAGGGCCCCTTCCCGCACCGCATAGCCGACGTCGGTGTCGTCAAGGACCTCGCCACCCACGACATCGACCTCACCGGCTGGGTGACCGGGCGCGAGTACGTCTCCATCGCCGCGCACACCGTCTCCAAGAGCGGCCGCGAGCACGAGGACATGGTCTCCGCGGTCGGCCGCCTCGACGACGGCACCATGGTCAACCACCTGGTCAACTGGCTGAGCCCGCTCAAGGAGCGCTTCACCTCGGTCACCGGCGAGCGCGGCTGCTTCATCGCCGACACCCTCACCGCCGACCTGACGTTCCACTCCAACTCGGCGGTCGCGACGGAGTGGGAGGCCCTCCAGGCCTTCCGGGGTGTCTCCGAAGGTGACATGATCCGTTACGCCATCCAGAAGCGCGAACCGCTCCTCGTCGAACACGAGTTGTTCCGGGACGCCGTCCTCGGCAAGCCCGCCGACATCTGCACCCTGCGGCAGGGCATGCGGACGGTGGAGGTGGCGGCGGCGGTGCTCGAGTCGGCGTTGGACAACCGCAGCATTTCGCTTCTTTCGGAGGACCTGGCCAGTCATGGCAGCTGAGAACCAGGCGTCGGCGGAGCATCGCCGGCGGTGCTCCGCGCCCGAGCGTTCCACCCTTCTGCGAGTCCTCCCCCTCATCGCCCGGCCGTTCGACGGCTGTTGGAGACCAGGAGCCGGAATATGAGCACCGCGCCTGATGTCAGCGTGGTCGTCGCCGTCTACAACACGATGCCCTACCTGACGGAGTGCCTTAACTCCCTGATCGGGCAGAGCATCGGCCGCGACAAGCTGGAGATCGTCGCGGTCGACGACGGCTCCACCGACGACAGCGGCGCCGAACTCGACCGCTTCGCGGAGCGGTACCCGGACACCGTCAAGGTGATCCACCAGGCGAACTCCGGCGGTCCGGCCGCGCCCAGCAACCGGGCGCTGGACATCGCCACGGGCCGCTACGTCTACTTCATCGGCTCCGACGACTACCTCGGCGAGGAAGCGCTGGAGCGGATGGTGGCCTGCGCCGACGAGCACGGCTCGGACGTCGTCGTCGGCAAGATGGTCGGCACGAACGGCCGGTACGTCCACCAGGCTCTCTACAAGGAGAGCAACCCGGACATCAGCCTCACCGACTCCGCCCTGCCGTGGACCCTCGCCAACACCAAGCTGTTCCGGCGCGACCTGGTCGAGGCGCACAAGCTGCGCTTCCCCGAGGACCTGCCCGTGGGCAGCGACCAGCCGTTCACCATCGAGGCGTGCGTGCGCGCGCGGAAGATCTCGGTGGTGGCCGACTACACCTGCTACTACGCGGTGAAGCGGGGCGACGCCAGCAACATCACCTACCGCGCCGACCATCTGGCGCGGCTGCGGTGCACGGCGGAGATCATGGACTTCACGGCCGGTCTCATCGAGGCGGGCCCGGAGCGCGACGCCGTACTGCGCCGGCACTTCACCTGGGAACTGGCCAAGCTCGTCCAGGACGACTTCCCGGCCCTGGACCGCGCCCTGCAGAAGGACATCTGCGCGGGTATCGCGAGGCTCGCCGACGCCTACTTCACCGACGGCATCCGCGACGCCATGGACGTCAAGCGCCGGGTGCGCATCGCCCTGGCGCGGGCCGGCGCGGTGGACGAACTGTGCGAGGCGATCACCTCCGAGAAGGAGAACGGAGCACCTCCGTTCGTCGTCGAGGGCGACCGTGCCTACGCGCGTTACGCCGGGTTCCGCAGCCCGCTGATCGACGTGCCCGACCGGGTCTACGAACTCGTGGGCGAGGCGGTCCCCGGGCGGCTGGCCAACGGCACCCGACTGCTTGCCTCCGCGTGGGAGCAGGAGGGGGAGGGGATCACCTACACGGCCTCTCTGCGGGTGCCCGTCCTCGGTGACGTGGACAGCGCCGTCCTGCGGCTGATCGAGGGCGCCATGCCCAAGTCGGCGGACAAACCCGGGGCACGCAGACTGCCGGCCAGCCACAGCCTGCCGCAGCCGGAGGGCACCTTCACCCGGGAGCTCGCCGACGACGGCGCCGCGACCGTGCTGCACGCGCGCGTGCCGCTGGAGCAGCGCACCGTCAAGCGGGGCGTCCGGGTGTACCTGGACGTCGCCGGGTCGACGTACGAGATCCCTGTGAAGGGCAAGGGCAAGCCCATGCCGCTGGCGTGCCGGTGGGGTTCCTACGAGGACCCGTACCGGGTGTCGGCCGTGGTGAACCCCAAGGGGCGTGTGGTGATCGACACGGCCCAGATGTATCCGCCGAAGAAGCCACTGCTGTCCCGGGTGAAGTCGGCGCTCGCCCGGCGTCTGAAGTCCCGCCCCGGCTCCAAGAGGAAGTAACGACCGTTCATGAACATCTGTGTAGTAGCGCTCGGCAAGATCGGGCTTCCGCTGGCGGTGCAGTTCGCCGCCAAGGGCCACCGGGTCATCGGCGCGGACGTCAACGAGAAGGTCGTCGAGCTGGTCAACGCCGGGACCGAGCCGTTCCCCGGTGAGCACGAGCTGGACGTCAAGCTCAAGCAGGCCGTCGACGCCGGGCTGCTGAGCGCGACGACGGACACCGCGGACGCGGTCGCGCAGTCCGAGGCCGTCGTCGTGGTCGTCCCGCTGTTCGTCGACGCGGAGGGCACCCCGGACTTCGGCTGGATGGACTCCGCCACGAAGGCGATCGCCCAGGGCCTCAAGCCGGGCACGCTCGTCTCCTACGAGACCACCCTGCCGGTCGGCACCACCCGTACCCGCTGGGCGCCGATGCTGGCCGAGGGCTCGGGCCTGACCCCGGGCGAGGACTTCCACCTGGTCTTCTCCCCGGAGCGGGTCCTCACCGGCCGCGTCTTCGCCGACCTGCGCCGCTACCCCAAGCTGGTCGGCGGCATCGACGAGGCGTCGACGGCCCGTGGCGTGGAGTTCTACGAGCAGGTCCTCGACTTCGACGAGCGCGCCGACCTGCCCCAGCCGAACGGCGTCTGGGACCTGGGCACCGCCGAGGCCTCCGAGCTCGCCAAGCTCGCCGAGACCACCTACCGCGACGTCAACATCGGCCTGGCCAACCAGTTCGCGCGGTTCGCCGACAGCAACGGCATCGACGTCAAGAAGGTCATCGAGGCCTGCAACTCCCAGCCGTACAGCCACATCCACCAGCCGGGCATCGCCGTCGGCGGCCACTGCATCCCGATCTACCCGCGGATGTACCTGTGGAACGACCCGTCCGCGACCGTCGTCCGCTCCGCCCGCGAGGCGAACGCCGCGATGCCGGAGTACGCCGTCGACCTGCTGGCGGCCGCGTACGGCGACCTGACCGGGGCGAACGTGCTCGTGCTGGGCGCGGCCTACCGCGGTGGCGTCAAGGAGACGGCGTTCTCGGGCGTCTTCCCGACCGTCGAGGCGCTGAAGGCGCGCGGGGCCGTCCCGTTCGTCTCGGACCCGATGTACACGGACGAGGAGCTCGCGGCGCACGGTCTGACCCCGCACGCCGGTGAGAAGGTCACCGCGGCGATCCTCCAGGCCGACCACGCCGAGTACCGGACGCTGACCCCGGCGGACCTGCCGGACGTCACGGTGCTGGTCGACGGCCGCCGTACGACGGACCCGGAGGCCTGGAAGGGCGTTCGGCGGGTTGTCATCGGCGGCTGAGGAGCAGCGCCTCACAGCCACTGAAGCCAACAGGGCTTCGCCCGTCCGTCCGGCGCCTGACTCACCCGTCGGAGCCGGACGGCCGGGCAACGGTCCCGGCCGTCACCAGTCATATGATTCCGCTTATCCTCCGCCGACTTGACCAGAAGAAGAGTGCGCAGTGAAAGTCATCAGCATCGTCGGTGCCCGTCCGCAATTGGTGAAGCTGGCGCCCATCGCGGCCGCTTTCTCCGGGACGGAGCACGAACATTTCATTGTGCACACCGGGCAGCACTATGACGCCGACCTCTCCGATGTCTTCTTCCAGGGGCTCGGCATCCCCGACCCGGACGTTCACCTCGGAGTGGGCTCCGGTAGCCACGGCGTGCAGACGGGAACCGTGCTGGCCGCCCTCGACCCGGTCCTGGAGCGGGAGAAGCCCGACTGGGTCCTCGTCTACGGCGACACCAACTCCACGATCGCCGGTGCGCTTTCCGCCGTGAAGATGCACCTGCCGGTCGCGCACCTGGAAGCGGGCCTGCGCTCCTTCAACCGCCGTATGCCGGAGGAACACAACCGGGTCCTCACCGACCACTGCGCCGACGTGCTGCTCGCCCCGACCGAGGAGGCCATGCGGCACCTCGCCGACGAGGGCCTGAAGGAGCGCGCGGTGCTGGCGGGCGACGTCATGGTCGACATCTGCCTGCGCATCCGGGACGCCGTGCTCAGGGGTGAGCACACGGCGCCGGTACTGCCCGAAGGCATCGACCCGGAGAAGCCGTTCCTGCTGGCCACGATCCACCGGCCGGACAACACCGACACCCCCGAGCGGCTTGCCGCGATCATCGACTCACTGGCCGCGCTGCCGCTGCCGGTCGCCTTGCTGGCCCACCCGCGCCTGGTCGCCCGTGCCAAGGAACACGGCATCGAGCTGGCGAAGGGCTCGGTCCACGTCGGCCGCCCGCTGCCCTACGCGGGTCTGGTCGCCGCCGTGCTGGCCTCTTCGGGCGTCGTCACCGACTCCGGCGGTCTCCAGAAGGAGGCGTTCCTGCTGGAGCGCGTCACGACCACGATCCGTCCCGAGACGGAGTGGGTCGAGACCGTCGAAACCGGCTGGAACGTCCTCGTACCCGACCCGCACACGCTGTCGGCCGACGAGTGGACCGCCACGGTCACCCGTACCGCGCCGACCGCCGACAAGGGCACTCCGTACGGTGACGGCCGGGCCGCGCAGAACGTCGTTCGCATTCTCGCGGAACGGCGGAGCTTCGTCCGGAACGACGGCTGACCAGCCCGGACCGCCGTTCGTGAGGGCCGGTGCCCGGACCAGTCCGGGCACCGGCGCAGGACAAGGTCATTGATAAAGTGGCGCATCACTGTGCAATCTCATAAGGAAGTCACATGAATCAGGCGGCATCCCGTGATGTGGCTGTGGTGACGCCGTGGTATCCGACACGGGAGTTGCCTTTCCGGGGGTCGTTCGTCAAGGCCATGGTGGCGGCGACGGCGCCTGGCTGCGACAACCTCACCGTGTACCACTGTGACCCGTGGGTGGCTCCCATGGACGAGGCGGCGACGAAGGCCGTCGAGGCGGCCAACGCCAAGCTGATGACCGGAGCCGTGCACCGTGTGCCCACCGTCGGCGGCGCCGGACTCGTCCAGTTCCCCGTCACCACGCCCCGCGGTCAGAGCTGGGCCACGCAGGCGCTCAACCATGAGCGCCAGCTGCGCAATCTGCTCGACGGGAAGCCCATCCCCGCGGACGTCGTCCACGCCCACGTGGGCCTCCCCAGCGGCTGGGCCGCTTTGAAGAACGCCCGGCCTGACGCCAAGGTCTTCGTCACCGAGCACGCGTCGTACCTGGAGAGCGTTCTGGAGGACCCCGAAGCCGTCGAACGGTACGACGAGCTCCTGGAGGGCGTCACCCGCTTCCTCGTCGTGGGCGACACGATCACCGAGATCCTCAAGGACCGGTTCCCGCACCGCGTCGACAAGATCGGACGCATCCCGAACCCCATCTCCTTCAGCGAGCCGCGCCCCGAGCCGGTGAAGGACCTCACCAAGTGGCTCTATGTCGGCAGCCTGACGGAGCGCAAGCGCGTCCCCCTGCTGGTCGAGGCGTTCGCCCAGTGCCACGCCGAGGACCCCTCCCTCACGCTCACACTCACCGGTGACGGCGAGAGCCGTCGGCCGGTCGCCGAACTCGTCGCCGAACTCGGGCTGGAGGACGCGGTCACGCTGGTCGGCTCCATCCCGCACGAGCAGGCGCTGGAACTGATGCGCGAGCACGACCTGCTGGTGCACGCCAGCCGGTACGAGACGTTCGGCATGACGGTCGTCGAGGCCGCCGCCGCCGGTCTGCCGCTGCTCGTCACCCGCTGCGGCGGACCCGAGAAGATCCTCGCCGGCATCGAGGACGCCGCGGGCGAGCTCGTCCCTGTGGAAGAGAACCCCGAGTCGATCAGCGACGGCTACCGGCGTCTGCGCGTTCGCTTCCTCGCCGGTGAGCTGGACCTCCAGCGCACCCAGGCGAAGTTGGACGCCGACTACGGCTATGAGGCCGTGGCCCGGGCGCACTACCGACTCTGGTTCCCCGACTCCCTGTGATGGAGTGACATGCAGGTACTGTTCCTGGCCCTCGGCGCCGCGCGGAAGCGGGCCGTGGTCGATGAATCCGCGGCCGTCGCCGCGGCGGGCGGCCGCGCCGTCGTCCTGGTCGCCGACAAGAAGCGCTGGGCGGCCGAGACCTTCGCTCCGGGCGTCGAACTGATCACGCCCGCCGAGCTGGAGGCCCGGCATCTGCCGCGCCGACTGGAGCGCGCCGTGCTCTACCAGGGCCCGCGCCGCGTCGCCGGCGCTCTCGGCCGCGGCCGACTGCGCGCCAAGACGAAGAAGGCCCTCAACGCGTACGAGAAGGGCGTGGCCGGCCGAGTGCACCGGCGGGTCTTCATGCCGCTGCACCGCAGGATGTGGCCCACCGCCGGAGCCCGCATGATCCGGCGGTGCTTCGGTCCTGACGGCGGCCCCGAGCTCGTCGTAGTCGCCGACGCCCTGTCGGTGCAGCGCGCGGTGGAACTGATGGAGTCCTGGAACTCCGACAGCCTGGGAACTCCGCGCGTCTGCTACAGCGTCGACTCCGTCGTACCGTCACCCGTCGCTGTGTCTCCGCAGCCCTCAGCCGCTCGCTGACCAACCGAGGAAGACCGATGAAGAACCGTAGCGAACGGCGCCCCCGTGTGCTCTACCTGGCGTTCTACTTCCCGCCGTCGCGGGCGAGCGGCGTCTACCGTGCCCGGGCCACGGCCAACCATCTGGTGGAGAAGGGCTGGGACGTCACTGTCTGTGCCGCCCCGCTCGACTTCCTCCACGACAGGATCGGCTCCGTCGACGAGGAGCTGTCGAAGACCGTCGACCCCCGGATCAGGGTCGAGCGCCCGTCGTTGAACCAGTACGCCTGGCAGCACGACCTGCGTGAGTACAGCTGGCTGCGCCGTAGCTTCCCGTTGGTGGCCAAGCGGGTCCATGAGTTCAGCCAGACGAAGCTGTTCCCGGAGCGCTACTCGTCCTGGGCGCGGGCGTCTGTCTCCCGGGCCCTGAAGTTGCACACCAAGAAGCGCTTCGACGTGGTGGTCGCCACCGGTAACCCGTTCGCGTCCTTCGGTGCCGCCTGGCTGTTCCACAAGCTCACAGGTGTCCCGTACGTCATGGACTACCGCGACTCGTGGACGCTCGACCTCTTCCACGACGCGCCGGCCTTCCCCGAGGAACACATAGCCTGGGCGTGGGAGAAGCGCATGCTCGACAAGGCGTCGGCAGCCGTCTTCGTCAACGAGGCGTTGCGCGGCTGGCACGCCGAGCGGTACCCGGAGGTGGCCGACCGAATGATGGTCGTGCCCAACGGCTGGGACGCGGATGTGCTGCCCGAAGTCGTCGAGAAGGTCGTGGAGGCGGCCCCCGACGAACCTGAGGAGACCGGCGAGGAGCGGCCCGCCCCACTGAAGTTCGCCTACCTGGGCACCCTCACGGTGAAGCAGCCGGTGGAGGAGATGGCCGAGGCCTTCAAGATCGCTCGGCGCCACCCGGACCTGGCGGACGCCGAACTGCAGATCCATGGGCATCTCGGGTTCTTCAAGGAGAGCCCCGGAGCGCTCAAGGCCCGCCTCGGTCTCGATGACGGCCCGCGCCCCGATGACGTCGAGGACACCGGCCTGCGTTACTGCGGCCCCGTCTCCAAGACCGAGGTCGGCAAGGTCTACGAAGAGGCGGACGTCCTGGTCTTCCTCGCGGGCGGCGGCAAGTACGTCACGTCCGGCAAGATCTTCGAGTACATGGCCTTCGGCCACCCGATCGTGTCCGTGCACCAGCCCGGCATCGCTGCGGAGGACGTGCTCGAGGGGTACCCGCTGTGGTTCAACGCCGACAGCCTGGACGTGGAGGAACTCGCCGCGTCGATGGTGGCCGCGGGAAAGGCCGCGCGGGATCTGACGCCGGACCAGCGAGCGGTGGCGCGGCGGCACGCGGACACGTACACGCGTGAGGCGACGCTGATCCCGTTCGAGCAGCGCCTGCGGGAGATCGTGTCGCGTCCCGCGGCCGACTGACCGGGGCACGGCAAGCAGTTGAGGACAGACGCCTGGCTGGGGTTTCCCAGCCGGGCGTTTCGCAGTGCCTCACGTCTGTCAGGGCCGCGCGGGCCCCGACGTCTTCGTCAGGGCCCTTGCCCGTTACGTCACTTCGTGTCGTACACGCTGCGGTCCAGGCGCGTGGTGACCTTCAGGTGCGGGTGCGACTTGGCCCACTTCCAGCCCGTCACGGTGGAGTTGATGTCGCTGACGAACACGTGATCCACAAGGTCCAGGCTCAGCTCCGGGAGGACCCGCCGCTTGGCGATACGGGCGAGCAGCTGCGGCCTGACCTCCTTGTAGCCGCGGTTGAAGACCTTCTTGTGGAAGGCGTTGGCGACCTTGGTGTGGGCTCGCTGCATGGTCGCGACGGCCAGCTCGGGTCCGATCGCCTCGCGGTTCTTCGCGGCGATCCGCCGCGCCCGGCGCAGCACCGCCCGGGGTGCCCGGTAGACGAGGAAGCGTTCGGCGCGGGGGATGCGCAACTTCTTCTCGGCGTCTTCGATGCTCAACACGGACACGCTCGGGTCCAGGTTCAGCCGTCCCCACGGCTTCGGCGAATGGGCGGTGACGACGGTCACCTCGACGCCCTTGGCGGCCAGGTGGTTGGCGAAGTCGACGATGCGGCGCGGCTTCGGGGGCGTCAACGCGAGGACGACCGCACGCCCGAGAGGTTCGCCCGACGCGGAGGCCGGATCGCCGTCGACCGACGCGTCGGCCCGCTGCTCGGCCCCGGCGTCCTCGGTCTGGGCCTCGGGAGCCTGCGGGACGGGCGCCAGGGCGCCTTCGTACACCTCGATGAGCTGCTTGGACACGGCCTCGTAGCCCATCCGCGCCTCGAGTGCCTTCCGGGCCCGCGCGAGGTCGAGTTCACCGGCACCGGCACGCAGGCGCCAGTACGCGTCCACGATGACCTGGGGATCGTCGCTGACGTCCATGAGGCCGCCGGCCAGGGTCTCGATGCCGGCCATCGTCTCCTCGGGGCCGCCGCACCGGGTGACGAGCACGGGCAGCCCGGAGGCGATCGCCTCGACGATGGTCATCCCGAACGTCTCGAGCTTGCTGGCGTGCACCAGCAGGTCGTGCTCGTGCATCAGCGGGCCGACGGCTTCCGGGGCGACCGGCGGGAGGATGCGGAAGCGGTCGCCGAGACCGAGCTCCGCGGCACGCTCACGCAACTTCTCCTCGGACGAGCCGTGTCCCACCAGGGTGAGTGTCGCGCGGGGCTCCTCGGCGGCGACGATCGCGAAGGCCTCCAGCAGTTCGTGGACGCCCTTGTGCTTGAGGAGACGGCCCACGTACAGCCAGCGCAGCAGCTCCGGGGAGGGAGCGGGGCCGAGTACGAAACGGTCCAGGGAGACCGCGTTCGGTACGACGCCGATTTTGTCCGCGTGCTGCGGGAAGCGCCGGACGATCTGCTCGCGCAGCGCGGAGCCGACGCACATGACGGCGTCCGCGCGCTCCAGCACCTCGCCGTAGAGCTGCTCCGCATTGGCCTGGGAGAACACCTTGTCCAGGAAGGTGGAGTGTTCGGTCACCACGACACGCGCGTCCGGGCGGGCGAGCCGCAGCGCCAGCACACCGCCGTAGATGCCGGTGTGGGCGTGGACGACCGGGGCCTCGATCCGGCCGGTGGGCAGGGCGCTGCGGAGCGCCTTGACCTGGGCCTCGACCCAGGGGACGTAGCTCTTGCGTCGGACGAGCGGTACGGGGACGCGGACGACGGTGCCCTCGGGGGACTCCAGGACGTGGCCGAGGGCGGCCCGCTCCTGGAGGCGCTCGGTGGTGACCCGGATCGCGTCGGTGAGGGCCGCGGACGCCGGGCCGGACCAGTCCTCGGTGTGGAAGACGGAGACGCGGTCGAAGTGCCCGGCCACGGCTTGCGTGGCCGCCTGCACGAAGGCCCCGGCGTAGGGGTTGTTCGGGGAGGGATACCAGGGCGTGAGGACGGCCAGGTCAGCGGGCTCCACGGCGCGCTCGGTGCCGTGCGGCTCCAGCCGCAGGTCGAGGTCGGGCCGGCGGCGCTTGGCTATCCAGGCGACGGGCAACGCCTGGGCGTCACCGGCTATGAGGGTGTTCGCCTGGGCGAACGGCCCGGACTTGTCGCCGACCAGCTTCTTGGCGGAGGCCCACGCGCTGCCGTCCTTGTCCGGGGCGACGCGGATGATCTCCACGCCGTCCGTCCGGTCGAGCTCCTCCAGAGTCTCGTGCCACTCGGGAGCATCCAACGCCACCAAGGAGACCCGGGATCCTGAGGACGCGAGCTCACTCACCTGCTCGCGCGCCGCCCGTACTCGGTATGTGCCGAGCGCGAGATAGAGCACGTGGCTGTTCATCTGGGATCCCCTTCGCCCTTTCACCTGCACGCCGCGCGCCCGTGCGACGAGTGCGTCCTCACGGGCATGGGTACGGAGATACGGCGCGGCGCGATCACCCTATCGAAGGCCGCATACTGCCCCAGCACGCGGCTGCGGCTGCCGTCAGCCCTGTCGCTCGACGAGAACGCCGTTCTTGTCCTCGTACAGAGCACCCGACTGAGGGCATTCCCAGACGCCGTCCTCTCCGGCCCGCTCGACCAGCCTGACACCGGCCCTGCCGACCCAGCCGACCTGTCGCGCGGGAACACCGACGACCAGGGCGAAGTCCGGCACGTCCTTGGTGACGACGGCGCCGGCCGCGACCATGGCCCAGCGGCCGATACGGACCGGCGCGACGCAGACCGACCGGGCGCCGATCGAGGCACCGTCGGCGATCTTCACGCCCACGGCCTCCCAGTCGCCGCCGCGCTTCTGCTTGCCCTCGGGGTCGACGGAGCGCGGGTTGTGGTCGTTGGTGAGGACCACGGCCGGACCGATGAAGACACCGTCGCCGAGCTCGGCCGGCTCGTAGACGAGCGCGTAGTTCTGCAGCTTGCAGTTGTCGCCCATGCGCACGCCCGAGCCGACGTACGCGCCACGGCCGATCACGCAGCCCTCGCCGAGGCGGGCGCCCTCACGGATCTGCGCGAGGTCCCAGACGCTGCTCCCGGCGCCGATCTCGGCGCTCTCGTCGACCTGGGCGCTGGGCTGGACCCTGTAGTTCACTTCTCCGCCTTCCGGTGCCTGGCTTCGTTTGGCGAGCATACGGGCCCTGGCGCGGCCGACTGCGGGGGGTGTGGCGGGCGCCACGAACCAAGGCGCTCAGGGGGAAACTGTGCGAATCCTGTGATTTTTGTCACGCTCGGAGTGCGAGGTGGGTGTTGCATGTGCACGCCACGTAAAGGGATGATCACTTGAATTTCTTTGGCTTCTCTTTATGTAGGGGTCGCTGTGCAAAGGGCGGGGAAAGCGGGCTAAAGGCTTTTTAGCCGTGTCAGGGACATGACTAAAACGGATCGATGTGCAAGCGAAGACAAACAGGGAGGGGAACCCACCGGTGAAGAGGGCATGGCGGCGCGGTGCCGTCGGAGCGCTTGCAATGGCGCTGCTCGGGCTGGGACTTGGGACCGGAGGCAGCCAGGCGGTGGCGGCCGTCGCCTGCACGGCCGGCACACCGTCCGACTTCAACGGTGACGGGGTCCGCGACACCGTCATCGCCGATCCCGACGCCACCGTGGCGGGCAAGGAACGTGCCGGCCTGGTCCATATCGTGCTGGGTGGCGGGAAGGGAGTCGTCGAGATTTCCCAGGACACGGTGAATGTCGCCGACGGCCCCGAGGCCGGGGACCGGTTCGGTTTCTCGCTGGCGGTGTACGACGCGAACAAGGACGGCTGCAGTGACCTGGCTGTCGGTATCCCGTACGAGGACGTCGGCACCGTAAAGGACGCGGGCTACGTCCAGGTCATCTACGGCTCGTCGACCGCGGTTGGGTCGGAATTCCCCAGCAGGGGCTTCATCCAGGGCGAGACCGAGCCCCTGGGCGGCGGACCCGAGACCGACGACTGGCTCGGCTACGCGGTGGGGGCCGGCACCTCGACAACCGGTGTGCCCTATCTGGCGATCGGCGTGCCGGGCGAGGACGGGGCCGCGGGCACGGACATGGGCCTGCTCGGCTACGTATACGGGACCTCCTACACGGCGGTGAACGTGTCCCAGGGCAGTGTCGGGGTCTGGGAGGACGAGGAGCCGTACGACCGCTTCGGAGCCTCGATCGCCGCCACGGACCGGTTCTTCGTGGTCGGTGCTCCCGGCGAGAGCATCGGCACGGTCAGCCAGTCCGGTGGCCTCCAGGGCTTCCGGCCGTCGATCAACACGGACGGGATCCCCGACCCCCTCTTCGGCATGGGGCAGAACCGTACGGTGTCGAATGACATCACCGCCGAGACGGACGACCAGTACGGCACCTCCCTTGCGCTGGCCCCCTACCGTCCGTCGGGAGCGGCCACCATCACCGACGCGATCCTCGCGGTGGGCGCGCCGGGCGAGGATCTGAGTACGACGGCCGACGCCGGAGCGGTGGAGACCTACCAGGTCGCGGCCGACGGCACGGTCACCTTCCTCAACTGGATCGACCAGAACACGGACGGAGTCGACGGCGACGCCGAGGCCGGTGACTACTTCGGTCAGCGGCTCGCGGCGGTGAACACCAGCACCAACGTGGTGAGCACGGCGGCCACGATGCGCCTCGCCGTGGGCGTGCCGGGCGAGGAGTCGACGACGGAGGCCCCGGAGGCGGGCGGCGTTCAGCTCTTCTCGCTGCTGGGAGCGCCCGGGGCCGCCGACTCGTGGATCGAGCCCGGCAGCGGTATTCCCTCCGGGCCGACGCCCCGGACGTACGCGGGCATCAGCCTCGGCGCCAGTCCGTCGCTGCTGTACGTGGGCGTTCCCTACGGGCCGGCCGAGGGGCGCGCGGTCCACGGATTCCCGTGGAACGCGGCCTCGGGCAGCGCGCCGACGCAGACGTGGAAGCCCGGTGAGGGCGGAATTCCGGCGGGGGCGGCAGCCTTCGGCGCGGTCGTCCGCTGACGCGGCGAAGGCCCGGAGCAGCGAACCAATGAGAAGACAAAGGGTGGGGAGTTCAAGGGTGGTCGCTCTCAAGCGGCGCCGGAGTCTGGCGCGCGGGGTGGTCGTGACCGTGACGGCGGGTGCGGTGTTCACGGCAGGACTGGTGGGTGTGCCCGCGAGCGGGCCGACATCCGTCAAGGAAGCGGTCGCCGCCTCCGAGGGGGAGGCGACCAGCGACGGCAAGGCTCTCTCCGAGGAAGCGGCCCAGGCGGAGGCCGCCGAGGCCGGAAAGCAGGTGGAGGCCGTCAACCTGCGCACCGAGCGCAGCGAGACGCTGGCCAACCCCGACGGCACCTTCACGCTCCGGGAGTACGTCCAGCCCGTACGCGTATTCAAGAACGGCAAGTGGGCGCCCCTCGACACCACGCTCGTCCAGTCGCCCAACGGGTCCTGGACCCCCAAGGCGTCGACCGCCGACATGGCGATCTCCAACGGCGGTGAGGGACCGTTCGCGACCCTGGACCGGGCCGGCAAACAGATGTCCCTCAGTTGGCCCGGGCCGGGCGCACTGCCCAAGCCGAAGGTCGAGGGCAGCACGGCCACGTACGCCGACGTGCTCCCCGGGGTGGACCTGACCGTCACCGCCGACGCCGACGGCTTCTCCCACCTCCTTGTGGTCAAGACACCGGAAGCGGCGGAGAACCCGCGGCTGGCCGAGATCGACCTGCCCGTCACGACCCGGGGGGTGGAGGTTCAGACCCAGTCGGGCGGCGGCCTCGTCGCTGTGGACAAGGGATCGGACGGGCCCGTGTTCGAGGCGGCGCAGCCTCAGATGTGGGACTCGGCGGGGGCCTCCGGTGCGCAGAGCAGCCCGAGCGCGCGCGGGGACAAGACCGACCCGGCCCGGGGCCGTGGAGAGGACCTCAGGGAAGGGCCGGGAGAAGGCTCCCGGGTCTCCCCGGTGCAGCTGGGCTTCCGCAAGGGCGCGATGGTACTCACCCCCGACAAGAAGCTGCTGAAGTCGGCGACCTATCCGCTGTACATCGACCCGGTGACCAAGACCTACACGCGCTCCGGCTGGACGATGGTCTCGTCGTACTACTCCACCGCGGAGTTCTGGAAGTTCTCGGACCACGAGGGCGTGGGCCGCTGCCCTGCCGACGTCTCCGCGCTGTGCGCGAGTAGTGACGACAGGAAGCGCCAGTTCTACGCGATCCCGACCGGGACGCTCGCAGGCAAGGACATCATCGAGGCGGACTTCGCGATCACCCTCGCGAACGCCTACAACGGCACCGCGCGCTCGGTCGTCCTGTCCCGGGTCAACAGCACCGGCGCGGCCGCCATCAACTCCGCGACTAACTGGGACAACCAGCCCTCGGTCAAGAAGACGATCACCAGCGCGTCGACGACGGCCAGGGCGGGGTCCTGCACGTCGACCAACCAGAATCTCCGCTTCGACGTGAAGTCCGCGGTGCAGCAGGCCGCGGACAGCAGTTGGGCGACGACCACGTTCCGGCTGGCGTCCTCCGACGAGTCGAGCTACGCCTACTGGAACCGCTTCTGCGGCAACGGTCAGCTCGAAGTGACGTACAACCGACTTCCCCCGCAGCCCTCGAAGGCCGAGATGAGTATCTCGCCCGGCGGCAAGTGCGTCACCGGGTCGGCGCGTCCGTACGTGGACACTCCGCCGACGATGACGGCGGTCATCCGGGACTACGACCACAACGACGTGGCGGGGAAGGCTGAGACGCTGCGCGCCGAATTCCTCCTGTCGCGGCTCGATGCCGCGACCGGCAAGTGGATTCAGGTGCCGTCGTTCGTCACGGACCCCAAGAGCACGTACTCCGATCCGGCGAACAGCCAGACCGGCATGGCGAAGTTCTCCTCGAAGGCCAGCCTCACAGGGACTCCAACGAAGCCCGTGACCTACACGCTGCTGGAAAACGTCGTCTACGCCTGGCAGGTGCGGGGCAGCGACGGCCAGGGATGGGGCGCCTGGAGCAGCGCTCCCCCGCAGGCATGCGAGTTCGTCTACGACAAGACGAAGCCCGCAGCCCCGACGGTGACCTCGACGGATTACCCGGACGACGACGCTCCGCACGCCGGGGTCGGCGACTACGGGACGTTCACCTTCACGTCGACGTCGACCGATGTCGTGTCCTACCGCTACGAGTTCCAGGACGGCACCAACGGGACCGTGCCCGCGCAGTCGGGTACGGGGCGACCGGCCACCCTGCGGTGGCCGCCGACCAGGTCGGGCTCGCACACGCTCACGGTCACGGCGGTCGACGCGGCAGGCAAGTCCGCCGAGAGCCCGGGCGGATACAGCTTCGTAGTGGCCAACGGCCGTGCACCTGCGGCCGCGTGGAAGCTGGACGATCCCGCGACCGCCACAGCCGCGGCGGGACGAGCGGGCGATCCGTCGGCCGCGAAGGGCGCCGGGGTCACCTTCGGCGTCACGAATCTGGGCGACATGAAGGACAAGGTCGCGACCTCCTTCAACGGATCGCAGGACGCCCACCTGTCCACTACGACGCCGGTGGTGGACACGGCCAAGTCCTTCTCGGTCTCGGTCTGGGCCTACCTGCCCGAGCTGGCCACCCGCGACATGACGTTGGTCAGCCAGGACGGCACGGCGGAGCCCGGTTTCACACTCGGGTACGACGGGACGACCCAGAAGTGGGAGTTCAGCTTCCCGGGCTCCGGCATGGACTCACTCGGTGAGTGGCGGGTGCTGGACGACACGAAGGCGGTCGCCAACCTCTGGGTGAACCTGGCCGCCGTCTATGACGCCGACCAGCACACCATGACCCTGTACAAGGGCGGCAAGGCCGCGGCCGCGCCGGTGCAGCGCCGTACGTCGTGGAGCGCCACAGGTGGGCTCCAGATGGGCCGGTCACTCGCGCTGGCGGGCTACACGAATCACCTCAAGGGGTCACTGTCCGCAGTGCAGGTCTACGACCGTCTGCTGTCCCAGGAGGAGCTGGCGGCGGCGAGCGAGTCCGATCCGGACCAGGTCGGATACTGGCCGCTCGACGAGGCGGTGGACGGGGTCTCGCCCGAGGCGGACGGCGGGGAAGGACTCGCGCTGTCCACGGGGGCCTCCATCTACAAGGTGCAGGACACCGTCTGCGACGAGTTGGACCCGACCTGCACGACCGTCCCCGCCGCACCGCTGTGGGGCGACGGACACCTCCAGCTCGACGGCACGAGCGGCTACGCCGAGCGAAATTCGGGGCTGTTCGCGGCGCAGGGAAGCTTCGCCGTCGCGGCGCGGGCTCGGTTGGCCTCGGCCGACCCGGGGAAGGACCAGACGGTGTTCTCCCTGGCCGGGGTGAACGGCCAAGCGGCTGTGGTGCGTTACTCGCAGGCCACCAAGCGCTATCAGCTGGCCCTGACGGACCGGGACTCCGCCGACGCGACGACGGTGACCCCGGCCGGCCCGCCGTCGATGCCGTCGCCGAACACGGAGAACTCGGGTGACCACCTGACGTTGGCCTACGACGCCGTCTTCGGCGAGGTGAAGCTGTACGTCAACGGCCAGCTGAGCGGCATCGAGACCCTGTGGCCGAACACCTGGGACTTTTCCGGCGTCAGCATCCAGGTGGGCCGGTCCCTGACCGGCGCCACGGGCAGTGAGTACTTCTCCGGCGCGCTTGACGAGGTCAGTGCCTACCAAGGCGTCGTCGATCAATACCGAGCCGTGCGGATCGCCGCAGGTGTCGGTGACGCCACCTAGCAGGACAACGGTCGAGGCGGCGGATCCACGTGTTCCGCCGCCCCTCTCGCCAGGCCTCGTCCACTTCCTTCCCCCATGGGAGAACCATGTCCACGCCTTCGTGGTTCCGCGCCCGTCCGGCGCTGTGGAACCGCACCGCACGGCGCAGAGCGGCGGCCGTCGTCGGCATCGCCGTCGCCATCGGCCTGCTGCCGCAGTACGCCCCCCAAGCTGAGGCCAAGAACCCTGACCTGCCCGAACTCCAGCAGGACCGCGGTCCGGCACGCGGCACGAACGCGAAGGCCGAGAAACCGAAGAAGAACCCGGTCGACTCCGCCGTGGTCACCGACCCGGCGAAGGTGACCTGGCCGAAGCCGGGCCGCGCGGAGACGGCGGTCTCCGCCAAGCTCGCGAAAGTCAAGGGCCTGCCTCTGAAGGCGGCCGCCCCCACCGCTTCCGGACCGGACGAACTGGCCTTCGAGGTCGTCGACCACAAGAAGGCGCTCGCCGCGGGCGTGGACGGCGTATTCCTGAAGGTGGCCCGCACCGACGGCGTGGACACGGCAGGCAAGGCGAAGGTTCAGCTCGACTACTCGGGCTTCGCCGACGCGTACGGCGGCAGCTACGGTTCCCGTCTGCGTTTCGTGCAGTACCCGCAGTGCCTGCTCACCACTCCGCAGAAGAAGGAGTGTTCCACTCCCCGTGAGTTGAAGACCACCAACTCGCTGGCGGCTCAGACCCTGACGACCACCGTCGACGCGGCGCCCGACCAGACCGGCGTCACCACGCAGCTCCTGAGGACGGCGTCCACCAGCACCGGCGCCACCCTCCTCGCGGCCACCGCCGGCAGCTCCGGCGACCAGGGCGACTACACGGCCACCTCCCTCCAGCCCTCCTCGGAGTGGAGCGTCTCCAACTCCTCCGGCGCGTTCAACTGGTCGTACCCGATGCGGACTCCGCCGGTACCTGGCGGTATGGCCCCCTCGGTCAGCCTCGGCTACAGCTCACAGTCCGTCGACGGCCAGACGGCGGCCACCAACGCCCAGGGCTCCTGGGTGGGCCAGGGCTTCGGCTACGAGCCCGGTTACATCGAGCGCCGCTACAAGGGCTGCGCCCAGGACGGGCAGGACAAGGCAAACGGCGACCAGTGCTGGGCGTTCGACAACGCCATGGTCACCCTGGCCGGCGGCACGTCGGGCGAGATCGTCAAGGACGACGCCACGGGCAAGTGGCGGATCAGCAGCGACGACAACTCGAAGGTCGAGAAGCTCACCGGCACGACCAACGGCGACAACGACGGCGAGTACTGGCGTCTGACGACGACCGACGGCACCGAGTACTACTTCGGCCTGGACCGCCTCCCCGGCTGGCGCGCGGACGACCCGGCGACCACCGGCACGACGGACCCGGACCCGACCACCGACTCGACCTGGACCGTCCCGGTCTACGGCGACGACACGGACGAGCCCTGCCACCAGTCGACGTTCGACGCCTCTTCCTGCAACCAGGCCTGGCGCTGGAACCTGTCGTACGTGAAGGACACCCACGGCAACGTGATGTCCTACTACTACGGCAAGGAGACCAACTACTACAGCCAGAACCTCAAGTACACGGAGAACGGCAAGCCGTACGTCCGCGGCGGCTACCTCAAGCGTGTGGACTACGGCCAGCGCGACAGCCAGGTCTACACGACCGCAGCACCGGCCCGCGTGGTCTTCACGACCGACGAGCGCTGCCTCGCCGCGGCCGCCGACTGCGAGCCGGGCGACCTGACGGACGCAACCGCCACCCGCTGGCCCGATGTCCCGTGGGACCAGAACTGCGCGTCGGGCACGAAGTGCGAAGGCCAGAACTCCCCGACCTTCTGGACGCGCAAGAAGCTGTCCGCCATCACGACCCAGATCCGGTCCGGCTCCGGCTACTCCGACGTCGACTACTGGAAGCTGACGCACGTCTTCACCGACAACGGCGACGGCTCGAAGTCTCTGTGGCTGCAGAACATCGACCACGAGGGACGGGTCGGCACGGTGACGTCGATGCCGGACATCGAGCTCCTGGGCAACCAGTTCCCCAACCGTGTCGACGTCGCCGGCGACAACATCCAGGCGATGAACCGTTTCCGCCTGGTCGGCGTTCAGAACGAGACCGGCGGCCAGCTCAGCGTCAACTACGCCGCCGCGGACTGCTCGGCCTCCGCGCTGCCGAAGGAGGGCGAGTCCACCAAGCGCTGCTACCCGGTGAAGTGGAACCCGCCGGGCCTGGACGAACCGATCACCGACTGGTTCCACAAGTACGTCGTCAGCTCCGTCACCCAGACCGACCTGGTCGGCGGCACCCCCGACATGACCACGTCGTACGACTACATCGGCGACGCCGGCTGGCGGAAGACCCGCGCGGACGGCATCACCGAGTCCAAGTACCTGACGTGGGCCGACTGGCGCGGCTACGCCAAGGTCCGAGTCCGAGGCTCGGAAGGGGGCGTCGTCGCGGCGGACAACACTCGTACCGAGCACACGTTCTTCCGCGGCCTCGACGGTGACGCGACGGCGACGGGCGGAAAGCGGCCGGAGACGCTCACGGACTCGGCCGGGACCACGTACACGGACGCCGACCACCTCTCCGGCTTCGAGCTGGAGACGACCACGTACAACGGCTCCTTCAGCGCGGACGCGATCGTCTCCAAGAGCATCAGTACTCCGTGGACCCAGCTCACGGGCTCGCGCAAACAGGACTGGGGCACGGACGAGTCCCGTTACCTGCGCCCGCAGACGACCACCAGCTACACGGCGCTGGAGGGCTACACCGCCCAGAGCCCCAAGTGGCGAGTGACGAAGAGCACGAACACGTACGACGCGGCGACCGGCCGGGTCACCAAGGTCGACGACTTCGGGGTCGACGGTGACGCCACCGACAACCAGTGCACCCTCACGTACTACGCGGACAACGTCGACAAGAACATGCTGGCGTTCCCGTACCGGGTGCACACGACGGCGACCACCTGCTCCGATGTCGCGAACCACGGCAAGGAGACCCTCTCCGACGACCTGACCTTCTACGACGGGCAGGCTCTCGGCACCGGCCCGACGAAGGGCGACACCACCAAGGTCCAGCGCCTCGCCTCGCTGACTGTCACCGACACCCCGGTCTACGAGACGGTCACCGAGCTCGCCACGACCGACTTCGACGCCTACGGCCGGCCGAAGAAGGTGGTCGACGCCGCGGGCACCGCGACGACGATCGACTACACGGACACCAACGGCTTGGCCACCAAGAAGGTCGAGACGAACAAGCGTGGCTGGCAGACCGTCACGGAGTACAACCCCGCCTGGGGCACGCTCACGGCGCAGACGGACGCCAACCTCAAGCGGACCGACCTCGCCTACGACGGGCTGGGCCGGCTCACCGACGTCTGGCTCCCCGATGTGTCGAAGGCGACCTCGGTGGCCAGCATCAAGTACGCGTACAACGTCCGCCAGGACGGCCCGTCCGTCGTGACCACGAAGAAGATCCAGGTAGGCGGCACGTACGGACTCCCCGAGTACACGCTGTACGACGGCAGCCTGCGTCCCTTCCAGATCCAGACCGAAGGACCGAACAACGGTCGCATGGTCGCGGACACCTTCTACGACGGCCTCGGGCGCGTCGTGAAGAGCAATACCGACTACTACACCTCGGGTGCGCCCAGCAGCACGCCTTTCGCCGTCAGGAACGGCGACACCAACGCTCAGAGCCTGACCGAGTACGACGGAGCGGGCCGCAAGACCGCCGACATCTTCGCGGTGGCGGGCGACGAGGAGTGGCGGACCACGTACACGTACGGCGGCGACCGCGTCCACACCGACCCGCCGAACGGTCAGGCGCCGACCACGACGATCACCGACGGCCGTGATCAGACAGTCGAGGTGCGTCAGTACAAGGGCAGCGCGCCACTGCCGGTCGGTACGTCCACCGACTACACGTCCACGCGTTACACGTACAACAAGGCCGGCCTGCTCGACTCGGTCAGGGACGGCAACGGAAACCTCTGGTCCTACGGCTACGACAAGCGCGGCCGGAAGATCACCGCTCAGGACCCCGATGCCGGCTACACCCAGTACGAGTACGACGTCCTGGACCGCCTGACGGCGACGACCCAGCAGGCGTCGGCGACCGATACCCAGGGCAAGAAAGTCTCCACCGTCTACGACGAGTTCGGACGCGTCACCTCCACGTGGGAGGGCGAGCCGACCACGGGCAAGCAGCTGACCGCGCAGACGTACGACACGGTGGCCAAGGGCGAGTCCTACGGCTCGTACACCTACGTGAACGGCGCTGTTTACGCGGCCGCGCTGGTCACGGAGCTCAGCTCCACTTACGAGCCTCTCACCACCCGCTACTCGATCTCCAAGACGGCCGAGCCGGAGCTGGGCGGCACTTACGAGTACAAGACGACGTACGACACCGACGGATCCGTCCTCACGTCGTCCATCCCGGCGGCGGGCGGACTGTCCGCGGAGAAGCTCTTCCCCAAGTACGACGGACTGCAGCGGCAGACGGAGCTGCGTAGCGTCTACGGATCGACCGACTACACGTACGTCGACAAGGCGGAGTACTCCACCACGAGCCAGTTGCAGCGCCTCCTCCTGACCAGCAAGGCGGCCGGAGCCAAGACGACCGAGCTGGGTTTCGAGTACGAACGCGGCACCGACCGCGCGACTCACTCCTTCGTCAAGACCAATGACGGCGCGACAGCCGTCTATGACGCCCGCTACACCTACGACCAGGTCGGCAACGTCACCTCCATCACCGACAACCCCACCGGCGGTCTGGCGGACACCCAGTGCTTCCAGTACGACTGGCAGCGCCGGATGACAGACGCGTGGACCAGCACTACGACGCCGGACAGCGCCCTCGGCACGGGCACGACCAACGCGGCGTGCTCTGCGGCGCCTTCCACGACCGCTGTCGGCGGACCGGCCCCGTACTGGCGCTCGTACGCGTTCGACGATGTGACGGGCAACCGCAAGAAGGAGACGATTCACGGCTTCGGATCGGCCGGCACCCCGGACGTCACCCGCGACTACCTCTACGGTGACGCCGACCAGGACGGCACGACGGGCGAGGCCGGCGACGGTGGCCCGCACGCCCTGACCAAGGTCACGACGCTCACCCCGGCGTACCAGGGCAACCCGGAGGTCAAGTCCCAGGACACGTACGCGTACGACAGCGCGGGCAACACGACCAAGCGGGTTCTGAACGGCGACACCCAGACTCTGGCGTGGAACTCTCAGAACAAGCTGACCAAGGTCACCGGCGCCAAGACGACGGACTACGTGTACGACGCCTCGGGCCAGCGCCTGCTGCGCAACGTCGGCGGCGAGAAGACGCTGTACCTGCCGGGCATGGAACTGAGCCTGAACCCGACGACGAAGGCGGTCACGGCTACCCGGTACTACAGCTTCGGCAACAACACCGTCGCGATGCGTACGGCCGGCGGGGTCCAGTTCCTGGCGGCCGACCAGCACGGCACGGCAGAGATCGCGATTGACGCGGCCACTGGCGCACTCACGCGCCGCCGCATGGACCCGTACGGCAACGAACGCGGCAACGACGGCAAGACCTGGGTCAACGACAAGGGCTTCCTGGGCAAGACGGTCGACGAGTCGACCGGGCTGGTCAATGTCGGGGCGCGGGAGTACGAAGCGAAGAACGGCCGGTTCATCTCGGTCGACCCGATCATCGACTTCAGTGACCCGCAGCAGATCAACGGCTACACGTACGCCAACAACAACCCGATCGCGTTCGTCGACGCGACGGGGCTGCGGCTCGCCAACTGCGTGGGCGGGTGGAACGAGTGCGGCGGCGGTCCGAAGTCCCACCCTGGCGCTTACACCGATGATCCCGGGGGCAACCCCGGCAAGGGCATCGGCACGGGCTACACGGCCGCAGAAGCCAAGGCGGACGTGGCGAAAGCGGATGCGGACGCCGCAAAGCAGCAAATGAAGTCCGTGGCCAAGGAGCTCGCGGATATCGCGATGGAAGAGCTCGGCATCAAGGACGCCCTGGACTGCTTTACGACAGGCAACTTGGGCGCCTGCGGAGCGACGGTGTTCAACATCGTCACTAGCTTCGCCGGGGGCGTTCTCGGCAAGCTGGCGACGAAGTACGGAAACCCTCTCAAGTGGAAAAAGCTAGCGGCACTCGGCAAGCGGATCTGGGGTCTCGCCGACAAGCTCAAGTCTGCTGTAAAGGACTGGTTCAAGTTCGAAAAGCGGGCGAAGCGCGCGGAGGAAGACGCCGAAGCGGCAATCGAAGCCGGAGCGAAGTGCAACAGCTTCGTCCCGAAGACGAAAGTCCTGATGGCCGACGGAAGTCAGAAGTCCATCGAGGACATCGACATAGGCGACCGCGTGATCGCCACCGACCCAGAGACTGGCAAGACCGAGATCCAGACGGTCACGGCGGAGATCAAGGGCACGGGAACCAAGCACCTGGTCAAGGTCACCATCGACACCGACGGAGACAAGGGCACGAAGACGGCCTCCGTCACCGCGACCGACGGCCATCCCTTCTGGGTCCCTGAACTACGTGACTGGATTAAGGCAACCGACCTTACGCCGGGCCAGTGGCTCCGCACGTCGGCCGGCACGCTCATCCAGATCACCGCAGTACAGCGCTGGACCCAGCAGTCGACGGTCCACAACCTCACCGTCAGTGACCTGCACACGTACTTTGTGTTGGCGGGGCAGACGCCGGTCCTCGTTCACAACTGCGGAGGACTCGACGATGCCGCGCACGAGGCAATTCAGGATCGCCATGGGACTGATATTGCCGATGGGGTTGACTACAATCTCCAGCGCATGTGTACGGCCTGCAACTCGGCCAGTGATGCGGCCGATCACACCATCAATGGAATCGGCGGCGACACAGACGAATTGGGTCGGTACCTGGCTGGTCAGCGCGACTTGGGCATGACTCATGTCGATCGGAGGAAGCCAGGAACAACTGCCAGACGCGATGAGAGTAGGGTGGATTCAAGGGGCAGGGGCGTGACGATCGTCCAAAACTCCTACATGGTTCACGCTTATCATCAGTCGTTGGACGAGTTCAACAGCATCTTCAACTCGCTGGGGTGAGGTCGCATGTATCGGAGGGTTCGCCTCAGGCGTTCGGGCGAAAGCTACGTACTCAGCCTCACTCCGACCCAATTCGAACTGGCCAGAAGGGTGCTTGTGGATCTTTATGGCGGCAGTCACTCTTCGGAGGTGGTGGCCGTCGTGGCTGGTGACGCGTCGGCGGAACTCCTCGAAATGAGGGATCGAGAGGTAGACTTCCAGTCGCGCTCGAACATTGAGGTGGCGTTGAGCCACTCCGACCTTCGGGCGTTGTATGGAGCCCTGGCGTTCGCCTTTTTGAATCGCTCGTCGGAGGAGGCGTTTCATAACAGATACGGCTTCTACAGTGAGAATGTCCAGGCTGTGGGCTGGGCGATCTGTGCGGCTATCCAGGGGGTAGGAAACTCGGTGTCGTGATTCTTCCCCAGATTAAGCTGAACGCTTGGTCTGGGTTCACAGTTCTAGAGGGTTCGCTCGTTTCGAGTTTGCTCCCGTAATGGGCGTGCCCAGAGTCGAATTTCGAGTTCCCTGGGATTTCAGGAGCAAATGTGAAGCCCCGTCAGATGTGTCCTGGCGGGGCTTCTGCGTGGGGTGACGGCAGTAGTTGACGGAACGTCAGCGGACGAGGGCGGCGCAGGGTGGCGGTTCGTCGCCGTCGGAGCGTGCCATCTTGGTGTTCTCCGGGCTGCCGAGTGCGGTGCTGAGGGTGTCGATGGCGTCTCGCTGGAGGCGGAGTCGGACGTGGGCATAGACGGTGGCGGTAACGCCGATGTGGGCGTGGCCGAGTAGTTCCTTGATCACGACGAGTTCGACGCCCTGCTCCAGGAGCAGGATGGCGGTCGAGTGGCGGAGGTCGTGGAAGCGGATGCGGCGGAGGCCGGCCTTGCGGAGGAGGGCGGTGAAGGTGCGGGTGAGGTTGGTTGGGTCGATCGGTCTGCCCTGCGGCGTGGTGAACACGTGCCCGTTGTGCTGCCATTCGGTGCCTGCCGTGTGACGGTCGTGCTGCTGTTGTTCGTGATGGTGCTTCAGTGAGTGAACGCAGCGGGTGGGGAGGGCGATGCGGCGTTCGGAGGCCCGGGTCTTGGTTGGCAACGTGGTGAGTCCGCCCGTGCTGGTGCGGCGGATGGCGGCGGTGCCCGCGTTAAGGTCGAGGTCATCCCAGCGGAGGCCGAGGAGTTCGCCTTTGCGGAGTCCGCTGTGGAGCGCGACCATCGCGCCCGGCTTGAGCTCGGCCGCCAGCCCGGCCGACCTCCATGAGCATCACGGTCACCGTGTACAGCGACGCGCTGGTCTCCCGGTCGGTGGCGACCTCCCCGGTCTGCTGGTCCTTGATCTTCAGCACCGGCTCGGGGCCCGCGATGCACACCGTCGACGGCAGCAGGGCAACACGGATACGGGTCATGGCCATACCATCACATTCTCGCGGGCTGTCCAACGGGAAGAGCGTCGACCCAGGGGGCCGACCCTCAAAGTGCGTCGCTGAGCTCACCGACAGGCGGGTGGCTGGCGACTCCTCCGGCAGGGAGCGAAGCTCGCGGCCACTCGTCGTCGGCTGACCGCTCCCGCCCCGGTTCCCGCGCTGCCGGACTGGCCGACGCATGCGCGGGCCGACCGTCGAGCCGCCGAGAGCTCCCGGACCGCCCGCTTGCCCGGGGCGAGGCCTGGATCTGGCAGGCCGCCGGCCCAAGATCGCGTCAACACCCGCGCGGATCGTGGACGCGGCAGATGGACAGGAGGTGAAGGGTGATCAGTCAGTGGCTTTGGGGTGTCCGGTGCCTGCGTAGGTGATCCAGGCGGTGCGGTTGGCGTCGTCGACCAGGTACCAGATGCGGCCGCCGCCGGTGACCTCGTACTGCCAGCACTCCAGCGTCTGCCCCTTCCAGACCGTGGAGCCGAGCTTGCCCTTGAGGCGGTGGTGGCGCTCGGGGTCATCGGTGGCGCGCGGGGCGGATCGGATCTTGTCGAAGGCACGGCGGAGGTTGCCTGCTGCGTGGCGGGAGAGGTGCTCCCAGCCGTTGGCCGCCTCCGTGTTGGCGAAGCGCAGGTCGAACTCTTCGCCGACCGGGGGCGGGGCCGCGCGGTCACCGCGCTTGGGGCTCACTCGGCGGTCTCGCCTTCGGGTACGGGGACGGGTCCGAGGTCGCCTTCGGGCTCGCGGGTGAGGATGGCGTGCAGGGCCGGGTCGGCATAGATCTCGGCACTGTGCCGCCACTGGGCCAGCAGCAGTGCAATGGGAGCCAAGTTCTCCAGCGCAGCAGCCCCGCGAGCGGTGTCCACCAGCTCGCCGAGCATCGCCTCGACATCGTCCTCGGGGAGGAAGACCGACCAGGGCAGAGCATCCGGCAGGGCCTGACGCAGTGCGGCGGTGTTCTCGGTGCGGACCAGCCCGGCGAGCAGGCGGGCGGTGAAGTCGACCACGGTGGAGTCCTGCTCCAGCTGGTCGGCGCGAATGAGCGCCAGGTCGCCCGCGTCGCGTCGGCGCAGGCGCAGTGCGCGGACCGCGTCCAGGCGCCGGGCGGTGGCAGCGGGGTGGTGGAGCAGCTCGCTGAAGGGCACGTCCTCGTAGGCCGTCGTCATGACATCCACAGTAGCTCGGATGTCCTGGCTCGGGTAGCGGATCGATGTCTGGGTGATGCTCGACAATCGCGATCACTGCCGTGCGATCCGAGCGGCAATAGGTCTACACCTCTGACGGCAACGCTGACGGCAACCGGACCCGACACCACCGCACTTCCACGGACGTCAGCGGACCGCCGAATCGCCGTTGACCTGCGAAAACGCAGGTGGGGAGGGGGCACGTAGCACACGTACTATGTGCTGGCGGGCGAGACGCCGGTCCTCGTTCACAACTGTGGTGGGACCATCGATCCGAAATTGGTGAGGTTCTCCCAGGACACTGTCAGTCCTCGTTTCGGCACCGGAGAGACAATTGAGCAAACGGCCGCTGCGTTGCGGTCGGGATACCTCAAGGCGAGCGATCTCCCGACTGTGCGACTGACTGTCAGGGACGGGCAGGTCCACTCGCTCGACAACAGAAGGCTCGTGGCCTTTCAAAAGGCAGGCATCCCGATGCCGTTCCGCATGGCAACTCCCGAAGAAGCCGCCAACGAAGCGTGGAAGTTCACGACTCAAAATGAAGGACGCTCAATCTTGATCAACTACTTCGACCCGCTGGAGTGGGCGCCATGAACTGGCCCGATGCAACATTGAACGAGATCCAGAGCAGGGAGGACCTGGCTCATTTCCTGACCGGGTTGGCGGAAAAGATTCGCGATGGAAGCCTTGTAGTGGAAAACGCCACGACAGATTCCTTTATGGACTCCGCTGGGCGCTGGACGAGGTCGATGGATGGGTTCTTCAAGAACGTAATCAAGGAACCCGTACCAGAAACCCCCGATTGGGCGATGATTGCTGCGATCTTTCGGGCGGCACTCGTCTATGAATAGATCCCGGCGGGCGTGTGTCAACTAGCTGAATGAATGGCACATTCGTTCACGGGCGGCCCGTGGATGAATATTCAAGAGGTCCCGCCGGAGTGTTCCGGCGGGACCTCTGCGCCGTTTGACGGCAACGGTGACGGCAACGTCAGTGGACTACGACTGCGGCGGATGGGTCGTCAGGGTCGTCGTCCCCTGTGCCGAGGGTATCCCCGAGGGTGTCGTTGGCTTGGCGTTGGAGGCGGAGTCGTACGTGTAGACGCCGGCGGTGACGCCGATGTGGGCGTGGCCGAGGAGTTCCTTGATCACGACGAGGTCGACTCCCTGTTCCAGGAGCAGGGTGGCGGGGATCTCCCGACGCGCCACCGCTCGGCAGGCCAGGTCAGCCATGCGCGGGCCCATGCCGACGCCACCCCGGGCAGAGGACTTCACAGCACGCGTGTTCGGGGTCTCGCCCGGGCGGCGAAACCTGATGTCAGCAGGTGAGAGCGCCCGTATGCTGGCCGTGTACCGCCTGCCGGGATCACACCGCGATTGCCGGGCGGACGAGGAGGTGAAAGGGAATGAGCATTGCCATCGACCACACCGGGCCCTGGACCGTCGCCGACGTCCTGGCCCTGCCCGAGGACCGTACGACCCGCTACGAGCTGTTGGGGGAGTCCCTCGTAATGTCCCCCGCGCCCGGCGTCCGCCACCAGCGGGCCTCGTTCCGCCTCCACGTCGCTCTGGACGCGGCCGCCCGGGCTGCCGGCGCGCCGGTGGAGATTCTGGAAGGCGTCAACGTCGTTTTGCCGTCGGGCCTGGTCGTTCCCGACCTGGTGGTGGCCGATGCCGGCGCGACCGCCGATGATCCCGTCACCGTCGACATCGAAGCAGTCCAGCTCGTCGTCGAACTCGTCTCCCCCGGCAACAGCACCATGGACCGCAAGGTAAAGCCCATGCTGTACGCGGAGGCCGCCATCCCGCACTTCTGGCGGCTTGAGTTCGATCCCGCCCCGATGCTCGCCATCTACGAACTGCAGAGCGGCCGATACGTAGAGCGGACGACCGCGCTCTCCGGCGCGACCACCCGCCTGGACGCCCCGTTCCCCATGGCAATCGACCCGGCTGGACTCACCCGGCAGTAGATGCCGCCTGACGGCAACGCCGACGGCAACCGGACCGCAGGGCGGCCTCATGGATGATCGCGGTGTAGGGCGGCGGTTGCGGTTGCTCGCGATAGAGGATGGCCTGGCACTTGATGCGATGGGAGATGCGGTATTCGATCTCGTGCGGGCGCAGGGCCGGAACCGCCTCGCGGAACAACGCGCGGGCGTGCTCCGAGGTCTGAAGCAGGCCCGGGATGTTGATGACCTGGGTCACGCGTAGGGCGCTGGCGTGGTGCTCCAACTCCGCCAGGTCCAGGAGGCGGGGAGACAGGGTGTCCCGGTACTCCTCCCACCAGCCGCGTGATCACCGCCCCTGTCGAAGTGCGGCGCGTCGCATGAACCCCGCGGTCCGCACGGGCCTGTCTGGCGCGGCCGTCGCCAAGGCCCTGGAACGCGGTGGGTTCGAGCACATCTCGACCCGTGGGAGCCACGCCAAGTACCGCAGCGGCGAGCGGACCGTCACATCGTGCCTTTCCACCGCGGCCTCGCGCCCGGCAGCATCCGCTCCATCCTTCGCCAGGCCGACTGGACCGTCGACGACCTCGAAGAGCACCTGAAGTAGCACCGTCCACGAGGCTCTGACGGCAACGCTGACGGTAAAACCGCACCCGACATCGCCGCACTTCCACGGACCTCAGCGGACAAGCAAACCTCACCTGGCCTGTGAAGACGCAGGTAGGGAGGGGTCGGCTAGCACGGACTCACGGGCGGCCCGAATCGCCCGCGTCACGCTCAGAGCCGTTCTCGTCGGACACGGCATGCGCCAACTCCAGGACTTCGCCGAACTGTTGGACACCGAGCTCCTCACCAACGCCTACCGGCACTCCACCGGCCCGGCCACCCTCCGTCTCCGTGGCGTCGGGCTCAGCCGGTTCCCGGGTGACATGAAGGTCGGTGAGATTGGGCTTCCTGCTTCCCGAGGTCGAGGTCGAGACCGACGCTCGCCAGCCCCAACCAACTGCCAGGGAAGGCCGGTTCACCGGCGGGCCCTTTGTCTGACATGTACCACTACCTGTGGAGTTGATGTGCGCTTCCTGTGATTCATGTCATGCCCTGGGGGCCAAGATGAGTATTGCATGTGCACATCACGTAAAGAGATGATCCCTTGACCTTTTTTATTCCCTCTTTATCTACGAGGCGTCTGTGTCAAGGGTGGGGAAAGTGTGGCGGCCTGGCGCCGTCACCGTTGTGGCAGGGGCACTGCTGACCTGGGGGCTCGCGATCGGCGGTACACCCGCCGCGGCCGCCGTCGCCTGTCCCTCGGGTGTCGAGTCGGACTTCAACGGGGACGGGATCAGGGACACGGCCGTCGCCGACCCGGAAGCCACCGTCGACGGGGTGGCCAAGGCCGGCGAGGTGCACGTCGTCTATGGCGGCGGCAAGGGTGTTCTCACCATCTCGCAGGCCCCCGAGAACATTCCGGGAGCGCCCGAGACCGGTGACCGGTACGGAGACGCGCTGGCCGTCTACGACGCCGACCTCGACGGTTGCAGCGACCTGGTGGTCGGCGCGCCCTACGAGGACCTCGGCACGGTGCCCGACTCCGGGCTCGTGCAGGTCATCTACGGGTCCACAAGCGGGCTCAACGCCGGCACCAAGGCCGTCAAGGAGTTCCTCCAGGGCAGCGACAAGCCGCTGGGAGGCGGCCCGGAGACCGACGACTGGGTCGGCTACTCGTTGGCCGCGGGCAAGACCTCGGCCGGCACGCCCTACCTGCTGATCGGCAGCCCCGGCGAGTCGATCGGCACCGTCGAGGACGCGGGCGGCTTCTACTACATCAGCGGCACCGCGCAGACCGTCGTCTTCGTTCACCAGGACACCGAGACCGGCGGCGCCGTGGCCGGCGTCGCGGAGCAGGACGACCGTTACGGCTCCACGCTCGCCGCGACCCCGACCCACTTCGCCGTCGGCTCGCCCGGCGAGGCGCTCGGCACCACGACCTTCGCGGGCGGCGTGGGCATCTTCAGCCACACGCTCACCTCCGGCTACCCGAAGCCGCTCGGCGGACTCGGCCAGGACCAGGACGTGATCTCCGGGGCCGAGGAGGTCGGCGACCAGTTCGGCGCCGCGCTCGCCATGGTTCCGTACCGGGCCTCCGGCGCCACCTCCACCACCGAGTCGCTGCTCGCGGTCGGTGTCCCCGGCGAGGACCTGTCCACCACCGTCGACGCGGGCGCCGTCCAGGTCTTCAAGCTCGCGGCCAACGGCACCTTCACCGAGACCGCCTGGATCGACCAGAACACGGCCGACGTGGACCAGGAGGCCGAGGCCGGCGACTTCTTCGGCAAGCGGCTCGCCGCCGTCAACTCCTCCCCGAACGCCACCTCCACGGCCACCACCACCCGGCTCGCGATCGGCGTGCCCGGCGAGGAGTCGGCCGAGGAACACGCGGAGAAGGGCGGTGTCCAGATCGTCCCGCTGGTCGGCGCGCCCGGCGCCTCGGACCAGTGGATCGACCCCGGCTACGGCGTCGGGCCCACCGCCGCGCCGCGCATGCTCGCCGGCATCTCCCTGGCCGCCACGCCCTCGCTGCTGTACGTCGGCGTGCCCTACGGCCCGGCGGACACCCGCGCGGTCTACGGCTTCCCGTGGAACGTGGCGTCCGGCGGCGCCGCGACCCAGACGATCAAGCCCGGGGAGGGCGGGGTGCCGGCGACCGGCGTCGCCTTCGGCGCCACTGTCCGCTGATGACGTCTCCGCGCTCGTCGGGCTCAGTCGTCCGACGACGCTGACGGCACACTTCCGAGCCACGCCCGACGGGGGACCGGCCGTCGCCGGTCCCCACTCCACACATCGGTGCACCAGGGGGCCGGTCCAGGCGGGACCGGCATCCCTGCCGGTCCCGCCGGCTTCGGGTGACCGTCCGCTGACGACTCATCAACCACGTTGCCCATCAGCGCACCTCGCCGGACGTGGCGTTCCGGTGACCTGATTACCGACAAAGACATGACCCGACTGGAGAGTGCACGCGTGTCCGCAGACAGACACAGACCGATACGGCGAGGCATGGTGCTGCGTGCCGCCGTCGCTGCGGCCGTCACCGGTGCGGTGGCGGCGGGCAGCCTGGCGGTCCTGCCGGGCAGCGGTGGTGGCCCGGTGCAGGACCAGGCGCCCGTCGCCGCCGGCCAGCCGATGCAGACCGAGCAGCAGGCCATGGCCGCCGCCAGGGAGAGCGGCAAGAAGACCGAGGTCGCCGGACTGCGCACCGAGCGCAGGGAGATCTTCGCCGAGCCCGACGGCACCTTCACGGCTCGCGAGTACACCGAGCCCGTCCGCACGGTCCGGGACGGCAAGTGGGTCGACATCGACGCCACGCTGGTGAAGCACGCCGACGGCAGCTGGGGGCCGAAGGCCGCCACCGTCGACCTCAGCTTCTCCGCCGGTCAGGCCGGCAAGCCGTTCGTGACGATGCAGCGGGCGGGCCGCGAGTTCGCCCTGACCTGGCCGTACGGCAAGCTGCCAGCCCCGAAGGTCGAAGGGGACACGGCCACCTACGTGGACGCGCTGCCCGGCGTCGACCTCACGGTGCGCGCCGAGGCCGACGGCTTCGGCCATCTCGTGGTCGTCAAGACGCCCGAGGCGGCGGCCGATCCGAAGCTCGCGCAGCTCGATCTCGGTATGACGACCGACGGTCTGAAGGTGGCGGAGGACGCGTCCGGGGCGATCGTCGCCGAGGATGCCGTCGTCGGCGGCACCGTCTTCCAGGCGGGCAAGCCCTCGATGTGGGACTCGGCCGCCGTGGCCGAGGCCGCGACGAAGAAGCAGGGCCCCAAGGCTGTCGCGAAGGCGCTGAAGGCCGCGTCGGCCGGCGCGGACGAGACCGCGGCCACCACCGCTACGGCCACCGCCGGTCCGCAGGCGGCGCCTGAGCCCGCCCTCGAGGGCCCGGGTGGCGGCGGTCGCGTCGCCCCGCTGGGTGTCGAGGTGGGCAAGGGCAAGCTGCGCCTGGTCCCCGACCAGAAGCTTCTCAAGGGCGCGGACACCGTCTTCCCGGTGGTCATCGACCCGATCCAGCGCACCACCTCGCGGACCTCCTGGACCGGCGTGATGTCGGGGATGCCGAGTGAGCAGGACTGGAAGTACTCGGGCAGCGCGGGCGTCGGCAAGTGCCCCACCGACTACAACCCGGTCTCCTGCAACGGGGTCGGCACCCGTCGGGTGATGTTCACGATGCCGCTCTCCTTCTACAAGGGGAAGCAGATCCTGGGCGCGACGTTCTCGGCCCGGGTGGAGCACATCTACAGCGCGTCCCCGACCGCGGAGCCCATTCAGCTGTACCGGATCGGCGGCCAGAACTACTCGCTGACGTCGTCCAGCAGCTGGTCCAACACCTCGGACGACTGGGACGACTATCTTCAGACCGTCGACAAGGCGATCTCCCCGACGTCCTGCTCCAGCCAGGCGAACCTGCACTTCGAGAGCGGGGAGACCGGCGAGCTGACCAGCGAGATCAAGACGGCCGCCGCGGGCGGCTGGAACTCGATGACGCTGGGTCTGCGGGCGGCCGACGAGTCCCGCTTCGCCGAGTGGAAGCGGATCTGCGGCAACGCGTACCTGTCGGTCTCGTACAACAACCTGCCGCGGCAGATCAAGACGTCCGACATGTCCACCGACCCCGGTGGCCTGTGCAAGTGGGGCTCGACCCGCGCGTACACCGACGTCCCGCCGAAGCTCCAGGCCATCGCGAGCGACCCCGACCACGGCAACGGCCAGACCGACAAGGTGAAGGTCCAGTTCAAGGTGGAGTGGGGTGGCACGACCCCCGGCTCGTACACCTACACCACCCCGGACTGGCTCTCCCCGACGACCAGTACCAAGTTCACGCACACGGTCAAGTCGACGATCCCGCAGAACACCACCATCTACTGGAGCGCGCGGGCCTACGACGGTGACGGCTACGGCCCGTGGAGCTCGGACGGCGACACCCCGCAGCGCTGCGAGTTCATCTACGACAAGACGTGGCCGGGCAAGCCGCTCGTGCTGTCGAAGCAGTACCCGTCGGACACCGTCTACCACGACGGCGTGGGTACCTACGGCACCTTCGCCTTCTCGCCCAACCCGAACGACTCCATTCCGGACACCGACGTCGTCAAGTACCAGTACTCCTTCGACGGCGCCGCGCTTGCCACGCTCACCCCGACCGCGGCGGGCGGCTCCGTCACCAAGGATTGGATGCCGACCCGCGCCGGGCGGCATGTGCTCGAGGTGATCGCCGTCGACAAGGCGGCGCACGCCAGCAGTAACTACTACGACTTCCTGGTGGCCGAGGGCCGGCCGGTCGTCGGCCAGTGGAACCTCGCCGACGAGGCGGGCGGCGAAGCGCACGACGAGAGCGGCGAATACTCCGCGACCGCCGGCAGCGCGGTCACCTTCGGCGCGGACGGTCCGGGCGGGAAGGCCGACAAGGCCGCCCACTTCGACGGCACCGCCGAGTCGTACCTCGACACCAGCGAGACCGTGCTCGACACCACGAAGAGCTTCAGCGTCAGCGCCTGGGTGCGGCCCACCGCACTGGACAAGAACATGACGGTCGTCAGCCAGGACGGCACCGGCGAGCCCGGCTTCACCTTCGGCTACGACGCGACCGCGACGACCTGGAAGTTCTCCGTCCCGGTCAACGACGTGGACACGCTCGGCGAGTGGAAGGCCGTCACCACCGGCGTGACCCCGGTCAAGGACCAGTGGGTGCTGCTGACCGGCGTGTACGACGCGCAGAAGAGCGGCGGACCACAGCTCCAGCTCTACGTCAACAAGGACCTGAAGGGCTCCGCCACGCGCCGGTCCACCTGGAAGTCGTACGGGCCGCTGCAGATCGGCCGGGCGACGGCCAAGAGCGGCTACCGCGACAACTTCACGGGTGATCTGGCCGAGGTCCGGGTCTTCGACCGGGTTCTCTCGGCGGCCGAGGTCTCCGAGCTGATGACCATCAAGCCGGAGCGCAAGGCCTACTGGCAGCTCGACGACGCCACCAGCGGTGCCGCCGCCGAGACCGGCGGCGGCCAGGCGCTGACCCTGGCGGGCAACGCCTCCATCTACCGCCCCGCCGACCCGCTGTTCGACACGGCCGCCCTGGTCGGCGACGGCAACCTGGTCCTGGACGGCGACGGGGACTACGCGTCCACCGCCACCGCCCCGGTCACCGGCAACACCAGCTTCACCGTGACCGCCCGCGCCCAGCTCACCTCGCTGGACCCGGAGAAGTCGCAGACGGTGCTGTCGCTTCCGGGTACGAACGCCAACCGCCTCCAGGTCCGTTACCAGGCGACCACCGGGCAGTGGGAACTGGCCGTGGCCAAGACGGACGTGGCCGCGCCGGCGGTCGTCACCTTCACCGACGACCAGGAACTGCCCGACACCGGCGGCTCCGGCCAGCACCTGGCGGTCGTCTACGACGCCTTCGCCAACTCGATCCGCCTGTATGTGGAGGGTCAGCTGGTCGCCGGCGCCTACGGCACGGACGACACCCTGTGGTCCGCCACCGGCGGTCTGCAGGTGGGCCGGTCGCTGCGCGGGGCGAGCGAGTACTTCGCCGGCGCGATCGACGAGGTCCGTGTCTACAGCGGCGCCGCCGACCAGATCGCGGTGCAGCAGATGGCCGCGCTGACGGCGTTGCCGGACATGTGACGAGACGTCACGTCTGAGTGTGCCGGGTCCATTGAGGGCCCGGCACACCTGTCCTCCCCCTCTTCCTTCCCCTTCCGATTCATGACGTTCTCCTACGATCAGGAAGTTGCCGAATGTTTTTCCGTGGCCGCTCACTGAGCCGCCGCATGCCCAGATCGACGGTTGTCGCGACAGTGCTCGGGCTCACGCTCGCGCTGTCGGCGTCGTCGGTCCAGGCATTGGCGCTCGACGACGGAGCCCGGGGCCGCACCAGCCGCCCCGGCGTCCAGGACGACGGTGATCCCGCCAAGGGGTCCGACGCGAAAGCGAAGTCCCGCCCTTCTGATCCGGCGCGTAAGGCCGCGGTCAAGGGGCTGGACAAGGCGGTGTGGCCCAAGCAGGGCGGCGCCGTGGTGAAGCTCGGGGCCACCGCGGAGGCCGGCGGTCTGCCGGTCAAGGTCGGCAAGGCGCGGGCCAAGGCCGCGAAGGTCGCCGACAAGGTGCGCGTCGACGTACTCGACCCCCAGCGCGCCGCGAAGCTCGGCGCCGGGGTCCTCCTCGGCGTCGAACGCGCCGACGGCTCCGACCAGGCCGCCAAGGTCCGGCTGACCGTCGACTACTCGGAGTTCGCCGAGGGCTTCGGCGGCTCCTACGCCTCCCGCCTTCAGCTGGTCCAGCTCCCCGCGTGTGCCACCGTCGCCACCCCCGGCAGCAAGGACTGCCCCGAGCAGCCCAAGGTGCTGCCCACGGTGAACGACGTGAAGACCGGCACCGTCTCCGCCGACGTGACGGCCGCCCCGGCTCCCGCCGAGGGCGTCTCCACCATGGCGGGCACCGCGACCTCCCTCGTGGCCGTGGCCGCGGGGCCGTCGAGCGCGCAGGGCACGTACAAGGCGACCGCGCTGGCCCCGTCGGCCAGCTGGAGCGTCGCCACCTCCTCGGGCGCGTTCAACTGGAACTACCCGCTGCGTACGGTGCCGACCCCGGGTGGCCTGGTCCCCACGGTGGGCCTCGGCTACTCCTCCCAGTCGGCGGACGGCCGCACCTCGGCCACCAACAACCAGGGCTCGTGGATCGGCGAGGGCTTCTCCTACGATCCCGGCTACATCGAGCGCCGCTACAAGCCCTGTTCCGAGGACGGCCACGACAGCTCCGCCGAGCAGTGCTGGGCGTTCGAGAACGCCACGGTCATGCTCAACGGCTCCTCCGGCGAGCTGGTCAAGGACGACACCACCGGTGCGTGGCACATGTCGTCCGACGACGGCAGCAAGGTCGAGAAGCTGACCGGTGCGACGAACGGCGACAACGACGGCGAGTACTGGCGTATCACCACGTCGGACGGCACGGAGTACTACTTCGGCCAGAACCGCCTGCCGGGCTGGGCCACCGGGAACGAGGAGACGAACTCCGTCTGGACCGCTCCGGTCTTCGGCGACGACTCCGGCGAGCCCTGCTACAACGCCACCTTCACCAGCGCGTACTGCCAGCAGGCGTGGCGCTGGAGCCTGGACTACGTCAAGGACACGCACGGCAACGTGATGTCCTACTTCTACGACCGCGAGACGAACTACTACGCGCTCAACGGCAAGACGGACGTCAACGGCACCGCGTACCACCGCGGCGGTTACCTCAAGCGCATCGACTACGGCCAGCAGGACACCAAGGTCTACGCGGCGAAGGCCCCGGCCCGTATCGTTTTCAACACCGCCGAACGCTGCCTGACCACGGCCGACTTCGACTGCGCGGAGAGCAAGCGCACCAAGGCGAACGCCTCCTACTGGCCGGACGTCCCGGTCGACCAGGAGTGCAAGTCCGCCACCAAGTGCACCTCGCCCGTGCCGACCTTCTTCACCACGAAGCGGCTGTCGTCGGTCGTCACGCAGATGCGCAAGGACGCCACGAACTACCAGGACGTGGACGCCTGGACCTTCACACACCTGTTCACCGACAACGGCGACGACTCCAAGACGCTGTGGCTGTCCAAGATCGAGAATGAGGGCCGGGTCGGCACGGCGGTCAAGCTGCCTTCCGTCGACCTCTTCGGCGAGCAGCTCGCCAACCGCGTCGACGCGATCGGCGACAACATCGCGCCGTTCTACCGCTTCCGCCTGTCGATGGTGCTCAGCGAGACCGGCGCCCAGCTCGACGTCAATTACGCACCCACCGACTGCACCAAGGCCACGCTCCCCAAGCCGGGCGAGTCCACCAAGCGCTGCTACCCGGTGAAGTGGGCCCCGCCGGGCTACACCGACCCGATCACGGACTGGTTCCACAAGTACGTCGTGTCGGCGGTCATCGAGACCGACCGCACCGGCGGCAGCGACGGCATGGTCACCCGCTACGACTACCAGGGCGACGCGGCCTGGCGTAAGGCCAAGCCGGACGGCATCACCGACGACAAGTACCTGACCTGGGGCGGCTGGCAGGGCTACGGCAAGGTCACGGTCACCAGTGGCACCGCCGACCAGCAGAAGACCCGCGTCGACCACACGTTCCTGCAGGGCATGGACGGCGACAAGGACTCGGCGGGGAACACCCGCTCGGTGACGGTCAAGGACTCCACGGGAGCCTCGTACACCGACGAGGAGGAGTTCACCGGCCAGGAGCTGGAGGTCGCCACCTACGACGGCGCCAAGCTGGTCGCCAAGACCATCAGCACGCCCTGGAAGTACTACACCGCCACCCAGGCACGCAGTTGGGGCACCACCCGTGCGGCGATCGTGCGCACCCAGACCGGCCGCGGCTTCAGCCTGAAGTCCGACGGCACCTGGAGCGAGACGAAGTCCACGACGACGTACGACACGGCGAACGGCACCGGCCGGGTCCTGACCGTCGACGACCAGGGTGACGTCTCCACCACCAAGGACGACACCTGCACCCGCACCACCTACGCGGACAACACGGCGAAGAACATCCTCTCGCTGCCCGCGCGCAGCGAGGTCGTGTCGGTCAAGTGCGCCACCACACCCGACCGCAAGACGCAGGTCCTCGGGGACGAGCGCGTGTCGTACGACAACGGCGCGTTCGGCGCGGCGCCCACCAAGGGTGACGCGACCAAGACCGAGCGGCTGACCGCGCACGACGGCACCACGGCGACGTACCAGGTCACCGGCGCCACGACCTACGACACCTACGGCCGTCCGCTCACCCAGAAGGACGCCAAGCAGTACGGGACGTCCGACCAGACGAAGACCGTCTACGTCGAGACGAACGGCCTGCTGACCAGGACGACCGTCACCAACGCCCTCGGTCACAACACCATTACCGACTACGCCCCCGCCTGGGGCATGTCGGCGGGGCAGACCGACCCGAACGGCAAGCGGACCGACCTCGCCTATGACGCGCTGGGCCGTCTGACCTCCGTATGGCTGGCGGACCGGGCGTCGACCCAGACGCCGAGCATCAAGTACTCGTACAACGTCCGCAAGGACAAAGTCACCGCGATCAAGACGGAGAAGATCGAGAACGACGGTAGCTACGGCGCCGAGTACCAGCTGTATGACAGCCTGTTGCGTTCCCGTCAGATCCAGACCGAGGGCGTCGACGGCACGCGCATGGTCGCCGACACCTGGTACGACGGCACGGGCAACGTCAAGAAGACCAACGCCACCTACAACGCCTCCGGCGCCGCCTCGGACGAGCTGCTGCTGGTGAGCAACGGTCAGGTCGGCTCCCAGAGCCTGCTCGAGTACGACGGCCTGGGCCGCACCACTGCCCAGATCTCCGCCGTCTCGGGCGCCGAGCAGTGGCGCACCACGACCTCGTACGACGGTGAGCTGACGCACGTCGACCCGCCGGTCGGCGGCGTGCCCACCACGACGATCACCGACGGCCAGGGCAACCTCTCCGAGATCCGCCACTACCGCGGCGCCTCGCCGGGCGTGGGCGTGCCGTACGACTCGACGAAGTACACGTACAACACGGCCGGTCTGCTGGAGACGGTCACCGACGCCAAGAACAACGTGTGGCGCTACGAGTACGACCAGCTGGGCCGCAAGACCAAGTCGATCGACCCGGACGCGGGCACCTCGCGCACCGAGTACGACGAGCTGGACCAGCCGGTCGTCACGTACGACGGCCGCAACAAGAAGACGTCCACGGTCTACGACAAGCTCGGCCGCGTCACCACGACCTGGCTGGGTGACGCCGACACGGGCACCAAGCTGACGGAGACGAAGTACGACAAGGCGGGCTGGCTGGGCCAGGTCTACGGCACGCTCAGCTACATCTCGCCGACGGAGTACTTCGCCACCGCCGTCCAGTCGATGGACGAGTTCTACCGTCCGCTCAAGACCGCCTACCAGGTCCCCGCATCCCAGCAGTCCCTGGCCGGCACATATGTGTACACCCAGACCTACAACCGGGACGGCACACTGCAGACCACCGGTCTGCCCGCCATCGGCGACCTGCCGGCGGAGGTCCTGACCTACACGTACGACTCGCTGCAACGTCCGAAGACGATGACGGGCACCACCGACTCGTACGTCACCGACACCGTTTACAACAAGAACAGCCAGCTCCAGCAGTTGGAGCTGTTCACGGGCGGCAGCGGCAAGAAGGTCTGGCAGACCTTCGGCTACGAGACCGGCACCGACCGCCTGACCCGGTCGCTGGTCGACGTCTATGGCGCGACCGCCCCGGCGAAGGACTCGTACTACTCCTACGACCAGGCGGGCAACGTCCTGTCCATCGCGGACACGGCGAACTCGGCTGCACCGGATCTGCAGTGCTTCGCCTACGACAGCCGGCAGCGACTTCAGGACGCCTGGACCCCGGCGGCCACCGCGACGACCGCGGCCGGCTCCGGCAGCCGCGGCTCCACCACGCCGGTGGACGGCACCGGACCCACGGCGTGCGACTCCGCCGCCGGTTCGACCGCGCTGGGCGGTCCCGCCCCGTACTGGAAGTCGTACGAGACCGACGCCATCGGCAACCGTGTCTCCGAGATCAACCACGACACCGGCCTGAACGCGGCGAACAACATCACCCGCAGCTACGAGTACGGCGGCGCCGGCGCCCTCGGCGACGGACCGCACCAGGTCACCAAGATCACCGAGCAGACCCCCACCGGGCAGAAGCAGTCGACGTACGAGTACGACGACACGGGCAACACCACCAAGCGCACCATCGGCGGTAACGCGCAGGTCCTCGCCTGGGACGACTCCGGTGCGCTGAGCAAGGTCACCGAGGCGAGCGGTTCGGAAACGAGCTACCTGTACGACGCGGGCGGCAGCCGGGTGCAGCGCAAGGACCCCTCCGGTACGACCGTCTACCTGCCCGGCACCGAGCTGAAGCTGTCGGCCGACGGAACCAAGAAGGAGGCCACCCGCTACTACGAGTACGCCGGCCAGACCGTCGCGGTCCGCAGCGCGGCGAAGGTCTCCTTCGTCGCCTCGGACCATCTCGGCACGGGCGAGCTGGCCATCGACTCGGCCACCGGGGCGATATCCCGACGTCGCTTCGACCCCTTCGGTGTCGACCGCGGCCAGAAGACCGGTGTCTGGCCGGGGGAGAAGGGGTACGTCGGCGGCACGATCGACGCCTCTGCCGGCCTCACTCATCTGGGGGCGCGGGAGTACGACTCGGCGATCGGCAAGTTCATCTCGGTCGACCCCGTCATCGACTACACCCAGCCGCAGCAGATCAACGGCTACGCCTACGCCAACAACTCGCCGGTGACGCACGCCGATCCCAGCGGCATGATCGTCCCGGAGTGCCGGGAAGGCCTGATCGAGTGCCGCGGTGGCATTCCCGTCACCAACACGGACCCGGAGGTCTCGAAGGCACAGTCGGACGTCAGCAAGGCGTCCGGCGACGTGGCGGCGGCGCAGCAGCAGCAGGCGTCCGCCAGGCAGCGCATCAAGTCCGCGGGCAAGGCGCTGGTCAAGATCGCCCGTGACATCCTCGGTGTGGACGCGGCCCTGGACTGCATCTCCAGTGGTGACGTCGGCTCCTGCGGCGAGACCCTGCTCAACATCGCCGGCAGCTTCGCCGGCGGCCTCGCGGGCAAGATCCTCGCCAAGTACGGCGCCCCGTGGAAGTGGGCCAAGGGCATCAAGCTCGCCAAGCGGGTGACCGGCCTGGTCGGTGACCTCATCGGCGGCGTCAAGGGCCTGTGGAACGCCAACAAGGCCGTGGGCCGGGCGAAACTCGGACTCTCCAAGGCCGCGGAGAAACTGGCGGACGTCAGGAAGAAGGCCGCGGAGGCACTCAAGAAACGAAAGAAGACCGAAGAACCCGAGTGCCACAGCTTCCTGCCCGGTACCAAGGTCCTGCTGGCCGACGGCTCCACCAAGGCCATCGAGAAGGTGAAGCTCGGCGACAAGGTAGTCGTCACCGACTCGAAGACCGGCGAGACGACGGTCCGCGAGGTCGCGGGCACCATCGTCACGGAGGACGACAAGTCCTTCGCCGACCTCACGATCAAGGGCACCTCTGGTAAGCCAGAGGCTCTGATCGCCACCACGACGCATCCGTTCTGGGTCGCGTCGAAGGGCGCGTGGATCAAGGCGGGCGACCTCAAGCCCGGCATGCAGCTGCGCACTCCGTCCGGCGCCACGGTCGAACTGACGGCCGTGCGCCACTTCGAGAAGCGCCAGCGCACCCACGACCTCACGGTCACGGGGATCCACTCCTACTACGTGTCCGTCGGTTCGACGCCGGTACTCGTGCACAACTGCGACACGCTCGAGCTCAAGTACAAGGAAGGCTGGGACGAAACGCAGCGGGCCGAAGCCGACGCGAAGGTCGCCCATCTGAACAAGCTCGCCGAGGAGGGCAAGCTGGTGAAGACGAAGTCGGTGCGCATCGAGAAGGGATCTGCGGCGAGCCGGCTCCGCAAGGCCGGCACGGACGTCCCGGACGGCTACCACGGCGACCACCTGCAGGATCTGCAGTTGGGCGGCACGGATACGCTCGATAATCTGGGACCGCTCGACGGAAGTGTGAACAGCAGTCTCGGGTCACAGATCGCCGGCAAGATCAAAAACTTGCCGATGGGCACCCGGATATGCAGCGTCACGATTTGTGACGCGACTTAGTTCAGGCCCGCCGTCGGCCCCGGAACGCCCGGGGTCGACGGCGGGCGCACATACGACCAGGAGTTGCTTTGTACGAGAATTTCCTCAGGGAGTATCCGCCGGACAACGCTCCCTCCGCGGTCACCGCCCGCGATGAGCGGCTTGCCATGCTCGACGGGTACACCGAACTCCTGGAAGTCGGTGCGGGCTCGTCCTTCGGGAGCGGCATTCTCTATGTGCACACCCCGGACGAGGCCGAGGAGGTCGCACAGCTGATCCTGGAGGCCTTTCCCGAGTTCCGCGGCCGTGTCGCGCCGGTGGCTCAGGACTGGCTGGGGCGCCAGTACGCGGTGGATCTCGTGCGCAGCACGGCGAACGAGGCCGCCTTCCTGCTGTTCGAGGTCGGCTCGGGCGAGGCTTTCGAGATCGACTGCGGGCTGCCGGAACTTCTCGACGCGGAATTCGTCGAGGACCCGGACACGTTCCTCGGAGCGGACCTCTACGCGGAATGGACCGCCGAGCACGCGGTTCCCGTACCGCCGCGACGGTGCGTGGGCTTCAAGGCCCCCCTTTTCCTCGGCGGACACGGCGAGGTCTCGAATCTGGAGGACTCGGACCGGTCCGTCTACTGGTCCCTCATGGGACAGCTCCGCGCCGCGGCGCAGGGCTAGGGCCGCTCGACCGACGTCCGTCGTCTCCCGGGGCCCGGTTTGACCCCTCAAGCCGGGCCCCGTAACCTTGACCGTCGGCGTGTCGACTGACCCGCCACATCCCCGTAAACCTCTTCCTCTCGGGCACCCCGGTGGCCGGGAGAGGCCGTCCGTGTTCGTTCCCGGGCGGCTGGACTGCGGGGATGCCGTCCCAGAGCGAGAGAGTGAGATCCGCGTGTACGCCATCGTGCGCAGCGGTGGTCGCCAGCACAAGGTTGCTGTCGGCGACATCGTTGAGGTTGACAAGATTTCCACTGCCAAGGTTGGCGACACGGTCGAGCTCTCGACCCTGCTCGTTGTCGACGGCGACGCTGTGACCAGCGACCCGTGGGTGCTGGCCGGCATCAAGGTCCAGGCCGAGGTCGTGGACCACCACAAGGGTGTGAAGATCGACATCCTTCGCTACAAGAACAAGACCGGCTACCGCCGTCGTCAGGGCCACCGCCAGCAGTACACGGCGATCAAGGTCACTGAGATCCCCGCGGCTGCGAAGTAAGGGACTGAGGAGACATGGCACACAAGAAGGGCGCATCGTCCACCCGGAACGGTCGCGACTCCAATGCCCAGCGGCTCGGCGTGAAGCGCTTCGGCGGTCAGGTCGTCAACGCGGGTGAGATCCTGGTCCGCCAGCGCGGCACCCACTTCCACCCGGGCGCGGGCGTCGGCCGCGGCGGCGACGACACGCTGTTCGCGCTGCAGCCCGGTGCGGTGGAGTTCGGTACGTTCCGTGGCCGCAAGGTCGTGAACATCGTTCCGGTCGCCTGATCGGAAGCTTTCGCGAGGCGGACCTCACTTCCCGATCGGGAAGGCGGGTCCGCCTTTCGCGTGTTACGCAGTAAACAGACCGTACGTATTACCGAAGTGCTGGAGGCACCCCACCATGACCACCTTCGTGGACCGCGTCGAACTGCACGTCGCCGCGGGTAACGGAGGCCACGGCTGTGCCTCCGTACACCGGGAGAAGTTCAAGCCGCTCGGCGGCCCGGACGGCGGCAACGGCGGACGCGGCGGGGATGTCATCCTCACCGTCGACCAGTCCGTGACCACCCTGCTCGAGTACCACCACTCCCCGCACCGCAAGGCCACCAACGGCAAGCCCGGCGAGGGCGGCAACCGCTCCGGCAAGGACGGCCAGGACCTGGTCCTGCCGGTGCCGGACGGCACGGTCGTGCTGGACAAGGCGGGCAATGTGCTTGCCGACCTCGTCGGACACGGCACCTCGTACGTGGCCGCCCAAGGCGGCCGCGGCGGCCTCGGCAACGCGGCACTCGCCTCCGCCCGCCGCAAGGCACCCGGCTTCGCGCTGCTGGGCGAGCCCGGGGACCTCGGGGACGTCGTCCTGGAGCTGAAGACCGTCGCCGACGTGGCGCTGGTCGGCTACCCGAGCGCCGGAAAGTCCTCGCTGATCTCCGTGCTGAGCGCCGCGAAGCCGAAGATCGCCGACTATCCGTTCACCACCCTCGTCCCGAACCTGGGCGTCGTGACCGCCGGGTCCACGGTGTACACCATCGCCGACGTCCCGGGCCTCATCCCCGGCGCCAGCCAGGGCAAGGGCCTCGGTCTGGAGTTCCTGCGCCACGTGGAACGGTGCAGTGTGCTCGTGCACGTGCTGGACACGGCCACCCTGGAGTCCGACCGCGACCCCGTCTCCGACCTCGACATCATCGAGGAGGAGCTGCGCCAGTACGGCGGGCTCGGCAACCGGCCGCGCATGGTCGTCCTGAACAAGATCGACGTACCGGACGGCAAGGACCTCGCCGAGCTGGTGCGCCCGGACCTGGAGGCCCGCGGGTACCGCGTCTTCGAGGTGTCGGCCGTGGCGCACATGGGGCTCAAGGAGCTGTCGTTCGCGCTCGCCGAGCTGGTGGGGAAGGCGCGGGCCGCGAAGCCGAAGGAAGAGGCCACCCGGATCGTCATCCGGCCGAAGGCCGTCGACGACGCCGGCTTCACCGTCACCCTGGAGGAGGACGGGCTGTTCCGCGTCCGGGGCGAGAAGCCCGAGCGCTGGGTGCGCCAGACCGACTTCAACAACGACGAGGCCGTGGGCTACCTCGCCGACCGGCTCAACCGCCTCGGTGTGGAGGCGGAGCTGATGAAGGCGGGCGCCCGCTCCGGCGACGGCGTCGCCATCGGTCCCGAGGACAACGCGGTCGTCTTCGACTGGGAGCCGTCGGTCACCGCGGGCGCGGAGATGCTGGGCCGACGGGGTGAGGACCACCGTTTCGAGGCACCGAGGCCCGCGGCGCAGCGGCGTCGGGACCGGGACGCGGAGCGGGACGAGGCCTCCCAGGAGTTCGACGACTTCAAGCCCTTCTAGAGCCCTCTGACACACCTTCCGGTGTGAGCTGACAGCACTGCCCGGACTGTCCACCGACGGTCTGTAGGACCCGTTGCGGCAAGATCGCGTTGTTCTCGCCTTCTCCGTCCCGCAACGGGTCCCTTCTTGTCTCCCTATTTGTCATGCACGCGAGGCTCGCTGTTCAGCGGGTGGGCCTGCCGCCCATGGGAGCTTCCCCCTGTCCAAGAGGCCAGTGAGGCAGGGGAGTTCGTCCCATGACCGGAGTGACCGGACCCGTATCGCCCGACCGCCGCCGCCTGTTGACGGCCGGTGCCGCCGTGCTCGGCGCCGCGGCCTCCGCGCAGCTGTGGCTGCCGACCACCGCACGCGCGGCCGAAAGCCCGCTGCCCGACGGGGTGTTCAGCCTCGGTGTCGCCTCCGGCGACCCGCTCCCCGACGGCGTCGTGCTGTGGACGCGGCTCGCCCCGGACCCGCTCAACGGCGGCGGCATGCCCGCCCAAGCGGTGTCGGTGGAGTGGGAGATCTCGGAGGACTCGCGGTTCGCCAAGAGCGTGCGCCGGGGAACCGCCCAGGCACGGCCCGAGTACGGGCACAGCGTTCACGTGGATGTACGGGGGCTGCGTCCGGACCGTACGTACTGGTACCGCTTCCGTACCGGCGGCCAGATCTCGCCGCACGGCCGCACCCGCACCGCGCCCAACTGGACCGGCCGCGGCCCGCTGCGCCTGGCGCTCGCCTCCTGCCAGAACTGGCAGCAGGGCCACTTCACGCCGTACGCCGACATGCTGGCGCAGGACCCGGACGTCGTCGTCTTCGTCGGCGACTACATCTACGAGTCCGCGCCGGCGGCCACCGCCGTACGGCGGCACGAGGGCACCGGGGAGCCGTACAGCCTGGTGCAGTACCGCAACCGCTACGCCCAGTACCGCACCGACCCCGACCTCCAGGCGATGCACGCCGCCGCACCCTGGGTGGTCACCTTCGACGACCACGAGGTCGACAACGACTTCGCCGGGGAGGTCCCGCAGGACCCCGACAAGCAGTCCCACGACGCGTTCGTCGCCCGGCTGACGGCGGCCTACCAGGCGTACTACGAGCACATGCCGGTGCGGGCGAGCGCCGTCCCGAACGGCCCGCACATCCGGATGCACCGCCGGCTGGACTTCGGCCACCTGGCCCGGCTCAACGTGCTGGACACCCGGCAGTTCCGCAGCGACCAGGCGACCAGCCAGGAGGGCGCCCAGAGCCCCTCGCTCACGATGCTCGGCGCCGACCAGAAGAAGTGGCTCCTCGACGGGCTGCACGGTTCCCCGGCACGCTGGAACCTCATCGCCTCACAGATCATGATGGCCGAGACCGATCTTCTGGTCGGCGAGGGCAAGCAGTGGTTCTACGACGCCTGGGACGGCTACCAGGTGGAACGCAACGCGCTGCTCCGGGAGTTCGCCTCGGTCCGCAACCCCGTCGTGCTCAGCGGCGACCGGCACCTCACGATGATCAGCGATCTGAAGAAGGACTTCGCCGACCCGGGTTCCGCGGTCGTCGGCGCCGAGTTCGTCGGCACCTCCATCTCCAGCGGCGGCGACCAGGACCAGGCCGCCTTCCACACCGAGTGGGACGCGAAGCTGCCGGACAACCCGCACTGGAAGCTGATCGACGCCCACCGCGGCTACCACCTCTTCGACATCCGCCGCGACCGCATCGACGCACAGGTCAGGGTGGTGGACACGGTGCTGCGGAAGACGGCCACGCCGAGCACGCTGGCCCGGCTGCGGGTCGAGGCGGGGAAGCCGGGCGTGCGGCTCGTGTGACACGCCTCACCTTCGTGAACCCTGTGTGACGGGAGCCTGGGACTCATCTGTGTCCCAGGCTCCTCTCAGCATTACCTCAGGAACTTCTCTTACCGTCCGTTAACCATGGAGACGGACTGTACGAGAGGCGACGCCCGAGTGAACGACGCCGCGATCGCCCCGCTGCCCGCCGGTACCCGGCTGCTGCACATCGGCCCGCACAAGACCGGGACCACCGCCGTCCAGGGCGCCCTGTTCGCCGCGAAGGACGCGCTGCCCGCACACGGCGTCGCGTTCCCGGCGCACAGCAGGCACCCGATGGAGGCCGCCCTCGCCGCCTGTGCCCGGCCCGCGATGATGGGCGACACCGTGCCCACCGACAAGCACTGGCTGCGGCTGCTGGAGCTGGTCGAGGCGACCGGGAAGGCCACCTCGGTGGTCAGCAGCGAGTTCTTCGCCGACGCCCAGGACGACGCGACCGTCGCGCGGATCGTCGAACAACTCGGCGGGACGGGGGCGCCCCCGCTCGAGCGAAGCCGAGCGCGGGGGAGGGTACATGTCCTGGTCACCCTCCGCCCGCTGGCGCGGATCATGCCCTCGCAGTGGCAGCAGTACGTGCAGAACGGGCTGCGCATGGGCTACGAGGACTGGCTGGAGCACATGCTCCGCAAGGCCCCGTACGAGAAGCCCAACCCCAGCTTCTGGCAACGGCACCGGCACGACCGGCTGGTCGAGCGGTGGGTGCGGGCGGTGGGCGCGGAGCGGGTCACCGTCGTCGTGGTCGACGACCGTGACCGCGGTGGTCTGTTGCGTACCTTCGAGGCGCTGCTCGGGCTGCCCGAGAATCTCCTGCAGCCGGTTCCGGACACCGCGAATCGCTCACTGACCCTCGCCGAGACCGAAATGCTGCGCAACCTCAATAAGGAATTCCGCGGCAATGGACTGCCCGACGAACTGTATTCGAAGCTTGTCCGTAACGGCGCCGTCATGCATATGAAGAACGCGTGCAGTCCGACGCCCCAGGACGTGAAGATTGTGACGCCCCTCTGGGCCGTCGAGGCGGCCGCCGAGATCGGCGCGGAGATGGCGGGCCGTATCGGGTCGATGGGTGTGCGCGTCCTCGGCGACCCGGGGCTGCTGTCCCTCGCGCCGAAGCCCGCCGGGGATTCGGCGCCCGCAGAGGCGCGGATCGCTCCCGAGGTGGCGGCTCAGGCCCTGTACGGGGCGCTCGCGGCGGTGGCCCAGGCGCCGGCGGAGAGCGCTTCGGCGGCCAAGGCGCGTACCGTGCACCAGACATCGTCGAAGGAACTCGTGCGGGTGCTCGGCCACCGTTGCCTCAAGCGGCTGCGGCGGCGCTGAGCTCTCACCGTGTCACTCTCGGCAATGCCTGACTCCCTGTGGAGTTACTCACAGCAATTTCTGAGGGGATCCGTGGAAGGTCTCACTACGCCTCACCAATCCCCAGGGATGCAAGGTGAATGACAGGTTGCGCGCACATATGCAGCGAAGGTCGCTCACCTTGCACAGCGGTAACCAAAAGTGGGACCCTTTCCAAGTTCCCTGTCGCCCCAAGGTAGGTCACCTGTGTCCCAGCGCATAGCCAAGCCCCGTACCACCGCAGTGATCCTGGCCGGTGGCACCGGTCAGCGGGTGGGTCTGTCGATCCCCAAGCAGCTGCTGAAGATCGCCGGCAAGGCAGTCATCGAGCACACCCTGACCACCTTCGAGAGCGCCGACTCCATCGACGACGTCATCGTGCTGATGGCGCCCGGCTACGTGCCGGACGTCGAGAAGATCGTCGCCAAGGCCGGCCTCAAGAAGGTCTCGAGGATCATCGAGGGCGGCGCGACGCGGAACGAGACCACCGAGCGCGCGATCGCCGCCCTGGGCGAGGGCCTGGCCGAGGGCGAGGACGCCAACGTCCTCTTCCACGACGCCGTACGTCCGTTGCTGTCGCAGCGCGTCATCGACGACTGCGTGACGGCGCTGGAGCGATACCAGGCCGTCGACGTCGCCATCCCGTCCGCGGACACCATCATCGTCACGCGCACGCACGGCGAGGACGGCGAGTTCATCACCGAGATCCCGGACCGTTCCCGGCTGCGCCGCGGTCAGACCCCGCAGGCCTTCAAGCTGTCCACCATCCGCCGGGCCTACGAGGTCGCGGCCGGCGACCCCAACTTCCAGGCCACCGACGACTGCTCCGTCGTGCTCAAGTACCTGCCGGACGTGCCGATCCACGTCGTCGCGGGCGACGAGTACAACATGAAGGTGACGCAGCCGGTCGACGTCTTCATCGCCGACAAGCTGTTCCAGCTCGGCTCCACCGCCGCGCCGGAACAGAAGGGCGAGGACGTCTACCGCGAGCTCCTCACCGGCCGGACGATCGTCATCTTCGGGGGCTCCTACGGCATCGGCAAGGACATCGCCGAGCTCGCCGAGGCCTACGGCGCGCACGTGTACGCGCTCGGCCGCTCCACCACCGGCACCCACGTGGAGAACCCGGAGGAGGTCGACGACGCGCTGTCCAAGGCGTACGCCGAGACCGGGCGCATCGACTACGTCGTCAACACCGCGGGCGTGCTGCGCATAGGCAAGCTGGCCGAGACCGACAACGCCACCATCGAGGAGGCGCTGAAGGTCAACTACCTGGCGCCGGTGCAGATCGCCCGCTCCTCGTACAAGTACCTCGCCGAGACCAACGGCCAGTTGCTGCTGTACACCTCCAGCAGCTACACCCGCGGCCGTGCCGAGTACAGCCTCTACTCCTCGACCAAGGCCGCGATGGTGAACCTCACCCAGGCCCTGTCCGACGAATGGGCCGGTGACGGCATCCGCGTCAACTGCGTCAACCCGGAGCGCACCGCCACCCCGATGCGCACCAAGGCCTTCGGCCAGGAGCCCGCGGGCACCCTGCTCTCCTCCGAGGCGGTGGCCCGCACCTCGCTCGACGTCCTGCTGTCCGAGCTGACCGGGCACGTCATCGACGTCCGCCAGCAGGACCCGACGGCGGGCGCCAGCAAGGCCTCCGGCTTCGAGCAGGCGTTGGCCAGTGTCCTGGACCGACAGGACGGCGTGGCATAATCACCGGCAAATAGCCTTCTGTCATTCAGGCCTCTGTGGTTGCCCATTCACCTGGCACTCGCAGGGGCCTGAGTCCGTAAAACTCTCGCATCCTTAAAAATCCCACATCCTTCACAAAGTGAATTTCCGGAACTTTCCGGACTCTGATTGGCCCAGACAACCAGCACCCCTCCCAGAGCAGGTTCCTCCGTGATATCCACAGCTATTCGCGTCGCCCGGGTGGGCAGCGTGGCCGAGCTGGCCGCGGCGGCCCTCATGATGCTGGGCTTCCCCTGCCTCATGCTGGCCGCGCTCGTCCCGAGCGTTCCCGCCTTCGCGGCCGCGGCCGCCGTGACGTACCTGGCGGACCACTATCTGCACCGCAAGGGCAGCTATCTCGTCAGCCGCCTGAGCAAGGTGCGGGCGGGTCTGTCGATCCGCTTCCTGATCCGCCAGCTGCTCCTGGTCCTGCTGCTCGCCCGCCTGGACCTCACGGAAGGCCTGATCTTCTACGGCGCGATCGCCTGCTTCATCGCCTTCTACGGCTTCCAGGCCCCGCACGGCGTGCTGGCGACCCTGATCGGCAACCGCCGCCGTATGCCCGTCGTCACCCGCAACGTCGACCTCGTCTCCCGCGTCCGCATCCCGGACGCCCCGCCGCGCTTCCTGCTGAACCGCTCCGCCGAGAAGATGCTCCACCTCGACATCGCGGCGGTCGTCGGCCTGCTGGTCTCCGCGGTCACCGAGTCGGCCGTGCCCGGCTCCATCGGCATCGGCGTCACGCTGGGCCTGGGCGCGCTGTACGTCGTCGCGCTGCTGCCGTACCTGCGCGGCAAGCGGATCCCGCCGAAGGCCGACAAGGTGCTGGGCGCCCTCAGCGCCTGGCTGCGCGAGTACCGGCCGGAGACGGTGCTGTACTTCTCGGGCTCCAAGGACTCCGCCTACCAGGTCAACATGTGGCTGGAGACCATGGAGCAGCTGGACACCCGGCCGCTGATCATCCTGCGCGAGCGCGTCATCATCGAGAAGCTGGCGCCCACCACGGTCCCCGTCGTCTGCGTGCCCGGAGGGGTGCACCTGATGAACATGGACCTGTCGACCGTGCGCGTCACGCTGTACGCGGCGAACGTCGGCAAGAACATCCACATGCTGCGCGTGCCCACCATGAAGCACGTCTTCATCGGCCACGGCGACAGCGACAAGCTCGCCAGCGTCAACCCGTTCAGCAAGGTGTACGACGAGGTGTGGACCGCCGGCCGCGCGGGCCGAGACCGGTACGCCATCGCCGACGTCGGTGTGCGTGACGAGGACATCGCGGAGGTCGGCCGCCCGCAGCTGGCACCGATCCGGACCTGGCAGGGCGTGCCGGGCGATCGCATGCCGACGGTTCTGTACGCGCCGACCTGGGAGGGCTGGGACGACAACCCCGGCAACACCTCGATCCTGCTCGCCGGCGAGAACATCGTGAAGAAGCTGGTCACGGCCGACCCGCCGGTGCGCGTCCTGTACAAGCCGCACCCCTTCACCGGTACCCGCAGCGCCAAGGCCGGCGCCGCGCACCGGCGCATCACCGCCCTGGTCGAGAAGGCCGCCGCCGAGCGCGCCGCCGACCCGCGTTTCAAGGCGGACACGGGCGCCCAGGCCAAGGCGAAGGCGGAACTGGCCCGTATCGAGGCCCGGCTCGCCGAGCTGTCCGGGCCCGGTGGCGACCGGGGCGACGAGGCCGAGGCCGCCCGCGACGGCCTGGCCGACCTCAGGAGGCACGAGGAGACCGCCCGGCTGCGCGCCGAGTGGAACGCCGCCTACTGGCGTTCCTTCGGCTCCTCCGAGCACCGGGTCATCACGGGCGCCGAACCGCGCCTGTACGACTGCTTCAACGTCTCCGACGCGATGGTCTCCGACATCTCCAGCGTGGTCTCCGACTTCATCGCCAGCGGCAAGCCGTACGCGGTGACGGACTCCGCCGAGCTGGGCGTGGAGGAGTTCAAGCGGCAGAACACCGCGGTGCGCGCCGCGGTGATCCTCTCCAACAGCGCGGCCGAGCTGGGCGAGCTGCTGGACGCCGTACGCGACCCGGCCGGGGACCCGCTGGCACAGGACCGCAAGGAGCTCAAGCGGTATCTGCTCGGGCCCGACGAGCCGACGTCGATCGAGCAGTTCAACACCGCGGTGGCCAACCTCGCGCTGAAGGCCGAGGCCCGCAACGTCGGGCAGCGCTCGCGCGCCGCGCTCGACGCTGCGGAGCTGGCGAACGCCCTGCCCGGACAGCGGGTGTCGGCGGCCGGCGAGACGGACGGTGTGGCAGCGGCAGGCTGACCGGCCCACGTACGGAGCGGCTCGGCCCCCGGGGAACATTCCCCGGGGGCCGAGCCTTTTTTGCGCTCTTACCGTCCTTGTCTTACCGACCCCGTCTAACCTGAATCCTGCCAGTTATTCGTGTGATTCGGATCACGAATACGGGTGGGTGGGGCAACCGCTTGCCCCGTTCAACCGTCTACCGGGTAGCTAATTAGCTGATTCAGGGGAAATTTTCCGTGATGAGGGGGAAATGTGGCCGTGACGCAGCCTGATGTGAGCGTGATCATCGGGGCGTACGAGGCGATGCCGTATCTGGTCGAGTGCCTCGCCTCGGTCGAGGCGCAGACCATCGACTCGGCACGCATCGAGGTCATCGCGGTCGACGACGGTTCCACCGACGGCACCGGGGACTATCTGGAGGAGTTCGCCGCCCGTGCCCCCATGCCCGTCACGGTGATCCGCCAGGAGAACTCCGGCGGCCCCAGCGGCCCGCGCAACGTCGGCCTCGGCAAGGCCGCCGGGCGCTACGTCTTCTTCCTCGACGCCGACGACCGGCTCGGCCCCGAGGCGCTGGAGCGTATGGTCGCCATGGCCGACGAGAACGGCACGGACGTCGTGCTCGGCAAGGTCGAGGGCGTCAACCGCAACGCGCCCAAGTCGATGTGGGGCAAGACGCTGAAGCGCACCGACGTCTACTCCTCCAACATCAAGTTCACGCTCAGCGCGCAGAAGCTCTTCCGCCGCGCGCTGCTGGAACGCCACGGCATGCGCTTCGACGAGTCCCTGTGGACCGGCGAGGACGCGCTGTTCACGATGGAGGCCTATCTGCGGGCCGACGGCGTCTCCGTCGTCGCCGACTACACCTGCTATTACCTGGTGGGCCGCGAGGACGGCAAGCACGTGACGAAGAGCGGGAGTTACACGCTCCGCTTCGACTCGGCGCGGGCGCTGATGAAGCTGATAGCGGAGATGGTCCCGGCCGGTTCCAAGCGTGACGTGCTCATGGTCCGTCCGTTCCAGGTCACGCTGCTGCCGCAGTTCGGGCCGGTGTTCCTCAGGGACGGCGAGGAGATCCAGCGGAACAAGTTCGAGCTGGCCAAGCCGCTGATGGACGCTCACTGGAACGAAGGCGTCGCCCACCGGCTGAAGGTCCACGAGCGACTGCGGCTGCACCTGGTGGCCCAGCAGCGCCCCGACCTCCTCAAGGACGTGGTCGAGTTCGTCAGGGCCAAGCGGCAGGCCGCCGCCATCCTGGAGAAGCGGGGCACCCGGGTCTACCTGGTCTACCCCCACTTCCGCTCCAAGAAGGCCGGCATACCCGACCGGATCTACCTCGCCGAACCCCGCGAGGCCAAGGCCTTCCTGGGCTGGCGCGAGGGCACGGCCGACTCCTTCCTTCGCCGAGCCCTGCGCAAGGTCCGCCGGACGCTGACCTCGCGGGCGACGCCGGGGAAGACAGCCGCGGCGGCCTGAGGGGGCTCGGGCTCAGGGAGTGGCCGGCCGCGGGGGTGACCTCAAAGCCGGCCGCAGACCACCTCGCCACCCGTCAGGTGCGCGACGCCAGGACGGCAGACGTGGTGAACCTTTGTCGGATCCAGGTGTCCGGGAGCTGGACCGATGTGCGCCGCGCGGCCCCCGTCCCGTAGATTCCCGAGCGGGGCAGCCGAACGGACGCGAGGGGACAGACGGCAAGGTGGCAAGGGCAAGGCAAGCCGTGAGCGAGGCCCGCAGGATCGTCGTCAAGGTGGGTTCCTCGTCGCTGACCACCGCCTCGGGCGGACTGGACGCCGACCGGGTCGACGCGCTCGTCGACGTCCTCGCCAAGAGCCGCAGCGGGGGAGAGAAGGAGATCGTCCTCGTCTCCTCCGGCGCCATCGCCGCCGGCCTCGCCCCGCTGGGCCTGCGCCGCCGCCCCAAGGACCTCGCCCGCCAGCAGGCCGCCGCCAGCGTAGGCCAGGGCCTGCTGGTGGCCCGCTACACCGCCTCCTTCGCCCGCTACGGCGTCCGCGTCGGCCAGATTCTGCTCACCTCCGACGACATGAGCCGCCGCGCCCATCACCGCAACGCCTCCCGCACCCTCGACAAGCTCCTCGCCATGGGCGCCTTCCCGATCGTCAACGAGAACGACACCGTCGCCACGGACGAGATCCGCTTCGGCGACAACGACCGCCTCGCCGCCCTCGTCGCCCACCTCGTCCACGCCGACCTGCTCGTGCTGCTCTCCGACATCGACGGCGTGTACGACGGAGACCCCAGCAAGCCCGGCACCTCACGGATAGCGGAGGTGAGCGGACCCGCCGACCTCGAGGGCATCGAGATCGGCAGCGCGGGCAAGGCCGGCGTCGGCACCGGCGGCATGGTCACCAAGGTCGAGGCGGCCCGGATCGCGGCAGCCGCCGGCATTCCCGTGGTGCTCACCAGCGCGGTCCATGCCGCCGAGGCCCTCTCCGGCGGCGACACCGGCACCTACTTCCACCCGGCCGGCAAGCGCTCCGCCGACCGGCTGCTGTGGCTCCAGCACGCCTCCACCCCGCAGGGCTCGCTGACCCTCGACGACGGCGCGGTGCGCGCGATCGTCGAGCGGCGCAAGTCGCTGCTGCCGGCCGGCATCGCCGCCGTCGAGGGCGAGTTCACCGCCGGCGACCCCGTCGAACTGCGCGACGGTACGGGTCACGCGGTGGCCCGCGGGCTGGTCAACTTCGACGCGAAGGAGATCCCCCGGCTGATCGGCCGCTCGACCCACGAGCTGGCGCGCGAGCTGGGCCCCGCGTACGAACGCGAGATCGTACACAGGGACGACCTGGTGATCCTGCACCCGTAAACCGGGTCGAACGACCGCTCCCGGTGGGGGACCTTCCGTAAAACCGCCACGCGAAGCCGTCCGGCCTGCTCAACTTTGACTGAGGGACACAATCCGCAGGAGCACTGCGCAGGCGTGAAGGAGGCCGTCGTGAGACGAGTGCGCCCTGGGGCGGCGGCGTCCCGCGGTGGCGCCGAAGGCGCCCGTGGCACCCGTGCCGCCTCCTCCCGCGCCTCCGGCGAGGAACGCGCCCTGACCAGCGTCGCGGCCGGCGACCGCTACGCGGGCGAGGCTCCCGCGGACCTGCCCCGCCTGTGGCACATCACCCTCAGCCTCTCCGGCGCCGCGGCCCCCATCAAGGAGGTCCGGCGCGCACTCGAACAGCTGGCCAATGACCACCCCTTCCTGCTGACCAGCCGGTACGCCCAGGACCACGCTGAGATCCGCTACTGGGAAGAGGCCCGCGACCTGCACGACGCCGCCGCCGTCGCCCTGCGCCTGTGGGGCGAGCACCGCCAGACCGCGGGCCTGCCGCCCTGGGAGATCGTCGGCCTGGAGGTCATCGACCGCGAGACCTATCACCAGCGCATCGCCGAGGGCTACGGCCCGGCCCCGGCGACCCCGGTCGGCGTCCACCCCTTTTAGGAGCCCTTCGGACCCTTCGGGCGTTGTCTCGGGGTTTGGGATGACCGCTGGACGGCCCCGCCCCGCGCACTACCCTGCCATCATGACCATGCTCTCTCCGTACGACTCCATGTCACCGGTCACCCAGGCCGCCTACCGGGCCAAGGCCGCCGCCGCCGACCTCGCGCCGCTGCCGCGGGCCGTGAAGGACGACGCGCTGCTCGCCGTCGCGGACGCGCTGGAGGTCCGTACGAGCGAGATCGTGGAGGCCAACGCCAAGGACATCGCCAAGGCCCGCGAGGCCGGCACCAGCGAGGCGATCATCGACCGCCTCACGCTCACCCCGGAGCGGGTGCGCGCCATCGCCTCCGACGTGCGCGACGTCGTGGCCCTGCCCGACCCGGTCGGCGAGGTCGTCCGCGGCTCCACCCTCCCCAACGGCATCGACCTGCGCCAGGTCCGCGTTCCGCTCGGCGTCGTCGGGATCATCTACGAGGCCCGCCCGAACGTCACCGTGGACGCCGCCGCCCTCTGTCTGAAGTCCGGCAACGCGGTGCTGCTGCGCGGTTCGGCCTCCGCCTACGAGTCGAACACCGCCCTCGTGCGCGTCATCCGGGATGCCGTCGGCGGCGCCGGGCTGCCCGCCGACGCCGTGCAGCTCGTGCCGGGCGAGAGCCGCGAGAGCGTCCGCGAGCTGATGCGCGCCCGCGGCCTGGTCGACGTCCTCATCCCGCGCGGCGGCGCCTCCCTCATCCGGACCGTCGTCGCCGAGTCCACCGTCCCCGTCATCGAGACCGGCACCGGCAACTGTCACGTCTACGTCGACGCCCACGCCGACCTGGACATGGCGATCGACATCCTGATCAACTCCAAGGCGCAGCGCGTCAGCGTCTGCAACGCCGCCGAGACCCTCCTGGTCCACCAGGACATCGCCCCCGAGTTCCTGCCCCGCGCCCTGGACGCCCTCGCCGAGGCCGGGGTCACCGTCCACGCCGACGAGCGGGTACTGGCGTACGCCAAGGACTCCAAGGCCGACGTCGTCGAGGCCACGCCGGAGGACTGGGAGACCGAGTACCTCTCGTACGACATCGCGGCCGCCGTCGTCGACTCCCTCGACCGGGCCGTGGAGCACATCCGGCTGTGGACCTCCGGGCACACCGAGGCCATCGTCACCACCTCCCAGCAGGCCGCCCGCCGCTTCACCCAACTGGTCGACTCCACGACGGTCGCCGTCAACGCCTCGACCCGCTTCACCGACGGCGGCCAGTTCGGCTTCGGCGCGGAGATCGGCATCTCCACGCAGAAGCTGCACGCGCGTGGCCCGATGGGCCTGCCCGAGCTCACCAGCACCAAGTACATCGTCACCGGGGACGGGCACATCCGGCGCTGAGGCCGGGCGTACCCCGCCTCGGAGGCGCACGCCGGGGCAGGGGCGCACGCCGGGGCAGAGGAGCGTGGTGGAGCAGGGGCGCAGGGTGGGGCATATGCGCCCTGCAAGCGCGCCCGGCCTGCCTCCGTGCCGCGGCGAAGCTGTATCGGCAGGCAGACGAATTTCCATACCGTCTGCCCAAATTGACCCCTCAGGTCTACTCTGGATCCGTGCCGGAGGACGTGGGGGGCACGCCGTTCCCTGACGGCTGGGAGCCCGACGACGACCACGACCGCGGGGTGTCGGACGAAGAGTTCGCCTCCGTGGTCTTCGACGAGGCCTTCGTACAGGCGGCCGTGGTGCACGAGCCGACCGCCGTCGAACGCCTCCTGGCCGCCGCGCAAGCAAGAGCGGAGGCCTCCGAGGCCGAGGCCCGCCGGGCCCACGCCAGGGGCGAGCGGTACGACGACGGATACGGACCCGGCGATTTCGGCCATGATCCGGACCTCGACGACCTGACCGACCCCGACGACCCCGATGCCCTGGAACGCCGCTACGGCGCCCCGGGGCCGTACGGCAGGCAGGTCCGCTGGCACCGTCCCGTCGCCTGGATGCTGGCCCTCGTGATGGGGATCGGCATGGTCGCGCTGGCCTTCACGGCGGTCTACCGCGGCGCCTCCTCCAGTAACCGAGACCGGGCTCCGCTGCCCGCCTCGACCGGCCTCGAGCAGGGCAGCGCGGCCACGCCCTCCGCATCCGCCGACTACTCCCAGCCAGCCGTCTCGGTGATCCCGCGCACTCCCTGAAGGGCGGCGGCGGTCCTGGTGAGAACCTGTCAGAACTTGTCGTGTACCAGGGCGTTTACCGGGGCTCCGTGAGACCTACCCTGAAAGTATGGGCGGACCTGGAGACCCACCTGAGGGGACCCCCGAGGGCGCTCCCGGAGGTGGAGAGGACGAGTACCGATCCGTCGTCTTCGACGAGTCGTTCGTCCGTGCTGCCCGGATCCAGGAGTACTCCGCGCAGGAGCGCATGGCCGACCACACACCCGCCGTGCGGCGCCGCCCGACCCTGCACCGGGGCCTGTCCCGGCAGGCGTTCATTTTGGTCCTGCTGATCGCCGTCGCCTTCGGCACCGCGATCTACATGGGCGTACGGAACCCCTACCAGACCCCCGCGGCCCAGCAGCCCGCCGAGCCGCTGCGGATGACCGTCATCCCACTCTCCCCGCAGGGCAAGGTGCCCGGCGTGGCCGACCCCGAGTACCTGTACACGCACAGCCCCGCCGCGCAGTTCCGCATCGGCGCCGAGGGCATACCGCTGCCCGCCTCCCGGCGCACCGCGCACTTCTCGGACAGCCAGGTCGTGACCGCCCTGACCACCGCCAAGGACTACATAGTCCGCTCCTCCCTCTACCCGGAGGTGCTCACCGGACAGCAGGTCCGTCCCGTGCGCGTCCTCGTCGACTCGGGGCAACTCGACCAGTTCGACCAGAGCTTCGACCACCCGATCGCCGACGGACGGCACGCGCCCACCGGATGGCTGGTTCGCTTCGACCCCGCCCAGGCCGAGCTGGCCGACCGCAAGATCCGGGTACAGGGCACGCTGTCGGCCGCCGAGACCGACTCCTCCACCCTCGAGGTCACCGCGGACCACACCTTCGTGTACGCGCTGCGGCCGACCGGTTCCGGGGACAAGGCCGAGGTGTCCCTGTTCACCGTCCGGCGCGAGCTGCACTTCCGCTTCGACCGCGACGACCTGCGGCTGCGCCAGGCCCAGCTCGTCGTCTCCTACGTCCAGGCCGGCCCGCTGTCCTGCGCCGAGGACTCCACGAACCACCTGCACCCGCTGCTCGCCGGCCAGACCGCGAAGAGCGGCGGCCCGGCCGGCACCGACCCGTATGCGACGGGCAACGCGACGGCACTGTGCGGGGCGCTGGCACCGAGCGCGCAGCCGAAGGTGTGATCGCGGCCGAAGCGTGAAAGGCCCGAAAGCATGATCGCGGCCGAAGGTGCGAACCGGTGTGAACCGGTCGGTCGCTCGTGGCCAGCTCAGTCTTCTGGCCCGTTCAGTCTTCGTCGCGCGCTCAGTCTTGGTCGCGCGGTCTTGGTCGCGCGCTCGGGCTTGGCTGCCCGCTCAGTCCTCGTCTCTCGCTCAGTCCCCGTCGCGCGGAGCGGTGTCCGTCGGCGGCTCGTCCGAGTGCGGCTGGTCCGACGCCGGCCGGTCCTTCGGCGGAGGCGGGCTGGTGAAGCCGCCGAAGCCACGCCGCACCCGGCCGCCCAGGTCGCCCGCCCCGCCCGCGATGTCGGTGACCAGCTTCATCAGCGGGTCCTTGGAGCTTCTGACATGGCCGGCGTAGCTCGCGGCCGACTCACGGAACGAGTCCGTGACCGAGGTGTCCTTGTCCTCGCTGCGCCGCGAGTAGTGGCCGTCCATGATCCGCTGGTAGTCCCGGGACTCGGCCCACTTCTTCAGCTCGGCCGCGCGCACGGTGGTGAAGGGGTGGGAGCGGGGCAGCACGTTCAGGATCTTCAGCACGGAGTCGCGCAGGTCGCCGCCGGCCTCGTACTCCTCGGCCTGCTGGAGGAACGCGTCCACGTTCATCTCGTGCAGGTGGTTGCCGCCGGCGATCTTCATCAGACCGCGCATCGAGGCCCGCAGATCCTGGCCCACCAGCAGGCCCGCGCGGTCGGCGGACAACTCCGACTTGCGGAACCACTCCCGCAGCGCCGTCACGATCGCCATGATCGCGAGGTTGCCCAGCGGAATCCAGGCGACCCTCAGGGCCAGGCTGGTCAGGAACAGCAGGATCGTGCGGTACACGGAGTGGCCGGACAGGGCGTGACCCACCTCGTGGCCGATGACCGCCCGCATCTCCTCCTCGTCGAGCAGCTCGACCAGGCCGGTGGTGACCACGATGATCGGCTCGTCCAGACCGATGCACATCGCGTTCGGCTGCGGGTCCTGGTTGACGTACATCGGCGGGACCTTCTCCAGGTCCAGGGTGTAACAGGCGTCCCGCAGCATGTCGTTGAGGTGCGTGAACTGCTGGTCCGACACCCGCACCGAGTCGGACAGGAACAGCAGCCGCAGGCTCCGCTCGGGCAGCAGCCCGCTGAGCGCCTTGAAGACCGTGTCGAAGCCGCTGAGCTTGCGCAGCGCCACCAGGGCGGAGCGATCGGCCGGGTGCTCGTACGCACGCGAGGAGATCCCCTCGAAACGCCTGCGCTGCCTGCTCGGCACGTGCTCGTGCCCCTTGTGCTGGTGGCCGTCGTCGGACATGTCTTCCCCCATGTACGTGGTGAGTGCCCTGTGGGCGGTGCACGGTGTGCGATCCCACCGTGCGCGGTGCCCCTGCGTGCCCCCGAAGCTCAGCCCAGCCTAGGCGGAGTTACCGTGGACGGGCAGTACAGCAAAGGAGTCCAACGCCATGGAGCACACACCCGCAGCCGCCTGGCTCGCCGAGGCCGCGAGCGCGGCCGACCAGCAAGGGGCGGGCAATCTGCTCCGGGTCGTCCTGATCGTGATGGTCCTGGGCTGCGTGCTCACCGCATGGTTCCTGCTGCGGGGCTACAAGCGGAAAGACGACTGACAGCATCCGAAAGTTCCCCAACGGCGGAGTCGGCGTGATCGCCGCCGAGCCGCCCGCTTACGATGGGCCGACGTTTTTGTCCCGCCCTCCCCCACTCTCGACTTCGCTCGAGCGGGGGGACCTCCATCGGATAGGTCCTGCTGAAGATGAGCTTCCACAGCGCCGCAGCCCAGTTGGTCACTCTCGCCGCCGAGGGCGAGGAGCACGGCGGCAACCACAACAGCCTCAACCCCCTGGTCACAGGCGGCAGCGCGTTCCTCATCCTGCTGCTTCTGCTGTGGGTCACCACCCGCTTCAACCGCGACCGCTGAATCCGGCGAGGGCCCTCCCGGGGCCGCCCGGGGGATCTGACGGCCGAGGCCCCCAGGCCGGGCCGGTAGGGTCTGCACGCATGGGAGAGCAGGACATGCCTACCGGTCCGGCGAACGACACGGTCGGCAAGGCCGAGGCGGCCGACATGGCTGACACGGAACGCGTCACCGCGGGCGAGATACAGCGCCGTCCGGCGCACATGCGGGCCGGCGGCCCGGGCAGCGGGCCGTCGAGCCCGGGCAAGCGCCGCCTCGGCGTCATGGGCGGCACCTTCGACCCGATCCACCACGGGCACCTCGTGGCGGCCAGCGAGGTCGCCGCGCAGTTCCACCTCGACGAGGTGGTGTTCGTTCCGACCGGCCAGCCGTGGCAGAAGACCCACCGCAAGGTCTCCCCGGCCGAGGACCGCTATCTGATGACGGTCATTGCGACCGCCGAGAACCCGCAGTTCTCGGTGAGCCGCCTCGACATCGACCGCGGCGGCCCGACCTACACCGTCGACACCCTGCGCGACCTGCGCGCGCTCAACCCCGACACCGATCTGTTCTTCATCACCGGTGCCGACGCCCTCGCCCAGCTGCTGACCTGGCGGGACACCGAGGAACTTTTCTCCCTGGCGCACTTCGTCGGGGTCACCCGACCGGGGCACCAGCTGACTGACCCCGGCCTCCCCGAGGGCGGCGTCTCCCTCGTAGAGGTCCCCGCGCTCGCCATCTCCTCCACAGACTGCCGTGCGAGAGTCGCCAAGGGCGACCCCGTCTGGTATCTGGTGCCGGACGGAGTCGTGCGCTACATCGACAAGCGCGAGCTGTACCGCGGCGAGTGAGCCGAGAGGGGCACCGGTGAACGACCGATACGACGCGGAGTACGGTGGCGGCCAGTACGAGCTCGTCGGCTACGACGAGTACGGCCGGCCGGTGTACCAGCAGGTCCAGGCGCAACAGGCGCCACAGGCACCGCGGCAGACGTACGACCCGTACGCGCAACAAGGCTATGGATACGACCCGTACGCCACGGGCCGTCAGCAGCCCGTGCCCACGTACGACCCCTACGACACCGGCCGGCAGGCTCCGGTCCCCCCTTACGACCCCTACGGCACCGGGACGCACCCGGGCGCGGGCACGCACGGCGGCGCCGGCACCGCGGCCCCGTACGACCCCTACGGGCAGACCGCCACCAGCGGCCAGCAGCCTCGTGTCGCCGAGCAGACCGCCCACATCCCGCAGCAGCCCGGCCCGGCGGACGACCCCGCGGCGCCGGCGGCAGAGGCGCCGGACGCCTCGGGCCGGTCGCAACGGGAGTACCACACGGAGCAGTTCGCCTTCGTCGAGGAGCCCGACGGCGACTCCGAAGACGTCATCGACTGGCTGGCGTTCACCGAGAACCGCACCGAGCGCCGCGAGGAGGCCCGCCGCCGAGCCCGCAGCCGCGTCGTGGCCCTGGTGGTGGTCCTGGCCCTGGTCGCGGTCGGCGGAGTCGGCTATCTCTGGTACGCCGGAAAGCTGCCCGGCCTGCCGAAGTCGGACACCAAGTCCAGCGCCACGACGGCCGCGGGCGCCCAGAACCGCGACGTGATCGTCGTCCACCTGCACAACACCAAGAAGGGCGGCACCTCCACGGCGCTGCTCGTCGACAACACCACCACCAAGCAGGGCAGCACGGTCCTGCTGCCCAACTCCCTCGCGGTGACCGACGACGACGGCTCCTCCACGACGCTCGCCAAGTCGGTCGACGACGACGGCTCCTCCGGGACGCGCGACGCGCTGGACACGGTCCTCGGCACCGACATCGAGGGCACCTGGCGCCTGGACACCCCCTACCTGCAGAACCTCGTCGATCTCGTCGGCAACATCGAGGTCGACACCAACACCGACGTCCCCGACCCCGACGCCGAGAAGAAGAACGCCGCCCCGCTCGTCCACAAGGGCGACGACCAGACCCTCAGCGGCAAGATGGCCGTCGCCTACGCCACCTACCGCGCCTCCGGCGAGGCCCAGAACGCCCAGCTGGAGCGGTTCGGCCAGGTCATGCAGGGCGTGCTGCGCAAGGTGTCCTCCGACGCGCAGGCCGCGACGGTCACCGTGCAGACGCTGGCGCAGATCCTCGACCCGCCGCTGACCGACAGCGACCTCGGCGCCTTCCTCGCCAAGCTCGCCGACCTCGCCAAGGGCGGCGACTACAAGACGGCGCTGCTGCCCGTCCAGTCCGACGGCACGCTGAGCGCGCAGGCGAGCGACAGCGTGGTCAAGGACGTGCTCGGCGGCACCGCGAAGAGCCCCGACCAGGGCTCCGCGGTCCGCGTCTCCGTCCAGAACGCCAGCGGCACGAAGGACAACGCCGAGAAGGCCCGCGTCGCGCTCCTCAACGGCGGCTTCACCTTCCTGGACGGCGGCACCGACTCCACCACCCAGGCCACCTCGAAGGTCACCTACGCCGACGCCGCCGACAAGGAGAACGCCACCGAGGTCGCCAAGACCCTGGGCCTGCCCACCAGCTCCGTCACCAAGGGCAAGATCTCCGCGAACGCGACCGTCGTGGTGGTCCTGGGTCAGAACTACAAGCCCTCGTCGTCCTAGGCGAGGGGGCCGTGCCCCCACGTGATCCGGTCATCACGTGGGGTGCCGTCGGCGGTCCGTGAGACCCTTGGTGACAAGTGACCGCCGACGGAAAGCCATGTAGTGACCGCCACTGACCGTTCCATCGAGCTCATCAACAGCGCCGCCCAGGCGGCCGCCGACAAGCTCGCGCACGACATCATCGCCTACGACGTCAGCGATGTGCTGTCGATCACGGACGCCTTCCTGCTGGCCTCCGCCCCCAACGACCGCCAGGTCAAGTCCATCGTCGACGAGATCGAGGAGCGGCTCCAGAAGGAGCTCGGCGCCAAGCCGGTGCGCCGTGAGGGCGACCGCGAGGCCCGCTGGGTCCTGCTCGACTACGTCGACATCGTCGTCCACGTCCAGCACAGCGAGGAGCGGGTCTTCTACGCCCTGGAGCGGCTGTGGAAGGACTGCCCCGAGCTCGCGCTGCCCGCCGACGCGCAGGCGACCCGCGGCAAGGCCGAGGAGCACGCCAAGCTGCAGGCAGCCGAGGAGGCGGCCGAGCCGGGCGGTGAGTGGCGATGACCGCACCGGGTGCCGAGGCCGGCTCCCCGGCCGACTCGAAGCCCGGCCGGGGCCGCCGCGTCATCCTCTGGCGGCACGGCCAGACCTCCTGGAACGTCGAGCGCCGCTTCCAGGGCACCACGGACGTCGAGCTCACCGAGACCGGCGTCGCCCAGGCCCGCCGCGCCGCCCGGCTGCTCGCCTCCCTGCGGCCCGACGCGATCGTCGCCTCCGACCTCCAGCGGGCCGCCGACACGGCCGCTGAGCTCTCCGCTCTCACCGGCCTGCAGGTGACCCACGACGAGGGCCTGCGCGAGACCTACGCAGGCGTCTGGCAAGGGCTGACGCACGAGGAGATCCTCGCCCGGCACGGCGAGGAGTACGCCGCGTGGAAGCGCGGTGAGCCGGTGCGCCGCGGCGGCGGCGAACTGGAGAGCGAGGTCGCCGACCGCGCCGCCCCCGTCGTCCTCGATCACGCCGAGAAGCTCCCCGACGACGGCACCCTCGTCGTGGTCAGCCATGGCGGCACGATCCGCACCACGATCGGACGCCTCCTCGGCCTGGAGACCCAGCACTGGGAGAGCCTCGGCGGCCTCTCCAACTGCTGCTGGTCCGTCCTCGGCGAAGGCGCCCGGGGCTGGCGCCTGCTCGAGCACAACGCCGGCACCCTGCCGGAGCCGGTGCTCGGCGACGACGACTGACCGCCGGTTCGGGTGCGCACCGCGGCCCGATACCCCGGATTTCACTTTCCGGCAGGTCGCAGGCTAAAGTTCTTCTTGTTCGCACCGCGGAGCGGGAAGAACGCAAGGGGCTATAGCTCAGTTGGTAGAGCGCCTGCATGGCATGCAGGAGGTCAGGAGTTCAATTCTCCTTAGCTCCACAGAATGACACTCTGTTGAGTTGTCAAAGATCGTTTGATCAGGATCCCGTCCCCTCAGGGGACGGGATTTTCTGTGTCCCACATCCGGATGATCTCGGCGACCCCCTCCTCAGTCGGCGGCCACAGCCGCTCTCTGTGCTCCCTGAGGAGCCCGACCTTGCCCCGCGTCTCCTCGCCCTCAGGGGTGTAGACCACGATGCGGCACTCCGGCATCCCGTCGATCGACAGCGACTGCGAGGTCATCCTCAGCTCGCCGACCGCCTCGTGCCGGAACGTCTTCACCCGCGGCCCCGGCGGTGCGACTTCGCCGCCGGCCCACACCTCGGCGAAGTACGGACTGACCGCCGACAGCCCGCGTATGAAGTCCTCCCAGAGCGGCTCGCCGACGTGTCTGCCGTACGAGCCCCGCAGCGTCGCCACCATCACCGGCAGCTCACGCTCCCGGTGCACCACCGGACAGCACTCCTCGGACACCGTGAACAGCGTCCACAGCACGTTCGGCACGCCGATCCGAAGGGTCTCCGGGACCACGAACAGGTCGCGGTAGGCCGGGTTGGTGGCGAGGACGTCGTAGCGCGAGTTGTAGACCACCGCCGGGAGCGGGTCGAGGGCGTCGATGATGCCCTGCACCTCCGGGCCGACGGTCTGGGTCAGCCGCTCCGGATCCGGCTCGAAGGGAACCTCCGCCAGGCGGTACAGATGCTCCCGCTCCGGCGGGTCCAGCCGCAGCGTGCGGGCCACGGCGTCCAGGACCTGAGCGGACGCGTTGATCGGCCGGCCCTGTTCCAGCCACGTGTACCAAGTCACGCCGACACCCGAGAGCTGGGCCACCTCCTCGCGGCGCAGCCCCGGCGTGCGGCGCCGCAGGCCGGGCGGCATGCCCACGTCGGCCGGTGTCACCCGGGCCCGCCTGCCGCGCAGAAAGGCGGCCAGCTCCGGCCGCCGCCGCTGTGTCGTCCCCATCGTCACGTCCCCCCATGGTCGATGCCCGACTTCTCCCCTGCCGGGTGCTGGCAGTACCAGCATCGGCGGGCTCTCGGCACCCGTACCGAAGCGTCGTCAGGCTCGACGGCATGACGACAACACCCCGGACGGAGCCGGGTCCCGCACCCGTGCCAAGTCCTGCATTCAGTAAAGCCCCCGGCACTGACAATCGGCCCCGACGGCTGCTCGCGGTCGTGCTCGCGGCCCAGTTCATGGCGCTGCTCGACGTCTTCATCGTGAACGTCGCGGCCCCCACCATCGGTTCCGACCTGCACGCCTCCGGCGCCGACCTGCAACTGGTGATCGCCGGATACACCATCACGTACTCCGTGCTGCTGATCACCGGCGCCCGCCTCGGCGACCGGCTCGGTCACGGCCGGGTCCACCTCGTCGGGCTCGCGCTCTTCACAGCCGCCTCGCTGGCCTGCGGTCTGGCGCAGGGGGCCACCGAGCTGATCGTCTTCCGGCTGGTGCAGGGCGCCGGTTCGGCGGTGATGATCCCGCAGGTGCTCAGTCTGATCCAGCGCACCTTCACCGGGGAGTCCCGGATGCGGGCGCTCGGCGTGTACTCGGCGGTCATCGCTGTCGGCGCCGCGGCCGGGCAGGTGCTCGGCGGCGTCCTGGTCAGCGCCGACCTGTTCGGCACCGGCTGGCGGCCGGTGTTCCTCGTGAACGTGCCGGTGGGCGCCGTACTCCTGGCCGTCGGCCGGCGCGTGCTGCCCCGGGACGGCGCGGGGGAGAAGACACGTGGCTTCGACCTGATCGGTCTGGTGCTGCTGGGCACTGCCGTCTCGCTGCTGACGGTGCCGCTGGTGCTCGGGCAGGAGGAGGACTGGCCGCTGTGGTCCTGGCTGTCGCTGGCCGCGGCCGTCGTCCTCTTCGTACTGTTCTGCGGGTTCGAGTCCCGGCTGGCCCGGCGCGGAGGCGACCCGCTGATCGCCCCGCGTGTGCTGCGCCACCCCGGCATGGGCCTCGCCGTCTTCCGGATCATGGCCGTCATGGCCGTCAACGGCGGTTTCCTGTTCGTGCTCACCCTGCACGTCCAGGGCGGCCTCGGCTACAGCGCGCTGCACGCCGGCCTCACCTTCGCGCCGACCGCGGTCGTCTTCGGTCTGGTCGGCCTGACCTGGCGTTCCTGGCCGGCTTCCGGGCAGCGCGCGCTGACCCCGGCCGGATTCGCGCTCACCGCGGCGGCCGTGGCGGGCGTCGGCCTGGCGCTCCGGGGCGGTGACGAGGGCGGCGCCTGGCTGTACGTGGCGTACGCCGGCGTGGGAACCGGGCTCGCGCTCGCCTTCAGTCCGACGCTCACCCGCGCGCTGGCCACCGTGCGCCCCGAGGACGCGGCGGACGCCAGCGGTCTGCTCGCCACCGTCACCCAGCTCGGTCAGCTCATCGGGGTCGCGGCGTTCGGCACACTCTTCTTGAACCGGCTTGAGTCACTTGGGGTCCCCGAGGCGTATACCTCTGCGAAAGCGCTTCTGGCATGCATGTTCGCGCTCGCCGCGACGGCCGCGACGGGTGCCGTGTCCGGACTGGTACTAAGGCGTCGCTGACCGTATTGGTCCGGCCGTGGCAGAATCAAACGGCCGGAAGGGGGCGCGGCCCGACGGGAGGGAGTGGTGATGCCTGCGAGCATCCTCGAAGAGGTCCGTGACCTCTTCGACGCAGCACTGACACGGGATACGATCACCCGTCTCAGCTGCCCTTCCTGCGGATCCCTGAACGTGGCCCAGGTTCTGGGGGACAACGGCGGAATCTCCTATGTGTGCACGGCCTGCGGCCACAGCTGGAGCTGATCGATGGGTGCACACAGGCGAAAGTGCGACTGGTGCGGCAGCGGGACGCCGATCGTGCGTGACATGGAGCCGGTCAATCCCGACTACCAGTACTGGTGCGAGGAGTGCGCGCGGGCGCTGATCATAAAGGGCGACCCCATCGAGACGTACCGCGAACTCGAGGGTGAGCCGATCTACGGCCGGCTCCTCGAGGAGCACTGCACGCTCAAGCGGTTCTATTCGTTCGTCACCGCTTGATTCCCGCCGGGGCCTCGTAGCGAGGTCCCGGCGAGTACGAGGAAGAGCAGGCCGACGCCTCCGTAGAGGGCCGACAACGTCAACTCGACGCCGTTCTGGTGCAGTTCGGGCCGCCCCCGGCCGTGTGGCACCCACCACAGGGCGTAGGAGCAGAAGACCAGCAGCGTCCCCAGGGCGGCCGCCCGGTGGCCCCGTGTGCCCAGGAGCAGCACCAGTGGCACGCACCACACCCAGTGGTGCGACCACGACACCGGGCTGACGAGCAGCGCCGTCACCGCGCATGCTGCCACCGCCCAGGCCCGTAGCCCGCGCAGCTCCGCGGCGACCGCCACGGCGAGCCCTCCCAGGGCCACCACGGCGACCGCGGCTGCCCACGGCGCCCCGGGATCCGGCGTGTGCAGGAAACGGGCCAGAAAGCCGCGCAGAGCCTGGTTCGCGGTCTCCTCCGCGTGTCCGACCCGCCCGGTCCGGAACACCATGCGCGTCCAGAACCGCCAGGAGTCGTACGGCAGGACCGCCGCCGCGAGCGTGGTGGCGCCTGCGAAGGCGGCCGCCGCCCTGCGCGCGTGCCGCAGCCGGTGGCCCGCGCGGCCGTGCCTGACGCGGTGCGTGACACCGGCGGCGAGCAGGAACACCGCGAACAGGGCGGGCGTCAGCTTCACGGCCGCGGCGAGCCCGATGCCGAGGCCGGCCCAGCGGTCCGCTGGACGCCGTGACAGGTCCCACAGCACCAGGACGGCGAGCAGCAGATTGACCTGCCCGTAGCGCAGCGTCGTCCACACCGGCTCGCACCACACGGCCGCCGCGGCGGCCCACCAGACGGTCTCCACGCGCGTGTGGCCCACGAGTCGCAGCGAGAGCCTGACGAACACCACCAGGAGAGCGAGGTTCCCGGCAGTCGCCAGGGTGCGCATGCTCGCCGTGTCCAGCAGCGTCAGCGGGGTGAACAGCAGGGCCGCGAACGGCGGGTAGGTGGTGGGCAGGTGCGCTCCCGTCGTACGCAACGCGTACAGGTCGCCTCCCGCGCGCACGGTCGCGCCCTCGGCCCGGTAGACCATCAGGTCGATCATCGAGACGTGGGCGGCCCGCTGGGCGATCCAGAACGCGGCGAAGGAGAACAGGCAGGCCCCCAGGGCCATCGGCGCGCGGTGGTTGCCTGTGGAGAGCGTGAGCGCGGTCACAACGATCGACACTATCCCGCCCGAATCCACACAGAACGGAAACGATTTGGTGGTGCACCCCGGTGACCGTGTAATGTTGGCGTCGCCGCCGGGGAAACCGGGCGACACGGTGAACATGCGGCTCCGCCGCGTGGCCGCAAGGGGCTATAGCTCAGTTGGTAGAGCGCCTGCATGGCATGCAGGAGGTCAGGAGTTCAATTCTCCTTAGCTCCACAGAAGTCGAAGGCGGATCACTCGATCGAGTGGTCCGCCTTCGACGTGTGTCAGGGGTGATGGCCATCGACGCCGTGGGCTACGGCGACGCGACGGCGGGCCACCCCGGGCGGGGCGGGCCGCCGTCGCGTGCGGTCAGCGGCCGAGGGCGCGACGGCCGCGCCCCTGGGACAGGACCGGCAGGTTGCGGGACGGCGCCTGCGACCGGGTGTCCTCCTCGAGGCGCAGGGCGAGGGCCGGGCAGCGGCGTACCGCGCGCAGTGCCTTGGCCTCCGCGTAGCGCGGCACCTTCGCCTGCGCGACCGTCGGGAAGCCGTCGGCGCCGAGCTGGAAGACCTCCGGGAGGATGTCCGCGCACAGGCCGTGGCCCCGGCACAGTGTCCAGTCGACGTAGATCTTCTGGCGGCTCTCGTTGCTGTCCTCGGGTTCGCCGCCGCCCGGGATGCCCATCGGGGCCCTGCCGCCCTCGAAGAGCGGCAGAACGCCCTCCACGGGCCGCCCGCAGCCGTTGCCGAGGACGTGCGCGGCCAGGTCGTCGGTGAACGCCTTGATGGTCGACTCCAGGAACATCGCGGAGCCGTCCGGGTGCGAGCACGCGCCGCGCCGCTTCACGTTCTTGGCGACCTGCTTGAGTGCCTCCAGGGCGGCGGGGCCGCCGCCGTTGAGGATGTCCTCCATGCCGCGCGCCGCGGCCGGCAGACCGAGGTAGCAGGGACCGCACTGTCCCGCGCTCTCCTCGGCCAGCCACTGGGCCACCCGCAGCGACTCGCCCAGTGGGCAGGTCTCCTGAGTGATCGGCAGGATCGCGCCCGCGCCGAGCGCACCGCCCACCGCGTCCAGGGAGTTGCGGGAGACGATCGCCTCGTTGACCGTCGCCGCGTCGATCCACTTGCCGTGGTAGCCGCCGGTCAGCACGCCCTGGGGGACGGGAGGGGCGCCCGCCAGCTGGAGCACGTAGCGCAGCGGTACGCCCGTGGGGACCTCGATCACCATCGGGCGGGCCACGGCACCCGAGACCGTCAGCATGACGGTGCCGGGCTCGTCGTACAGGCCGGTGTTGCCGTAGCGCTCCGGGCCGATGCGGGCGGCGATCGCCAGCTGGGCGAACGTCTCGGCGTTCGACAGCAGGGTCGGCGCGCCGCCGACGCCGTTCTGCGACGCGCTGACCTTGCGGCCGGGCGGGATCGCCGGGCCGCCGTCGATGGAACGGATCAGCGACGCGGCGGCGCCGGTGACCATGCGTACGGGATTGCGCTGCACGCTCGCGCGCAACGCCGAGCGACGGCCGTTGCTGAGGCCGCGTTCGGCCAGCGCGGCTTCCATGGAGCGCTGTGTGGACTCACGGGTGACCCCCACCACGAGCGTGCGGGCGCCCAGGGCCTCGGCGCACAGCAGGGCGCCGTCCAGGATGAGGTGGGGGGCACGGTTGATGAGCACCGTGTCCTTGCGGCAGGCCGGTTCGTCCTCGCTTCCGTTGACGACGACGACCGGCCGTACACCGCGCTTGATCGCCGCGTCGGCGACCGAGCGAAGCTTTTTGTGGAAGGGGAAGCCCGCGCCGCCGCGGCCCTTCAGGTTGATGCGTTCGGAGAGCTGCGCCAGCTTCTCTCCGCCCATGGGTTCAAGCGGCCCGTGCACCTTCAGGTGCATGGGCAGATCGAGTCTTTCGACAAGGTCGAAGCCCGACGTGAGCTGGGGAAGACCGACCACGCGGACTTCTGGGACGTCGGGCAGGGCCTCGTTCACCTATAGCCTCCGGAAGGCGTGTTCCAAGGTTCGCCCGAACCCGGTGCGTCGAACGACGCGCCGGGCGATGGTTCATTGGCGGGACCGCTGTTGTACGTGTCATTCGGGTTGTACGTGTTGTACCGGGGGTTCGTCTCACCGGTGTCGTACACGTCACTTCCGCCGTAACCGCCGGCGCCCGAATTGCCATAGACCGGGATGTTGAATCCCGTGTCCTGGAGCGGGTCGTAGGCCGACGGGGGTGCCTCGCCGACCGGAGGCGGAGACGGGATCGGCCAGTTGCCCGAGGTGCTGTCGCTGCCGTCCATGCGCGGGATGGCCTCCGTGGCCTGCATGTCGAAGGGCAGGTCCATGCGCGCGGTCTGGTCGGCAGCGAAGGGCTGCTGTCCGCGGGCGGGCGTGGAGACGGCGCGGTAGGCGGCCGCGAAGCCGTTCGCGGGCTCGGGGGTGGCGGGCGTGTCGTACAGCGGTGATGACGGGGGTGTCATGCGGGTGGAGGTCATCGTGTCGGCCGGCGACGGCCGGCCCGAACGGCCCTCGTAGCCGGGCAGTGCCGACGCCGTCTCCGCCACGCGACTCCGGCTCTCCTCCAGGTCGTCGCGTGCCGACCGGTCCTCGGTGCCCAGGACTGCGGCGATCCGGTCGGCGACCTTGCGCTTGACCGGGCGGGGTGCCGCGCGTAGAGCGAGCGCCGCGATGACCCCGAGCAGGCACAGGCTGTACATGATCACGAAGATCGGCTTGGCCTGACGGCCCGCGTACAGGCCGTGGACGAGTGCGGCGCACCAGGCCGGGTAGGCCAGCATGTGCATGGCACGCCAGCGGGCCGCGACAGGGGCCGGGGAGGCGAAGTTGCTGCGCAGGGCGCCGGTGACGCCCACGAAGATCATGAGCAGGCCTGCCAGGGAGCCGAGGCCGATCAGGCCGGCGCTTCCGGTGACGCCGAGCGAGAACGGGATGACGGCGGCGATCAGCTGTGTGTGGTCGAGTGCGATCTTCGTGGTGATGTGCAGCAGCAGGAACGCGATCGAGGCGACCGCCGTCGTCCGGTGCACCGCCTGCCCGATGATCCGCTGGCGCGTGTTGAGGAAGATCCGGTCCTGGGCGACCAGCCCCCAGATCACCGAGCAGCTGAGCGAGACGAGGGACAGGACGCCCGCGCCGAAGTTCAGGAACTCGCGGAACTGGTCGCCTCCGACCAGCACGATCACGGGTATGAGGAGCAGGACGACAGCCGACGCGATCCCATAGGCCGACCGGCCCGGTTTGGGAAGCGAGCTGTTACTACGACGAGGGTTCATGGGGGCAACTCCGAGCAGTTTCGGGAAAGCGGTCCCGCTGCCGAACTCTAAGTGGCTCCATACCGATGGGTACGAGGTTTGAGTTATTGCGTTGTTATCAAAGGACAATGCGTCCGTTGCGATGTCCTTTAGTGGCTGTTACGCGAAGTAATCTTTGACCTTGGTTCAGCTTTCGCCGGGCGTCCTGCTGTCCAGACACATACGGAAGCGCGTCGCGGCTTGCTCAGGGGCTGCGGTACCCTAGCGCCATGCGTGCTGTACGCCTTCTGCTTAGCGAGCCGCGCTGATCAGTCCCGACCACTGGTGAGACCGTGGTCGGCATCGGCGCGGCGTCCCCTCCTGTGCGAGGGGCTTTTTCATTTCCGCAGGCAGAGACGATCGATGGAGCTTTGAGGATCATGAGCGAGACGAACCCCGCTGCTGCCGCCGCTGTGCCGGCGGAGGCCGCGCCGCACCGCTACACGGCGGCCATGGCCGCCGAGATCGAGGCACGCTGGCAGGACTTCTGGGACGCCGACGGCACCTACGCGGCGCCGAACCCGGAGGGCGACCTGGCCGGCGACCCCGAGCTGGTCGCCAAGCCCAAGAAATTCATCATGGACATGTTCCCGTACCCGTCCGGTGCGGGGCTGCACGTCGGCCACCCCCTGGGCTACATCGCCACCGATGTCTCCGCCCGGTTCCAGCGGATGACCGGCCACAACGTCCTGCACACCCTGGGCTTCGACGCCTTCGGCCTGCCCGCCGAGCAGTACGCCGTGCAGACCGGCACGCACCCGCGCGTGTCGACCGAGGCCAACATCGCGAACATGAAGGACCAGCTGCGCCGGCTGGGCCTGGGTCACGACAGGCGCCGGTCGTTCGCCACGATCGACCCGGACTACTACAAGTGGACCCAGTGGATCTTCCTGCAGATCTTCAACTCCTGGTACGACGACGAGGCGAACAAGGCCCGCCCGATCTCCGAGCTGATCGCCCAGTTCGAGTCAGGTGAGCGTGCCGTACCGGGCCACACGCGCGCGTGGAACGAGCTGACCGCCGCCGAGCGTGCCGACGTCCTGAGTGAGTTCCGCCTGGCGTACGCCTCCGAGGCGCCGGTCAACTGGTCTCCCGGACTGGGCACCGTGCTGGCCAACGAGGAGGTCACCGCCGACGGCCGATCCGAGCGCGGCAACTTCCCCGTCTTCAAGGCGAAGCTGCGCCAGTGGAACATGCGCATCACCGCCTACGCGGACCGACTGCTGGACGACCTGGACGCGCTGGACTGGCCCGAGGCCATCAAGCTGCAGCAGCGCAACTGGATCGGCCGCTCCGAGGGTGCCCGCGTCGACTTCCCCATCGACGGCGAGCACATCACGATCTTCACGACGCGCCAGGACACGCTGTTCGGCGCGACCTACATGGTGCTGGCGCCCGAGCACCCGCTGGTCGACAAGTTCACCCCGGCCGCCTGGCCGGAGGGGACCCACGAGGTGTGGACCGGCGGTCACGCGACCCCGGCCGAGGCCGTGGCCGCCTACCGAGCGCAGGCCGCCTCGAAGTCCGACGTCGAGCGGCAGGCCGAGGCCAAGGACAAGACCGGTGTCTTCACCGGCGAGTTCGCCACCAACCCGGTCAACGGCGAGCAGATCCCCGTCTTCATCGCCGACTACGTCCTGATGGGGTACGGCACGGGCGCGATCATGGCCGTCCCGGCGCACGACAGCCGCGACTTCGCCTTCGCGCGCGCCTTCGAACTGCCGATGCGCTGCGTCGTGGAGCCGTCGGACGACCGCGGCACGGACCCTTCGACGTGGGACGACGCCTTCGTCTCGTATGACGCGAAGATCGTCAACTCGTCGGGCGACCAGGTCTCCCTGGACGGCCTGGGCGTCGTCGAGGCCAAGGCGCGTATCACCGAGTGGCTGGCGCGCAAGGGCATCGGCGAGGGCACCGTCAACTTCCGCCTGCGCGACTGGCTGTTCAGCCGCCAGCGCTACTGGGGCGAGCCCTTCCCGATCGTCTACGACGAGGACGGCGTCGCTCACGCCCTGCCCGAGTCGATGCTGCCGCTGGAGCTGCCGGAGGTCGAGGACTACTCGCCGCGCACCTTCGACCCGGACGACGCCGACACCCAGCCCGAGACCCCGCTGTCGCGCAACGAGGACTGGGTCAACGTCACGCTGGACCTGGGCGACGGCCCGAAGAAGTACCGTCGCGAGACCAACACCATGCCCAACTGGGCCGGTTCCTGCTGGTACGAGCTGCGCTACCTGGACCCGCACAACGACCGGAAACTGGTCGACCCGGCGATCGAGCAGTACTGGATGGGTCCGCGGGAGGGTCAGCCGCACGGCGGCGTCGACCTGTACGTCGGCGGCGCCGAACACGCAGTACTGCACCTGCTGTACGCGCGCTTCTGGTCCAAGGTGCTGTACGACCTGGGGCACGTGTCCTCGGCCGAGCCGTTCCACAAGCTGTTCAACCAGGGCATGATCCAGGCCTATGTCTACCGCGACAGCCGCGGTATCGCGGTGCCGGCCGCCGAGGTGGAGGAGCGCGACGGCGCGTACTTCTACCAGGGTGAGAAGGTCACCCGGCTGCTGGGCAAGATGGGCAAGTCCCTGAAGAACGCGGTCACTCCGGACGAGATCTGCGCCGAGTACGGCGCCGACACGCTGCGGCTGTACGAGATGGCGATGGGCCCGCTGGACGTGTCGCGTCCGTGGGACACGCGCGCGGTGGTGGGCCAGTTCCGGCTGCTGCAGCGGCTGTGGCGCAACATCGTCGACGAGGCGACGGGCGAGGTCACCGTCAGTGACGCCGAGCCCGACGAGGAGACGCTGCGTGCCCTGCACAAGGCGATCGACGGGGTGCGTCAGGACCTGGAGGGGCTGCGCTTCAACACCGCCATCGCCAAGGTCACCGAGCTGAACAACCACCTGACCAAGGCGGGCGGCGTGGTGCCGCGCTCCATCGCCGAGCCGCTGGTGCTGCTGATCGCGCCGCTGGCCCCGCACGTCGCCGAGGAGCTGTGGCGCAGGCTGGGCCACACCGACTCGGTGGTCCACCAGGACTTCCCGGTCGCCGACCCGGCGTACGTCGTGGACGAGACCGTGACCTGCGTCGTGCAGATCAAGGGCAAGGTCAAGGCACGTCTGGAGGTCTCCCCGGCCATCTCCGAGGAGGAGCTGGAGAAGGCGGCGCTGGCCGACGAGAAGGTCGTCGCGGCGCTGGACGGCGCGGGCATCCGCAAGGTGATCGTGCGGGCGCCGAAGCTGGTGAACATCGTTCCGGCGTAGGCGCGCGCAGGAGTCGGCGCCGGGGCTGTCGTCCCGGCTCGGGGTAGTCCCTTACGGGCAGGTTCGGGGTTCTTGCGGAACTCCGGGCCTGCCCGTTGCGGTTACCGTTGAAGAGCGGCGCGGCGTGTGCCGCGGCAGTCCGAGGAGGAGCGTCGTGGAAGTAGTGATCACAGTCTTCGCCCTGCTCTTCCTGCTCTTCGTGGTACTCGGCGCCTACGCGACGGTGAAGGTGGTCGGCGCCGCCAAGCGGGGAGTGGACCGCACCATCACCCAGGCCCGCCGCACGGTCGAGGACCACACACTGCGAGCCAAGTCCTTTGCCCAGCCTGGACCGGCGGGCGAGATCGCCCAGCTCCGGCTTCAGCTGCGCACGTCGATGCGCGCCACCCAGGAGGCGCTCCACGCGGGCGTGGCGGAGGACGAGTCACTCCAGGAGTCCCTCGGTCTCTTCGAGCGGCTCAGTGCGTACGGGCGCGAACTGGACCACGAACTCAAGCGCATGGAATCCGAGCCGGACCGAACCACGCTCGCCGAGCGACTGCCCGGACTGCGTGAACGCACCGAGCGCATCACCAAGTCGGCGGACTCCCTGCGCTGGGCGGCCCGTGACCGGGCACGGCAGTTCGCTGACGACGACCTCGATTCGCTCAGCGCGCAGATCGACGTCGAGGCAGGCGCACTGCGGCACTGGACCACCACGGAACCCACACCTACTCCCACGTCGGCCCCGTGGCCCGCGGCGCCGTCTGCCGACGCCGCGACGGGCAGCCAGACCTGGCCCGGGTCGCGCGCGGCAGATGAGCGGACGCCGCCCGCCATCACCCAGCCGGGCCGACGCCCCACGTACCCCTGGCAGAAGAAGCCCCGCCCCGAGAGCACCACCTGATCCGGCCACACGCGGCCCAGGTGAGCGGGGCCGGGCTGCCGCCCGGACGCTACGCCAGGTAACCTCCAGCTCATGTCCCGCCATGTCGCGATCGTCACCGATTCAACGGCCTACCTGCCGCCGCGGACGATGGAGCGCCACGGCATCACCGCGGTGCCCCTCACTGTGGTCCTCGGCGACCAGGCACTCGAAGAGGGCACCGAGATCTCGACCCGCTCCCTGGCTCAGGCACTGCAGAAGCGGCGCCCCGTCACCACCTCCCGCCCCAGCCCCCAGCAGTTCGCGGAAACCTACCGCAAGGTCGCCGAGTCCGGTGCCACCGGCATCGTCTCCCTCCATCTCTCCGCCGAGTTGTCCGGCACGTACGACGCGGCGGTCGTCGCGGCGCGCGAGGCGCCGGTGCCGGTGCGAGTGGTGGACACCGGCATGATCGCGATGGCGCTCGGGTTCTGCGCGCTCGCCGCGGCAGAGGCGGCGGAGTCGGGCAGCACGGCGGATGAGGCCGTCACAGCCGCGGAGAAGCGGGCCGCCGGCACCTCCGCCTACTTCTACGTCGACACCCTCGACTATCTGCGCCGCGGCGGCCGGATCGGCGCCGCACAGGCCCTGCTGGGTTCCGCGCTCGCGGTGAAGCCGCTGCTGCGATTGGACGGCGGCCGGATCGAACCCCTGGAGAAGGTACGCACGGCGTCGAAGGCGATCGCCCGCCTGGAGGAGCTCGTGGCCGACCGGGCCGGCAGCGCTCCCGTCGACATCGCTGTCCACCATCTCGCCGCCCCCGACCGGGCTTCCGCCCTCGCGGACCGCTTGCGGACCCGGGTGCCCGGGCTCGCCGACCTGCATGTGAGTGAGGTCGGAGCGGTGATCGGGGCGCATACGGGGCCTGGACTGCTGGGAGTCGTGGTTTCGTCGCGGTGACCGACCGCGCCGGGTGGTTCACCCGTGTGAGGGGCGAAGTTATCCACAACCGGGCGGTAGTCCCCGGGATTTGAGCAAGATCATCGCGAAGTTCCTGCGTGCCCGATCCTCGTCGCATGGCACTTCGATCACGCTCACGCACAGGATCCGCAACCAGCGGCCCCGGCCGCGGCCCGGCTTCGGACGGCCGCACCCGCCGTCGCCCTCACGCTCGCAGCCGCTCCCGGCACCGTCACGCGTCGGCGGAGGAGTTCCGCCGACGCGCAGAAGTCCTCTTCGCCGAACACGCGGGGGAACGGCGGGAGTCGAGGGCAGGGCCGCCGCGTGAGGAGGCCGAGGCGGGATCCGGGCCCGAGGCGAGGGGCGCGGACGTCCTCGGCACCGGTACGGTCGACGGCACCCTGTATGCCGGAGTCGCCATCGGGGGTGGTGCCGACTCCGTTCATGGGCCGGGGGCTTGGCGGGAGCGGGCCGGGTCGGCCCTGCGGGAACGCATGCCGGTGTGGCTGCAGACGAGGTGCGCTCTGGAGCGCAGGAACGTGGTCGCGCTCACCGTACTGCTCGTCGTCGCCGCGGGCTTCGCCGTGCAGCACTTCTGGACCGGCCGTACTCAGTCCGTACGGGCGCCCGAGGTGGTGCGGGCAGCGGCCCCGTACGGGCAACGGGCGCCGAGTGGGCGGGGCGAACCGGATGCCCCCGGCGGTGCGCCGAACACGCTGAACACGGCGGGTGCGGCGGGTACGGCCGGGCCCGAGATCGTGGTGGACGTCAGCGGTAAGGTCCGTGAACCCGGGATCCACCGCCTGCCCGCAGGTTCACGCGTCGTCGACGCGCTCCGCGCGGCCGGTGGAGTGCGCCCCGGAACCAGCACCGACGGTCTCAACCGTGCGCGGTTCCTTGTGGACGGTGAGCAGGTGATCGTCGGTGGTCCCGCACCTGTTTCGGCGGCCGGGACCGGCGCGGGCGGCACGGCCGCCGGCGGGTCGGGCGGTGGTGGCGTACCCGCGGCTCCGGTCTCGCTCAACACGGCTACCGTGGACCAGCTCGACACCCTTCCAGGCGTGGGGCCCGTACTGGCCCAGCACATCGTCGACTATCGCGCGCAGCACGGCGGCTTCCGTTCGGTGGACGAGTTGCGCGAGGTCAACGGCATCGGCGACCGCCGCTTCGCCGATCTACGCAATCTCGTACGGCCATGAGCGCCGTCCCCGACCCCGGTTCCCGACGCTCCGCCTCCCGCCCCCGCCGAGCCGTGCACGCCGACTCCGGGAAACGGCTGGGAGCCGCCCATCCACGACAGGAAGGACCGACGGATCTCCGACTCGTGCCACCCGCGCTCGCGGCCTGGGCGACCGCCGCGCTGACGCTGGACGCACCGCCGGGCCAGGTGATCGGCATCGTGGTCGCCTGCCTGTCCGCGGTCGGCGCGCTCCTGGCGGCACGCAGACGGGCAGGAGCCGACCGCCGTGAATGCGGACGGGGCACCTGGCCGCGGGCGACGATCGCCGCCGCGCTGCTCTGCGTTGCCGCGGCCGCCGCCTCGGCCGGGCTGCACGGAGCGGACCTGCGCCGTGGCCCCGTGCCGGCGCTGGCGCGGCAGTACGCCACCGTGACCGCCGACATCCAAGTCACCTCCGATCCCCGGCTCACCGGGCCTCGTGTCAGAGGCGATCACGCGGCCCCGGTCTCCGCGCTGATCGAGGCCGAGGTGCGAGGCGTCGAGGAAGCGGGCGGGGCGGTGGCGTCGACACGGACGCCGGTGTTGGTGATCGTCGACGTGGGCGCACCGGGCCCACGGCCGGACGGGCCGGGGCCGGGGCAGGTTGCCGGACGGCGGGCTGCCGGTGGTGGGCCGGCGGGCTCGCCCTGGCTGGGGCTGCTGCCTTCGACTCGGCTGCGGGTGACCGGGCGGCTGGCTCCGGCGATGGCGGGCGGTGACCGGATCGCGGCCGTACTGCGGGTTCGGGACCGGGCGGCACCGGAGGTGGTGGGTGGGCCGTCGCGGGCGCAGCGGTTTGCGGGGCGGTTGCGCGCGGGGTTGCGGGAAGCCACCGACGGGTTGCCGGATGACGCGCGGGCGCTGCTGCCCGGGCTCGTCGTCGGGGACACCTCGCGGATCACGCCCGAGTTGGACGAGGCATTCAAGGAGACCGACCTCGCACACACGCTGGCGGTTTCCGGAAGCAATCTGACGATCCTCCTCGCCCTGCTCCTGGGGCCGCCCGGTCTCGCCCAGCACGTCGAGCGGCGCGGTCTCGCACCCCGCCTCGGTATCCCGCTCCGCATGACGGCTCTGCTCGGTGGCGCGCTCGCCCTCGCATTCGTGGTCGTGTGCAGACCCGATCCGAGTGTGCTGCGGGCGGCGGCCTGTGGCGCCGTCGCGTTGCTCGCGCTGGCGACGGGCCGGCGCAGATCGCTGATCCCGGCGTTGGCCACGGCGGTGCTGCTGCTGGTGCTGTACGACCCGTGGCTGGCCCGCAGTTACGGTTTTCTGCTGTCCGTCCTGGCGACGGGCGCGTTGCTGACGCTGGCGCCGCGCTGGAGCGTCGCGTTACGGCGCCGCGGGGTGCCGCCGCGGCTGGCCGAGGCGCTGGCCGCCGCGGGTGCGGCCCAGGTGCTGTGCGCTCCGGTTGTCGCCGTGCTGTCGGCGAGGGTGAGCCTGGTGGCGGTGCCGTGCAATCTGCTCGCGGAGTTCGCGGTCGCGCCGGCCACGGTGCTGGGCTTCGCGGCGCTGGCGACCGCGCCGGTGGCGATGCCGGTGGCCAAGGTGCTGGCCTGGTGCGCGAGTTGGCCTGTGGGGTGGATCGCGGGCGTGGCTCGGTTCGGGGCGGCGCTGCCCGGTGGGGGAGTCGACTGGCCCGGCAGTTGGACGGGCGCGCTGTTGCTCGCTCTCGTCACGGCGATGGTCGTGTGGGTCGGCCGGCGGCTGTTGCGGAGCCCGTGGCTGTCCGGTGTCTGCGCGGTGCTGCTTCTGCTCGTGGTGGTGCGGCCACCGCCACTGACGAGGGTGATCACGGGGTGGCCGCCACCGGGCTGGCGGTTCGCCATGTGCGATGTGGGGCAGGGGGACGCGACGGTGCTGGCGGCGGGGGCGGGCGCCGGTGTGGTCGTGGACGCCGGACCCGATGCGACGCTGGTCGACCGGTGTCTGCGCGAACTCGGCATCACCAGGATCCCCCTGGTCGTGCTGACGCACTTCCACGCCGACCATGTGGCGGGACTGCCGGGCGTGCTGCGCGGACGTTCGGTGGGAGCGATCGAGACGACGGGATTCGAAGAGCCCGCCGACCAGGCCGAGTTCGTGAGGAAGGAGGCCGCGGCCCGCGGTGTCCCGCTCACCGAGGCCGCCGCCGGGGAACAGCGGCGCATCGGTGACCTCTCCTGGGAGGTGCTGTGGCCGGCGCCGCGACCGGCACCGGACCCGGACGGTCCGAACGACGCCAGTGTCACGCTGCTCGTGCGGTCGGCCGGGCTGCGACTGCTGTTGCTCGGCGATCTCGAACCCCCGGCCCAGCAGGCGTTGATGCGATCGTCGGCAGCCGGGTCTCTGGACCGGGTCGACGTGCTCAAGGTGGCTCATCACGGCTCGGCCTATCAGGACCCGGACCTCATACGGGCGGTGTCGCCCCGGCTGGCGCTGATCTCGGTCGGTGCGGACAACATGTATGGCCATCCCGCTCCCAGCACGGTCGCGGCCCTGCGAGCGGGGGGCGCGATGGTGTTGCGGACGGACGTGGACGGGGCGTTGGCGGTCGCCGGTGAGGGTGGGGAGTTGCGGGTGGCGGAAGACTGAGGCGCCATGCATTCCGCACAGGTCGATACCTGTCTCCGCCGCCTGGGAGTCGAGCGCCCCGTGCGTCCCACGGTTGATGTCCTGCGGCGGTTGCACCTGCGCCATCTGCGGACCGTGCGGTTCGAGAACCTGTCGATCGATCTCGGTGCGGAGATGGTGCTGGAGGAGAGGTCGTTGGTGGACAAACTGGTCGGGCCTCGCGGTGCCGGAGAATGGCTCCGTGAGTGATGTGAGACATGTGCTGGTGCTGCCCGACCGCGATGCCGCCGAGGAGGCGGCGGAGGCGCTCGGGGAGCGGTTCGGGCTCGATGAGGAGCCGCAGCTGGTGCGGGATGCGCTGGCCGGCGAGGACGACGCCGAGGATGCGCAGTGGCTTCTCGTCCTGCGGGATGAGAAGGGGCGGCTGGATCCTGGGGAGCTGGATGCGTTTGTCGGGGAGTGGGACGGGTGGCGGGAGGAGCCGTAGTCCTGCGGGGCCAGGGCGCGGCGCGAACAGGGGCGGCCCTTGCCTGCGAGCCGCCCTTGCCGCGGTCGGCCGGGGCCGGCCGCCGCCCCGAGCGGCACGACTGCCCACGGACTGAGGGGCACGTGGCGACTGCCTCGCCGCCCGTTGTCAGTGGCCCGTGCCATGCTTGTCCCGATGGCCAGGAAGACTGCGAATGACGACCCTCTCGCCCCGGTGACGCTTGCCGTGGGCCAGGAGGACCTTCTGCTCGACCGTGCCGTGCAGGAGGTGGTGGCCGCCGCCAGGGCCGCCGACGCCGACACGGACGTACGTGACCTGACCCCGGACCAGTTGCAGCCCGGCACGCTCGCCGAGCTGACGAGTCCGTCGCTCTTCGCGGAGCGCAAGGTCGTGGTCGTACGCAATGCGCAGGATCTGTCCGCCGACACGGTCAAGGACGTGAAGGCGTATCTCGGGGCGCCCGCCGAGGAGATCACGCTCGTTCTGCTGCACGCGGGCGGGGCCAAGGGCAAGGGGCTGCTGGACGCCGCGCGCAAGGTGGGGGCGCGGGAGGTTGCCTGCCCCAAGATGACGAAGCCGGCGGACCGGCTGGCGTTCGTGCGGGGCGAGTTCCGCGCGCTCGGCCGGTCGGCCACGCCCGAGGCGTGCCAGACGCTCGTCGAGGCCATCGGGAGCGACCTGCGGGAGCTGGCGTCGGCGGTCGCGCAGTTGGTCGCCGATGTCGAGGGGACGATCGACGAGGCCGTCGTCGGGCGGTACTACACCGGGCGGGCCGAGGCGTCGAGTTTCACGGTCGCCGATCGGGCCGTGGAGGGTCGGGCGGCGGAGGCGCTGGAGGCGCTCCGATGGTCGCTCGCGACCGGGGTGGCACCGGTGCTGATCACGAGCGCGTTGGCGCAGGGGGTGCGGGCGATCGGGAAGCTGTCCTCGGCCCGCGGTGGGCGACCGGCCGATCTGGCGCGGGAGCTGGGGATGCCGCCGTGGAAGATCGATCGGGTGCGACAGCAGATGCGGGGGTGGACGCCGGACGGGGTCGCGGTCGCCCTGCGGGCGGTGGCCGAGGCCGACGCCGGGGTCAAGGGCGGCGGGGACGATCCCGAGTACGCCCTGGAGAAGGCCGTCGTGGTGATCGCGCGGGCGGCGCGGTCCAGGGGGCGGGCGTAAAGGTCCCGCCTCCAGCCCACGCCGAGGGTCCTGCCCTCGGTCCACGCCAAAGGCCCTGCCCCCGGTCCACGCCGAGGGTCCTGCCCTCGGTCCCCGCCGGGGGTCCCGCCCCGGTCCACGCCAAAGGCCCTGCCCCCGGTCCACGCCAAAGGCCCTGCCCCCGGTCCACGCCGACGGTCCTGCCCTCGGTCCCCGCCGGGGGTCCCGCCCCGGTCCACGCCAAAAGCCCTGCCCCCGGTCCACGCCGACGGTCCTCCCCTCGCACCGCGTCGAGGGTCCCGCCCCGGTCCACGCCAAAAGCCCCGGTGCCCGCCCTGGGGAAGGGCGAGGCTCCGGGGCCTTCGGTTCACGCTGGGGGATCCGCGCCCGCGTGGCGAACGCAGGCCGCGCGCAGATCCATGGGTGCCGGACGGGAGCGGATGAGAGAGGGCCCGCTCTGGGTCCTTCCGGCGGTCAGATCAAAGAAGAGGTTCAGCCCTTGAGAGCGGTGACCTTGGAAGCCAGCGCCGACTTCTTGTTGGCGGCCTGGTTCTTGTGGATGACGCCCTTGGAGACGGCCTTGTCGAGCTGACGCGCGGCAGCGCGCTGGTACTCGGTGGCCTTCTCGACGTCACCCGCGGCAGCAGCCTCACGGGCCTTGCGGATCGCGGTCTTCAGGGAGGACTTGACGGCCTTGTTGCGCAGCCGAGCCTTCTCGTTGGTCTTGATCCGCTTGATCTGGGACTTGATGTTCGCCACGAATGAGCCTTTACAGGTTCTGGCACGGGGCCGCATGGGTCCCGTACCGGTGATTTTCTTGGGTCGCGCCTCGTGCTGAGAGGGCAAGAGACACAGCCACCCACAGTACCAGTGGCTCTCCGAGTGGCCCAAACCGGTGGCAGGTCGCCGCCCGTGGGACCATGGAGGCTACGTATCGATCCGACCCGAGACCGCAGACGATGCGGACGCCTCAAGAATCAGGACCCTGCGTGCCCGCGATCCCTAGCCATGTGCCCGAGCCGAGCCGTACCGACCCGGCTCAGATCCGCAATTTCTGCATCATCGCGCACATCGACCACGGCAAGTCCACGCTCGCCGACCGGATGCTCCAGCTGACCGGTGTGGTCGAGCAGCGGCAGATGCGCGCCCAGTACCTCGACCGCATGGACATCGAGCGCGAGCGCGGCATCACGATCAAGTCCCAGGCGGTGCGTCTGCCCTGGGCCCCGACCACGGGCCCCGACCAGGGCACGACGCACATCCTCAACATGATCGACACTCCGGGGCACGTCGACTTCACGTACGAGGTCTCGCGGTCGCTGGCCGCCTGTGAGGGGACCATCCTCCTCGTCGACGCCGCCCAGGGCATCGAGGCGCAGACCCTCGCCAACCTGTACCTGGCGATGGAGAACGACCTCGCCATCGTCCCCGTACTGAACAAGATCGACCTGCCGGCCGCGCAGCCCGAGAAGTTCGCGGAGGAACTCGCCAACCTCGTCGGGTGCGACCCCGACGACGTGCTGCGGGTGTCCGCGAAGACCGGTGTCGGTGTGGACGCGCTGCTGAACAAGGTCGTCGAGACGGTGCCGGCGCCCGTCGGGATCGCCGACGCGCCCGCCCGAGCGATGATCTTCGACTCGGTGTACGACTCCTACCGGGGCGTCGTGACGTACGTGCGTGTCATCGACGGGCAGCTCAACAAGCGTGAGCGGATCCGGATGATGTCCACCGGCGCGACGCACGAGCTGCTGGAGATCGGCACCAACTCGCCCGAGATGCTCCCCGCCGACGGTCTCGGCGTCGGTGAGGTGGGCTATCTCATCACCGGTGTGAAGGACGTCCGCCAGTCCAAGGTCGGTGACACCATCACCACCCTGAACAAGGGGGCGACCGAGGCGCTCGGCGGGTACAAGGACCCGAAGCCGATGGTGTTCTCCGGGCTCTATCCGCTGGACGGCTCCGACTACCCCGAGCTCCGCGACGCCCTCGACAAGCTGCAGCTCAACGATGCCGCGCTGGTCTACGAGCCGGAGACCTCCGCGGCCCTCGGTTTCGGCTTCCGCGTCGGCTTCCTGGGGCTGCTGCACCTCGATGTGATCCGGGAGCGGCTGGAGCGCGAGTTCGGGCTCGACCTCATCGCCACCGCGCCGAACGTGGTCTACCGCGTCCTCATGGAGGACGGGTCCGAGCACACGGTCACCAACCCGAGCGAGTTCCCCGAGGGGAAGATCAGCGAGGTGTACGAGCCGGTCGTGCGCGCCACGATCCTCGCGCCCTCCGAGTTCATCGGCTCGATCATGGAGCTGTGCCAGACCCGGCGCGGCACCCTCCTCGGCATGGACTACCTCTCCGAGGACCGGGTCGAGATCCGCTACACCCTTCCGCTCGCCGAGATCGTCTTCGACTTCTTCGACCAGCTGAAGTCAAAGACCCGCGGCTACGCCTCGCTCGACTACGAGCCCACCGGCGAGCAGACCTCCAGCCTGGTCAAGGTCGACATCCTGCTGCACGGCGACAAGGTGGACGCCTTCTCGGCGATCACGCACAAGGACGCGGCGTACGCGTACGGTGTGCGGCTCGTCGCCAAGCTGCGCGAGCTCATCCCGCGGCAGGCCTTCGAGGTGCCCATCCAGGCCGCCATCGGCTCCCGCGTCATCGCCCGCGAGACCATCCGCGCCATCCGCAAGGACGTTCTCGCCAAGTGCTACGGCGGTGACATCTCCCGTAAGCGGAAGCTGCTGGAGAAGCAGAAGGAGGGCAAGAAGCGGATGAAGATGGTGGGTTCCGTGGAAGTTCCGCAGGAGGCCTTCATCGCCGTTCTGTCCAGCGATGACAGCGCGGGATCGGGCAAGGGCAAGAAGTAACCACGGGTTACCCGCGGGTACATCGCCAAAACGGGCGCAATAGGGGCTCGTCGTACGAAAGTGCGGCGGGCCCCTGTGCATGCGTGTGGTCGCTCTCTGTATGAAGTGACAGGCCGTGGGCCCTTACGTAGTCGCCGGTCGCGTCTTACTCTGATCTCTGCTCGATAGTTACTCGCGAGTTAAACAACAGTCCGAGCAGCAGCCCGAACAACGACCCGTGAGTGAACCCCAGCCGCACTGAGCCAGCCGCCGCACTGCCGCGGGCCCCGGAGGATGTCGTGAGCGACACACAGACACTGATCGAGAACCGTCCGCCGTCCGTAGCGGGCCTCTTCCTGGACCGCGTGGCGGCCACGCCGGACGCCGAGGCCTACCGCTACCCGGTGACACCGGCCTCGGGCGAGGGCCCGGACGAGTGGAAGTCACTCAGCTGGGCGCAGACCGCCGAGCGGGTCTACGCGATCGCCGCGGGCCTGATCGAGCTGGGTGTGCAGCCCGAGCAGCGGGTGGCCCTGGCTTCCTCGACCCGCGTCGAGTGGATCCTCGCCGACCTGGGCATCCTGTGCGCCGGCGCCGCCACGACCACGATCTACCCGCAGACCAACGCCGAGGAGTCGGCGTTCATCCTCTCCGACTCCGGGAGCCGGGTGCTGATCGCCGAGGACGCGGCCCAGCTCGCCAAGGCGCGGGAGAAGCGCGACGAGCTGCCCGAGCTCACCCACGTCGTGGTGATCGACCCGGCCGGCGTCGAGACCGGTGACTGGGTCCTCACCCTCGCCGAGCTGGAGCAGCGCGGTGCCGCGTACCTGGAGAAGCACCCCGACCTGATCAAGAAGCGGGTCGCGGCGATCACCAAGGACCAGCTCGCCACCCTCATCTACACCTCCGGCACCACCGGCCGCCCCAAGGGTGTGCGCCTGCCGCACGACAACTGGTCCTACATGGCGAAGGCGATCGCCGCGACCGGGCTGATCAGCGGCGAGGACGTGCAGTACCTGTGGCTGCCGCTCGCGCACGTCTTCGGCAAGGTGCTCACCTCCGGTCAGATCGAGGTCGGGCACGTCACCGCCGTCGACGGGCGCGTCGACAAGATCATCGAGAATCTGCCGGTCGTCCAGCCGACGTACATGGCAGCCGTGCCGCGCATCTTCGAGAAGGTCTACAACGGGGTCGCGGCCAAGGCCCGGGCCGGCGGCGGCGCCAAGTACAAGATCTTCCAGTGGGCCGCCGACGTCGCCCGCGAGTACGCCAAGGTCAGCCAGGACAACTTCCGCCGCACCGGCGCCGCCGGCGCCCCCTTCGGGCTGTCGGCCAAGCACAAGGTCGCCGACGCGCTCGTCTACGCCAAGATCCGCGAGGCGTTCGGTGGCAACCTGCGTGCCTGCGTCTCCGGGTCGGCCGCGCTCGCGCCCGAGATCGGCTACTTCTTCTCCGGCGCCGGCATCCACATCCTCGAGGGCTACGGGCTCACGGAGTCCTCCGCGGCCTCCTTCGTCAACCCCGGTGAGGCCTACCGCACCGGCACGGTCGGCAAGCCGCTGCCCGGCACGGAGGTGCGCATCGCGGACGACGGGGAGATCCTGCTGCGCGGCCCCGGCATCATGGAGGGCTACCACGGGCTGCCCGACAAGACCGCCGAGGTGCTGGAGTCCGACGGCTGGTTCCACACCGGCGACATCGGCGAGCTGTCGGCCGACGGCTATCTGCGGATCACCGACCGCAAGAAGGACCTCATCAAGACGTCCGGCGGCAAGTACATCGCGCCCGCGGAGGTCGAGGGCCAGTTCAAGGCGGTGTGCCCGTACGTCTCCAACATCCTCGTGCACGGGGCCGACCGGAACTTCTGCACGGCGCTCATCGCGCTGGACGAGCCGGCGATCCTGGACTGGGCGAAGGAGAACGGGCTGGACGGGAAGTCGTACGCCGAGGTCGTCGCCGCGCCGGCGACGGTCGCCCTCGTCGAGGGGTACGTCAAGGAGCTCAACGAGGGGCTTCAGCGGTGGCAGACCATCAAGAAGTTCCGGCTGCTGCCGCGGGATCTCGATGTGGAGCACGGTGAGATCACGCCGAGTCTGAAGCTGAAGCGGCCGGTGGTGGAGCGGGAGTACAAGCATCTGATCGACGAGATGTACTCGGGGACGCGCGAGGGGTAGGGGCCGGCGGGGGACTGCTCGCGGCCGCATTCGTTGTGGCTGGTCGCGCCCACGCGGCGGAGTCGCATGATCGACACAGCCCCGCGCTCCTTCAGGTCAGGACACGCGTCCCCTGGTTATCAGGTGCCGTAGTTCCCTCACCTGTGTGCGCAGTGCCGTCAGGTCCGGGGGGTCGTCCCCGGCCAGCTGCTCCTCCAGGGTCGCCAGCCACCTGCTCAGCTGTCCGAAGTCGGCCTGCTCCCGGGCCAGCAGCCGCTCCAGCTGCTGGTTCTTGCGGTGCAGGTCCAGGAAGACGCTGACCTTGGCCCGTAGCACCCACGGGTCGAACGGTTTTGTCAGATAGTCGGCGGCGCCGGTCGCGTAGCCGCGGAAGGCGTAGCCGGAGTCGTCGTCCGCGCCGGTCAGGAAGATGATCGGGACGTCCTTGGTCTGGTCGAGCCGCTTGATGTTGGCGGCGGTCTCGAAGCCGTCCATGCCCGGCATGCGGACGTCGAGCAGGACGAGGGCGAACCGCTGGCGCAGCAGTGCCTTCATCGCCTCCTCGCCCGAACGCGCCCGGACGAGCGGCTCGTTGAGGGAGCCCAGGACCGCTTCCAGCGCGATCAGGTTGTCCTCCATGTCGTCGACGAGGAGTATGCCCGCGCGTTCGTCGCTCGTTGCCTCAGCGCTCATGGTGACGGTGCCTCACTCGATGCGTGTCCCGCCGACTCCGTGTGTCCCGCCGACTTCGTGGGTTCCGCAGACTCCGCGTGTCCCGCGGATTCCGCGTGGTCCGCTTGTTCCGTGGGGTCGGCTTGCTCCGTGGGATCGTGGTGCTCCGTGGGATCGTCGTGCCCCGGGGGATCGTCGTGCCCCGTGGGGTCGGCGGTCTCGGGGGCCAGGAGGGCGCAGACGACGGTCAGCAGCCGGTCCACGTCCACCGGCTTGGGTACGTAGTCGTTGGCGCCCCGCGCGATGGACTTCTCCCGGTCGCCGGGCATCGCCTTGGCCGTCAGTGCGACGATGGGCAGCCCGGTCCAGCGCGGGGTGCGGCGGATCGCGGCGATGGTCTCGTAGCCGTCCATCTCCGGCATCATGATGTCCATCAGGACGAGTTCGACGTCCGGGTTGCGCTCCAGGGTCTCGATGCCCTCGCGGCCGTTCTCCGCGTAGAGGACCGGCATGCCGACGCGGCCCAGGACATGGGTGAGCGCGAAGACGTTGCGGATGTCGTCGTCCACGATCAACACCCGTCGGCCGTGCAGCACCCGGCCCGCCCGGCCCGACTGCCATGCCTCCAGCTTGGTCGGCAGCGGCCAGGAGTCGTCGGAGTCGTGCGTGGCCGGGGAGGACTCGGCGGCCGGCTGCTCGGGTACGGCCACCGTCGGGCGGCCCTCGGCGGCGGGGTCCTCGGCAGCGGGGCCCGGCGCCGCGTGGCCGGGGCCGGCGACGGGGACGTACAGGGTGAAGGTGGAGCCCTGGCCGGGCTCGCTCTCCGCGACGATACGGCCGCCGAGCAGGCGCGCGATCTCCCGGCTGATGGACAGGCCCAGGCCCGTGCCGCCGTACTTGCGGTTGGTCGTGCCGTCGGCCTGCTGGAACGCCTCGAAGATCACCGGGAGTTTCTCGGGGGCGATGCCGATGCCGGTGTCGGAGACGGCGAACGCGATCACCTCGTCGCTGCCCTGGACGTAGCGGTGCTCGGGGTCCGCCACCCGGCTGACCCGCAGCTCCACCCGGCCGGACGCGGTGAACTTGACCGCGTTGGAGAGCAGGTTGCGCAGGACCTGCTGGAGTCGCTGCTCGTCCGAGTACATCTCGCGCGGCACCGCCTCCCCGACCGAGAGCTCGAAGGCGAGCCCCCGGTCCAGGGTGAGCGGGCGGAAGGTGGCGTGGACGTAGTCCAGCAGCTTGATCAACGGCAGTTTCTTCGGTCGTACGTCCATCCGGCCGGCCTCGATCTTCGACAGGTCCAGGATGTCGTTGATCAGCTGGAGCAGGTCCGAGCCCGAGCGGTGGATCGTCGAGGCGAACTGCACCTCCTGGTCGGAGAGACGGCCGTCCGGGTTGTCGGACAACAGCCTCGCCAGGATCAGCAGGGAGTTCAGCGGGGTGCGCAGCTCGTGCGACATGTTCGCCAGGAACTCCGACTTGTACTGCGAGGACGTCGCCAGGAGCGCGGCCTTCTCCTCCAGTTCCGCGTTCGAGCGCCGCAACTCCGCCTGTTGTTTCTGAAGTTCGTCCGAGCGCTCCTGGAGCTGCATCGCCAGGCGCTGGGACTCGCCGAGCAGGGACTCCGTGCGGGAGTTGGCGATGATCGTGTTGATCGCGACGCCGATGGTGTTCACGAACTGGTCGAAGAACGCCAGGTGCACATCCGAGAAGCGGGAGAAGGACGCCAGCTCGATCACGCCGAGGAGCTTGTCCTCGAAGAGGATCGGGATGATGACGATCGTGGTGGGCGCTGCCTCCCCCAGACCGCTGTTGATCTTGATGTAGTCCGGTGGGGCCTCCTCCACCAGGATCCGCTGCTTCTCGCGGGCCGCCTGGCGGACCAGGCCGTGCACCGGAAGGCCACCCGTCTCGACGGTCGCGCCCTGCGCCGAGCCGTAGCCCGCTATGAAGGCGAGGCCCTTTGCGGGAACGGTTGTGCGTACGCCCGCGTCGTCCTCCGGATCGGCCAGGTAGAACGCGCCGTACTGGGCGTTCACCAGCGGCGTCAGTTCGCGCAGGATCAGATCGGCGACCTCCATCAGGTCGCGGTGTCCCTGCATCAGGGCCGCGAGACGGGCCAGGTTGGACTCCAGCCAGTCCTTCGCGCGGGTCGTCTCGCGCAGGTTGGCCACCATCAGGTTGATGTTGTCCTTCAGCTCGGCGACCTCGCCCTGCGTCTCCACCGTGATCGAGCGGGACATGTCGCCCTGCGCCACGGCCGAGGCCACTTCGGCGATGGCACGGACCTGGGTGGTCAGGTTCAGCGCGAGTTCGTTGACGTTCGTCGTCAGGCGCTTCCAGGTGCCGTACACGCCCTCCACCCGCGCCTGGCCGCCCAGCTGCCCCTCGGAGCCCACCTCGCGGGCCACCCGGGTCACCTCGGAGGAGAAGGAGGAGAGGGTGTCCACCATCGTGTTGATGGTGGTCTTCAGCTCCAGGATCTCGCCGCGCGCGTCCACGTCGATCTTCTTCGACAGGTCGCCCTGCGCCACCGCCGTCGCCACCTGGGCGATGTTGCGCACCTGTGAGGTGAGGTTGTCGGCCATGTAGTTGACGTTGTCGGTCAGGTCCCGCCACACGCCCGACACGCCCAGCACCTGCGCGCGCCCGCCCAGCCGCCCGTCGGTGCCGACCTCGCGGGCCACCCGGGTGACCTCGTCGGCGAAGGCGCGCAGCTGCTCCACCATCGTGTTGACGGTGTCCTTGAGCTCGAGGATCTCGCCGCGCGCGTCGACGGTGATCTTCTTGGACAGGTCACCGTTGGCCACGGCCGTCGTCACCTGGGCGATGTTGCGGACCTGGGAGGTCAGGTTCAGCGCCATGAAGTTGACGTTGTCGGTGAGGTCCTTCCAGACGCCGGAGACGCCCCGTACCTGGGCCTGGCCGCCGAGGTTGCCCTCGGTGCCGACCTCGCGGGCCACGCGGGTGACCTCGTCGGCGAAGGCGGAGAGCTGGTCGACCATCGTGTTGATCGTCGACTTCAGTTCGAGGATCTCGCCCTTCGCCTCGACCGTGATCTTCTTGCCGAGGTCGCCCTGGGCGACGGCGGTGGACACGAGGGCGATGTTGCGCACCTGTGAGGTCAGGTTGTCCGCCATGAAGTTGACGTTGTCGGTGAGGTCCTTCCAGACGCCGGAGACGCCCCGTACCTGGGCCCGGCCGCCGAGGTTGCCTTCCGTGCCGACCTCGCGGGCCACGCGGGTGACCTCGTCGGCGAAGGCGGAGAGCTGGTCGACCATCGTGTTGATCGTCGACTTCAGTTCGAGGATCTCG
>NZ_JBIAWZ010000001.1:0-228569 GCF_042896175.1 Streptomyces sp. NPDC001315 | reverse complement strand
CGCCCTGCGCGTCGACGGTGATCTTCTGGCTCAGGTCGCCGTTGGCCACGGCCGTCGTCACCTGGGCGATGTTGCGGACCTGGGAGGTCAGGTTCGAGGCCATGAAGTTGACGTTGTCGGTGAGGTCCTTCCAGACCCCGCTGACGCCCCGCACCTGGGCCCGGCCGCCCAACTGGCCCTCCGTGCCCACCTCGCGGGCCACGCGGGTGACCTCGTCGGCGAAGGCGGACAGCTGGTCGACCATCGTGTTCACGGTCAGCTTCAGCTCGAGCAGCTCGCCCGTCGCCTCGACGGTGACCGTGCGGGTCAGATCCCCGCGGGCCACCGCCGTGGTCACCAGGGCGATGTCGCGCACCTGGGCGGTCAGCCGGGACGCCATCGTGTTGACCGCCTCGGTCACGTCCCGCCAGCTTCCCGACAGCCCCTGCACCTTGGCCCGCCCGCCGAGCCGCCCGTCGGTGCCGACCTCGCGGGCCACCCGGGTCACCTCGCCGGTGAACAGGGACAGCTGGTCGACCGTCCTGTTCACGGTCCGGCCGAGCCGCCGCAGGTCACCGCGGAGCTGTCGGCTGCCGTCGTGCAGGTCGACGCGCTGGGTCAGGTCGCCGCCGGCCACCGCGTCCAGCACGCGCGTGGCGTTCGCGGCCGGGGCCACCAGGGCGTCCAGCACCTGGTTCACGTCGTTCACCCGGGACGTCCAGGCGCCCGGACCCGGGCTCGCCGACAGCCGCTCGTCGAGCCGCCCGTGCCGGACGAGCTCTCTTTTCACGCGCTGCACCTCGGAGTTGAAGTGCGTACTCCGGTCCATGATCTGGTTGAAGACCGCGGTGAGTTCGGCGACCATCCCCTGGCCGGTTTCCGGCACCTTGGTGAAGTCGCCGTCCCGTGCGGCGGTCATCGCGGCGAGCAGAGGGCGCAGTTCGGATGCTCGGAGTTGTGCAGGTTCATGTCCGTCTTCGAGCACACGCTTAGCACTGTTCTCACTCATGGCGGCCCACTTCGGTAACTCGGCGCTTATGGGCGGGGCCAGTCTGTCACTCTGTCGGCATCGACTGAGGCGTATTCGTCCGAACCGCTCGGGGAGCTGTCCATGGGGGCCATTCCGACGCAACGGGAGACTCTCTCCCTTGCCTCCGATGCTTCCGGTGCCTCCGACGCCCCCGCGCCGGAGCGTGCGCAGGTGTGCGCCATCCTGACCGGAAGCTCCCTCGCGCCGGGCTCCGCCCGCGCACTCGTGCGCGCCGCGCTCGGCGAATGGGCCGACCGAGGCCTGCCCGGCACCGCCCACCTCACCGACCGCCTGGCCGACGACGCCACGCTGGTCGTCAGCGAGCTCGTCACCAACGCCGTCGTCCACGCCGGAACCGACGTCGAGCTGGTGTGCCGCCTGGAGGAGCCGGCGGGCGCCGTCGTCGTCGAGGTCTCCGACCAGCACCCCTCGCGCGCCCCGCGCGACGGCGGCACCGAACCCGCGTACGAGACACCGGAGTACGGGCGCGGCCTCCGCCTCGTGGCCACGCTCGCCGAGGCCTGGGGCGTCACCTACCGCAGAGGCGCCAAGACGGTGTGGGCGCGGCTGCCCGTCGAACCCGCCGACGATTCCGAGGCCTACGGCGCCGAGCGCGCCCCGGCCTATGCGCTGGGCGTCGCCGAGATCCTCGCCCCCGAGCCCCAGCAGGCCGACCGGGACCGGGACTGGTTGGGCCGCGGCGCCCTGTCCTTCCTCGCCGAGGCCTCCGACCTGCTCGCGGGCCAGCTCGACGAGGACCTGGTCGCCTCGCTCACCGGCCAGCTGATCGTGCCGAGGCTGGCCGACTGGTGCGCGGTGTGGCTCGAGGACGAGGCCACCGGCCGGTGGGGGTCCCCCCGCTCGAGCGGAGCCGAGAGTGGGGGAGGCTGGGGCGACGCGGCCGCGGGCGCCGGACCACGGCTGGCCCGGGTCTGGCACGGCAGCGAGAACGTCATCGAGGAGCTGCGCACCGCCCTGGAGAAGGACCCGCCACGGCCGCCGGACGCGATACGTTCCGGGCCGGTTCCGTTTCCCTGGCCCGGGGTGGCATCGGGCGGCAGCGGGGCGTACGGATCCCACGGGGCCCGAGGGTCCCACGGGACGGCGCTCGCCTACCGCCTCGTCGCCGGCGGGCGCCCGCTGGGCACCCTGGTCATCGGGCGGGCCGGCCTGGCGCGCTTCCCCGACGAGGTCACCGGGCTGGTGGAGGACCTCAGCCGCCGCGTGGCCCTCGCCATCGGCGCGGCCCGCCAGTATGCCCGCCAGGCCACCATCAGCGCCGTCCTCCAGCGCGGGCTGCTGCCCGGCGCCGTCGCCGAGATCCCCGGGGTGCGCAGCGCCCTCGTCTACGAGCCGTGCGACAAGGGTGGCCCCAGCGGCGACTTCTACGACCTCTTCCCGGCCGGCGACGGACGCTGGTGCTTCGCCGTCGGCGACGTCCAGGGCAAGGGCCCCGAGGCGGCCGTCGTGATCGGCCTCGCCCGGCCCTGGCTGCGGCTCCTGGCCCGCGAGGGCTACCGCGTCGCCGACGTCCTCGACCGTCTCAACCAGCTCCTCCTCGACGACGCCACGGAGGCTGCCGACGCCGCCGCCCGCGCCCTCATCGGACCCGCCGGCCCCGGCGACGGCCCGCAGACCCGCTTCCTCTCCCTCGTCTACGGCGAGCTCGCCCCCTTCGAAGGCGGCGTCCGCTGCACCCTCGCCTCCGCCGGACACCCGCTGCCGCTGCTCCTCGGGCCCGACGGCGGTGTCCGTACGGTCGCGCGACCGCAGACCCTCCTCGGGGTCTTCGAGGACGAGACGTACACCAGCGAGACCTTCGAGCTGCTCCCGGGCGACAGCCTGCTGTGCGTCACGGACGGGGTGACCGAGCGGCGCTCCGGCTCGCGCCAGTTCGACGACGGCGACGGCCTCGCCGCCGCGTTCGCCGGGTGCAGGGGCCTCGACGCCGAACTGATCGCGGAGCGCATCAGACGGCTGGTGCACGAGTTCGGCGGACAGCCGCCGGAGGACGACCTGGCGCTGCTGGTGCTCCAGGCCGAGTAGCCGTCCACGGGGCAACCGTCCACGTGCTGGACAATGGAGGACATGCCTTCCGCACTCCCCGACGGCGAGCCCGTCCCCGACGACGGCGCACTGCCCGCGTCCGCGCTCGCCGGGACCGCCGACCGCCCCCTCGGGTTCTACCTCCACGTCCCCTACTGCGCGACCCGCTGCGGCTACTGCGACTTCAACACCTACACCGCGACCGAGCTGCGCGGCACCGGCGGCGTCCTCGCCTCCCGCGACAACTACGCCGAGACCCTGATCGATGAGATCCGCCTGGCCCGCAAGGTCCTCGGCGACGACCGGCGCGAGGTCCGCACGGTCTTCGTCGGCGGCGGTACGCCCACCCTGCTGGCCGCGGACGATCTCGTACGGATGCTGGGGGCGATCCGCGACGAGTTCGGGCTGGCGGCGGACGCGGAGATCACGACGGAGGCGAACCCGGAGTCGGTGAACCCGGCCTACCTCGCCACGCTCCGGGACGGCGGCTTCAACCGGATCTCCTTCGGCATGCAGAGCGCCAAGCAGCACGTACTGAAGATCCTCGACCGCACCCACACCCCGGGCCGCCCGGAGGCGTGCGTCGCGGAGGCGCGTGCGGCGGGCTTCGAGCACGTCAACCTGGACCTGATCTACGGCACGCCCGGCGAGTCGGACGACGACTGGCGGGCGTCGCTGGACGCGGCGCTGGGCGCGGGCCCCGACCACATCAGCGCGTACGCCCTGATCGTCGAGGAGGGCACCCAGCTCGCCCGCCGCATCCGGCGCGGCGAGGTACCGATGACGGACGACGACGTCCACGCCGACCGGTACCTGATCGCCGACGAGGCGCTGTCGGCGGCGGGCTTCGACTGGTACGAGGTGTCGAACTGGGCGACGTCCGAGGCGGGCCGCTGCCTGCACAACGAGCTGTACTGGCGCGGCGCCGACTGGTGGGGCGCGGGCCCCGGCGCCCACAGCCACGTCGGCGGGGTGCGCTGGTGGAACGTGAAGCATCCGGGGGCGTACGCGGCGGCCCTCGCGGAGGGACGGTCGCCGGGGGCCGGGCGTGAGCTTCTGTCGGTCGAGGACCGCCGGGTCGAGCGCATCCTGCTGGAGCTGCGCCTGCGGGAGGGCGTGCCGCTGGATCTGCTGCACGAGCCCGGCCTCGCGGCCTCGCGGCGGGCACTGTCCGACGGGCTGCTCGAAACGGGGCCGTACGACGAGGGACGGGCGGTGCTCACCCTGCGCGGGCGGCTGCTGGCGGACGCCGTGGTGCGGGACCTGGTGGACTGAGGGCGACGCGGCCGCAGGCTTCAGGGCACGGTCACATGGTCGATGAGCCGCTCCACGGAGCCCAGCAACTCCGGCTCCAGGTCCTTGTAGGACTCCACCCGCGCCAGAATCGCCTGCCACACCGCGCCCGTGTTCTCCGGCCACCCCAGTGCCCGGCACACCCCCGTCTTCCAGTCCTGCCCGTGCGGGATCCGGGGCCACGCCTCGATCCCCAGGGACGACGGCTTCACCGCCTGCCAGATGTCGATGTACGGGTGGCCCACCACCAGCGCGTGTTCGCTCGTCACCGACGCGGCGATACGGGACTCCTTGGAGCCCGGCACCAGGTGGTCCACCAGGACACCCAGGCGGGCGTCCGGGCCGGGGGAGAACGCGGCGACGATCGACGGGAGGTCGTCGACGCCCTCCAGGTACTCCACGACCACGCCCTCGATGCGCAGGTCGTCGCCCCACACCTTCTCGACCAGCTCGGCGTCGTGCCGGCCCTCCACGTAGATACGCCCGGCGCGGGCCACCCGCGCGCGTGCGCCGGGGACGGCGACCGAGCCGGATGCCGTACGGGTGGGCCGTGGCGGAGCCGAGGACGACGGGCGGACCAGCGTCACCACCCGGCCCTCCAGCAGGAAGCCCCGCGGCTCCAGCGGGAACACCCGGTGCTTGCCGAAGCGGTCCTCCAGCGTCACCGTGCCCGCCTCGCAGCGGATCACCGCCCCGCAGAAACCGGTCCCGGGCTCCTCGACCACCAGGCCGGGCTCGGCGGGGACCTCCGGGACCGGCTTGGGCTTCTTCCACGGCGGAGTCAGGTCGGGTGAGTACTGGCGCATTCGGATGACGATAGGAGAAGCCGTCGGCGTGTCGTGGACGAGGGCTCACGACACGCCGAAACACTCCGCCGGCGCGTGCCGCTGCGCCCGTACGAAGGTCCTGGACGCAGGACTCGCTCCCGCTCAGCCTCCAGGAACGGTGGGTGAGTGCGAGAAAGCACACACGGCCGCCGGCGATCGCCTCCGCCTGCCCGCGCAGCCGGGCGCCCTTCGCGAGGATCGAACCGGCGTCGATCGGCAGAGCCGAACCGTCCCCCACGACCAGCCCCACCGCGCAGTCCCACACCGGAAGACGGCACCGTCCGACCCCTCGGTCAGCCGCTCCCACCCCAGCTCTTCCCAAGTCACCGTCATGCGGCGACGCTAGCCGTGGGAGCGGGCCCGTCACGTCGTCGCAGGCCCAGCCTTGCCCGGGGCGTACCCCACGGCCGTACACTGGCTCGGGGAACGCTGGCACTCGCGCTCGCAGAGTGCCAGGCGGAAGGCCACGGGGACGACATTCCGGGAGGTGTGCGCGAGATGCTGAGCGAACGCAGGCTTCAGGTGCTGCGCGCCATCGTCCAGGACTACGTCGGTACCGAGGAGCCCGTGGGCTCCAAGGCACTCACCGAGCGGCACAAGCTCGGCGTCTCCCCCGCGACCGTCCGCAACGACATGGCGGCCCTCGAGGACGAGGGGTACATCGCCCAGCCGCACACCAGCGCCGGGCGCATCCCCACCGACAAGGGCTACCGGCTGTTCGTCGACAAGCTCGCGGGCGTCAAACCGATGACGGCGCCCGAGCGGCGCGCGATCCAGAACTTCCTCGACGGGGCCGTCGACCTCGACGACGTGGTGGCCCGGACCGTACGGCTGCTCGCGCAGCTGACCCGGCAGGTCGCCGTCGTGCAGTACCCGTCGCTGACCCGCTCGACGGTGCGGCACGTGGAGCTGCTGGCGCTGGCGCCGGCGCGCGTGATGCTGGTGCTGATCACCGACACCGGCCGGGTCGAGCAGCGCGTGGTCGACTGCACGGCGCCCTTCGGCGAGACCTCCCTGGCGGATCTGCGGGCGCGGCTGAACAGCCGGGTCGCGGGGCGCCGGTTCGCGGACGTACCCCGTCTCGTGGAGGATCTGCCGGACGCCTTCGAGGCAGAGGACCGCGGCACGGTCTCGACGGTGCTCTCCACTCTGCTGGAGACGCTCGTCGAGGAGAACGAGGAGCGGTTGATGATCGGCGGCACCGCCAATCTGACCCGCTTCGGACATGACTTCCCTCTCACGATCCGTCCCGTCCTCGAGGCGCTGGAGGAGCATGTCGTGCTCCTCAAGTTGCTTGGCGAGGCGGGAGATTCGGGCATGACCGTGCGGATCGGTCACGAGAACGCCTATGAGGGACTCAACTCCACTTCGGTGGTGTCGGTCGGCTACGGTTCGGGCAACGAGGCGGTCGCCAAGCTCGGCGTGGTCGGACCGACCCGCATGGATTACCCGGGAACGATGGGAGCGGTACGCGCAGTGGCACGGTACGTCGGACAGATCCTGGCGGAGTCCTAAGTGGCCACGGACTACTACGCCGTTCTCGGCGTGCGTCGCGACGCGTCGCAGGAAGAGATCAAGAAGGCCTTCCGGCGGCTCGCGCGCGAGCTGCATCCGGACGTCAACCCCGATCCGAAGACCCAGGAGCGGTTCAAGGAGATCAACGCCGCTTACGAGGTGTTGTCGGACCCGCAGAAGAAGCAGGTCTACGACCTCGGCGGCGACCCGCTCTCCCAGTCGGGCGGGGCCGGCGCGGGCGGCTTCGGCGCCGGTGGCTTCGGCAACTTCTCCGACATCATGGACGCCTTCTTCGGCACGGCGTCGCAGCGCGGACCGCGCTCGCGCACGCGCCGGGGCCAGGACGCGATGATCCGGCTCGAGATCGAGCTGGACGAGGCGGCCTTCGGCACCACGAAGGACATCCAGGTCGACACGGCGATCGTCTGCTCCACCTGCAACGGTGAGGGCGCGGCGCCGGGGACGAGTGCCCAGACGTGTGACATGTGCCGCGGTCGCGGCGAGGTGTCGCAGGTCACGCGGTCCTTCCTCGGCCAGGTCATGACGTCCCGCCCCTGCCCCCAGTGCCAGGGCTTCGGGACCGTCGTGCCGACCCCGTGCCCGGAGTGCGCGGGCGACGGCCGGGTGCGGTCCCGTCGGACCCTGACCGTGAAGATCCCGGCGGGTGTCGACAACGGCACGCGTATCCAGCTGGCCGGTGAGGGCGAGGTCGGGCCCGGTGGCGGTCCCGCCGGTGACCTGTACGTCGAGATCCACGAGCTGCCGCACGCGATGTTCCAGCGGCGCGGCGACGACCTGCACTGCACGGTGACGATCCCGATGACGGCGGCGGCCCTCGGCACGAAGGTGCCGCTGGAGACCCTGGACGGCATGGAGGAGGTCGACATCAGGCCCGGCACCCAGTCCGGCCAGTCGATCCCGCTGCACGGCCGTGGCGTCACCCACCTGCGCGGCGGCGGCCGGGGCGACCTCATCGTCCACGTCGAGGTGCAGACCCCGACCAAGCTCGACCCCGAGCAGGAGCGCCTGCTGCGCGAGCTGGCCAAGCTGCGCGGGGAGGAGCGTCCGCAGGGGCAGTTCCAGCCGGGGCAGCAAGGGTTGTTCTCGCGGTTGAAGGACGCGTTCAACGGTCGTACGTGAGCTGCGGGGCGGCTGGGGGTCCGGGGGTCGTCCCCCGGGCAGGCGCGGTCAGCCGGGGCAGCAAGGGTTGTTCTCGCGGTTGAAGGACGCGTTCAACGGTCGCTGAGGTCCCCTCTCCCCCTGGCCTGTGCCAGGGGGGAAGTCTCGATTCGGACTTGTTCGAAGGACGTGACAACATGCCGTCATGTCCTCCGCACTGACCGATCTCTGCCCCCATCCGATCGTGCAGGCCCCCATGGCGGGCGGCGTCTCCGTGCCGCAGCTCGCCGCCGCCGTCTCCGAGGCGGGCGGGCTCGGGTTCCTGGCCGCCGGGTACAAGACCGCCGACGGCGTGTACCAGGAGATCAAGCAGCTGCGGAGCCTCACAGCCCGCCCCTTCGGCGTGAACCTGTTCATGCCGCAGCCGGAGTTCCCCGGTGCGAGCACCGGCTCCACTGCCGACGCCGCGCCCCCCGCGGCCGGCGCCGTCGAGGTCTACGCCCACCAGCTGGCCGGCGAGGCCGCCTGGTACGAGACGGAGCTCGGCGACCCGGACAGCGGGCGTGACGACGGGTACGAGGCCAAGCTCGCGGTGCTGCTGGACAACCCGGTGCCGGTGGTGTCGTTCCACTTCGGCGTCCCGAGCCGGGACGTGCTGGAATCCCTGCGCCGTGCCGGCAGCCTCACGTGGGTCACCGCCACTACCGTCGAGGAGGCCCTCGCGGTGGAGCGGGCGGGCGCCGACGCGGTGATCGTGCAGGGCGTCGAGGCGGGCGGCCACCAGGGAACCCACCGTGACATCCAGGAGAACGACGGCTGTGGCATCGGACTGCTCGCGCTGATCGCGCAGGTCCGTGAGGCCGTGAGCCTCCCGCTGGTCGCCGCCGGCGGCATCATGCGCGGCAGCCAGATCGCCGCCGTGCTCGCGGCGGGCGCCGGTGCGGCCCAGCTCGGCACGGCGTTCGTCGCCACCCCCGAGTCGGGCGCCCACGCCCTGCACAAGCAGGCGCTGACCAACCCCCTGTTCGTCCGCACGGAGCTGACCCGCGCCTTCTCCGGGCGCCCGGCCCGTGGTCTGGTCAACCGCTTCCTGCGTGAGCACGGGCCGTACGCCCCCGCCGCCTACCCGGAGGTCCACCACCTCACCTCGCCGTTGCGCAAGGCCGCCGCCAAGGCCGGTGACGCGCAGGGCATGGCCCTGTGGGCGGGCCAGGGCCACCGGATGGCCCGCGAATTCCCCGCCGGGCAGCTGGTCGAGGTGCTGGCGGCCGAACTCGACGCGGCCCGGGCGGCGTTGTCGGAACGGGGTGAGGTCCGGTGACCGCGCCCGTCTTCGTCGTCGAGGACGTCCGCGCCGACGGCGCCGGGCAGTACGTCCTCGACGGGCCCGAGGGGCGGCACGCGGTCTCCGTGAAGCGGCTGCGGCCGGGCGAGGCCGTCGTCCTCACCGACGGCGCCGGACGCTGGGCCGAGGGCGAGGTCGCGGCCGCCGAGGGCAAGGACCGGCTGATCGTCGACCTGCGCGAGGTGCACGAGGAGCCCCGGGCGGCGCCCCGTATCACCGTCGTGCAGGCGCTGCCCAAGGGTGATCGCGGCGAGGTCGCCGTCGAGACGATGACCGAGGTCGGCGTCGACGCGATCGTGCCGTGGGCGGCCTCCCGCTGCATCACCCAGTGGAAGGGCGAGCGCGGGCTGAAGGCGCTCGGCAAGTGGCGGGCCACCGCCCGCGAGGCCGGCAAGCAGTCCCGGCGGGTGCGCTTCCCCGAGGTCGCGGACGCGGCGACGACCAAGCAGGTTGGCGCACTTCTGGCCAAGGCCGACTTCGCCGCCGTACTCCACGAGAGCGGTGACGCCCCGCTGGCCGCCGTCGAACTGCCTGCCGAGGGCGACATCGTGCTCGTGGTCGGACCTGAAGGCGGTGTGTCCCCCGAGGAGTTGGCGCTGTTCGAGGAGGCGGGCGCGCGACCGTACCGCCTGGGGCCGAGCGTGCTGCGCACCTCGACCGCCGGGACCGCGGCCGCGGCCCTTCTCCTCGGCCGCACCGGCCGCTGGTCCTGACCGCCGGGAGGTCGCCGTGGAACTCGCCCAGGTACGGCTGCTCGTCACCGACTTGGCCGCTGCTACGTGCTGACCCGGGCTCGCATTGTGACCGCATGCGGTCTACCGTCGTGCCGCCACGAGTGGCACGATGCCCTCCATGGGGGCATTGAGGCGGATTTGGGCCCGCCCGCGCGGGACGCGGGTGGTGGCAGTGGCAGGGTGTGCGATGGTCGCCGTGGGTGGCCTCGTGGCGTGCGATCCGGGTGGGCTGAATTCGGCCTCGGTGGCGTACACGACCGACCGGACCGCGACGAAGGAACTCGAACGGCAGCACGTGAACGTGCGGTGGCTCAGCTGCACCGCCAACTTCGGTGACCATGCGGCCACGGCGAGCGCGAACTCCGTCGCCTCCGTCGACTGCCAGGGCGAGACCGACGACGCGAAGGACATCACCGTCACCGGGAAGGTCACCCGGGCCGTCGACGGTGCGTGCGTGCGCGGGGACCTCACCGCCAAGGTGGGCGGCAAGCCGTGGTTCCATGTGAGCGGGCTCGGCAACTGCGACGCCACGCCCTCGCCCGTCAACGGGGGCGCCGGCGGGCAGCAGGGACAGCCCACCGCCACGGTGACCGTCACCAGGACCGTCTGGTGCACGAACAGCGACCCGCGGTGCCGGCCCGTCGAGGGCAAGTGAGAGATCCGTTTCCCTGTCAGCCGGCGGCGGCGCTGCATAGGCTGATCGTGTGACACAGTCCGCAGCAGCAGCATCGCCCTCGTCGGCGTATCTCCGCTTCCCGCATCTGCACGGCGAGTTGGTGGCCTTCACCGCCGAGGACGACGTGTGGCTCGCGCCCCTCGACGGCGGGAGGGCCTGGCGGGTCAGCGCCGACAACGTGCCCGTGACCCTGCCGCGCATCTCGCCCGACGGCACCACCGTCGCCTGGACCTCCACCCGTGACGGCGCCCCCGAGGTGCACATCGCCCCGGTCGACGGCGGCCCCGCCGAGCGGCTGACGTACTGGGGCAGTTGGATGACCAGGGTGCGCGGCTGGACCCCGGACGGCGAGGTCCTCGCCACCAGCACCCAGGGTCAGGCCAGCCTGCGCCGCAGCTGGGCGCGCGCCGTCCCGCTCGACGGCGGGCCGGCCGCCGTGCTGCCGTACGGGCCCGTCGGTGACGTGGCGTACGGGCCGCACACCGTGCTGCTGTCGGCGCCTATGGGGCGTGAGGCCGCGTGGTGGAAGCGGTATCGCGGCGGTACGGCGGGCAAGTTGTGGATCGACCGTGCCGCCGAAGGTGAAGAAGGGGACGGCGAATTCACCCGGCTGCACGAGGAGTTGGACGGCAACATCGAATACCCGGTGTGGGTGGGCGAGCGCATCGCCTTCCTCTCCGACCACGAGGGCACCGGCGCGCTGTACTCCTCCCTCGCCGACGGCTCCGACCTGCGGCGTCACACCCCTCTCGACGGTTTCTACGCCCGGCACGCGGCGAGCGACGGCAGCCGTGTCGTGTACGTCTCGGCCGGTGAACTGTGGCTGCTCGACGACCTCGACGGGGCCGAGCCGCGCCGGCTCGACATCCGGCTCGGCGGGCAGCGCACCGACCGGCAGCCCCGCCCGGTGAACGCGGCCCGCTGGTTCGGCTCGGCCTCCCCCGACCACACCGGGCGCGGCAGCGCGGTCGCCGTGCGCGGTGCCGTCCACTGGGTCACCCACCGCGCGGGACCGGCCCGGGCGCTCGCCGCGCGGCCCGGTGTACGGGCCCGGCTGCCGCGCACCTTCCGCACGGAGGGCGAGGAATGGGTGGTGTGGGTGACGGACGCCGAGGGCGACGACGCCTTGGAGTTCGCGCCCTCGACCGGCCTCGCTCCCGGAGCGACCCCGCGCCGGATCGCCGCCGGACGGCTCGGCCGCGTTCTCGACCTGGCCATGGCGCCCGACGGCAGCCGTGCCGCCGTCGCCGCGCACGACGGACGGCTGCTGCTCGTCGAGCGGGAGACCGGCGAGGTGCGCGAGGTCGACCGCAGCGAGTACGGGGACGTGGAGGGCCTCGCCTTCTCGCCCGACTCCGCCTGGCTCGCCTGGTCGCACCCCGGCCCGTACCCGCTGACCCAGCTCAGGCTCGCCAACACCACCGACCTGTCGGTCACCGAGGCGACGCCGCTGCGCTTCCAGGACTACGCCCCCGCGTTCACCCTCGACGGCAAGCACCTCGCCTTCCTGTCGACCCGCTCCTTCGACCCGGTCTACGACGAGCACGTCTTCGACCTCGCGTTCGTCGAGGGCGCCCGCCCGCACCTGATCACGCTCGCCGCGACCACACCGTCGCCGTTCGGACCGCAGCGCCACGGCCGCCCCTTCGAGGCCCCCGACAAGGACGAGACGCCCGACAGCGAGGGCACCCCGGCGACCCGTGTCGACCTCGAAGGGCTCGCCGACCGCATCGTCCCCTTCCCCGTCGAGGCCGCCCGCTACTCCACCCTGCGTGCCGCCAAGGACGGTGTGCTGTGGCTGCGCCACCCGGTGCGCGGTGTCCTCGGCGCCTCCCGCGCGACCCCCGACGACCCGGACCCCAAGACCGAGCTGGAGCGCTACGACCTGGCCCAGCAGCGCATCGAGCACCTGGCCGCCGACGCTGACGACTTCGAGGTCACCGGCGACGGCAAGCGGCTGCTGCTGTGGACCGACGGCAGGCTCAAGGTCGTCCCCAGCGACCGGCGCGCCTCGAACGACGACGACAGCGACTCCAACATCACCGTCGACCTCACCCGGGTACGGCAGACCGTCGACCCGGCGGCCGAGTGGCGGCAGATGTACGAGGAGACCGGCCGCGTCATGCGGGACAACTTCTGGCGGCCGGACCTGGGCGGGACCGACTGGGACGGTGTCCTGGACCGCTACCGTCCGGTGCTGGACCGCCTCGCCACCCACGACGACCTGGTCGACCTGCTGTGGGAGGTGCACGGCGAACTCGGCACCTCGCACGCGTACATCACGCCGAACGGCGGCTACGGCCGCGGCGCGCGTCAGGGCCTGCTCGGCGCCGACATCTCCCGGCACCCGGACGGCACCTGGCGCATCGACCGGATCCTGCCCTCGGAGACCTCCGACCCGAAGGGCCGATCCCCGCTGGCCGCGCCCGGCGTCGCGGTGCGCGCCGGGGACGCCGTCGTGGCGGTCGCCGGGCATCCGGTGGATCCGGTGACCGGCCCCGGGCCGCTCCTCGTCGGTACGGCGGGCAGGCCGGTGGAGCTGACGATCTCCCCGGCGGGCGGCGGCGACCCGCGGCACGCGGTCGTCGTCCCGATCGCCGACGAGGAACCACTGCGCTACCACGCCTGGGTCGCCGACCGGCGGGCGTACGTGCACGAGCGCTCCGCCGGCCGGCTCGGCTATCTGCACGTCCCCGACATGCAGGCGCCCGGCTGGGCCCAGATCCACCGCGACCTGCGCGTCGAGGTGATCCGGGAGGGCCTCGTCGTCGACGTCCGGGAGAACCGGGGCGGTCACACCTCCCAGCTGATCGTGGAGAAGCTGGCGCGGCGGATCGTCGGCTGGAACCTGCCCCGTGGCATGCGGCCCTTCAGCTACCCGCGCGACGCGCCCCGCGGACCGGTGGTCGCCGTCGCCAACGAGTTCTCCGGCTCCGACGGCGACATCGTCAACGCGGCGATCAAGGCGCTCGGCATCGGACCGGTCGTCGGCACCCGCACCTGGGGCGGTGTCATCGGCATCGACAGCCGCTACCGCCTGGTCGACGACACCCTGATCACCCAGCCCAAGTACGCCTTCTGGCTGGAGGGTCACGGGTGGGGCGTGGAGAACCACGGCGTGGACCCGGACGTGGAGGTGGTGCAGCGCCCGCAGGACCACGCGGCCGGGCGGGACGTCCAGTTGGAGGAGGCGGTCCGGATCGCGCTGGAGGCGCTTCAGGAGACGCCCGCCAAGATCCCGCCGAGCCTGCCGGGCCTGGAGTGACACACCGGCTCGCTACGATGCCGTGGTACGAGGTGAACTGCGCGAGGAGGCACACGCATGGCACGAAACGAGGGCGGGGAGCCGCAGGACGACTGCCTGTTCTGCAAGATCGTGGCGGGGCATGTCCCGGCGACGATCGTCCGTGAGACGGAGACGACCGTCGCGTTCCGGGACATCAATCCCCAGGCGCCCACGCACGTCCTGGTGATCCCCAAGGCGCACTACCCGAACGCGGCCGAGCTCGCCGCCGCCGACCCGGCGCTCACCGCCGACGTGCTGCGCGAGACGCGGGCGGTCGCCGAAGAGGACAAGCTGGAGAGCTACCGCGTCGTCTTCAACACCGGAGCCGGCGCGGGCCAGACCGTCTTCCACGCCCATGCGCACGTCCTCGGTGGCCGCGGCATGCAGTGGCCCCCCGGGTAAGTCGCCGTGTCCGTACGCGAACTGGTGGTCCTCGGCACCGCCAGCCAGGTCCCCACCCGGCACCGCAACCACAACGGCTACCTGCTGCGCTGGGACGGCGAGGGCATCCTCTTCGACCCCGGCGAGGGCACGCAGCGGCAGATGCTGCGTGCCGGGGTCGCCGCGCACGACCTGAACCGGATCTGCGTCACCCACTTCCACGGCGACCATTCCCTGGGCCTGGCCGGCGTGATCCAGCGCATCAACCTCGACAAGGTGCCGCACCAGGTCACCGCCCACTATCCGCGCTCCGGCCAGCGCTTCTTCGACCGACTGCGCTACGCCACCGCCTACCGCGAGACCGTCGGGATCACCGAGGCCCCGGTCGCCGAGGACGGCCCGCTCACCGTCACGGGCGCGTACACGCTCGAGGCGCGCAGGCTCGACCACCCCGTCGAGTCCTACGGCTACCGGCTCGTCGAGCCCGACGGCCGCCGCATGCTGCCCGACCGGCTCGCCGCGCACGGCATCAAGGGTCCGGACGTGGGCCGGATCCAGCGCGAGGGCGCGATCGGGACCGTCACGCTGGAGGACGTCAGCGAGCCGCGGCGCGGTCAGCGGTTCGCGTTCGTCATGGACACCCGGCTGTGCGACGGTGTGCACGTGCTCGCCGAGGGCTGCGACCTGCTCGTCATCGAGTCCACGTTCCTCGACGAGGACGAGGAACTCGCGGTGGAGCACGGTCACCTGACAGCCGGCCAGGCGGCCCGGGTGGCGCGGGACGCGGGCGTGCGGCACCTGGTGCTCACCCACTTCAGCCAGCGCTACTCCGGCCATGGGGGCACCTCCCGCTCGAGCGAAGCCGAGAGTGGGGGAGAGTTCGAGCGGCAGGCGCGGGCCGCCGGGTTCGCGGGGGAGCTGAGCGTGGCGCACGATCTGCTGAGAGTGCCGGTTCCGAAGCGCAGATAAAACCCCCGTACCATGCTTTGATGCCCCTGCCCAAAGCTGAACTGCACCTCCACATCGAAGGCACCCTGGAGCCCGAGCTGGCGTTCGCGCTCGCCGCGCGCAACGGTGTCACGCTGCCGTACGCCGACACGGAAGAGCTCCGCAAGGCGTACCAGTTCGATGATCTCCAGTCCTTCCTGAACCTGTACTACGAGCTGATGGCCGTCCTGCGCACCGAGCGGGACTTCGAGGACCTCGCGAACGCCTACCTCGCCCGCGCCGCCGCGCAGGGCGTGCGGCACGCGGAGATCTTCTTCGACCCGCAGGCGCACATCGCCCGGGGTGTGGGCATGGGGACGGTCGTCGAGGGGCTGTGGCGGGCCCTCGGCCGCAGCGAGGAGAACCACGGCGTCTCCACCAGGCTGATCCTGTGCTTCCTGCGCGACGAGTCCGCCGAGTCGGCCCTGGAGACCCTGGAGGCGGCGAAGCCCTACCTCGACCGGATCACCGGCATCGGCCTGGACTCCGCCGAGGTCGGCCACCCGCCGGTGAAATTCCGCGAGGTGTACGAGGCTGCCGCCGCCCTCGGGCTGCGACGCGTGGCGCACGCCGGCGAGGAGGGACCGCCGCAGTACATCACCGAGGCGCTGGACGTGCTCGGCGTCGAGCGCGTCGACCACGGCCTGCGCTGCATGGAGGACCCGGCGCTGGTCGAGCGGCTGGTGCGCGAGCGCATCCCGCTGACCCTGTGCCCCCTGTCCAACGTCCGGCTGCGCACGGTGGACGTCCTGGCGGACCACCCGCTGCCCGCCATGCTGGACGCCGGCCTGTTGTGCACGGTCAACTCCGACGACCCCGCCTACTTCGGCGGCTACGCCGGCGACAACTTCGACGCCGTACGGTCCGTCCTCGGCCTGACCGAGGACCGCCTGCGCGAACTGGCCCGCAACTCCTTCGTCGCCTCCTTCCTGGAGGACGACGAGGAACTGCGGGCGCGTTACCTCGCCGAGGTGGAGGCGTACGAGTTCTCGTAGGCACGCGTCCGCCTGCGGACGGGGCGCGGCTCGCGCGAGCCAGGAGCTGTCCCTAGTCGGCCGAGGGCCCCGGTGCGGCAGCCGCCCGCCGGGGACCCGCCGTGTCGTAGGCGCCCCGGGCGGAAACCGCGGGTGCGTCCACCGTGATCTCCACGACCGCCTGCTCCGGCGCACCCACCTGCGGGACCGCTCCCGTCGGCGCCCCGGTGGAGGCGGCGACCACGGCGGCCGGTGTGCCGCCCCGCCGCCGGACCGTGCCCGGCAGCAGCGGCCGGCCGGCGGTGTGCAGGGCGACGGCGGTCATGGGTACGGCGACGACGAGCAGCCCGGCGGCGAGGACGGCACCCATGTCGGGGAAGCCGGCCCGCGCCGACAGGAGACTGCCGGTCAGCGGTCCCGCCGCCGTACCCAGCGAGGACGCGGAGCCGACGAGCACCGCCCAGCGGCCGCGCGGGTCGAGCGAGGCGGCGAGGCCGATGAGGTACGAAAGGACCACCGGGTACAGGAGGTTCCACGCGATCTCGCCGGCGGCGAAGGTCGTCAGGTCGGTCGCGGACGCGCTGGCCACGACGCAGCCGGCGATGAGCGCGGTACCGGCCCCGATGGGCAGCGCCCGGCCCAGCCGCGGCCCGAGCGCTCCCGCGCCCAGGACCCCCAGCAGGCCGGCCCCCAGTGCGACGGCGAAGACGACACCGACGGCGGCCTCGGTGAGATGCGCCTGGGTCAGGCCGATGCGGCCGCTGACTCCCCAGAGGGAGTTCTGGACGAGGGACCAGCAGGGCATGGCCCCGGCGAGGACGAGCCCGGAGCGGAGATGGGGGAGTCGGGCTCGCTGCCGCCGGGTCTGCGGGAGGGCCGTACGGCCCGGGAGACGGCTCGTCAGGGGCCAGACGGCGAGAGCGGTCAGGGCGATCGCGGCGAGCGGCTGGCCGTGGCCCCGGCCGAGATGCGGCACCGTCAGATAGACGACGCCCGCGAGCGCGGACACACCGAGCAGGCCGAGTGCGGAGGCGCGGTGCGGGTCGCGTTCGGCGGCGATCCGGGTGGCGGCGACCGTGGTGGCCGTACCGGACCCGAAGCCGCCCACCAGCGCGCCGAGGACGACGGCCGGTACGGAGTGGGTGAGGGCGGCCCCGCCGTAGCCGAACGCGGCGAGCGCGAGGCCGATCCGGGCCAGCCGCCGCGCCCCGATCCGCTCGACCCGCGACGCGAGGACGAACCCGGCCGACGCCGAACTCAGCAGCAGGGCACTGCCGACGGCCCCCGCCTGCGTGGCGGACAGCGGCAGTCCCGCGTCCAGCCTGCCGACGGTGGTGGGCAGCAGATACGGGGCGAGGTACCCGGCCGTGAAAAGGGCGACGAGGGGCCAGGGGGTGGTGCGAGGGGCGAACACGGGCGTTCCCGGGGCATGCGAAAGGAGCGGCTCAAGAAAGGGGGGTTGGGCAACGACCGTCGACGGACAGGAACGCGCGGGCAATTTGTATCAAGCACGCGGTTCGAGAAGAAGGGCGGGGGGTGTGATGTGGGGCACGTTGTGTTTGGGGCGGGGGAGCTCGGGTAAATGCGAGCGCTACCGCCGGCTCACCGCACCCCGCGCGCCCGCCCCGGCGCCGTCTCCTCGATCCTCGCCCGGACCTCCCGCATCACGGCGACGATCCGCTCCTCGTGCTCCGGCGTGAGCCGGGCCACCGGCACCGAGCAGCTGATCGCGTCCTGTGCCGGAACGTCGTAGCGCAGTGCGAAGCCGAAGCCGGCGATGCCGAGGACGCCCTCCTCGCGGTCGACGGAGTAGCCGCGGGCCCGCACTCCGGCGAGGTCGGCGGCCAGGGAGGCGCGGGTCGTGCGGGTGTTGGGGGTGAGGGCCTCGTAGGGGCCCTCGGGGAGTTCCTCGTCCGGCCGTTCCGCCAGCAGCGCCTTGCCCAGGGCGCCCACGTGCGCGGGCAGCCGGCGCCCCACCCGGCTGATGGTCCGCAGGTACTCGTGCGACTCGCGCGTCGCCAGATACGCCACGTTGCGTCCGTCCAGCCGCCCGAGGTGGATCGTCTCACCGAGCGCCTCCGAGGCCTCGTCGAGGAACGGGCGTACGAGCCGGACGTGCGGGTCGGAGTCGAGGTAGCTGGTGCCGGTGAGCAGGGCGTGGATGCCGATGCCGTAGAGGGAGCCGGTGTCGTCCGTGCGCACCCAGGCACGCGAGACCAGCGTCTGGAGCAGCGCGTACATCGAGCTGCGTGGCACGCCCAGCTCGTCCGCCAGCTCCTGAAGACGCGCCGGCCGGTCCCCGCGTGCGGCGAGCAGTTCCAGCAGCTCGACCGTGCGCGCCGCGGACTTCACCTCGCGGACGCCCCCTGTCTCCGACATGTGCCGATCGTATGCGTGGCGGGGCGCATCAAGAGGGCCGCGTCGCGCCGTTGACGGCGGCAGTTCGTGTATCTAATCTCGGTTTTCATACATGGATAACGTCTACATGGGGAGATGGCGCCGTGACAGGTGACGCGCAGACACAGACCGTGGTGCGCAGACTCCGGGACGGGATGGCGAACGGCGTGCTGTCCTTCCCGCTCACGTCCTTCCACGACGACGGCTCCCTCGACCTGGACGGCTTCCGCGCCCACCTCGCGGCCCAGCTCGCCACCGGGCCCGGCGCCCTCTTTCCCGCCTGCGGCACCGGCGAGTTCTTCTCGCTCGACGAGGACGAGTACCGACGGGTCGTCTCCGCCGCCGTCGAGGAGACGGCGGGCCGCGTGCCCGTGGTCGCGGGCGTCGGCTACGGCTGGGCGCAGGCGCTGCGCTTCGCCCGCGTCGCCGAGGACGCCGGGGCCGACGCGCTCCTCGTCCTGCCGCACTACCTGGTCGCCGCCCCGCAGGACGGCCTCGTCGCGCAGCTGGAACAGCTCGCCGCCCGCACCCGGCTGCCGCTCATCGCCTACCAGCGCGGCCAGGTCGCCTACGGTGTGCAGGCGTTCCGGCGCATCACGCGGATCCCCGGCGTCATCGGTCTCAAGGACGGCCACAGCGACCTCGACCGCCTCCAGCGCCTCACCCTCAACGCGCCCGAGGACTTCCTCTTCTTCAACGGCGCCGCCACCGCCGAGATCCAGGCCCGCGCCTACGCGGCCGTCGGCGTCCCCGCCTACTCCTCCGCCGTCCACGCCTTCGCCCCCGAGATCGCGAACGCCTTCCACAGCGCTCTGCGCGACGGCGACGACAAGACCGCCGACCGGCTGCTGCGCGACTTCTACGTCCCGCTCGTCGAACTCCGCGACCGCACCCCCGGATACGCGGTGTCCCTGGTGAAGGCCGCGGCCCGGCTGCGCGGTCGCCCCGTCGGCCCCGTGCGCGCCCCGCTCACCGACCCGTCGGCCACCGACCTCGCCGACCTCAGGACCGTCCTGACCGCCGGACTCGACCTCGTAGGAGCCGCCCTGTGACCGCCACGGCCTCTCGTGATCTGACCGTCGCCGAGGTCCGGCTGACACCGATCCTGGTCGCCGACCCGCCGCTGCTGAACACGCAGGGCGTGCACCAGCCGTACACGCCCCGGCTGGTCGTGGAGGTGGTGACGGCGGACGGGATCACGGGCATCGGGGAGACGTACGGCGACACCAAGTACCTCGAACTGGCCCGGCCGTTCGCCAACCGGCTGGTCGGACGGCAGGTCTCCGACCTGAACGGCCTGTTCACCATCGCCGACGAGGTGTCCGTGGACGACTCCCGGGTCTCCGGGCAGGTCGACGTCGGCGGACTGCGCGGCGTCCAGACCGCCGACAAGCTGCGCCTGTCCGTCGTCTCCGGCTTCGAGGTGGCCTGCCTCGACGCCCTCGGCAAGGCCCTCGGCCTGCCCGTGCACACGCTGCTCGGCGGGAAGGTGCGGGACGCGGTCGAGTACAGCGCGTACCTCTTCTACAAGTGGGCCGACCACCCGGAGGGCGTCGCCGCCGAGAAGGACGACTGGGGTGCCGCGGTCGACCCGGCCGGAGTCGTCGAGCAGGCACGCAGGTTCAAGGAGCGCTACGGCTTCACGTCCTTCAAGCTCAAGGGCGGTGTCTTCCCGCCGGACGAGGAGATCGCCGCCGTACGGGCCCTGGCGGAGGCCTTCCCCGGGCATCCCCTGCGCCTCGACCCCAACGGCGCCTGGTCGGTGGAGACGTCACTGAAGGTCGCGAAGGAACTGGGAGGCGTCCTCGAATACCTGGAGGACCCGGCGCTCGGCACCCCGGCCATGTCCGAGGTCTCCGCCGGGACCGACGTACCGCTCGCCACCAACATGTGCGTGACGACCTTCGCCGAGATCAAGGAGGCGTTCACGAAGGACGCCGTCCAGGTCGTGCTCTCCGACCACCACTACTGGGGCGGCCTGCGCAACACCCAGCGACTCGCCGCCATCTGCGGCACCTTCGGCGTCGGGGTGTCCATGCACTCCAACACCCATCTCGGCATCAGCCTCGCCGCGATGACCCATGTCGCCGCCACCGTCCCGGGCCTCCACCATGCCTGCGACTCCCACTACCCCTGGCAGTCGGAGGACGTCCTCACCGAACGCCTCACCTTCGAGGCCGGCAAGGTCGCCGTGTCGGACGCACCGGGGCTGGGCGTCGAACTCGACCGCGACAAGCTGGCGCTCCTGCACCGACGGTGGCTCGAAGACGACGGATCGCTCCGGGACCGCGACGACGCGGCGGCGATGCGCGTCGCGGACCCCGGGTGGGTCACGCCGTCGATGCCCCGCTGGTAGGCCTGGGCACGGGCGGCGCCCCGACACAGGCTTCCGGGCTCCGGAGGTGAACCGAGCCCGGAAAAAGGCGCGGATGGCACACTGGCCAGATCCGCACCACGTCAGGGAGCGCCACGTGACCGCGTCCAACGCGTCCACCGGAAAGGGACCGTCGCCCATCACCGAGGGACCGCAGCACTGTCAGGCCCACATCGACCCTCTGTCCGCCCTGCGCACCCCGGACGACCCGCCCTGGGACGTGTACCTCACCGGCACCGTGTTCCTCGACATCGTCTTCACCGGGCTCGACTCCGCCCCGGTGCGCGGGACGGAGACCTGGGCGCGCGGAATGGGGTCGAGCCCCGGAGGCGTCGCCAACATGGCCACCGCGCTGGCCCGCCTCGGCCTGCGGACGTCCCTGGCGGCGGCCTTCGGCGACGACCACTACGGCGAGTACTGCTGGGACGCGCTGGAGCAGGGCGAGGGCATCGACCTCTCGCCGTCCCGCAAGGTCCGCGGCTGGCACTCCTCGGTCACCGTCTCCATGGCGTACGAGGGCGAGCGCACGATGGTCTCCCACGGCCACGAGCCGCCCCCCGAAGCCGTGCGCCTCCAAGGGGGCGCTCCCGACCACGCCCCACGCGCGCGTGCCGCCGTCGCCTCGCTCACGCCCGGCAGGCGCGGCGCCCCCTGGATCGCCCAGGCCGCCCGCGAGGGCACCCGCATCTTCGCGGACGTCGGCTGGGACGACACCGGCGCCTGGGACCTGGCGGGCCTGCCCGACCTTCGACACTGCGAGGCGTTCCTGCCGAACGCCGAGGAGGCCATGCGCTACACCGGCGCCGACTCCCCCCGCGCCGCCGCCCACGCCCTCACCGCACACGTACCGCTCGCCGTCGTCACCCTCGGTGCGGAGGGCGCGTACGCGGTGGACCGGCGCACGGGCGAGACCGCCGAGGTCCCGGCGATCGCCGTCGAGGCCCTCGACCCGACCGGCGCCGGCGACGTCTTCGTGGCGGGCTTCGTCACGGGCACCCTGGCGGGCTGGCCGCTGGCCGACCGCCTGGCCTTCGCAGGCCTCACCGCCGCCCTCTCCGTCCAGGAGTTCGGGGGCTCGCTGTCCGCCCCCGGCTGGGCGGAGATCGCGGCCTGGTGGCGCCGGGTGCAGTCGGTCGAGGAGCAGGATCCGGCCGCGCTGCGCCGGTACGCGTTCCTGGACCGCCTGCTGCCGGGGGAGGAGCAGGTCAGACCGTGGCCGCTGCGGAGGGCGGTGCCGACGATCGGGTTCGGGCGGTCGGCGTGAGCGGCGGACGGTACCCGAGTGATTCCGGTGCGGAAAAGCCCTACGGCGTTGTCGGTGCACCGTCGTACCCTTGGAATCGCGAGGCCGCCCTCAGCTGCGCGGCCGTGACGAGGAGGAACCGCAGGCCTACAGAGCCGGCCCATGACTCAGACACCCACAGCTCACAGCCCCGCGCAGGGGCAGGCGAGAGCACGGTTCACCGTCCCCGCCCAGCACCCCATGGTGACCGTACTGGGGTCCGGCGACTCCCTTCTGCGCGTGATCGAGACGGCCTTCCCGGCGGCCGACATCCACGTCCGGGGCAATGAGATAAGCGCCGTCGGCGACCCGCGGGAAGTCGCCCTCATCCAGCGCCTGTTCGACGAGATGATGCTGGTGCTCCGCACCGGGCAGCCGATGACGGAGGACGCAGTGGAACGCTCGATCGCCATGCTGAGGGCAAGTGAGAACGGGACGAACGACGGCCTGGAGACCCCGGCCGAGGTACTGACGCAGAACATCCTGTCCTCGCGCGGTCGCACGATCCGTCCCAAGACCCTCAACCAGAAGCGGTACGTCGACGCGATCGACAAGCACACGATCGTCTTCGGCATCGGCCCCGCCGGTACCGGCAAGACCTACCTCGCCATGGCCAAGGCGGTCCAGGCCCTGCAGTCCAAGCAGGTCAACCGCATCATCCTGACCCGCCCGGCGGTGGAGGCGGGCGAGCGCCTCGGCTTCCTCCCCGGCACCCTCTACGAGAAGATCGACCCGTACCTGCGCCCGCTGTACGACGCCCTGCACGACATGCTCGACCCGGACTCGATCCCACGCCTGATGGCAGCGGGGACCATCGAGGTCGCGCCACTGGCCTACATGCGCGGCCGTACGCTCAACGACGCCTTCATCATCCTGGACGAGGCCCAGAACACGAGCCCCGAGCAGATGAAGATGTTCCTCACCCGCCTCGGCTTCGACTCGAAGATCGTGATCACGGGTGACGTGACGCAGGTCGACCTGCCGAACGGCACGAAGTCGGGTCTGCGCCAGGTCCAGGAGATCCTGGAGGGCCTCGACGACGTCCACTTCTCCCGGCTGTCGTCCCAGGATGTCGTCCGGCACAAGCTGGTCGGCCGTATCGTCGACGCGTACGAGAAGTACGACAGCGAGAACGGTACGGAGAACGGCACCCACAAGGGCAGCCGTAACAAGCGGAAGTAGACAAGCCAGCACCATGTCGATCGACGTCAACAACGAGTCCGGAACCGAGGTCGACGAGCAGGCGATCCTCGACATCGCCCGTTACGCGCTCGCGCGGATGCGCATCCACCCGCTCTCCGAGCTCTCGGTGATCGTCGTGGACGCCGACGCCATGGAGCAGCTGCACATCCAGTGGATGGACCTGCCGGGGCCCACGGACGTCATGTCCTTCCCGATGGACGAACTGCGTCCGCCGTCGAAGGACGACGACGAGCCCCCGCAGGGCCTCCTCGGCGACATCGTGCTGTGCCCGGAGGTCGCCGAGCGGCAGGGCAGGGAAGCGCCCACGCAGCACTCCATGGACGAGGAGCTCCAGCTGCTCACCGTCCACGGCGTGCTGCACCTGCTGGGCTACGACCACGAGGAGCCCGGCGAGAAGACCGAGATGTTCGGCCTCCAGGCGGCCATCGTGGACGGCTGGCGTGCGGAGAAGGGCCTGACCGGCCCGTCCCCGGCCCCGACCGTCTCATGAGTCCGCAACTCGTCCTCGGCGCGATCGCCCTGGTCGTCGTCGCCTGGCTCGCCGCCTGCGCGGAGGCGGGCCTCGCGCGCGTCTCCAGCTTCCGCGCCGAGGAGGCCGTGAAGTCCGGCCGCCGCGGCAGCGCGAAGCTGGCCCAGATCGCCGCCGACCCGACCCGCTACCTCAACGTGGCGCTGCTGGTCCGCGTCGTGTGCGAGATGGCGGCGGCCGCGCTGGTCACGTACGCCTGCCTGAAGGAGTTCGACGCCACCGCCGAGGCCCTCCTGGTCGCCATCGCGGTCATGGTCCTCGTGTCGTACGTCGCCGTCGGCGTCTCCCCGCGCACCATCGGCCGCCAGCACCCCCTGAACACGGCTACGGCGGCGGCGTACGTGCTGCTGCCGCTCGCGCGGATCATGGGCCCGATCCCGTCGCTGCTCATCCTCATCGGCAACGCCCTCACTCCCGGCAAGGGCTTCCGCCGCGGCCCGTTCGCCTCCGAGGCCGAGCTGCGCGCGCTGGTCGACCTCGCCGAGAAGGAGTCCCTCATCGAGGACGACGAGCGCCGCATGGTGCACTCGGTCTTCGAGCTGGGCGACACGCTCGTACGGGAGGTCATGGTCCCGCGCACCGACCTCGTCGTCATCGAGCGCTACAAGACCATCCGTCAGGCCCTCACCCTGGCCCTGCGCTCCGGTTTCTCGCGCATCCCCGTCACGGGCGAGAGCGAGGACGACATAGTCGGGATCGTGTACCTGAAGGACCTCGTCCGCAAGACGCACATCAGCCGGGACGCGGAGAGCGAGCTGGTGTCGACGGCCATGCGGCCGGCCGCCTTCGTGCCCGACACCAAGAACGCCGGTGACCTGCTGCGCGAGATGCAGCAGGACCGCAACCACGTCGCCGTCGTCATCGACGAGTACGGCGGCACGGCCGGCATCGTCACCATCGAGGACATCCTCGAGGAGATCGTCGGCGAGATCACCGACGAGTACGACCGCGAACTCCCGCCGGTGGTGGAGCTGGACGACGACCGCTACCGGGTCACCGCCCGCCTCGACATCACCGACCTCGGCGAGCTGTACGGCCTGGACGAGTACGACGACGAGGACGTGGAGACCGTCGGCGGACTGCTGGCGAAGGCGCTGGGCCGGGTGCCCATCGCCGGGGCGTCGTCCGTGGTCGAACTCCCCGACGGGCGTGAACTGCGTCTGACCGCGGAGGCCTCCGCCGGCCGCCGGAACAAGATCGTGACGGTGCTGGTGGAGCCGGTGGACCCCGTCGACCCGCCTGACGACGAGGAGACGAAGCCGGAGTGACCCCCAAGGAGCTGCGCGCCCTGTGCCTGTCCTTCAACGCGACCGTGGAGGACTTCCCGTTCAACCCGGAGACGTCCGTCTTCAAGGTCCTGGGCAAGCTCTTCGCCCTGTCGAACCTGGGCGCGCGGCCCCTGACGGTCAACCTCAAGTGCGACCCGGAGGACGCGGTCCGGCTGCGGGGCGAGTATCCCGGCCTGATCATCCCCGGCTACCACATGAACAAGCGCCACTGGAACACCGTCACGGTCGACGGTGAGCTTCCCGCCCGGCTGGTCCGGGAGCTCGTCGAGGACTCGTACGACCTGGTGGTGGCCGGGCTGCCGCGGGCGGAGCGGCTGCGGCTGGACCGGCCGTAAACCCTTGGCGGGGCAGTCTGACCGCGTGTCAGAATCCAGCGCATGACTGTTCGATACCCGCGCCCTCTGCGCCCCGGTGACCGTGTCGGCATCACGTCTCCGTCCAGCGGGGTCCCGAAGGAACTGCGCGGGCGGCTGGACGTGGCGGTCGGTGATCTGCAGGCGCGCGGGTACGAGGTGGTCGTCGGGCGGTGCATGGACGGTGACGGGCACCTCAGCGCACCCGCCGCCGACCGCGCGGCCGAGCTGATGGACATGCTGACCGACCCCGCCGTCCGGGCCGTGGTGCCGCCGTGGGGCGGGGAGACGGCGATCGACCTGGTGCCGCTGCTCGACTGGGACCGGCTGCGGGCGGCCGAACCGACCTGGCTGGTCGGCTGGTCCGACATCTCGACGGTGGCGACACCGCTGACCCTGCTGACCGGGACGGCGACCGTGCACGGCAACAACCTCATGGACACGCCCTATCGGGCGCCCGAGGGGCTGCTGACCTGGCTGGACATCGTCGCCGCACCCCAGGGCCGGCCGTTCGCGCAGACCCCGCCGGGCCGTTACCGCTCGACGGGCTGGGACGACTACCGGGCCCACCCGGACGTCCGCGACCTCACCCTCGACACCCCCGGCCGGTGGACCCGCCTCGACGGCGACGCAGACGTGGACGTCGAGGGCCGGCTGATCGGCGGCTGCATCGAGACCCTCGTCAATCTCGCGGGAACGCCGTACCTGGACGTCGCGTCCTTCGCGCGGAGTTCGGCTCCGGAGGGGCTGCTCGTGTACGTCGAGGCGTGCGAGGACAACGCCTACACCATCTGCCGCAACCTGCACGGCATGCGCCTGGCCGGCTTCTTCGACGCGGCGAACGCCGTCCTCGTCGGCCGGACCAAGGCGCCGGACGGCCGCACCCTCACCCAGCACGAAGCGGTCCTCGACGCCCTCGGCTCGCTGAACGTGCCGATCGTCGCCGATGTCGAGTGCGGCCACGTACCGCCGTATATGCCGATCGTGAACGGAGCGCGTGGCCGTGTCGTCCACACGGCCACGCGCAGCGAGCTCACTCAGATCCTCGGCTGAGTCCGGCGCAGTCCCAGCGCCACCAGCACGCAGGCCACGAGCACGATCGCCGCGTCCAGGGCCAGCACGGTGTGCACGCCGGCCAGCAGGTCGTCCGACGTGGTGGCCAGGACGCCCAGCAGTGGGATGCCGACGGTGAGGCCGATCTGCTGGGTCGAGGTGACCAGGCCGGTGGCCAGGCCCTGTTCCTCGTCCGGGACGCCGGAGGTGGCCGTGAGACCGTAGGAGATGATCGCGCCGAGATGGAACATGCTGGCCAGGGAGACGGCGGCCGTGGCGAGCCACACCGACCAGGTGTGGGAGTTCAGGCCCAGCAGCGCGGCGACGAGCGCGCCCTGGCCGGCGAGCGAGCCGACCAGCGTGCGGCGGGCGCCGAAGCGGCCGATGACCTTCGGGGTGAACGAGCCCGCCACGACCGACAGCACCCCCTGGACGCCGAAGACCAGGCCGGTCTCGAAGGCCGACAGGTGCAGGACGTCCTGGAGGTACAGGGTCAGCACGAAGACGACCGTCGACATCATCGAGAAGGTGACCAGACCGCCCAGGTTGCCCCAGGCCACCGTGCGGCGGCGCAGCATGGGCAGCGAGACCAGGGGTGCGTGCGCGCGGGACTCGACGGCGACGAAGGCGGCCAGCAGCAGGAGGCCCGCGATCAGTGTGGTGACGACGTCGCTGCGGGCGAAGCCGTGGTCGGCGGCCGTCGAGAGGGCGTAGATCAGGGACAGCAGACCGCCGGTGACGGTGACCGCGCCGGGCACGTCCAGTCGGGGGCGGTCCGGGGTGCGGGACTCGGGGAGCAGGCCCGGGGCCAGCGGCAGCACGATCAGGGCGAAGACGGTCAGCAGGCCCATCGTCGAGCGCCAGCCGAGCGCGTCGGTCAGCCCACCGCCGGCCACCATGCCGATGGTGAAGCCCAGCGACAGCAGGGTGCCGGAGATGCCGAGGGCGCGGTCCCGGGCCGGGCCCTCGGGGAAGGTCGTGGTCAGCAGGGACATGCCGGTCGGCACGATCGCCGCCGCGCCCAGGCCCTGCAGGGCGCGTCCGGCGAGGAAGGACGCCGGGTCCCAGGCGAACGTGGCCAGCAGCGAGGCCGCGCCGAACAGGGTCAGGCCGGTCAGGAACAGCCGGCGGCGGCCGTAGAGGTCGCCGATGCGGCCGAAGAGCAGCAGGAACCCGCCGGACGGCAGCGCGAACGCCGTGACCGCCCACTGGAGGGCGGAGGTGCTCATGCCGAGGTCGGCGCCGAGGGCGGGCAGGGCCACGTTCAGGACGGAGAAGTCCAAGGCGACCATGAACTGGGCCGCGCACAGGACGAAGAGGACGAGTTTGTCGCGCGTCGACAGGCGGGTACTGCCGGAAGTGTCGGCGCTGCCGAGCGGATCCCGCACGGGAGCGGTGGGTGAGGTGGTGGTTTCGATCGCCATGGCAAGAGCTTCCGGCGGCCGGAATAACCATGGGGAGTCAGAACTTATGGTGGTGGTGGCACCACCAGACAGCACGAGGGGGATCTGTACGTGCCTGAGGACGCGCTGAAAAGTCATCGGCTGCGTGAACTGCGCGAGTTCCTGGTCAGCAGGCGGGCCCGGGTCACCCCGGCCGAGGCGGGCCTGCCGGACGGCGGGGCGCGGCGCCGCACGCCCGGTCTGCGCCGCGAAGAGGTCGCCGTGCTCGCCGGGGTGGGCGCGTCCTGGTACCAGTGGCTGGAGCAGGGCCGGGACATCTCCGTCTCGCCGCAGGTCCTCGACTCCGTCGCCCGCGTGCTGCGGCTCAGCAACGCCGAGCGCCGCCATCTGTACGTCCTCGCCGGGCTGAACCCGCCGGCGCCCGAAGTGGCGCCCGAGAAGCGGGACATGTGCGACGGGCTGCGCCGGGTGATCGACACCTGGATGCCGTATCCGGCGCACATCATGGACATGTACTACAACTGCGTGATGTACAACGACGCCGCCGCGATGGTGCTCGGCATGCGTCCCGGCACCACGCAGAACTGCATCGTCGACTTCTTCACCGATGAGCTGTACCGGTCCCGGAGCAACAGCTGGGAGCGCAACGCGCGCACGGTCGTCGCGCAGTTCCGGGCGGCGTGCTCCGCCTGCCCCGACGACGAGGGGTTCCAGCAGGTGGTCGCCGAGCTGAAGGCCACGAGCGCGGAGTTCACCGAGCTGTGGGCGGAGCGGGACATCGAGGACGCCGGCCAGATCCGCAAGGAGCTCGACCATCCGCTGGTCGGGCTGCTGGTCGTGGAGTCGACGGCGATGAAGGTGCCGGCCCGGCCCGATCTGACGATCGTGCTGCACACCCCGCTCGACGAGGCGAACACCGCGGCGAAGCTGGAGTGGCTGGCCTCTCCGGAGGGCAGGCGCGGGGCGATGTACCCCGTGGCCGGGTGAGCGGCGCGGTTCTTCGTATGCTCAGGGCATGACCGACAGCAACGCGCTTGACCCCGAGGACCGCAAGATCGTCACCCTGGCCCGTTCCGCCCGGGCCCGCAACGGTGTGCCCGAGGGGGCTGCCGTACGGGACGAGACCGGCCGTACGTACGTGGCCGGCACCGTCGCTCTCGACTCCCTGAAGCTGAGCGCCCTGCAGACGGCTGTCGCCATGGCGGTGGCGTCCGGGGCGACATCACTGGAGGCGGCGGCGGTGGTGACCGAGGCGGAGTCCGCGTCCGCGGAGGACCGGGCGGCGGTACGGGATCTGGGCGGGCCGCGGACACCGGTGCTGGTGGCTTCACCGGACGGCACGGTTCGGGAGACCGTCTCCGCGGGCTGAGATCCCCCGGGGGGCCGCCCCCGGAACCCCGCTTCGGCCCGAACGGAGTCGAAAGCGGCAGGAAACCTGATGGAGTGTCAGTTCCTCTGCCGCATCTCCATTGACTTCTCACGCGACCTGCACATCAATGGCCCCCTGTCGGCGCAGACGAGCCGCTGCGCCCGCATCCCTCAAAGGGGGCAAGCATGGGTCCGACACCCCGAAGATCCCGAAGGTGCCGGTGGGCGTCGCTGCTCGGGGCGACCGCGCTCGCGGTCACCGCGGGGGGCGCGCTGGCCTGTCCGGCCGGAGCCGCGTCCACGAACGTGGACTTCGCCACGCACTGCATCCCGCCCGAGATCGCGGGCATCCCGCCGATCGACGGCACCACCACCGCGAGCGTCGCGGTGGACAACGCCAGCCCCAAGGTCGGCGAAACCGTCACCGTGACCTACACGGTGGTCGCACCCGCCGCGAGCAACCCCACCGACCTCGCCCTGCCGGCCGACATCATGACGCCGACCGGCAAGGTCACCCTCGGCGGGGCGCAGACCGGCAGCGTCACGGTCGCGGGGCCGAAGAAGAACACCCCGGTGCCGGGGAAGGGCGCCTTCCCGTCGTTCTCCATGACCGGCACGTTCACGGTCACCGCACCCGGCGCGATCACGCTCTCGCCCGGCGACTACAACATCCACACCAGCTACATCCTGGAGCTGGACACCCCGTGCACCGTCATCACGCCGCCCGCGCCGGTCTCCGAGACCGTCACCGCGACGGACGTGAGCCAGCCCAACATCCGTGCCATCACGCTGAGTTCGGCCTCCGGCAACCCCGGTGACAGCGTCACCGTCACCGGCGGCAACTTCACGCCGGGCGCGACCGTCACCCTGGCCGGCCGGGCCGGGACCGCGCAGACCGCGGACACGGCGACCGTGACCGCGGACGACCGGGGTGCCTTCAGCGGCCCGCTCGTCGTCAACGACAGGACGACCACCGGGGTCGTGGCCTACGAGGGCGGCGCGTGGAGTTCGGGCAAGGGCGCGGGACCCGCCGCCTATGTCGTCATCGACAACACGCCCGTACCCGAAGGCAGCCAGAAACTGACCACCACGGTGAGGGCGGGGACGCTGTCGATGTCCCAGGCCGGGGACGCCGTGCAGCTGACCGGGGTCGACTTCGGCAAGGGCGGGGCCTCGACCGGGTCCCTGCAGACGGTGACCGTCAAGGACTTCCGCGGCGGACCCGCGGGCTGGTCCCTGACCGGCAAGGTCACCGACTTCACCGGACCCGGCGCCAAGATCGACGCCGGCAGGCTGGGCTGGACCCCCGCCTGCGCCACCAAGGCGGGCAGCCCGAGCACCTGCCAGGCCGGTTCGGCGGGCACGGTGGGCGCTTCGGGAGCGACGCTGGCCGCCGCCCCCGACGGCACGCTCACCGGCGGCGAGTTCACCGTGGACGCCCAACTGTCCCTGAACGTCCCGGAGTTCACTCCGCCAGGAACGTACTCCGGCATCCTCACGCTCACGCTCACCTGACACCACCCAGCGTTCCGGTGGCCGGGCGCCCGCCCCACAGGTCCGCACCCGCCCGTCCACCTCGACTCCGTTACGCCCGTGGGGGGTCCGCACCCATGTCCGCACCCGTGCGCAAGTCGTACCTGTACGTCCTCCTCCTGCTCCTGAGCCTCTTCCTCGCCGTCGCGGGCGCTCCCGCGCACGCCGCCGACAACGGCAGCTGGTCCGTCTACCCCGCCTCCTCGGCCGTCGCCGCACGGCCCTACTTCTCCCTCTCCGCCGACCCCGGCCAGACGATCGAGGACAAGGTCGTCGTCGCCAACAAGACCGGCAAGCCCCTGTCCTTCCGCCTCTACGCGGCCGACGCCTACAACACCGACCGCGACGGGGGGTTCGCCGTGCGGACGGCGAAGGAGCGGATGCGGGGCGTGGGCGCGTGGGCGAAGCCCGCGCGGTCCCGGGTCACCGTCCCCGCCCACAAGTCGGTCACCGTGCCCTTCACGCTCCGCGTGCCGAAGGACGCCGAACCGGGCGACCACCCGGGAGCCGTCGTGGCGCTCGACGAGCGCGTCGACCCCGGCGGCGGATCACTCGCCGTCGGGGTGCAGCGGGCCGTCGGCGCCCGCGTCTACCTACGGGTGAGCGGACCCACCATGCCCGCGATCTCCGTCGAGGACGTCCACGTCACCCACCATCAGCCCCTCGTGCCCGGCCTCGGCGACAGCACGGCGACGATCTCTTACACCCTGAGCAACACGGGCAACGTCACCCTCGAGCCGAAGGTGGAGCTGAGGGCGCGGGGCCTGTTCGGCCGTACGCTCCTCGCCCGCACGCTGACGAAGATCCCCTCCGAGCTGCTGCCGGGGCAGCGCGTCCGGCTCAGCGAGCCCTGGCACGGCGCGCCCCAGCTCGACCGGGGGGACGTCACGCTGACGGCCAGCGCGCGGGACACCCGCGAATCGGCGAGCGCCTCGTTCCTCGCCCTGCCGTGGCTGGTGGTGGCGGTGGTGTTCGCCGCGGGGGTCGTCGGCGGGGTGCTGCTGGTCAGAGCGCGTCGGGTCCGCGCTCGCCGGTCCGTACCCGGACGACCGTCTCGACGGGCACTGCCCACACCTTCCCGTCCCCGATCTTCCCCGTCTGCGCGGCCCTGACGATCGCGTCGATGACGGCGTCCGAGTCGGCGTCCTCCACGACGACCTCGATACGGACCTTGGGCACCAGGTCGACCTGGTACTCGGCGCCGCGGTACACCTCGGTGTGGCCGCGCTGACGGCCGTAGCCGCTGGCCTCGGTGACGGTCAGACCGTGCACGCCGAGCTCCTGCAGGGCCGCCTTGACCTCGTCGAGGCGGTACGGCTTGACGATCGCGGTGATGAGCTTCATGCCTGGGGCTTGACCTTCTGGGCGGTGGGGAGGACGGAGTGGCCGACCGGGGCGCCGTGGCCCAGGACCCCGTGATCGTAAGCCGTCTCGGCGTGCACCGTAAGGTCCAGGCCGGTGTGCTCCTGCTCCTCGCTCGCGCGGAAGCCGATCAGCCGGTCGAGCAGCTTGCCGATGCCGTACGTGACACCGAAGGCGTACGCCGCCACGGCCGCCACGGCCACCAGTTGCTTGCCGAGCTGGGCGAGCCCGCCGCCGTAGAGGAGGCCCTCGGCGCCGCCGGTCATCTCGGCGGTGGCGAAGACGCCGATGAGGAGGGTGCCGACGACGCCGCCGACCAGGTGGACGCCGACGACGTCGAGGGAGTCGTCGTAGTTCAGCTTGAACTTCCAGCTCACCGCGTACGAGCAGACGACACCGGCGGCGAGGCCGACGACCAGGGCGCCGAGCAGGGAGACCGAACCGCAGGACGGGGTGATGGCGACCAGGCCCGCGACCGCGCCGGAGGCCGCGCCCAGGGTGGTGGGGTGGCCGTCGCGGCGCTGCTCGACGAAGAGCCAGCCGAGCAGGCCGGTGCTGCCGGCGGCGAGGGTGTTGAGGAAGGCGGCGGCCGCGAGGCCGTTCGCGCCGAGGGCCGAGCCGGCGTTGAAGCCGAACCAGCCGAACCAGAGGAGACCGGCGCCCAGCATCACCATGGGGAGGTTGTGCGGGCGCATCGCGTCCTTCTTGAAGCCCAGGCGGGGGCCGAGGACCAGGCAGAGGGCGAGACCGGAGGCGCCGGAGGTGATCTCGACGGGGAGTCCGCCGGCGAAGTCGAGGGCGCCGAGGTGGTCCAGGATCCAGCCGCCGGGGCCCCAGACCCAGTGGGCGACGGGGACGTATACGAGCAGCGCCCAGACGGGAACGAAGACCAGCCACGCCCCGAACTTCACCCGGTCCGCGACCGCGCCGCTGATCAGCGCGGCCGTGACGATCGCGAAGGTGAGCTGGAAGGTGGCGAAGAGGAGGGTGGGGACGGTGCCCTGGACGCTGTCGGGGCCGAGGCCGGACATACCGGCGTGGTCGAGGCCGCCGATCAGTCCGCCCGCGAGGTCGTCGCCGAAGGCGAGGGAGTATCCGGCCGCCAGCCATACGACCGTGACCAGGGCGATCGACACGAAGCTCAGCATCAGCATGTTGAGGACGCTCTTCGTGCGGACCATACCGCCGTAGAAGAGGGCCAGGCCCGGAGTCATCAGCAGGACGAGGGCGGTGGCGGCGAGCAGCCAGGCGGTGTCGCCGGTGTCGATGCGCGCTGCGGCGAGGGTCACGGGGTCTCCAACGAAGTGGGGGCTCGTCAGAGGGTCACGGCTGTGCGTTTCCGGTTGTGTACGGGTGTGTTTCGGTGGCGTTTCGTGTTGCAGGGTGGTTTCCGGAACCTCACCGTTGGCGGGTGGTTCGCGCTGCGTGCGGCGGGGGCTTGTGGATCAGGGAGAATGGGCGGCATGAGCGTTCGTACCCAGTCATCCGAACAGCCGGCCGAGGTCCCTCACCGCGCCGGCTTCGCCTGCTTCGTGGGCCGCCCCAACGCGGGCAAGTCCACCCTGACGAATGCTCTGGTCGGCCAGAAGGTGGCGATCACGGCGAACCAGCCGCAGACGACGCGGCACACGGTGCGCGGCATCGTGCACCGGCCGGATGCCCAGCTGATCCTGGTGGACACCCCCGGGCTGCACAAGCCGCGCACGCTGCTCGGCGAGCGGCTCAACGACGTCGTCCGCACGACGTGGGCCGAGGTCGACGTGATCGGCTTCTGCCTGCCGGCGAACGAGAAGCTCGGTCCCGGTGACCGTTTCATCGCGAAGGAGCTGGCGTCGATCAAGAAGACGCCGAAGATCGCGATCGTCACGAAGACCGACCTGGTGGACAGCAAGACGCTGGCCGAACAGCTCATCGCGATCGACCGGCTCGGCGCGGAGCTCGGCTTCGAGTGGGCCGAGATCATTCCGGTGTCGGCGGTCGGGGACAAGCAGGTGGACCTGCTCGCCGACCTGATCGTTCCGTTGCTGCCGGAGGGACCCGCGCTCTACCCCGAGGGCGACCTGACGGACGAGCCCGAGCAGGTGATGGTGGCGGAGCTGATCCGGGAGGCGGCGCTGGAGGGCGTACGCGACGAGCTCCCGCACTCCATCGCCGTGGTCGTGGAGGAGATGCTGCCGCGCGAGGACCGGCCCGCCGACAAGCCGCTCCTCGACATCCACGCCTTCGTCTACATCGAGCGGCCCAGCCAGAAGGGGATCATCATCGGCCCCAAGGGCAAGCGGCTCAAGGACGTCGGCATCAAGTCCCGCAAGCAGATCGAGGCGCTGCTGGGCACCCCGGTGTTCCTGGACCTGCACGTGAAGGTGGCGAAGGACTGGCAGCGGGACCCCAGGCAGCTCCGGAAGCTCGGCTTCTGAGCCTTCGGACATCGGACCGGGCGGGCCGGTGTCAGTCAACCCCCCGGATCCGCCCCACCAACCCCGCCCCCGCCACCCCGATCACCGCCGCGACCAGGTACAGCACCCGGTAGCCGCCGAGATACGTCACGATCGGCGCGGCGAGGGCCGGGGCCGCCACCTGGGGGAGGGCGTTGGCGATGTTGATCACGCCCAGGTCCTTGCCCCGGTTCAAGGCTTTCGGCAGGACGTCCGTCATCAGGGCGAAGTCGACCGACGTGAAGACGCCGAAGCCGACTCCCAGGACCGCCGCCGCGACGACGGCTCCCGGCCAGGTCTGCCAGGCCGACAGGGCCGCTGTGGCTACCGCCATCAGGACGCCCGACCAGACCACGAAGGGTTTGCGGCGGCCGACCCGGTCCGACCAGACGCCGCCGACGACGACCGTCGCGAGGAGGGTCAGGGCGTTCACCGCCGTGAGGATCAGGACTCCCTCGTCGGGGTCGTCGTAGTGCAGGCGGTCCCGCAGGTAGTACAGCAGGTACAGCAGCACCAGCGCGTTGCTCAGGTTGATCAGGAAGCGGGTCAGCCAGGCCCAGGCCAGGTCCGGGTGATGGCGCGGGCTCAGCCAGAAGCCCGTCAGGAAGCCGCGGACGGACCATGCGGGGCGGTCCGCGGGGGACAGCCGTAGATCCTCGTGGCGCAGGACGTACGGCAGTACGCCGGCCATCGTGAACACCGCGCACGCCACGTATCCGGCCCCGATGCCGCCCGCCGCCGTCGCCAGGCCCGTGCCGCCGACCACGCCCAGGACCTGGGCCGCGCCCAACCAGCCGCCGACCGCGCCCCGTTGCAGCCGGGGCACGCGGTCGGGGACCGCTGCCGTGATCGCCGCGAAGGCCGCGTTCAGGGTCAGCTGGACCAGGCACCAGCCCGCCGTCATCGTCCACACGCCGTCCGCGCCCGCGAGCAGCAGCAGCGACAGCGCGCCGCCCGCCGCCCCGGCCACGATCCACGGCGTACGGCGGCCCCGGCGGGCCGTGGTGCGGTCCGACAGCGCGCCGAACAGCGGATTGGCGACGAGGGACACGACCGCGCCCACGCCCGTGACCCACGCCAGCATCGTCTCCTTCGACATCCCGGAGCCGGGCGCGAAGTCCTCGGACTGGGAGGCCAGCAGGATCTGGAGCGGACCGAACCAGCCGACCCAGATCGCCCCGTTGGCGAGCGCGAGTGCCGCCGTCCACCCCCGGCCGACCCTCCCCCAGTTCTCGGCTTCGCTCAAACCGGGGGGACCCCCATGACGGGCTCGGCGAGAGCATGAGCGGGCGAGGGCTCGGCGGCCGTCATCTCTGGGCCCGCAGCACGTCCCGGAACCAGGCGTACGACGCCTTCGGGGTCCTCGTCAGGGTCTCGTAGTCGACGTGGACCAGGCCGAAGCGGCGTGCGTAGCCCTCCGCCCACTCGAAGTTGTCCAGCAGCGACCACACGAAGTAGCCCCGTACGTCCACGCCCGCATCCATCGCCCGGTGCAGCGCCCTCAGGTGGCCGTCCAGGTAGGCGATGCGGTCCTGGTCGTCGAGGCCCTCGTAGGAGCAGCCGTTCTCGGTGATGACGACGGGCGGGAGCCGGTCGCCGTAGCGCTCGTGGAAGGTGGTGAGCAGCTCCGTCAGGCCCTCCGGGACCACCGGCCAGCCGAAGTCCGTCATCGGGCGGTCCTCGATCTCCCGCACGGAGAAGGGGAGTTCGGCCGGAAGCGTCAGACCGCCGAACTCGATCTCCGCGCCCTGTGGGGAGCCCACCTTCGTCGGGGCGTAGTAGTTGATGCCGTACCAGTCGATCGGTTCCGCGATGACCTTCAGGTCCGCTGCCACGTCTCCGGGCATCAACTCGCCCAGGCCCTCGGGATATCGGCCCAGCAGCAGCGGCTCCGCGAACAGGCGGTTCAGCAGGAGGTCGTAGAAGCCGGCCGCCTCCAGGTCCGCCGGGTCCTGCGACGCCGGCCAGGTCGGGCCGTGCGAGTTGGCGATGCCGATGTCCGTGGCGCCCGCCGCGCGCAGCGCCCGTACGGCCAGACCGTGGGCCAGCAGCTGGTGGTGGGCGACCGGGAGCGCGTCGAAGAGGAGTTGCTTGCCAGGGGCGTGGGCGCCGAGGGCGTGGCCCAGCAGGGTGTGTTCCGCGGGCTCGTTGAGGGTGATCCACTTGGTGACGCGGTCACCGAGCCGTGCCGCGACCACCGACACGTACTCGGCGAACCGGGCCGCCGTGTCCCGGTCCAGCCAGTCCAGCTGCACCGGAAGGTCCCAGTGGAAGAGCGTCGGGACGGGGCGGACGCCCGCCGCGCACAGCTCGTCCACCAGGCGGTCGTAGAAGTCGAGGCCGCCTGGGGAGTTCACCCGCGGCCAGGAGACGGAGAAGCGGTAGGCGTCCACGCCCAGGCCGGCCAGGAGTGCCACGTCCTCGCGGTAGCGGTGGTAGTGGTCGCAGGCCACCGCCGCCGTCGAGCCGTCCTTCACCCGTCCCGGCTCGGCCGTGAACGCGTCCCACACGGACGGCTCGCGCCCGTCCGTGGCCCCCTCGATCTGGTGGGCCGAGGTGGAGACGCCCCACAGGAAGCTGTCCGGGGACGCCGGGAACTGAGGTATCGGGTTCGTCGCCATGGGCCGGATCATCCGTACCTGCGGTAACAGAAGTCAACGCCCGGGCGTGAACTGCCGGTTGAGTCCCCTACGCCCCTTCCTTCAGCACCCGTGAGATCAGCTTCCGCTGCTCCTCCGTCAGCCGGGGGTCCGCCGCGTACACGGTCTTCCCGTCCACCGTGATCTCGTAGCTGAAACCGTCCGGCACTCCGATGGGCGGCGTGCCCCGGCCGGCGGCGTGTGCCTGCTCGGCCAGGGCCTGCCACTCGTGGGCATCGGGCCGCCCCGAGGTGTCCACCTCGGCGTACCGCTCGATGCCCGCGAATCCGCCCGTGCGCCTCACCTGAATACGCATAGGTCCCTGTCTAGTACGGAACTAGAGGGTGCGCACCCCGACCTGCTCCCAGGCCTTCAGTACCGCCTGGAGTTCCTCGCCCTCGCCGTAGCGGCCCCGGGCCGCCTTGACGGTCAGCGTGGCGAAGTCGGCGAACAGCGCGTCCTTCTTCAGTTCGCCGCCGGTCAGCACGTCGTACCAGACCTGGCCCGCCCGCTCCCAGGCGTGGCCGCCGAGGGCGGTGGCGGCGAGGCAGAAGGCGTGGTTGGGGATGCCGGAGTTGATGTGGACGCCGCCGTTGTCACGGTTGGTGTGCACGAAGTCGTCCATGGTCGCGGGCTGCGGGTCCTTGCCGAGGACGTCGTCGTCGTACGCCGTGCCCGGCTCCTTCATCGAGCGCAGCGCGACGCCGGTGACGCGCGGGGCGAGCAGGCCCGCGCCGATCAGCCAGTCGGCCTCGGCGGCGGTCTGGCCGAGCGTGTACTGCTTGATGAGCGAGCCGAAGACGTCGGACAGCGACTCGTTGAGCGCGCCGGACTGGCCGAAGTAGGCGAGGTTCGCCGTGTACTGCGTGACGCCGTGGGTGAGTTCGTGCCCGATGACGTCGACCGGGATGGTGAAGTCGAGGAAGATCTCGCCGTCACCGTCGCCGAACACCATCTGCTCGCCGTTCCAGAACGCGTTGTTGTAGTCCGTGTCGTAGTGCACGGTCGCGTCCAGCGGCAGGCCGTTGCCGTCGATCGAGTCGCGCTGGTAGGCGCTCAGGTACAGCTCGAAGGTGGCGCCCAGGCCCGCGTACGCGCGATTGACCGTGGCGTCCTTGGTGGGCTTGTCGCTCTCGCCGCGCACCTTCTTGCCGGGCAGGTCGGTGCGGTGGCGGGCGTCGTAGACGGTGCGCTGCGGCTTGCCGGTCTCGGCCGCCGCGGCGACGGCCGGGGCGCCCACGACGGTGGTCAGCCGGCGGCGGGTGCGCTCGAGGGCGTCGCGCTCCAGGGAGCGGCGGGCGGGACCGGAGAGCGCGGGGTCCTCGTGCTGGGCGAGCTTGTCGAGAACGTGTGGCGGGATGATCGTGCAGAAGACGGGCTCGGAGCCCCCGTGTGTCGTCATGCTCGGCACCTTTGCACTGCGTTATTTCGCTGTCACTACCCGCAACCATGATTGGTGAAATACGGGGGCAAAGGGCTCCGGTCGTCGTCACGGAGTGGTATGGAGCACTTTTTGTCCACTTTGCTCCCCTTGCCCCGCCGGTCCCGCATACTGGAACAGGCCCGCGCATCCGGTGCGGCTCGGCTAGGCTGCGGAGCATCATGCGTTTCGGGCTGCTTCTCCTTAGCTGCCGCGGCGAGGGCCTGTAGTCGAGGCCGACTCCCTCCCCGCGGAGCTTGGCGTTGCGTCGTCGGCCGTCCCGTCGGACACCTTCTCGAGGAGCCCACGCATCATGGCGAACCGCCAGCAGCCCAGTTCCATGCCGATCCACAAGTACGGCCGCTATGAGCAGGTCGACATCCCGGACCGCACCTGGCCCCAGAAGCGGATCACCGTAGCCCCCCGCTGGCTCTCCACCGACCTGCGCGACGGCAACCAGGCCCTGATCGACCCCATGTCGCCCGAGCGCAAGCGCCGGATGTTCGACCAGCTGGTCAAGATGGGCTACAAGGAGATCGAGGTCGGCTTCCCGGCCTCCGGCCAGACCGACTTCGACTTCGTGCGCTCGATCATCGAGGAAGAGGGCGCGATCCCGGACGACGTGACGATCTCCGTGCTGACCCAGGCCCGCGAGGACCTGATCGAGCGCACGGTGGAGTCCCTGAAGGGTGCCCGCCGCGCCACCGTCCACCTGTACAACGCCACCGCCCCGGTCTTCCGCCGGGTCGTCTTCCGCGGCTCCAGGGACGAGATCAAGCAGATCGCCGTCGACGGCACGCGGCTGGTCGTGGAGTACGCCGAGAAGCTGCTGGGCCCGGAGACGGAGTTCGGCTACCAGTACAGCCCCGAGATCTTCACCGACACCGAGCTGGACTTCGCCCTGGAGGTCTGCGAGGCGGTCATGGACGTCTGGCAGCCCGGCCCGGGCCGCGAGATCATCCTGAACCTGCCCGCGACGGTCGAGCGCTCGACGCCCTCCACGCACGCGGACCGCTTCGAGTGGATGCACCGCAACCTCTCCCGCCGCGAGCACGTCTGCCTGTCGGTCCACCCGCACAACGACCGCGGCACCGCCGTCGCCGCCGCCGAGCTGGCGCTGATGGCCGGCGCCGACCGCGTCGAGGGCTGCCTGTTCGGGCAGGGCGAGCGCACCGGCAACGTCGACCTGGTCACCCTGGGCATGAACCTGTTCTCGCAGGGCGTCGACCCGCAGATCGACTTCTCCGACATCGACGAGATCCGTCGTACGTGGGAGTACTGCAACCAGATGGAGGTCCACCCGCGCCACCCGTACGTGGGCGACCTGGTCTACACGTCCTTCTCCGGCTCCCACCAGGACGCCATCAAGAAGGGCTTCGACGCCATGGAGGCCGACGCCAAGGCCAAGGGCGTCACCGTCGACGACATCGAGTGGGCGGTCCCGTACCTGCCGATCGACCCCAAGGACGTCGGCCGCTCCTACGAGGCCGTCATCCGCGTCAACTCACAGTCCGGCAAGGGCGGTATCGCGTACGTCCTGAAGAACGACCACAAGCTGGACCTGCCGCGCCGGATGCAGATCGAGTTCTCGAAGATCATCCAGGCGAAGACGGACGCCGAGGGCGGCGAGGTCACCGGCGGTGACATCTGGGCGGTCTTCCAGGACGAGTACCTGCCGAACCCCGAGAACCCGTGGGGTCGCATCCAGGTCAGGAACGGCCAGTCGACAACCGACACCGACGGCGTGGACACCCTCACCGTCGAGGCGACGGTCGACGGCGAGGACACGGTCCTGTCGGGCTCGGGCAACGGTCCGATCTCGGCCTTCTTCAACGCCCTGGAGTCGATCGGCGTCGACGTACGCCTGCTGGACTACCAGGAGCACACGATGAGCGAGGGTGCCTCCGCGCAGGCCGCCTCGTACATCGAGTGCGCGATCGGCGACAAGGTTCTGTGGGGCATCGGCATCGACGCGAACACGACGCGTGCGTCGCTGAAGGCGGTCGTCTCCGCGGTGAACCGCGCGACCCGCTAGAGCCTGTCCGACCGGGCATTTCGGGGCCCTGACCGCCTTCCACGGCGGCCAGGGCCCCGTCGGTTTCCGGCCATCCACCCGTGGAGGTCACGGAAAGGTCTCGTCCGGGGTACTGACTCCGCCTCGCCGATGTGGCTAACATCACGCAAGCGCAGCGATGTTGCTGCGGCCTTACGGAGGTGCGACGTGCTGCCAGTACGGGGACGAGACGGCCGTGCCGCCAGGCTTGCGCGCATCCTGGGCACACGTACCGCCTGGACGCCGGTCGGCGACGGCGAGTTCTTCTGCCCCGGCTGCGGGGGCGACCGCAACTACCAGCGCCTGACCGGCCGTCGGCGCTTCACCTTCCTGGGCGTGCCCGTGCTGCCGCGCGGCGAGACCGGCCCGGTCGTCGAGTGCGCGGCCTGCCGCCGCCACTTCGGCGCCGACGTCCTCGACCACCCCACCACCACCCGCTTCTCCGCCATGCTCCGCGACGCCGTCCACACCGTCGCCCTCGCCGTCCTGGCCGCCGGCGGCAGCTGCGCCCGTACGTCCCTGGAGGCCGCCGCGGTCACGGTCCGCGCGGCCGGCTTCGAGGACTGCACGGAGGACCAACTCGGCGCCCTCGTCGAGGCCCTCGCGGAGGACACCGGCCGCGTCCTCGGCCCGCCCTGCGGCGCCGGCCTCGCCATAGAGCTCCACGAGGCCCTGGACCCGCTCACCCCCCACCTCGCCCCGGCCGGCCGCGAGTCGATCCTCCTCCAGGGCGCCGGAATCGCCCTCGCCGACGGCCCCTACACCCCCGCCGAGCGGGACGTCCTCGCGACGGTGGGGGCGGCGCTGGCGATCTGCGCGGACGACGTGGGCCGGTTGCTGGCGGCGGCGCGTACGCCGTCGTAGCGGGCCGGGGAACGAGGACCGCTCTGTGCCGTTACTCCCCGGGGAGTAACGCGCCCGCGCCGTCACCCCACGCAGTACGCCCGAACTCGCCCTCGCGCGCGACGATTCCCGCCTCCCGCGCCGGAAGTCTGGAACCCGTAACCAGACAGCCGTGCCGGAGGGAGGGCCCGTTCCATGGGGGCCGGAGACACAAGTACGCGGACGCGGCGACGAGCCGTGCCCTGGCTGGTGCTCGCGTTGTGGGTCGGGGTGCTGGCGGTCGCGGGGCCGTTCGCGGCGAAGCTCGCCGACGTGCAGCACGACAGGGTCACCGACTATCTGCCCGCGAGCGCCGACTCGACGCAGGCCGCCAAGCTCCAGGACCGGTTGCCGGGCGGCGAGAGCACCGAGCTGGTGCTGGTCTACCACCGCGCCGGCGGGCTCACCGCGGCCGACCGGGCCGCCGCGCAGGGGCAGGTCGCCGAGGTCGCCGGGCGGCACGCGCTGACGGGGACCCCGCAGGGGATCCCGTCGAAGGACGGGACGTCCCTGATGTACCCGGTCGCCACCAACGAGCCCGGCACCGACGAGGACAAGCGGGACGCCTTCGTCGAGGACGTACGCCACGTCGCCCACAGCGAGGGCGGGCTGACGGTCGAGGTGGGCGGGTCGGGCGCCCTGGCCACCGACGCGGGCAAGGTCTACCAATCGCTCGGCGGACCGCTGCTCTACACCACCGTCGGCGTCGTCGCCGTCCTGCTGATCCTCATCTACCGCAGCCCGGTGCTGTGGCTGGTGCCGCTCGTCGTGGCCGGCATCGCCGATTACCTCTCCATGGGCGTCGCCTACGGCCTGAACCAGGCCTTCGGAACCTCGGTGTCGGGGCAGAGCTCGGGCATCATGACCATCCTCGTCTTCGGCGCCGGCACCGATTACGCCCTGCTGCTCGTCTCCCGCTACCGGGAGGAGCTGCGGCGCGTGGAGCGGCCGTACGACGCCATGCGGGCCGCGCTGCGCGGCTGCGGGCCCGCCGTGCTCGCCTCCTCGGGGACCGTCGCCGTCGGACTGCTGTGCCTGCTCGCCGCCGACCTCAACTCCAGCCGGGCGATGGGCCCGCTGGGCACCGTCGGGGTGCTGTGCGCGCTCGTCGCGATGCTGACGCTGCTGCCCGCGCTCCTCGTCCTGCTGGGCCGCCGGGTTTTCTGGCCGCTCGTGCCCGCCTACGGCAGCACGCCCAAGGTGCGCAGGTCGCTGTTCGCCGCGATGGGCACCTCGGCGGGACGGCGCCCGCTGACCGTGCTGGCCGGCGGAGCCGTGTTGCTCGGCGCGCTCGCGCTGGGCGCGCTGAACCTGCCCGGCGCGGTCAAACAGCAGGACTCCTTCGTCGACCGGCCCGAGTCGGTCGCCGCCATGGAGACCCTCGCCGAGGCCTACCCCGAACGGTCCGCCCAGCCCATAGACGTGCTCACCCCGGCCGACCGGGCCGACGCCACCCTCGCGGCGATCCGCGGCACACAGGGCGTCGCGGGCGCGCAGCAGGGGCGTACCGGAGGCGGCTGGACCGAGATCTCCGTGACCGCCGCGGCGCCGCCCCAGTCGGCGGGCGAGACCGCCACCATCGAGCGACTGCGGCACGACCTCGACGACTCCTACGTCGGCGGACCCAGCGCCCAGCAGATCGACCTGGCGGACACCAACGCCCGCGACCGGCTCATCGTCGTGCCGATCGTCCTCGTCTCCGTCCTGCTGATCCTCGTCGTCCTGCTGCGGTCGCTCGTCGCGCCGCTGATGCTCGTCGCCGCCGTGGTCGCGGTGTGGGGCGCGGCGCTCGGCCTCGGCGGGCTGGTGTTCGGGCCGGTGTTCGGCTTCGAGGGCACGGATCCGGGGCTCGGGCTGCTGTCCTTCGTGTTCCTGGTCGCCCTCGGCGTCGACTACGGGATCTTCCTCATGCACCGGATGCGGGAGGAGTCGACGCGGGGCGCGGAGCCGGTCGCCGCCGCGCTGACCGCGCTGCGCACGACGGGCGGGGTCATCGCCTCGGCGGGCCTGGTCCTCGCCGCGACCTTCGCCGTGCTCACCAACATGGGACTCGTGCAACTCGTCGAGCTGGGCTTCGTGATCGCGGTCGGCGTGCTGCTGGACACGTTCCTCGTCCGGACCTACCTGGTGACCAGCGCGAGCGTGGCGCTGGGGCGGAAGGTGTGGTGGCCGGGCCGGCTGTCGCGGACGCCCGATCCGGCACGGCCGGAGCGGCAACCGGAGCCCGTGTGACCGTCGGGCGCCCCTCCCTGCCGGAGGGGCGCCCTCCTACCGGAAGATGAACCCGTGCAGGCAACCACCTCGGCGCCGGCCCGCCGCAGCGAGCGGATCATGGCGGCGATCAACCGCGACCCCCGGACCGCCCCGCACGCCACCCGCAACGACGCGTGGCTGGCGGCGGCGGTCGCCGTGCTCGGCGTGGTGATCGCGCTGTGCACCGACCACGGGCGCCGCCCCGACGCGCTCGGCTGGATCCTGCTGCTCGCCGTCCCCGTGCCCCTGGTGTGGCGGCGGCGCCGCCCGCTGCTCGTCCTGGCCCTGGTCGTGGCCCTCGTTGTGCCCTACCACGCCCTCGACAACAACCACGCGGCCCCGACCCCGGCCTCGTACATCGCGCTCTACACCCTCGCCGTCACCGGCCGCCCACTGCGCACCGTGCTGACGGGCATGACCGTCCTCACCATCTCCGTCAGCGTGATGCTCACGGTCAACACCCACCAGGCCGTCGAACTGCTGCGGATCTCCGGCTGGGTGATCGCGATGCTTTTCTTCGGCGTCGACGTCCGCTACTACCGCCAGTACGTCGCGGGGATCGTCGAACGCGCCGAACGCGCCGAACGCACCCGCGAGGAGGAGGCCCGCCGCCGCGTCGCGGAGGAGCGGCTGCGCATCGCGCGCGACCTGCACGACCTGCTCGCGCACAGCATCACCCTGATCGGCGTCCAGACGTCGGTGGCCGCGCACGTCCTCGCCGCCGACCCGGACCGCCTCGATCGCACCGCCGTCGCCCAGGCCCTCGACGACATCGCCGAGACCTGCCGGACGGCACGCGGTGAGCTGCGTACGACCCTGGAAGTGCTCCGCGAACACGACTCGCCGGACGCCCGCGGGCCGCTGCCCGGCCTGCACGGCCTGCCCGACCTCGCGGAGGTCGCCCGGCTCGCGGGGGCGAAGGTCGAACTGTCCCTGACGGCCCACGAGGCGCCGCCCGCCGTCGGGGCCGCCGCCTACCGGATCGTGCAGGAGGCGCTGACCAACGCCGTGCGCCACGGCGGCCGGGACGACCTCACCGTGCGGGTGAGCGTGTACGACGGTGAGGGCGCCCTCCGGGTGCACGTCACCGACGACGGGGCGGGCGCCCGCGTCGGTGAGGGCGACCGCCGGGTGGACGTCGACCACGGCGAGGCGGGCGCAGCCACGCGCGCACCCGGCTTCGGGCTCGTCGGGATGCGGGAACGAGCCCGCAGCGTGGGCGGAACGGTGACGGCCGGACCCGGCGCCGACGGGGGCTTCGAGGTGACGGCGCTGCTGCCGCTGGGAGGAACCGAATGACGATCCGCGTGCTGCTCGCCGACGACCAGACCCTGGTACGGGCCGCGTTCGCGATGCTCGTCGAGTCGGCACGGGACATGGAGGTCGTCGGGCAGGCGGGCACGGGGCGGGAGGCCGTCGAGCTGGCCCGTACCCGGCGTGCCGACGTGGTCGTGATGGACATCCGCATGCCCGACCTGGACGGCATCGAGGCGACCCGGCTGATCGCGGCGGACGAGGACCTGGCGGGTGTGAGGGTCCTGGTCCTCACCACGTACGACACGGACGAGAACATCGTCGAGGCGCTGCGCGCCGGTGCCTCCGGCTTCCTGGTGAAGGACACCCGCCCGGCCGAACTCCTCGACGCCGTCCGCACGGTGGCCGCCGGGGAGGCGCTGCTCTCGCCGGGGCCGACCGCCCGGCTGATCGCACGGTTCCTGCGCAGTCCGGTGGCGCCGGTGGCGGGCGGACCGGAGTGCCTCTCCGACCGTGAACGGGAGGTGCTCACCCTCGTCGGGCGCGGGCTCAACAACACCGAGGTCGCCGAGGCGCTGGGGCTGAGCCCGCTCACCGCGAAGACCCACGTCAGCCGGATCATGGGGAAACTGGGGGCGCGGGACCGGGCGCAGTTGGTCGTCGTGGCGTACGAGTCGGGGATGGTCACACCGGGGACCATGTGACGGACAGGTCGGCGTCCCGTGCGGGACGACACATCCGTAAGGGAGAGCCATGATTTCCCTGAGCCGCACACTCCTGGCCACCGCCGTGCTTCTCACCCCGTTCACCGTCACGACCCGGGCCGCCTCGGCAACGCCCGGCTGCACCTCCTCCGTGCCGTACGTCTCGGGCGAGGGCGGCTACGACACGTACCGCATCCCCGCCACGGTCACCACGCGCCGGGGTACGGTCCTCGCCTTGGCCGAGGGCAGACGCAGCGGCGCCGGCGACACCGGCGACATCGATGTCGTCCTGCGCCGCTCGGCCGACGGCGGCTGCACCTGGGGGCCGATGACCGTCGTCGCCGCCGGGGACGGGGACACGCGGGGGAACCCGGCACCGGTGGTCGATCCGCGCACCGGCGCGGTCGTGCTGCTCACCTCCTACAACAGCGGTGCCGTGACCGAGGCGCAGATCATGCGTGGGGAGGTCACCCCGGAGCAGGGCCGACGGGTGTTCGTGCAGCGCAGTGGGGACGACGGGCGGCACTTCACACCTCCGCGAGACATCACGGCCGAGGTGAAGCCGGCCGGCTGGCGCTGGTACGCGACCGGGCCCGGCCATGCGGTGGCCCTCACCCGGGGGCCGCACGCGGGCCGGCTGGTCGTCCCCGCCAACCACTCCGCCACCCCGCCCGCAGGGTCGGCCGACACGGGGCGGGAGGCCAGGTACTACGGGGCCCACGCGCTGTACAGCGACGACGGTGGCCGCAGCTGGCGGCTCGGTTTCGTGGACGACTCCTACGACGGCGTGAACAACTCCAACGAGTCCAGCGCGGCACAACTCCCCGACGGGCGGCTGTACTTCAGCTCCCGGGACCAGAGCGGCACGAGCGCAGGCAACCGCCTCGACAGCTACTCCAGTGACGGTGCCAAGACCCTGTCCCGGCCCTACGCCGTGCAGCCCACGCTGAACGAGGTGCCGGTGGTCGAGGGAAGCGTCCTCCAACTTCTCGGACCCGGAGCGCCGTTGCTGTTCTCCGGCCCGTCCGTGCCGACCGCCCGGCGGGCCATGGCGATCTGGCGGAGCGTGGACGGCGGGGTGAGCTTCGAGAAGGTGGTGACGTTGTCGGCGCGGCGGGCGGCGTATTCGGATCTGGTGCAGGTGGGGCGGGGCACCGTCGGGGTGCTGTACGAGACGGGGGTGGCGGGGGCGTACGAGAGGATCGAGTTCCGGCGGGTGGGGATCGGCTGACCGCACCGCGCGCCCGCGATGTCGAGGGCGCGCAGCGCGTGATGACCGTCCACTTCCGAGGGATCGAGGCGCGGGCGGGCAGGCCGTACGACGGTGATTGGACTGTGCGGCCGTGGTCAGATCGTGCGGCCGCGGTCAGGGCAAGGTCTTCTGGTAGTACTTGTCCTGGTCGGAGTCGTACACGAGCTTGCCGGCGGCGTCGTAGCCCTTGATGTGCGGAGCCTTCGTGACCTGCTGGTTCAGGGTGCCGTAGGCGACGAACCAGCCGTGGTCCAGGGCGGTCTCGCCGGTGCTGCCGCCGTAGGAGACGGTCACCTTGGTCACCGAGGGGTCGACCGTGCCGATGATGCCCCAGCGGAACGGCAGCTTCCAGTTGCCGCGGTCGAGGAACGACTGCTGGTACAGCTTGCCGCTGTTGATGTCGGCGTACACGGCGCCCGCGTCCGCCGGCGCGTCATTGCCCACGCTGGTGTTGAGGTCGCTAGCCTTGCCGTCCTTGACGTTGCAGATCAGCCGGACCTGCTGCGGGGTCGCGTCCTTCTTGACCGCGACGTGGGCCTCTTTATCGGCCTGCATCAAGCACCGTTCCTACAGACTGAGCGGGAGTGCGTCCTGCATCCAGGACCGCTGCTCAGTCGCGTGCTCCGAACGGTGTTGGGCACGCTGGTCGCCCGCGTTCGCTCCGCGTCCGGGCGGCACGCATCTGGTGCGTGGTCCGGGGATGCGGGGGCGGGGTTCCTCGCGCTCTCGGGTTTCCGGTCGGGCCTGGGCGGTCCGATGCCCCGCACGATCGCTCCGGTCGTGTGGGGGCGGTGTCGTCCGTCGCCGGATCGGGTGTCCGAGGGCGCGTCGCCCGATCGCGATGCACGCTGCATCGTGCCGGGAAACCTGTCGGTTGCTGCTCGTCAGGGGCTTCTGCCAGTGCTGGGCGCCCCACCGGGAGGTGTAGGCCGGGTCGACCGCCACGATGGCGATGTCCTGTTCGGCGGCCATCGCCACCAGTCGCGCCCTCAGCTTGGCGGTGGGGAAGCGGGAGATGAGGCGGCGGAAGCGTTTGTTGCGGCCGTGCTTCTCCCGGCACCGGCCGTCGGTGAAGTCCAGGTCCTCGATCGCGATCGCCGCCGCGCCGGTGGCGCGGGTGTGGTGCAGCAGCCTGGTGAGGGCGTGCCGGATCTGCGCGTCCCGGTGCTGGGTGGAGCCGGTCAGGTCGTAGAAGTAGCGGCGGGGCTCGCCGACCGGGTTGCCGTGCTTATCGAGGCGCCAGGCGGCGAGGTGGTCGTCGTTCATGTCGACGGCGACCACGCCCCGGGCGAGAGCCGCTTCCAGTGGCAGGACCGGGGCGGGGGTGCGGTGCCAGGAGGCGGTCACGTACCAGCGGCCCCGTGTCACGTCGTGGTGGATGCGGTAGGCCACCGCCCGATTGTTGGTGATCCGGTCCAGCCACTCCGCACCCCGGTGCGTGAACTGCACGGTCGCGTCCAGGAGGTACCGGCCGTGCGGGGCGTTGGCCAGATGGGCCAGCGCGGCGGGGAGTTTGAGGGAGAGCTGTCCGGTGTCGGTGACGCGCAGGGTTTCGTTGCCGAAGCGTTTGCCGGACTCCCCGTCCGCGGCCAGGAACATCCGCGCCGCCCGCCACCGCTCCCGCCAGGCATCCCGGCTCAGCCCGGCCGCATCCAGGTGGTGGCGCTGGTGCGCGAGTTTCTTCCCGCCGCGCACCACGCGCACCCGGCCGGCCGCCCAGTCCGCCTCCACCCCGGCCAGCCGGGCCCGCAGGGCGTGCAGGCGGCGGGACTTGGCATGCCACTCCGACCGCGACCCGTACCCCCGCGCCAGCCCCGCCCGCCGGTCCGCCTTCGCCCCCAGCGGACGCGCCAGCCGCGCCTCGATTCGCGCGATCTGCCCCCGCAGCCACGCCATCTCCGCCGCCTGCCCCCGCCGGGCCAGCGCCCACTGGTCGTGCGTGGCCTTGGTGATACTGCCCGCCCACCTGGCCGAACAGAGCCCGGTCAGCTCCCGCTTGCGCACCGCCCAGGTGTCACTGCCGTGCTCCAACCCGTGCCGGGAACGCACCGCGAGGTCACCCGCGGCCAGCGAGCCGAGGAACACCCCCACCTCGGCCAGCACCGCCGCATCCGCCTGCGACACCCGCAACCGGCCCCGGATCGCCACACCCGCCGGGCCGGGCACGACAAACGGCGAGGCCACCTCCCGCAGTCCACCCACTCCCGTCACCCCACCCCAGTAGCGCGCTGACACATCCTGTCGTCCCGCTCAACGAACCCCGCCCGCAAAGGTCACGCATTCGACGGACACACTCCCGTTCCCACCCGACCGGAAACCCATCCCTCTGCCCACCGCGGCACCAGCGCTCACTCATGCTCGCGAAAACGCGCTCCTGCACGGTCAAGCGGCAACAGTTCTGCACCCCGGTGTGCTGCGGTTGCCGTCCGGACGCCTGATCCGCGGCCGGGCCCTGCGCCGCCCCTCGACCCGGCGGCCCCCGCCGCCCCCTCGCACGGCGTCTACCTCCACGGCCGGCGGCCGCCGGAGTCCCCTGGGAGTCCGGCTGGATCCGCTGGCCGGACTTCCGGCTCCCCTCGGACAGCGAGGCGGCCCGCTCGGCGCTCGCGGAGGCGTGGCGGCGGGCGGCGGCCGAGCGGGTGGAGATCGCCTGCGGCGGCGGACACGGGCGCACCGGGACGGCGCTGGCCTGTGTGACGGTGCGGACGGGGTCCCGGCGGACGAGGCGGTGAAGTTCGTCCGCCGGAACTGCGACCGGCACGCGGTCGAGACGCCCTGGCAAAGGCGCTACGTACGGCGGTTCGGGGACCCGGGCCAGGGCTCGGGCCCGGGTGGCTCGGGGGCGGTGGCCGCGGAAGCGTAGCTTCAGGCGGACCGGCAGCGTCACCGCGGCCACCGGGTCCCCGAGGTGCAGGTCCTAACCGAGGACCTCCGCGAGGAGCGTGGCCGTCGCCACCACCAGGTCGTGGTCGGCGGCGGCGTCACGGTCCGGCTTCGTCGTCAGGACCGCCAGGACCAGCGGGGTGCCGTCGTCCGTCCAGGCCACGCCCACGTCGTGGTTCGTGCCGTACACGCCGCCCGCGCCCGTCTTGTCGGCGATCGTCCATGTCTTCGGCAGCGCGAAGCGGAAACGGTTGACGCTGGTCGTGTTACGCAGCAGCCAGTCCGTCAGGATCTCGCGGTCCGGGCGGGACAGGGCGCCGCCGAGGACGAGACGGCCGTACGTGCGCCCGATCGCGTACGGGCTCGTCGTGTCCGTACGCCGCCACGGTTCGGCCGAGTTCAGCTCCGTCTCCCAGCGGTCGAGGCGGGTCACCTGGTCGCCGAGCGAGCGGGCGAGGCGGGTGATCGCGGTGGGGCCGCCCAGCGCGCGCAGGAGGAAGTTGCCTGCCGAGTTGTCGCTGTAGCGGATGGCCGCGTCGCAGAGTTCGGCGATCGTCATGCCCTCGGCCAGGTGCTCGTCCGTCCCGGTGATGGGTGCGCCGTCGACCAGGTCGTCGCGCGTGTAGTGGACACGGCGGGCCAGGACCTCGCCGTCCCGGTCCAGATCGCGCAGGACGGCCGCCGCGGCCAGGGTCTTGAAGACCGAGCAGATGGGAAAGCGTTCGTCGGCTCGGTGGGCCACGGTCTGCTTCGTACGGACGTTGTGCGCGAACACGCCGAGGCGGGCGCCGTGTTGCCGCTCCAATTCACAGAGGCGGGCGGTGACTTGCTTGTCGGCGGCGTGTGCGGGTGCGCTCGTGAGGAGCGCGGCGGCGGTGACGGTGCCTGCCGTGATCAGGGTGCGTCGGCCTAAGATCTTGTTCTCCTTCGCTCGACGCCGGGTCGTTGATCTCTGATCGTCTCTCCAGTGATCGACGCCTGATGTCATTCCTTGGTTGCGAGGCCGTAGACCATCGGTGGACGGCGGGGCGTGGGCGCGGGCGCCACAGTGAGGACATGGAGAAGACGAAGGGGACCAATCACCGCTCACAACTTCAGCGACATGATGAGCCGGTGCTCGCCGGGTCCGAAGTAGTCCTTGCGCGCGAACTCTTCGGAATCTTCGGACGAGAACCCCAAAGACCGATACAGCGTGATGGCCGCGGTGTTCGTCGGTTCTACGGCCAGGCGGGCCTCGTGGACGCCGGCCTCGCGCAGCCGCCTCAGTGCTTCGTGCATCAGCTTCTTGCCCAGCCCGCAGCCGCGTCGGTCCGGGGCGATGGCCAGGCTCAGGCACCAACTCACGGACCGATCCGAGCTGGTGGCGAATAGGACGTAGCCTTGCAGGCTCTCCCCCTCGGGCAGAACCAGCAGCTGGTCGTGGTGTGCATCGAAGTGCTGACGCAGGACGAAGTAGGGGTACGGGCTGGACTCGAAGACCTCGTTGTCGAGACGGTGGAGCTCCAGCAGATCCTTCTCGCAGGTTGAGCGGACGTCCGGGTCGGGGTCGTGATCAGACATTCGACCAGAATTGCCCGCTTGGGTACGGGAGTTCAAGTAATCGCACTTTCCGATCTTGGTACCGTGAGGCATGCATCTGGGATCACCCGGGAACCTGTCGCAACTGAACGCGGAAGCCCCCTGGGACGCTTTCGACCCACTGGCTTACGTCGATCACAACTACAAGAGCGTGATCCAGGAGGACCGGGAGATCATTTCGATCGTCCGCGCCCACTTCGGTGATCATTTCCGTGTCAACTCGGATCGCTCGGTCCGGGGGATCGACGTCGGGGCCGGAGCCAACCTTTATCCGGCCTTTTCCATGTTGCCGTGGTGTGACGAGATCACCCTGCTCGACCGCGCGGGGCCGAATGTCGACTACCTGGAGGGACAGCAGCTCGGATACGACAGGGCCTGGGACGCGTTCTGGGACCTTTTCTGCAAGGACGAGGCCTATGCCGCGCTTGCCGGCGACCCGAGGGACAGGTTCACCGAGGTCACACGGGTCGAGAAAGCAGATCTCTTCGCGCTCAGCGGCCGGCGGGACCACTGGTCGCTCGGGACCATGTTCTTCGTCGCGGAATCCCTGTCGACCAGCCACGAGGAGTTCCGGCAGGCCGTCGAGTGTTTTCTGCGGGCGCTCACGCCAGGTGCGCCGTTCGCCGCCGCGTTCATGGAGCACTCCGAGGGGTACTTCGTCGGGGACACGCACTTCCCCGCATGCGACGTCGGCGAGTCGGAGATACGTTCCGCTATCGAGGTCTATGCCGAAGGCCTCAGGATGTTCACGGTTGGGCAGCCCGACGCGGTGCGGCCCGGCTATATGTCCATGATCGTGGCTTGCGGATTCCGCGCCGGGGGTAACTAGAGATTCTCCGACAGGACACCGGGACTGCATCTGTGAGGGGGCACTCAGTGCAGATCAAGCCACGCCAGCATCTGCTGGACATTTGGCAGGCGATGGCTCGCCACTCCTTCCACGACGGAGAGTGGGTCTGGGGCGAGTGGGGCGGAGAGAGCAGTGTCGCCGACGCGGAACGCCTGCTCTGCCTGCTGTATCCGGCCACGGAGATCCCGGCGTTCCGCCTGGACGACCCGGATACCACGCAGGAGGACGTCTATCAGGTGATGAAGAAGGCCGGCGGGCGGCCGGAGCTTCCGGCCAAGATCGTCGCCGCCGCGGCCGATTTCATGCGCACCCACACCTGTGACGACAAGAGCCCCTCTTTCGCCGGGGGTCACTATTTCGGCTCCAAGGGCGAGGCCACGGAGGTCACAGACAGGCAGCGTGCACTCGGCGTGGTCGACTCCTACTCCATGTCGGTCACCCTTTGTCTGGCCACGCTCGGCTTCCTCAAGGTTTACGAAACCAGAACCCGGCGCGCCGACGTCCGCGAGACGATCGCTGAACTGCGCGCCGCCACCAGTGGCAGGCTCACCGCCGCGATGGTGAGCCTGCTGCGCTCCTTCACCGTCGACGTCTTCGAGGCAGACTCCGACCAGGGCCGTACCCTCATCGGCCTCCTGGGCCAGGACAGGCCGTCGCAGCGGCAGGTCCTGGAGAGGTTCCAGCGTCACTTCCGGACGCTTCGCGCTGCGATCGTCGACGATCTAGTCCTCAGTGCCAACGTCGAGGAACGGCTTAGGGACGAGAACCAGTTCTTTGAATGCGGTTGGGCCTGGAGCATCGTCAGGGACACTCCCGAGGTCGGGACCGACGAACTCATCGGTTCGCAGCCCGCGGGCGTCGCTGATTCTGTGCCGCACCTGTATTTCACCGTCGTCGCCCTCGATGGCATCCAGGACCTGTTCTCCGAGCGCACCCTCACCCTCGGCCTGCTCTCCGCCGAACAGCAGAAGCTTGCCGAGGCGCTAAGACTGCGCTGGGTGCTCACCCAGCAGTTCTGGTCGGGCATCGCCCGGTTCGGCGCCGACCGCTGGCCACTGGAGGACATCCCCTGGCGTACGACGGGACAGCGGCTCGAATCCGAGTACTTGTCGCTCTCCGTCGCTGCCATCCTCGTCCACGACCTGATGCGCCGCCGTGCCACCGACGACGACCTGACCCGCACCGTCAGCGTCATGGAGCGGCTCGCCGAACGCGGCCGCATCACCAGCCGGATGACCATTGACGACCCCATGATCCGGCTGCACGACCCCGGTGTCACCCTGCCGTTGCAGGGCAGCGACCAACTCGGCCCGCCCTTGCAATGGTCCATGAGCGACTTCTCGGCGCAGCTGCTGAAGCGGACCATCCAGTTATGCACGCTGTCGCGCAACCTCGCCTCGCACGAGCGGCTGCTCGGACTCGCCGAGGACATCTTCGACCACATGTGGAAACGCCGCATCCGTGACGGCGAGGGCGCCGGTCTGTGGGACAACATCCACGCCGTCTATCCCGAGGCGGAGATCCGCAAGCGGCGCGTGCCGGTGTCGTGGAGCATCACCGAGCGGGTCACCGAGGTGATGGTCCAGGCCCACGAGATGTACCGGCAACCGCCGATCCGTAGTCCCGAACTCACCGAGCTGGCCAGGGCGTTGATCAGTGAGTCCGCCCACCTCCTGGGCAACGAACAGATGGAACCCGCGCCCACGGACGCCGGTCGGCAAGGGATGCAGCTCAGGAACATCGAGGTCAAGTTGCGCCGTGCCCGCGGCCTCGTGGACGAACAGCCGGGTACGGCCTACGCGTTGGCGCTCGACGTGCTGGGACAACTCGACTCGCTCGCCCGGGCCCGCGAAGCCGCGTACCGGGGAGTGTGACACCGTGCTGATCTTCGCCGCCTCCGACAAGGGAGGCACCGGCCGCTCCGTCACCAGCGCTAACCTCGCCTACCACCGCGCGCTGGCCGGGGACGACGTCTGCTATCTGGATTTCGACTTCGGGTCGCCCACTGCAGCGGCTGTCTTCGACGTGGCCGACGCCAGGCAGGCCACCGAGGACCGCGGACTGCACGCCTATCTGATAGGCGAGATCAGCGAACCGGCCCGGATCGACGTCTGGGCCGACACCGAGCACCAGGTGTTGCGCTTCCCGCCGCCCGGCTGCGGCCGCCTGATCCTGATGCCAGGCGACCCCAGCGGCGGCGAGTTCCCCACCAGCGCCGACAACCTGCGTCGGTGTGTGGACCTGCTGACGACGCTCTACTACGAGTTCGACTTGGTCATCGTCGACCTCAGCGCCGGCCGCTCTTACGCCGTCGACATGGTCCTGGAGGCCACCGCACAGCCCGAGATGAGCGAAGTCACGGCCCGCTGGCTGGTCTTCCACCGCTGGACCCGCCAGCACGTGGCTGCCGCGGCCAACCTGGTCTTCGGCAAGCGCGGCATCGTCCCCGGCGGCGTCGACCGCGGCCACGACGAGGAGGCGCTGCGCGGCGCCATACGCTTCGTGCGGGCAGGCGTACCCGATCCCGAGTCGCCCCTGTGGTCGCAGGTCTCGCCCACCCAGTCGGCGTGGATGCGTAAGACCGACGGCGACCTCAAGCAACTCGCCTCCGCCCACGGCATCGGCTACAGCCAGGTCCTCGGCTCGGTGCCGCTCGAACCGGTCCTGCAGTGGCGGGAGCAGCTCATTACCGACGAGGACGTGCTCGATAGCCAGATCGCCAACGAGGCTACCTGGACGGCACTGAGCCAGCTCGCCGGACGCCTGACCGACGACAAGTACTGGGAGCAGGCGTGACCGAAGCCGTGTTCCAGGAGACCACTGCGGAGCTGCGCACCCAGTCCGTGCCGCTGGCCCACCTCTCCTTGGAGCTGGGCCACCTCTACATGGAGGACTTCGAGGCGGGCCCCAAGCGGCTGGGCGAGCACTTTGCCGAGGTGCGGATCTGGGTGGACGCGGTGCGCGCCTCTGCCGCCCGCCGCAGCAAGAGGCTGCGCATCAGCACCTGCTTCCTGATCGACGACTACTTCACCCGCTTTTCCACCCCGGCCGAACTCGTACCGCTGGTGCTGGAGGAGGCCGAGAAGGCCGGCCTTGTCATCGACTACCTGGCCCGTGAGTCGGGCTGCGCGGTCGCCGACCGGATCGAGCTCGCCGAGTCCGTGATGCACCGCCTCGTCGAGTCGCCGCCACCGGGCAGCTACGGTTCCCGCCCGCCCGTCAGCCAGACGGGCTGGCTCGCCAACGGCCAGCGCACGCCCACGACGGCACGCAGCGCCCTGGGCGAGGTCAAGGGCTGGGAGCCGCCCCAGGAGACCGCGGCCCGTAACCACTCGGTCTTCATGGACGTAGAGCTGTGGTCCGAGAAGGACGGACGGCGGCTGTGGTCCTGCCCGTTCCTGGCCGCAGTGTGGCAACTGGCCCGGCTGGGGCTGCTACGGCACCAGGGGGACCCCGTGCTGGTGCCGAGGGACTGGGAGGGCGGGGACTTCCCGCACGACTGGGACCGGCTGCCGCCGCTGATCAGGCTCAGCGACACGAAGGCGGCCTTCAGCGCGTACCGCACCTGCACCCTCATGCCGAACCGCTTCCTTGCCGTCGAGGACGCCGTACGGCTGATCCTCGACCAGATCGACGTCGATGCGGGGGCGCTCCAGCAGGTCTCCGAGCGGTCTGCCGCCGAGAGGATGCCGGTGCCGACGGCGGTCGCGCAGCGCGCCACTTATGTCTTCTACGAGGAGCCCTGAGATGACGACGGTCTCCGGACAACCGGCGCGTGAGGTACTCGTCTGTGGTGAGGTGCGCACCTGTCTGCTGCCGTCCCTTCAGGCGCTGGACGGCCGGGCTGCCGCCCAGCTGCTCAGGCTGCGCGCCGACGAACACGTCCGGGTCTCCGAACGGCCCACCATGTACGCCCTTTCCCCCGAGGTGCTGACCGGGGTGGACTGCCGACTGCCCACGTCCAACGGTGCGAAGGTCCGAGCTGTCGGTACGGTGGTCGCCCGGGCGGCGCTGACGGAAGGGCGCCTATTGCAGTCGACCGCGTACTTCGGCCTCCCGGCCGTCGGCCCCGTTGTGCGGCGCCCCTGGGGTCAGTACCTCGTACGGCCGGGCATGGTTGAGCCCTTCGGTAAGCTGCCCGAACAGGCGGCTGTAGAGGGCGTGTTGTGCGGTCCCGGGAGGGGCGAGCTCGATATCGGGGCGGTCGCCGAGGGCCTGCTGGCCCAACTCCGCCGCCACGCCCTACTGGACCGCAGGGTGCCTTTCAAATCCAGCCCCACACGGCTGCGTTGGGTCGCGCGACGGGAGTCCGAGGGTGAGCGGGCATCCCTGACGAACTTCACGGTGGCCGAGGGCGGACTGCGGACCATGGAGCTAGGGCTACCGGAGGACGTTCCGGCTGCCGTCGCGGCGGGACTATGTGAAGATCTTGCCTTGCATGACTGGCTCCTGACGGCTGTTCAGCACATGTTGGACAACGGCCGGATCGGTGCGGCGGACGGACTTTCCGCGGTCGAGGCGCTGCGTCCGGTCGTGGTTCATCTACTGCATCTGTGGATGCCGCGAGCACACGTGGACCCCGTGCTGGGGCACATGTGGGACGTGCTGGAAGAGAAACCGGGATTCTCCCGGCAGTGGGAGAACCTGAGCCGGCGCATCAGAGATCGACTGGCGCTTCAGGCAGTTCCGTTGTTGTACGAGGCGCTCTCCCCGCGCTGACTCGGCAACCCCAACGATTCCGGCGGAAGAGGCAGGCATGGACGGAGAACCGGGAACCCCCGGTCCGGCAACGGGCGGTCTGCGCATACCCCGGGTCGTTCTGAAGATCTTGATCACGGTGACCGTAGGGACGGGCACCTATGCGATCACCAACCTCATCCCCCTGTCCCAGGAGGAACTGTGGCAACTCGCCCTGGCCGTCATCATCGGCGGTGCGACGCTGATCGTCCAGTACATGGTCGACTTCGAACAGCGGCTGCGCTCGGTCGAGACCGGGCAGTGGGAGAGCAGGCGTGACCTGAGGGAGAGCCTGACCGCCCAGCACCTTGAGGTGACGGAGATCGTGGGTCGGGGCTTCCGGCGGGTCGGCGAGGTGACGGAGCTGTTCAGCAGGCTGGACAACTCGGGGATACCGTCCGGCGAGGTTTCGAGGCTGGTCAGGGGCGCCGTGCAGCTGGGATCACAGGGCCAGGTCGTCATGCAGGAGTTCGTGCGGGCCGAGATCACGCGAGTGGCCTCGATGATGACGGCGCTGACCTCGGGAACCGCAGACCTGGAAGGGGAGAACAACGACCTGCTCATCGCTCTCACACCGTGCGCCCGCCGGAGCATTCACGCCACCAGCAGCTTCGTCGACCTGGCCTTCTGGAAAACCGCAACCGCGAAGCAGTACCTGGACGTGCAGCGCGAGGCGATTCGGCGTGGCGTGAAGGTCAGGCGCCTGTTCATCGTGCAGCTCCCGGAGGAACTGGACGACCTTGACGAAATCCTTGAGGAACAAAGGAACGCGGGCATCGAGACCGGGGTCCTGGTCCTGTCCCAGCTGCCGCCCCACATCAGGGTGGGCGAGACGTTGGACGTCGTCATCCTGGACGGGCAGCTGTACTTCGAGATCAAAACGGATGTGCAGCAGCTCAACCCCAATGCCAAACTCGATGCCCGTGAGGGGAACGTCAATCGCCGCCAGGCCCGATTCGACAAGCTCTGGGACGCCCGCCTGGAAGGCCCGCCGACACTACACGGACGCTGAAGCGAACCGGGCGAACTCCGCCCAGGCGGCGGTACCGACCATCAGGACGGGCCCGTGCGGGACCTTGCTGTCTCGAACAGGGACAACGCCGGGGACTCCGTCGGCGACCTCGACACAACTGCCGCCCTCGCCGTTGCTGTAGCTGCTCTTGCACCAGCGGGCGTTGGTCAGGACTCGCGCATCGTCTGTAGTCCTCCGCAGCCGATTCGATCAGGGCCAGGGACGCTTCCCGCGAAAACGCGGTAGCCCTGAGGAGATCGTAAGACGCTTGGACTCGCTTCACCACAGCCGGATCGTCCAGCAGATTCCCCGAAAACACCCCCTCTGTATAGAGGGTTGGCGGGGCGTCCTCGAACTCCATGAGCTTCATCATCTTGCCCATGGACGGGTGCGCCCCGGCAGCGAACAGCAGCACCTGCAACAGCTACCTTGCGCTACCGCATCAGCCCCGCGATGTGGTCCAACTGACGCGCCATGACCCCCCTGTCGCCGACCGGGATGCGCAGGGCTGCCTCGTGTAGGACCGCCCAATACACGGGTCGTGTAGCGTCCTTGAGTAGTTGCGTCCGGTCCATGCGTCCCCCTGACCAACTCCTCGATGTACTCGTCAGTGGCGAGCGGGTTGCTCGCCAGAAAGGGCGCTCGCGCGTACTCCGGGGTCTGGAGAAGGCCCGGGATCACCATGGGCGCGTACTCGCAGATCTCCGTCGCCAGCAGTTCAAGCTCCGCCGCATGCGCGAAGTACTCCGTGTACGGCTGCTCCTTGATGAGCTTTCGCCAAAGCCGCTCGAGAATACCGTCGGTTTGCAGGACCTCATCAATCCTCTGTGCCACATCAAGCTGAGGTTTCCGAATAGCTTGTTCGAACTGGCCCAGCAGCTCCTCGGTGTCTCGCCGCTCGCCTGGGACGCCGCGCTGTACGTCGACGTCGCCCGGTGCGGCTTCGGCTGCAGGATGGTCACCGAGGTCGAGGCCTGGACCGCGCTGAAGAGCATTGTTCCGTCGGTGGTGCGGACGTACGTCTCCTGGGGGGAGTACGCCGATCACTACCTGCTGGGGCGGAAGGCGGCAGGGCCGGCTGCGCGGCACCCGGGACACGGCCTTCCCCGCCCCGCAGTCCGCCGCCGACGCGCATCTCTGCGCCCTGCTGGACCCGGCGAACCGAGCCAGCCCCTGGAACCTGGCCCCCTGGGACACCATCAGTCACCCCGACCGCGCACGCTGACTCCGGCCATACGCGACAATGGGCCCCATGAGTCTGTTCCGCGACGACGGCATCGTGCTGCGCACCCAGAAGCTGGGTGAGGCGGACCGGATCATCACGCTGCTCACCCGCGGTCACGGCCGGGTACGGGCGGTGGCCCGTGGAGTGCGGCGGACGAAGTCGAAGTTCGGGGCCCGACTCGAACCCTTCTCCCACGTGGACGTGCAGTTCTTCGCGCGGGGGAGCGAACTGGTCGGGCGGGGACTGCCGCTGTGCACACAGAGCGAGACCATCGCCCCGTACGGTGGCGGGATCGTCACCGACTACGCCCGGTACACCGCCGGGACCGCGATGCTGGAGACCGCCGAGCGGTTCACCGACCACGAGGGCGAACCCGCTGTCCAGCAGTACATGCTGCTCGTCGGCGCCCTGCGCACCCTCGCCCGCGGCGAGCACGCACCGCACCTCGTCCTCGACGCCTTCCTGCTGCGTTCCCTCGCCGTCAACGGCTACGCGCCGAGCTTCGGCGACTGCGCGAAGTGCGGAATGCCCGGGCCGAACCGGTTCTTCTCGGTGGCGTCCGGAGGGTCCCTGTGCGTGGACTGCCGGGTGCCGGGGAGCGTCGTACCCTCGCCGGCGACCCTCGAACTGCTCGGCGCGCTGCTTACGGGAGACTGGGAGACCGCGGACGCCTGCGAGCCGCGGCACGTCCGGGAGGGCAGCGGGCTGGTGTCCGCCTATCTGCACTGGCATCTGGAGCGCGGGCTGCGCTCGCTCCGGTACGTGGAGAAGTAAGCCGTAAGCCGTAAGAGGAGACGAGAAGCACATGGTCGTACGCGGGATCCTGGGACGCCAGCGCCGCGAGTACAGGACGCCGGAACCCCACCCGTCCGGTGCCCGCCCGCCGAAGCTCCCCGGTGAGCTGGTCCCGAAGCATGTGGCGATCGTCATGGACGGGAACGGCCGCTGGGCCAAGGAGCGCGGGCTGCCGCGCACCGAGGGCCACAAGGTCGGCGCCGAGCGCGTGCTGGACGTGCTGCAGGGCGCGGTCGAGATCGGCGTCGGCAGCATCTCCCTGTACGCCTTCTCCACCGAGAACTGGAAGCGCTCGCCCGACGAGGTGCGCTTCCTGATGAACTTCAACCGCGACTTCATCCGCAAGACCCGCGACACCCTCGACGAGCTCGGCATCCGGGTGCGCTGGGTGGGCCGGATGCCCAAGCTGTGGAAGTCGGTGGCCAAGGAACTCCAGGTCGCCCAGGAGCAGACCAAGGACAACGACCGGCTCACGCTGTACTTCTGCATGAACTACGGCGGGCGTGCGGAGATCGCCGACGCCGCGCAGGCCCTCGCCGAGGACGTGAAGGCGGGCCGGCTCGACCCGTCGAAGGTCAACGAGAAGACCCTCGCGAAGTACCTGTACTACCCGGACATGCCGGACGTGGACCTGTTCCTTCGCCCCAGCGGCGAGCAGCGCACCTCCAACTACCTGCTCTGGCAGAGCGCGTACGCCGAGATGGTCTTCCAGGACGTGCTGTGGCCCGACTTCGACCGCCGTGACCTGTGGCGGGCCTGCATCGAGTTCGCGTCGCGCGACCGCCGCTTCGGCGGGGCGATCCCGAACGAGGAACTGCTGGCGATGGAGGGCGACCCGGCCGCCGAGTAGGGTCCGGGGCGGTCACCTCGTGGCCACCGGAGGTTCACGAAGATCGCCGACGATGCTGCCGCCCGGTGTCGAAGGGCAGCACGTTCTACGACCTGGACGAGTTGGAGAGGTGCTTCGGGCGGGCGTAGGGATCAGCAGGCCCCGCCGGCACAGTCCGCGCACGTGCCGAAGATCTCCACCGTGTGGGCCACGTTGACGTAGCCGTGCTCCGCCGCGATGGCCTCGGCCCACTTCTCCACGGCCGGCCCCTCCACCTCCACCGCCTTGCCGCACACGCGGCAGACCAGGTGGTGGTGATGCTCCCCCGTGGAGCAGCGGCGGTAGACGGACTCGCCGTCGGAGGTGCGCAGGACGTCGACCTCGCCGGCGTCGGCGAGGGACTGGAGCGTGCGGTAGACCGTGGTCAGGCCGACGGAGTCGCCCTTGTGCTTGAGCATGTCGTGCAGGTCCTGCGCGCTGCGGAACTCGTCGACCTCGTCGAGCGCCGCCGCCACGGCGGCACGCTGCCTGGTGGAGCGGCCCTTCACGGGCGGTCCAGCGGTCGTCACGGGTTGCCTCCTCACGTCTGCGCCTGCCGGGCCATTGTGCCAGCCGAGCCTGTCAGCGGTCAGACGCCGACCTTGCCGTCGGCGGCCCGGTTGGCCGGAATCGCACACTCTGCCGGGTCCCCGGCGGGCTGCGCTGCGGCGAGCGCCCGGGCGCGGCGCCGGGCCAGCGGAGCGGCCAGTGCCGTCAGCGCCACGAAGGCCGCGATGGTCAGCAGCACGATCGTCGCGCCGGGCGGCACGTTCTGGTAGTACGAGGTGACCGTACCGCCGATCGTCACGGTCACGCCGATGGCGACGGCGATCGCGAAGGTCGCCGCGAAGCTGCGGGTGAGCTGCTGGGCGGCGGCCACCGGCACCACCATCAGGGCCGAGACCAGCAGCAGGCCGACCACGCGCATCGCGACCGTCACCGTGACCGCCGCCGTGATCGCCGTCAGCAGGTTCAGCGCGCGCACCGGCAGGCCCGTCACCCGTGCGAACTCCTCGTCCTGGCTGACCGCGAAGAGCTGGCGGCGCAGGCCCAGGGTGACCAGGACGACGAAGGCGGCGAGCAGGCAGATCGCCGTCACGTCGGACTCGGACACGGTGGAGAGCGAGCCGAACAGGTACGACGTGAGGTTCGCGTTCGAGCCCGTCGGCGCGAGGTTGATGAACATGACGCCCCCGGCCATACCGCCGTAGAAGAGCATCGCGAGGGCGATGTCGCCGCGCGTCCTGCCGTACCAGCGGATCAGCTCCATCAGGATCGCGCCGAGGACGGAGACGGTCGTCGCCATCCACACGGGGGAGGTGTTCAGCAGGAAGCCGAGGCCGACGCCCGTCATCGCCACGTGGCCGATGCCGTCGCCCATCAGGGCCTGGCGGCGCTGCACGAGGTAGATGCCGACGGCGGGCGCGGTGATGCCGACCAGGACGGCGGCGAGCAGGGCCCGCTGCATGAAGGCGTAGTTCAGGAGGTCCATCAGCTCAGCAGTCCCGTCCGGATCGGTTCGGCGTCGTGAGCCGCGTGCGGGTGTACGTGGTCGTGGCCGGGCAGGGCGTGTTGGCCCACCGCGGCCGGGGGCGGGCCGTCGTGCAGGACGCAGCCGTCACGCAGGACGACAGCGCGGTCGATCAGCGGCTCCAGCGGGCCCAGCTCGTGCAGGACCAGCAGCACGGTCGCGCCCTGGGAGACCTGCTCGCGCAGGGTTGCCGCGAGGATCTCCTGGCTGGCCAGGTCGACGCCCGCCATCGGCTCGTCCATGATCAGCAGCTCGGGTTCGGCGGCGAGCGCGCGGGCGATGAGCACGCGCTGGTGCTGGCCGCCGGAGAGCGCGTCGACCGAGTCCTTCGCCCGGTCCGCCATGCCGACCAGTTCGAGGGCCCGCCGTACGGCCTCGTGGTCGGCCTTGCGGAGCATGCCGAAGCGGGCCCGGGACAGCCGCCCCGAGGCGACGATCTCGGTCACCGTCGCGGGCACCCCGCCCGCTGCCGTGGTGCGCTGCGGTACGTAGCCGACCCGCCGCCAGTCGCGGAAGCGGCCGCGCGGGGTGCCGAACAGCTCGATCGCGCCGGCGCTGACCGGCACCTGGCCGATGACGCTGCGCACGGCCGTCGACTTGCCCGAGCCGTTCGCGCCGAGCAGCGCGACGACCTCCCCCCGGTGCACGGTGAGGTCGATCCCGCGCAGGACGGGGCGCGAACCCAGCTCGGCGCGCACGCCGCGCAGCGAAATGACGGGCTCGCTCATGCCTGCGTCCTCCTTGGAGATCACTTGGCGCCCAGGGCGGTCTGCAGCGCCTTGAGGTTCGCTTCCTGGACCGAGAAGTAGTCGGTGCCCCGGGACTTGTCCGTGATGCCCTCGATCGGGTCGAGGACGTCCGTCTTCAGGCCCGCGTCCTCGGCGACCGTCTCGGCGGTCTTGCCGCTGACGAGCGTCTCGTAGAACACGGTCGTGACGCCGTCGGCCTTCGTCATCTTCTCAAGCTCCTTCACGCGGTTCGCGCTCGGCTCCGACTCGGGGTCGAGGCCGTTGATGGCCTCCTCGGTGAGGCCGTAGCGCTCGGCGAGGTAGCCGAAGGCGGCGTGCGTGGTGACGAAGACCTTGGAGTCGGTGTTCGCCAGGCCCTCCTTGAACCGGGTGTCGAGCTCGCCGAGCTCGGCGACCAGGGCCGCGGTGTTCTTCCTGTAGTCGGCCGCGTGGTCCGGGTCCGCCTTCTCGAAGGCCGCCCCGACGCCCTTGGCGACCTCGGCGTACTTCACCGGGTCGAGCCAGATGTGGGGGTCTTTGCCGCCGGACTCCTCGCCCTCGTGGGTGTCGTGCTCGGCCGCGTGGCCGCCGACCTCGTTGCCGTGCTGCTCCAGCGTGGTCAGGGAGGCGGCGTCGATCTTCGTCTTCACCTCGGACTGGCTGACGGCGTCGTCGATGGTGGGCTGGAGGTTCTTGAGGTAGAGCACCGCGTCGGACTCCTCGAGCTGCACCCGCTGCCGGGCGCTGATCTCGAGGTCGTGCGGCTCCTGGCCAGGCTTGGTGAGGCTGGTGACGTGCACATTGCTCCCGCCGATCCGTTCGGCGAGGAAGGCCATCGGGTAGAACGACGCGACGACGTCGAATTTGTCCGTGTTGCCCGCGGCCGCGCTGTCGGTCGAGCAGGCGGAGAGGGCTCCGAGCCCGAGGGCGGTGGCCGCCGCGACCGCGACCCCGGATATGTACTGTCGTCGTACGTTCATGACAGTCATTTTCAACAAATATGGAAACCGTTGTCAACAAGGGCTCGGGTAAGGGCCCGGTGAGCCTCTGACGACCCCCGGAGCCCGGCCCGATTTGATTGAGGGGGAGCCCCCGCCGGTACCCTGAAGCATTCGCTGGAAGCATCTCGCTTCGTCGCCCGTCGTCGTTATGAAGAGAGCACCGTGGCCGCCGACAAGATCGACACCATCGTCAGCCTGAGCAAGCGCCGTGGCTTCGTATTCCCTTGTAGTGAGATCTACGGCGGCCAGCGCGCCGCCTGGGACTACGGACCGCTGGGTGTCGAGCTCAAGGAGAACCTGAAGCGCCAGTGGTGGCGCTATATGGTGACGTCGCGCGAGGACGTGGTCGGTATCGACTCGTCCGTGATCCTGGCCCCCGAGGTCTGGGTCGCCTCCGGCCACGTCGCCACCTTCACGGACCCGCTGACCGAGTGCACCTCGTGCCACAAGCGGTTCCGCGCGGACCACCTGGAAGAGGCCTACGAGGCCAAGCACAAGCGCCTGCCGGAGAACGGCCTGGCGGACGTGAACTGCCCCAACTGTGGCAACAAGGGTCAGTTCACCGAGCCCAAGCAGTTCTCGGGCCTCCTCTCCACCCACCTCGGCCCGACCCAGGACAGCGGCTCCGTCGCCTACCTGCGCCCCGAGACCGCCCAGGGCATCTTCACCAACTTCGCCCAGGTGCAGACCACCTCGCGCCGCAAGCCGCCGTTCGGCATCGCGCAGATGGGCAAGTCCTTCCGCAACGAGATCACGCCCGGCAACTTCATCTTCCGTACCCGCGAGTTCGAGCAGATGGAGATGGAGTTCTTCGTCAAGCCGGGCGAGGACGAGAAGTGGCAGGAGTACTGGATGGAGCAGCGCTGGAACTGGTACACCGGCCTGGGCCTGCGCGAGGAGAACATGCGCTGGTACGAGCACCCGGCGGAGAAGCTCTCCCACTACTCCAAGCGCACCGCCGACATCGAGTACCGCTTCCAGTTCGGCGGCAACGAGTGGGGTGAGCTCGAGGGCGTCGCCAACCGCACGGACTACGACCTGGGCGCCCACTCCAAGGCCTCCGGTCAGGACCTCTCCTACTTCGACCAGGAGGCGGGCGAGCGCTGGACCCCGTACGTCATCGAGCCGGCCGCCGGTGTGGGTCGCGCGATGCTCGCCTTCCTCCTCGACGCCTACATCGAGGACGAGGCCCCGAACGCCAAGGGCAAGCTGGAGAAGCGTACGGTGCTGCGCCTGGACCACCGCCTGGCCCCGGTCAAGGTCGCGGTCCTGCCCCTCTCCCGCAACCCGGAGCTGTCCCCGAAGGCCAAGGGCCTCGCCCAGGCCCTGCGCCAGCACTGGAACATCGACTTCGACGACGCCGGCGCCATCGGCCGCCGCTACCGCCGTCAGGACGAGATCGGCACCCCGTACTGTGTGACGGTCGACTTCGACACGCTGGACGACAACGCGGTGACGGTGCGTGAGCGCGACTCGATGAAGCAGGAGCGCGTGTCGCTGGACCAGATCGAGGGGTACCTGGCGAGCCGCCTGATCGGCTGCTGACGCCTCTCCCACGGTCACTCGGTGCCGGGCCCCTCCACAGGGGTCCGGCACCGCCGTGTCTACGGGTACGGCCGCTTCCCCAACAACCCGCCCAGGACATGCCGGTTGAAGCGGTCCAGGGTGAGCCGGTCCTCGGCCTCGACGGTGAGCAGGATGTCGGCGTCGACCTCGGCGACCACCCGGCCGGTGTTCTTCACCGCGTCCCAGTCGAGGTCGTCCCGTACGAGCTCCGCCCAACCGGCCCACTTCGCACGGCCCTTGGCGAAGACATTGACGCGGAAGTCCGCGTCGCCCGGCCGCCCGACCGTCTTGAAGAGCATGCCGCTGCCACCGCGGGTCTGGTTGATGAAGATCGGCGGGGGCCTCGGGGTCCACCGCGTAGGCCCGGTGCTTCTTGATGAGCTCGGCGATGCGTGCCTTCGTCGGGTCCTCGATGACGTGGCTGCGGCGGAGCTTCGCGGGGTCGTTCGTGGCGCTGGGGGCGAGGTCGGCGGCGGACGGGGGCCAGAAGCGACATTCCAGGGCCGGCGCCTCCGGCCCGTCGTGCCGGGTTCTTGTCATCACGCACGACGGGCCGGGGTTCGGCTCTCTGCGGTCCGCGCGCGCCTGAGAGGGCGGGCGCGAGGGGGTCAGGAGAGCCAGTCGGTGTAGTGGGTGGGGGCGAGGTGGGCGTCCTTGTCGGTGAGGACGTCACCCTTGACGACGCCGAACATGCCGGCGGTGGGGTCGGTGACGACGGTGCGGTTGTCGCCCTTGTGGGACACGGTGATCCGGCCCAGCTCGTCCAGGGAGAAGATATCGGGGCCGCCGATGTTGCGCGTGCCGTTGAGCGGGGCGCCCGCGGCGACCTCCGCCACCGCGGCGGCCACGTCCTTGGCGGCGATCGGCTGGATCGGCATGGCGGGCAACCGGACGGTGCCACCCTCGGTGGTCCAGGACAGGACGGCGTCCATGAACTCCATGAACTGTGTCGCGCGGACGATCGAGTAGGGGATCGGTCCGGCCTTGAGGATGTTCTCCTGGAGCGTCTTGGCCTTGTAGTAGTCCAGCTCCGGCACCCGGTCCGTGCCGACGATCGAGAGGATGACGAAGTGGCCGACGCCGCCCTTCTGGGCCGCGGCCAGGAGGTTGTCCATCGAGGTCTGGAAGAAGGCCGGGGAGGCTTCGTCGAAGGTCGGGGAGTTCGTCAGGTTGACGACGACGTCGGCTCCCGCCACCGCCTCGTCCAGACCCTGCCCGCTGATGATGTCGACTCCGGTGGACAGCGAGTGCGGTACCGCCTCGTACCCGGCGGCGTTCAGATTGTTGACGACCTGCGATCCGATCAGCCCGGTACCGCCGATGACTGCGATCTTCATGACATGCCTGCCTTTCTTCGAGGGCGTGTCCGCAATATGGCACATATGCCCCAATGTGGGCGCGGCATGACCAAACTCGGACACATTCTGTCCGAGAATATACACGGACATAAGTTGTCCGAGTCAAGCGCCCGATTAGAGTGGCCGAGTGAAGATGTCCGGCGGAGTCGAGTGGGCCCTGCATTGCTGCGTCGTGCTCACGTCGGTCGAGGAGCCTGTCCCCGCGACCAAGCTGGCGGAACTGCACGACGTCTCGGCGAGCTACCTGGCCAAACAGCTGCAGGCGCTCTCCCGGGCCGGGCTCGTGCGCTCGGTCCAGGGCAAGGCGGGCGGCTATGTACTCACCCGGGAACCCGCCTCGATCACGGTGCTCGACGTGGTCGAGGCGGTCGACGGCCCCGGCCAGGCGTTCACCTGCACGGAGATCCGCCAGCGGGGCCCGCTGGCCACCCCGGCCGAATCATGCACCGCGCCGTGCCCGATCGCCCGTGCGATGACCGGGGCGGACGCGGCCTGGCGAGAGGCGCTGCGCGCCGTCTCGATCGCCGATCTGGTTCAGGACGTCGCCTCTGCCTCCGGCCCTCCCGCGATGGCGCGCATCGGCGCGTGGCTGACCGCGCCGGAAGCCTGAGGCCCCGGACGTACGGCAACACCTGCTTGTCGCGGGCGGTGTCACCGACCGTCGACGAACGTGACCGTCTCGTCGAGCGGCGCGCGGCCCGTACGGGCGTCACCCACCGTGACGTCCTCGAACCCGATCGACATGCCGCAGAAGAGGATCAGCTCGTCCGGGGGTGACAGGACCTCCGCGACGGTCTTGTGAAACTTCGCCCACGCCATCTGCGTGCAGCTGTGCAGCCCTTCGGCGCGGAGCAGCAGCATGACGGTCTGCAGGTACATGCCGACGTCGGACCATTGGGGTGAGCCCAGGTCGCGGTCGATGTAGCAGAACAGGGCGGCGGGTGCGCCGAAGCAGTCCCAGTTCGCGGAAGCGGCCCTCTGGCGCGCCTCTATGTCCTCGCGCGCGATACCGAGTGCGCCGTAGCGCTGCCGGCCGAAGGCGGACCGGCGCTCGAGGTACGGGGACTTCAGTGCGGACGGGTACTGCTCGTACTCCGGCTCGTCCCAGGAGTCGCCCGCGGCCAGGCGCTCGCCGGCGCGCTTCTTGAGCTCGGCCAGCGGCGTGCCGGTCAGAACGTAGACGTGCCACGGCTGGAGGTTCGACGCGGAGGGCGCCCAGGCCGCGGTGGACAGGACGCGCTCCAGCGTCTCCCTCGGGACCCGCCGGTCGGTGAATCCTCGCACCGCCCGTCGGCTCGTGACCGCCTCGTAGACGTCCATGATCGCCTGACTCCCATCTGCTCAACACCCCCCTCCGTTACACTCCCGACGGTATCATTCAATACTGTCTTGAGTGAAACTATTCCTTGAGTATGAATCCCGGCCCCCGGCTCCCCGCCTCGGGCACTCTTCGGCACCGCTCTTTGGAGAAAAACCCATGGTCACGCTGCTGCACATCGACTCGTCCGTACTCCCCGGCGAGGCGTCCTCGTCCCGTTCGGTCGCGGATGCCTTCCGCGAGGCCTGGGAGGAGCAGCACCCGGAGGGCACGGTGATCTACCGCGACCTCGCCGCCGACCCCGTCCCGCACATCACCGCCACCGCCTGGACCGGCGGTTTCACCGCCCCGTCCGAGCGCACCCCGGAGCAGTCGGCCGCGTTCGCCGAGCGCGTGAAGCTCATCGAGGAGCTGGAGCAGGCGGATGCCGTCCTGATCGGCGCCCCCATGCACAACTTCTCGATCCCGTCGACCCTCAAGGCGTGGCTGGACAACGTGCTCCTGCTCGGCCGCACCGCGGGCGAGACCCCCTCCGCCCAGGGCACCCCGGTCGTCGTCGTCGCCAGCCGCGGCGGCTCCTACGCGCCGGGCACCCCGCGCGAGGGTTATGAGTTCGTACAGAACTACCTGGAGGCCGTCCTCAAGGGCACCCTCGGCCTGGACCTCGACTTCATCGTCCCGGAACTCACCATGGCCCCCCGCAACCCGGCCATGTCCGAACTGGTCCCCCTCTACGAGGCCTCCCGCGAGCGCGCCTTCGAGGACGCGACCACCAAGGCCAAGGAACTCGCGGAGCGCCTCGCCGCGTAACTCCTGGGCCATGGACGCCGTGTGATGCCTCGCCCCAGGACGTCACACGGCGTCCTCGCCGTCTGCGCCCCTTCCGGCGGTGACGGTGGTGCTCTGTCCCTGGGGCCGGTGGCCCGGCGCTGGGGGGCGGCCGGTCCGGGGGGTTCGGAACCGTTGTCACCTGAGCGTGCACGAGTGTGCCTTCGCGAGCAGGGGCGAGCGTCGGCTTCGGCAGCCGGGCGTGCGGACGGTTTCCGGTCGATGGGAACGGGAGTGCGTCCGTCGAATGCGTGACCTTTGCGGGCGGGGCTCGTTGGGCGGGGTGACGGGATGGTGCGGCGCTGGGCGGGGGTGACGGGATGGGCGGGCTGCGGGAGGTGGCCGCGCCCTTCCTGGTGCCCGGCCCCGCGGGGGTGGCCATCCGGGCCCGGCTGCGGGTGTCGGGGTCGGATGCGGCGGTGCTGGCCGAGGCGGGGGTGTTCCTCGGCTCGCTGGCCGCGGACGCCGAGGACGACTTCACGGCGCTGGTGGATCTGCTGCTTCAGGGGCTAGGGGCTTCAGGGGTCGCGGGCCTAGCCCCGCCGTGCACCGCAGGGGCGCGACCGTGACCGTCGTTCCGGTGCCGCCGACCCAGCCGTAGTGGCCGGGGACGTTCCACGGGGCGAGGGGGGAGACGTCCTTCCGGTAGGTGCGGGAGCGTCGTACGGAGATGCCCCCCCCGGGCTCCGGGAAGTCATCGCGACGCCTGCGCCTCCGACGGATCCACCGTGGCCTGGTGGGCCTCGGCGAGGTGCTCCTGTGCCTTCAGCCAGGGCAGGAACTGCGCCGCCTGCCGCCAGCCGCACGTCTCGCATCTGATCGTGCGCTGTACGCCCGAGCGCTGCACCCTGACCACGTGCTCGCGTCCGTGCTGGTCCCAGCGGGTCACCTTGCTCGTGTTGATCGGCATGACGCCTCCAGCGGTCACGTCCGGGCAAACCTCGGCCAGCAAGGAGTGTGCAGCAAGACCAACATCAACAGTGGGTTCTTCGCGGCGAGTTGGCCAAGCCGTGCCCTGGCCCCCGAGCCGCCGCACCCGACCCCGGTTCAGCCGATCGTCCGTGGCAGCCGCAGGCCGAGCAGCCCCGTCAGCACCACCCCGGCGAGCTGGACCAGCAGCGTCGTGACCAGGGCGTCGCGCATGCCCAGGCCCGGGACCAGGGACAGGAAGAGAGTGCCGAGCGTGGCCACGCCCAGCGCGAGCGCCGACTGCTGGGTGGTGATCATGACGCCGCTGCCGACCCCGGCCCGGGCGGTCGGTACCTCGGAAAGGACCGTCCGGAAGATCACGGGGAGTTGGAGTGCCTGACCGGCGCCCGCGATCGCCGCCCCGGGGAGCAGTTCGACGAAGCCCAGGTCCGGCCAGGAGCGCCAGGCGGCCAGAGCCATCAGGCCCACGCCCAGCCCCTGGATCACGGCGCCGGCGGGCACGACACGCGTGCCGTACCGGGTGACCAGGCGCGGTCCGGCGAGGGATACGCAGAAGAACACGGCGGCCATGGGGGCCAGCGCCAGGCCCGCAGGGACCGGGCCCAGGCCCGCACCCCGCTGGAGCGCCACCGCGATCACGAACATGAAGCCGCTGAAACCGATGGAGAACGGCAGGATGAGCACCAGCCCGCGGCGCAGCGACACCAACGCGAACAGGCTCGGCGGCACCAGCGGCGTACGGCCCTGCCGGTCCGCCCGACGCTCCACCGCGTAGAACGCCGCCGCCACGAACGGGAACGCCGCCAGCGACAGCCACGTCCACAGCGGCCAGCCCGCCGCCCGGCCCTCGGTCAGCGGGACGAGCAGCGTCAGCAGCGACAAGGCGAGCAGTACGGTGCCGGGGCCGTCCACCGGCTCCGGGCGCTGGGAACGGGTCTCCGGCACGGTCCGGGCGGCCAGCACCAGGCCGACGACCACCACGGGCACGTTCACCAGGAACACCGAGCGCCAGCCGGTACCCGCGACGTCCGCGGCGACCAGGATCCCGCCGAGGATCTGCCCGGCCACCATGGACAGGCCGGCCGTCGCGCCGTACAGGCCCATCGCCTTCGCGCGGCGCCGTCCCGAGGTCGTCGCCTGGATGGTGGCGAGCACCTGCGGGAGCATCGCGGCGGACGCCGCGCCCTGCGCGACCCGGGCCGCGACCAGGGTCCAGGCGTTCGGGGCCAGCCCGCACGCCAGGGAGGTCAGGCCGAAGGCCGCCATGCCGCCCAGGAAGAGCCGACGGCGGCCGAACAGGTCGCCGAGCCGGCCGCCGAGGACGAGCAGGACGGCGTACGCGAGTCCGTACCCGGAGACGACGAGTTCGAGGACGGACTCGCTCGCGGAGAGGTCGGCGCCCATGCTGGGCAGGGCGACGTTGACGATGAAGAAGTCGATGAGCGGCAGCGCGGCCGCGAGCAGCACGGTGAAGAGTCCGGGGCCGCCGAGCGCGGGTGGCGCCGAGGGGGACCGGACGGCGGGCGAAGCGATGGTTTCGGTCACGGTCCCGAGCCTGCGCCGACCGTCAGGCTGGTACCAGAGTCTCCTTGTCCTGGTAGCAGGACTACCTGGAAACAGGGTCCGGGTGGCGTCATGCTGGACGCATGACGACCATGGCCCAGGAGACGACCGCCCCGCGGGCGCGCGGCGCGGAGATCCGGCGGCACGAGTTGGCCGCGTTCCTGCGCAGCCGACGCGAGCGCATCGCGCCGGAGCAGGTGGGGCTGCCGCGCGGCGGTCGCCGCCGCACCCCCGGCCTGCGGCGGGAGGAGGTCGCCCAGCTCTCCGCGGTCGGCGTCACCTGGTACACGTGGCTGGAGCAGGCCCGTGACATCCAGGTCTCCGTGCAGGTGCTCGACGCCCTGGCCCGCACCCTGATGTTCGACCCGAGCGAGCGTGCCCACCTCTTCCAGCTCGCGGGGGCCGTCGATCCGACTCCGGCCCATGTCTGCCCGTCGGTCACCCCGGCCCTGCGGGCGATCCTGGAACAGGTCGAGCCCTTCCCCGCCTGCCTCCAGAACAGCCGCTACGACATCCTCGCCTACAACCGCACGTACGGGCTGCTGCTCTGCGACCTGGACGCGGTGCCGCCCGAGGACCGCAACTGCATGATCCTCTGCTACACGCACGAGGAGTGGCGTGCGTCGATCGTGCACCTGGAGGAGACCCACCGGCTCATGGCCGCCCGCTTCCGGGCCGCGATGGCCGGCCATCTCGCCGAGCCCGGTTGGAAGATGCTGCTCAAGCGGCTGCGCGCGGAGTCCCCCGAGTTCTGCGACGTCTGGGACCGGCACGAGGTGCTCGCCGCGCGGACCCGCCGCAAGGAGTTCCGCAACCGCCACGTCGGCCGTATCGCCGTCGACCACACCGACCTGTGGCTGGGCCCCGAGGCGGGCCCGCGCCTGGTGACGTACACGCCGGCGGACGAGGAGTCGAGGACGAGGCTGGAGAAGCTGCACGCGATCGCGCTGGAGAAGGCCGGCACCTGAGGGGCGTCAGGGGCAAATCGCGGGCGGCAGGCGCGCCGGGGGTACTCACGGGCGGCACAGGCGCGCCAGGGGTACTTATGGGCGGCAGGAGCGCCGGGGGCAATCACGGACGGCAGGCGTGCCAGGGGTACTCAGGAGCGACAGGCGTGCCAGGGGCACTCACGGACGAGCGGCAGCCCCCACGGCCTCCCTCACCTCGGCCGACTCCAACTGCTCAGCCGTCCGCTCGGCAGTCCTGCGCGCCCAACGCCCGCTGCTCACCGCGCCCAGCACCAGCACGGCGAAGCCGCACCCCGCGAGAATCCACCACCCGGGCCGCGCCGCCGACACGAACGTGTCCGCGTACGACGACGCCCCCACGCCGGACGCCAGCACCGCCCCGACCACCGCGACGCCGAGCGTCTGCCCGAGCTGCCGGCTGGTGGAGGCGACGGCCGCCGCGACACCGGCCTGGCTGCGCGGCATGCCGGACACCGCCGTGTTGGTGATGGGCGCGTTCACGAAGCCGAAGCCGATGCCGAACAGGACGTACCCGACGAACAGCGTGACGTTCGAGGTCTCCGCCTCGAAGGCCGCGAACAACACCCCGCTCGCCGTCATCGCGAGACCGGCGACCAGCAGCGGAAGCCGCGGACCCCGGCTGCCCACCAGCCGTCCGGACAGCGGCGCGCACAGGAACGTCGGGACCGCCATCGGCAACATCCACAGGCCCGCGTGCAGGGCGTCGAGGCCGCGTACGTTCTGGAGGTACAGGGTCGACAGGAACAGGAACCCGCCGAGCGCGGCGAACGCGCTGATCGCGACGACCGTCGCCCCGCTGAACGGCGCCGAACGGAAGAAGCGCAGGTCGATGAGGGGTTCGGTGCGCCGAGGCTCGTACCACAGCAGCCCGGCCAGGGCCGCGACGGCCAGCGCCGCGAGGGGGAGGATCGAGGCGAGGCCCGCATTCGGCGCCTCGATGATCGCGTACGTCAGGGCGCCGAACAGCACGATCACCAGCAGCTGGCCGACGGGGTCGGGGCGGCGGGCCTTCGGCGCGCGGGACTCGGGGACGTAGCGGAGGGTCAGGACGAGGGCCGCGAGCCCGACCGGCAGGTTGACCCAGAAGATCGAGCGCCAGCCGACCGACTCCACCAGCAGTCCGCCCACCAGTGGGCCGGCCGCCATGGAGATGCCGACGACCGCGCCCCAGGCGCCGATCGCGCGGGCGCGCTCGCGCGGGTCCGTGAAGGTGTTGGTGATGATCGACATGGCGACCGGGTTGAGCATCGAGCCGCCGACCGCCTGCACCATGCGGAACGCGACGAGCGACTCCAGATTCGGGGCGAGGGAGCACAGCAGCGAGCCGACCGAGAAGGCGATCAGGCCCGCCATGAAGATCTTCTTGCGGCCGATCCGGTCGGCCGTGGAGCCCGCGAGCATCAGCAGCGCGGCCAGCACCAGCGTGTACGCGTCGATGGTCCACTGCAGGCCCGACGTGGACGCGTGGAGGTCGCGCTGCATGGCGGGCAGGGCGACGTTCAGGATGGTGTTGTCGAGGCTCACGATCAGCAGGCTCATACAGCAGATCGCGAGCACGAGCAGGCGTCGGCGATGGCTGAGCTCGGACATGCTTTCCATCGTACGCGCGTTTCGATAGTGCGGCTAACTAATGGTCAATGCATGATCAGTGCCCGGGGTGCCGCAAACAGGTGCCCGAGTATCCGCCGGCGTACGGGACAATGGGGGAATGTCCACGCCCGCATCCCCCTTGCAGATCGGCCCGCACACCGTCCGGCCGCCCGTCGTGCTGGCCCCCATGGCTGGGATCACCAACGCGCCCTTCCGCACCCTGTGCAGGGAGTTCGCCGAAGGTGAAGCCTTCGCCGGAGGCGAAGCAAAGGATGGAGCCAGCGGCGGCAAGGGGCTGTTCGTGAGCGAGATGATCACCACCCGGGCGCTGGTCGAACGCAACGAGAAGACCATGCAGCTGATCCGATTCGACGCGACCGAGAAGCCGCGCTCGATCCAGCTGTACGGCGTCGACCCGGCCACCGTCGGCAAGGCCGTCCGCATGATCGCGGAGGAGGACCTCGCCGACCACATCGACCTGAACTTCGGCTGCCCGGTCCCGAAGGTGACGAGGAAGGGCGGCGGGTCCGCCCTCCCCTACAAGCGCAACCTGCTGCGGTCGATCCTGCGCGAGGCCGTCAGCGGCGCCGGGGACCTCCCCGTCACCATGAAGATGCGCAAGGGCATCGACGACGACCACATCACCTACCTCGACGCCGGCCGGATCGCCGTCGAGGAGGGCGTGACGGCCATCGCGCTGCACGGGCGTACGGCCGCGCAGCACTACGGCGGTACGGCCGACTGGGAGGCGATCGCGCGACTCAAGGAGCATGTGCCGGAGATCCCGGTGCTCGGCAACGGCGACATCTGGTCGGCGCAGGACGCGCTGCGGATGGTGCGGGAGACGGGCTGCGACGGGGTCGTGGTGGGGCGCGGGTGCCTGGGCCGGCCGTGGCTGTTCGCGGACCTGGTGGCAGCGTTCGAGGGGCGTGAGCAGGACATCATGCGGCCCGTCCTCCGGGAGGTCGCCGACGTCATGGTCCGGCACGCCACCCTCCTCGGCGAGTGGATCGGCGACGAGTCGCGCGGCGTCATCGACTTCCGCAAGCACGTGGCCTGGTACCTGAAGGGTTTCGCGGTCGGCTCCGAAATGCGCAAGCGCCTCGCCGTCACCTCCTCCCTGGAGGAGCTCCGGGCAGGGCTGGACGAGTTGGACCTCGACCAGCCCTGGCCCGTCGGCGCCGACGGGCCCCGCGGTCGTACGTCCGGCAACAACCGTGTGGTGCTGCCGGACGGCTGGCTGAAGGACCCGTACGACTGCGCGGGCATCGGCGAGGACGCGGAGCTGGACACGTCCGGGGGCTGACCGTGCACCGCCGCGGCTGATCAGTTCTCGCTGGGGTGCGGGGTCGAGCCGTACGCCGTCAGGAAGCGGTCGCGGAACGAGCTCATCTTCCAGACGGGCGCGTTGTGGGCCGGGCGGAGTCCGTCCGTCCAGTTCCAGTCGGCGATCTTGTCGAGGACCTTCGGATCCTTGGCGACGATCGAGATCGGGACGTCACGGCTGGCGTGGGTGCCGCTGACCCGGGAGATCGGCTGGTGGTCACCGAGGAAGACGAGGACGGTGTCGTCGGTGCCGTAGCGCTCCAGCCACTGGGTGAGGGCGGTCACCGAGTACTGGATCGACTTGCCGTACTCCTGCCGGGACTTGGTGGTGTCGGCGATGACGTCGGCCGCCTTGTTGCCCGCCTTCTCGATGTCCTGGAAGACCGAGCCGTCGCCGAGGGTGTTCCAGTCGACCATCTTCGGGATGGGCCCCCACGGCTGGTGGCTGGAGGTCAGGATGATCTCCGACATCAGCGGCTTGTCGCGCTTCTTGCCGTGCTCCAGCTGCTGGAACGCCTCCAGCGCGTACTGGTCGGGCATGGTGGACCAGCTGAACTTCGGGCCCTGGTAGCCCATCTGGAAGGCGTTGTAGACCTTGTCGAGGCCGTAGTACTTCTGCTCCGGCCAGCCCTTCTGGATACCGGGCATGACACCGACCGTGTCCCAGTCGCCGGTCTTCCGGAAGGCCTTGGTGAGGCTGAGGTGGTCGCTGGACATGACGGTCCGGTAGCGCTGCTGGTTGTCGATCCACAGGCCCGACATGGTGGTGGAGTGGCCGAGCCAGCTGCTGCCGCCGTAGGTCGCCGAGGTCAGCCAGCCGCTCTTGGCGTGGAAGCCCGCGGTCTCCAGTGCCTCGGTGCTCGCTTCGAGCGTCTTGTCGACGCCGGGTGCCATGATCGGGTCCTCGATCGCGCTGCGGCCGTAGCTCTCGATGAACGTGAAGATCATGTCCTTGCCGCGCAGGTCGGGCACGAGCTGGTCGGCCGGGGTGTTGCCGAAGGTGTCGTACCTGGCTTCCTTGCCGAACGCGGCCTCGTCCCTGAGGGTGTCCCGCACGGACCGGGCCTGGTACTTGACGACGGCGGCCGCGTGCTGCGAGGCGACGGGGACGCCCGCCACCTGGAGGCCGAGCGCGGTGCAGGTGATCCACACGGTGCCGACGAGGAGCGTTGCCCGGGTCGCGCTGGCGCGGTGCCGGTCCAGCAGGTTGCCCAGCCGGACCAGGGCCAGCGCGACCAGCGCGAGCAGGAGGACGACGGCGGCGATGACACCTACCGTGAGGGCGAGGGTGACCGGCCCGCCGAGCGAGTCCTTCAGGTACGACTGGGCGTCGTCGAGCAGGCCCCAGTCGAGAATGATGTTGAAGGGCCGGCCGAGGTAGTCGTTGTACCCCATGTCCAGCATGTTCAGCACGGCCACGGCACCGAGCAGCACACCGGCGACCGCCGACACCACCAGCCGCGGCCGACGCGGCAGGCTGAGCAGTACGACAGCGAGCATCACCGCCTCCGCGGGGAGCCGCATGAACTCTTCCGGCTTCAGATTCACGAGCGTGCTCGGCATCTGGAGGCAGACGTGGACGAGGAGCACTGCGAGGAGGGTGGTGGTGAGGGACAGCGCCCGGGAGACGAAGGGGTGCTTGTCCCGCCAGCCACGCCAGCCACGCCGGATTCCGGGGCGGGTGCGGCGATCGCCGTCCGCTGAGGTTGGGTCGGGCTGGTCGGCCGGGGTGTCGTCGGGGCTGTCCGCTGAGGTTGGGTCCTGAGCCTTACCCTCGCCCTCGCCCTCGCCCTCGCCCTCGACCTGGGCCGCGACCCGAGCCTCGCCCTCACCCCCGACCCGAACCTCACCCTCTCGCTCTCCCGCGACCTCGGCAGCGACCCGGGGCTCGCCCTCCGCCACGACCGCCCTCTCCGTCGCCCCGGGCGACCCCTCGTCGGCGTCCGGGGTCAGGAGCTCGCCCTCGGCAACCCCTGCCGTGTCCGGTTCCTGGCGCATGCTCGTGTGCTGGGGCAACGGAGGTCCTTCCGTGCGGGGCGCGTGACGGAGTGGCGGGCCTCGCTGGGGAGGCCGGGCCCGCCGTCATCCCGTACGGGCTGCCCTGGGTGTTCGTTCACGAGGCGGGGCAAACACCCGGCAAACGCCTCGCCAACATTTCCGCCGGACGGACCCTACGCACCGCCGACCGCCGTGAGCAGGGCGAGCGGGGCCGCAGCCGACCGGGACTCCCGTACGCAGGCGTGCGGGTAGGGAACCGGCTCCCCGTGGGTGTCGCGGCCGTAGCCCGCGAGGACCTCGGGGAGGCGGTGGCCGGTCGCGGTGGCCGCGTCGACCAGGGCGTGGGCGACCGTGCGGGCCTCGTCGTGGAGGCCGTAGCGGGCCAGGCCCAGGGTGATGAGCGCGTTGTCGTGCGGCCAGACCGAGCCCCGGTGGTACGAGAGGGGGTGGTACGCCGGTTGCCCGGAGGCGAGCGTGCGTACGCCCCAGCCGGAGAAGAAGTCCGGTTCCAGCAGGCGCCGGCCGACCAGTTCTCCATACTCCTTGTCCAGCAGGCCCGACCACAGCAGGTGCCCGGCGTCCGAGGCCAGCGCGTCGACCTGACGGCCCTCGCCGTCCAGGGCCAGGGCCGGGAAGGCGTGCTCCCCCATCCAGAAGTCCCGCTGGAAACGGTCGCGCAGGTCGGCTGCCGCCTGTTCCAGCAGGGCCGCGTAGACCTCGTCGTCCCAGGCCGTGCGCGCGACCCACGCCGTACGGCGCAGGGCGTCGTACGCGTACCCCTGGGCTCCCGCCGCCATCACCGTGCCGCGGGCGCGGGTGCCGTCGGCGGAGCAGATGGCGCCGGGGGAGTCCTTCCAGTTCTGGTTGGCGAGGCCGCCCTGGTCGGCGCGGTAGACCAGGTAGCCGCGGGACGTCAGCCCGCCGTGGTCGAGCATCCAGCCGATCGCCGCGCGGGCGTTCGGTTCCAGGCGGCGGGCCAGGGCGGTGTCCCCGGTGTGCTCGACGTACGCCCCGAGCAGGACGAGGAACAGCGGCGTCGCGTCGACCGAGCCGTAGTACCGCCCGTACGGCACCTGCCCGAAGTGGGCCAGTTCGCCGTGCCGCACCTCGTGCACGATCTTGCCGGGCTGCGCCACCGACGCCACGCCGGTGTCGGTCGCCTGGGCCGCGGCGAGCGCCGGGAGCGTGGCGGCGGCCAGCTGGGGGCGGTAGGGGAGGGCGAACAGGGACGTGAGCAGGGCGTCCCTGCCGAGCAGGGTCAGGAACCACGGGGCACCCGCCGCCGGAACGCGCAGCTCCTCGCCGTCCGGTCCGGTCGCCGGGACCTGGAGCGAGGCGAGGTCGGCGAGGCCCCGGGCGCAGGCCGCCGCCAGCTCCGGCCAGCCGGTCGGGAAGGCCACCCCCTCCACGAATCGGCCCTCCAGAGCGAGGAGTTGCTCGTTGAGCGCGGCCGGGGAGCGCGGTACCCGCAGGGCCCGCTTCTCGCCGTGCGGCCGGGCCATCACCCGCAGCGTCAGCTCCGCCGTGCCGTGCGGTTCGAGGTCGAGGGTCCACACCAGGCGGCGGGCACCGGTGCCGGTCTCCTCGACGCCGTCCGGGGCGGGCTCGGTCGTCACCGTCGTACAGGAACGCCACTCCCCGCGCCGGTAGACGAACTCCACCCCGTCGTCGAGGATCTGGCGGGCGCGGGTGGCGCCGGCCTTGGCGTACGTGCGGTGGTCGGAGCGCAGCTCGAACTGGTCGGTGAAGTCGGCGTCCGCGGTGACCGCCAGGCGCACGGTGGTGGGTACCGGGCGGTTGCTGGTGACCCGTACCGTCTCGACGAACGAGCCGTCACCGACGGCCTGTTCGCGGAAGAGTGTGTACGCGGGCGGCTCGGCGCGCCCGCCGCGCGGTACGAGGACGCAGCGCGCGGTGTCCCCGTCCGCGACCGGCGACAGCGCCTCCGGCACCGCGCCGTCGATCGTCAGCTGCCAGCGGCTGAGGTGCCGGGCGTCGCGGACGAACAATCCGTCGGGCGAGCCGCCGCGTACACCGCTGATGTCCCCGCCGTCGCCCACCGCGGCGAACGTGCCGCCGTACACGAGCAGATGAAGCCGGTCCGTCATCCCCGGTCCCCTCCCTTGTCACTCATGTCGAACGTGCCGATGCCCGTGACGGACACGCTGTGTCCCGAGGGCCCGTGGAGCAGGTCGAGCGTGAGCGCCGCGGTCCAGCTGAAGCCGGTCGCGCCGCAGGCCTCGCCGGTGTACGGGTCCACGTACTCCGCGAAGCCGGTCGCGTCGGCGGTGTCCAGGACCGCCTGTCGCAGCGCCTCGGCCCGCGCCTGTTCGCCGTGCAGCCGCAGCCCGCGCTCCAGCAGCCAGCTGGTGTTGAACCAGGCCGGACCCCGCCAGTAGCGGTGCGGGTCGAAGGCCTCGCCGAGGAGGTCGTAGCTCGGGACGAGGCGGGTGCTGTCGCCCAGCCCGAAGTGGGGTCCGCGGGCGGTGCGGACGAGGGCGGCGGCGATGCCGTGGGGGAGGCCCGGCAGCAGGAGGGGGACCAGTCCGGAGACGCTGCGCTCGGGGATCATCTCCCCGCCCCGCACGTCCCGGCAGAAGAACATCCCCTCCGCCGGATCCCACAGCCGCTCCACCAGCGCCGCCGTCAGCCGTTCCGCGCGCGCGTGCCGGGCGGTTCCGGTCGCGCCCAGCTCGTGCGCGATCCGCGCGAGCGCGTGCTCGGAGGCGATCAGCAGGGCGTTGAAGGAAGGGTCCTCCACGGCGAACTCTGCCCCGCCGTCGGCGTACTCCCCGTCCCGGTAGTCCGTCGCCAGCCGCACGTACCGCCCGTAGTCCAGGTCCGTCGGCCGGTCCTCGGCCGCGCCGTGGTCGAGGTCGGCGCGGCGGAAGGAGCGGGCCGGGGCCGGGGTCACGCGGGAGAGGGGGGCGTCCCAGCAGGGGCTGTTGTCCATGCCCTGTTCCCAGGGGTGCACGACGGACGCGAGTCCGCCCCCGCCGAGGTCCCGGCGGTGCAGGAGATAGCGGTGCCAGGCCGCGAGGCGCGGATAGACCCGGGTCAGGAAGCCGCGGGCCCGGGACAGTCCCGGGTCGGCGCAGTGCACCAGCCACGCGGCCAGCGCGTGCACCGGTGGCTGCACGATGCCCGACGTCTGTACGGTGCGCGGGGCGCCCGCCGCGCGCCCCGCGGTCGAGGAGCGCCAGAAGTCGGGGCTCGGGAAGTACGCGTCGAGCGGTACGGAGGGGTTGAAGACGATGTGCGGGATCCGCCCGTCGCCCCACTGGGCCGCCAGCAGCGTCTCCAGCTCCGTCTGGGCCCGCAGCGGTGAGACGTGCCGCAGGCCGATCGCGATGAACGCCGAGTCCCAGGACCACTGGTGCGGGTACAGGCTGGGCGAGGGCACCGTGGACGTTCCCGTCCAGTTGCCCTCCAGCACATGTGCGGCTCTGAGGTGCAGCGACCCCGCCGAAGGAGGCGGATCGTATGCAATAGAGCGCTCTGTGCGGCGGGCTGTCAGCTGGGCAGTGCGATCCACTCGGGACTCCCCGAAGACGTAGGGCGGACCGGTTCGGCAGTGGCTACCGTAGGGTTACGTCTATTTAACACGCAAAACTCAATATGTAATGCAGGGTTGAGAAACACAAGGGGGTGCGCATGACCGGACGGCCGGGCAGGACCGGTAGGGCCACGAAGGCGGGCAGTCAGGCGAGCGCCGGAGATCTGCTCGAACTGGTGCGCACGGGCCGCGCCACCACGCGCGGAGCCCTCCAGCAAGTGACCGGACTCTCCCGGGCCACCGTCGGCCAGCGCCTCGAGCGCCTCTTCCGCGCGGGCTGGCTGCGCGAGGGCGCCGGCGGTCCCGTGGACTCCCCGCTGGGCGGCCGCCCCTCCATCACCCTGGAGTTCGACGACGCCCACGCGGTCGTCCTCGCCGCCGACCTCGACACCCGGCACGCGCGCGCCGCCGTCCTCACGCTCACCGGCGAGATACTCGCCGAGCACTCCGGCACGCTGGTCATCGAGGACGGCCCGGACGCCGTACTGGGCGAGCTGGGCCGGTGGTTCGCCGAGCTGCTGGAGAAGGCGGGGCACCGGGCCGGCGAGGTCTGCGGCATCGGGCTCGCGGTGCCGGGCCCGGTCGACAGCGAGACCGGCAGGGTCGTCCAGCCGCCGATCATGCCCGGCTGGGACGGCTACGACATAACGGGCCGCCTGGCCCGCGCCTTCACCGAGCACACGGGCGCCCAGCGGGTACCGGTCCTCGTCGACAACGACGCCAACCTCATGGCGTACGGCGAACAGCGCACCGGGCACCCCGACTGTTCGGCGTTCATGCTGGTCAAGGTGTCGACCGGAATCGGCGCGGGGGTCGTGGTGGACGGCTCCGTGTACCGCGGGATCGACGGGGGCGCCGGCGACATCGGGCACATACGGGTGGGCGCGGAGGCGCTGTGCCGGTGCGGCTCCTACGGCTGTCTCGCCGCCGTCGCCAGTGGCGGCGCCGTGGCCCGGCGGCTGGCCGAGGCGGGACTGCCGGCGGCCTCCGGCTCGGATGTGCGCGACCTGCTCGCGGCCGGGCATCCGGAGGCGACGGCACTGGCGCGCGAGGCCGGCCGCAGGGTCGGGGACGTCCTCGCGACCGTCGTGACGCTGCTCAACCCCGGCGTGCTGATGATCGCGGGAGATCTGGCCGGAACCCCCTTCCTCACCGGCGTACGCGAGCTGCTGTACCAGCGGGCGCTGCCGCGCTCCACGGCCCGGCTGGACGTGGTCACCTCGCGGCTCGGTGAGCGAGCCGGGCTGGTGGGGGCCGGTGCGATGGTCGTGGAGTACCTGTACGCGCCGGAGCGGGTGGAGGAACGGCTGCTGGCGCTCGGCGTGTGAGCGGACGAGGCGTTCGAAGCGTGGGTGACGAGCATGTTTCCCGTCCGGATCCCTGTCCGCATGGTGAAATCCGGGCGGCTGTGGCAGCGTGATTCTCGCCACCCTTGATAAGGGTTGCGCTCAGATGAGCGGATTGTGCGCGACTGCACTTCTCCAAGGGGTGGCACTGAGTGCCACCCCTTGATCGTTCATCGATCGAAATCAGGCGTGCCGAGAGACGCTCAGATGAGCGCGATGTGGCGTCTGTGGGCCCTTATGCGTTCAAGAAGTGAAAACATCGGCTGCTCGACGCTTGCCAAGCCTTGACTTTCAATCCGGTGGCGGACGGTGAGTTACAGGCACACGACGCACAAGTGGACGTACCCAGGCGCCTTCGATCTGGGTATGTTCCTGGCCGTCAGGGCAGCCACCGCGTCCTCGAGGAGTCGAGACCCGTGTCGGAAAACAAAGAACCCCAGGTAGCTGAGAGCGGCACCAGCGTTGAGGGCGTGAAGTTCGTTTACGACTTCACCGAGGGCAACAAGGACCTCAAGGACCTCCTCGGCGGCAAGGGCGCCAACCTCGCCGAGATGACCAACCTGGGTCTTCCGGTCCCTCCGGGCTTCACGATCACCACCGAGGCCTGCAAGACCTACCTCGACAGCGGCGAGGAGCCCGCGGCACTGCGTGACGAGGTGAGTGCGCACCTCGAGGCCCTCGAAGCGAAGATGGGCAAGAAGCTCGGCCAGGCCGACAACCCCCTCCTCGTCTCGGTCCGCTCCGGGGCGAAGTTCTCCATGCCGGGCATGATGGACACCGTCCTGAACATCGGCCTCTCCGACAAGTCCGTGCAGGGCCTCGCCAAGCAGGCCGGCGACGACCGCTTCGCCTGGGACTCCTACCGCCGCCTCATCCAGATGTTCGGCAAGACCGTCCTCGGCGTCGACGGCGAGCTGTTCGAGGACGCGCTGGAGAGCGCCAAGGAGGCCAAGAAGGTCACGGTCGACACCGAGCTGGAGGCCGCGGACCTGAAGAAGCTGGTCACCAAGTTCAAGCGGATCGTCAAGACCGAGGCCGGCCGGGACTTCCCGCAGGACCCGCGCGAGCAGATGGACCTCGCCATCAAGGCCGTCTTCGACTCCTGGAACGGCGACCGCGCCAAGCTCTACCGCCGCCAGGAGCGCATCCCGCACGACCTGGGCACGGCCGTCAACGTCTGTTCGATGGTCTTCGGCAACCTCGGCCCGGACTCCGGAACCGGTGTCGCCTTCACCCGCGACCCCGCCTCCGGCCACCAGGGCGTGTACGGCGACTACCTCCAGAACGCCCAGGGCGAGGACGTGGTCGCGGGCATCCGCAACACCGTCCCGCTCGCGGAGCTGGAGCAGATCGACAAGAAGTCGTACGACCAGCTGATGCAGATCATGGAGACGCTGGAGAACCACTACAAGGACCTCTGCGACATCGAGTTCACCATCGAGCGCGGCCAGCTGTGGATGCTCCAGACCCGCGTCGGCAAGCGCACGGCGGGCGCGGCCTTCCGTATCGCCACCCAGCTGGTGGACCAGGGCCTCATCGACGAGACCGAGGCGCTCCAGCGTGTCACCGGTGCCCAGCTGGCCCAGTTGATGTTCCCGCGCTTCGACGAGCACGCGAAGACCGCGCAGGTCGGCCGGGGCATCGCGGCTTCGCCGGGTGCGGCGGTCGGCAAGGCGGTCTTCGACTCGTACACGGCCGTGAAGTGGTCCCGCTCGGGTGAGAAGGTCATCCTGGTCCGCCGCGAGACCAACCCCGACGACCTCGACGGCATGATCGCGGCCGAGGGCATCCTGACCTCGCGCGGCGGCAAGACCTCCCACGCGGCCGTCGTCGCGCGCGGCATGGGCAAGACCTGCGTGTGCGGCGCGGAGGAGCTCGAGGTCGACACCAAGCGCCGGCGGATGACCGTGCCCGGCGGGCACGTGGTGGAGGAGGGCGACCTCATCTCCATCGACGGGTCGAGCGGCAAGGTCTACCTGGGCGAGGTCCCGGTCGTCCCCTCCCCGGTCGTGGAGTACTTCGAGGGCCGGATGCATGCCGGCGCCCACGACGCGGACGAGCTGGTCGAGGCCGTGCACCGGATCATGGCGTTCGCCGACCGCAAGCGCCGGCTGCGGGTGCGCGCCAACGCGGACAACGCCGAGGACGCGCTGCGCGCCCGTCGCTTCGGCGCGCAGGGCATCGGCCTGTGCCGTACGGAGCACATGTTCCTCGGTGACCGCCGTGAGCTGGTCGAGCGCCTCATCCTGGCCGACACGGAGGACGAGCGCGAGGAGAGCCTGAAGGCGCTGCTCCCGCTGCAGAAGCAGGACTTCGTGGAGCTGTTCTCGGCGATGGACGGTCTGCCGGTGACGGTCCGTCTCCTGGACCCGCCGCTGCACGAGTTCCTGCCGGACGTCACCGAGCTGTCGGTGCGTGTGGCGCTCGCCGAGTCCCGCCAGGAGCCCCACGAGAACGACCTGCGCCTGCTCCAGGCCGTCCACCGCCTGCACGAGCAGAACCCGATGCTGGGCCTGCGCGGCGTACGCCTCGGCCTGGTGATCCCCGGCCTGTTCACCATGCAGGTACGGGCGATCGCCGAGGCGGCCGCCGAGCGCAAGAACGCCAAGGGCGACCCGCGCGCCGAGATCATGATCCCGCTCGTCGGCACGGTCCAGGAGCTGGAGATCGTCCGCGAGGAGGCCGACCAGGTCATCGCCGAGGTGCAGGCGGCCACCGGCACCGAGCTGAAGCTGGCCATCGGCACGATGATCGAGCTGCCGCGCGCCGCGCTGACCGCCGGTCAGATCGCCGAGGCGGCGGAGTTCTTCTCCTTCGGCACGAACGACCTCACCCAGACGGTGTGGGGCTTCAGCCGCGACGACGTGGAGGCCTCGTTCTTCACGGCGTACCTGGAGAAGGGCATCTTCGGGGTCTCCCCCTTCGAGACGATCGACAAGGACGGCGTCGGCTCCCTGGTGAAGTCCGCCGCGCAGGCCGGCCGGGAAACCCGCCCCGACCTCAAGCTCGGCGTCTGTGGTGAGCACGGCGGCGACCCGGAGTCGGTGCACTTCTTCCACGAGGTGGGACTCGACTACGTCTCCTGCTCCCCGTTCCGCATCCCGGTGGCCCGCCTGGAGGCGGGTCGCGCGGCCACGCAGTCGGCGGGCAGCGACCACCGCTGAGCCTGATCCCGACCCCGGAGCCGCCGTCTGGTCCCCGACCCTCACCGATCGGCAGCGGCTCCGGCGCTCGAAAGAAGAAGGGGCGGCACCCTGTGCGGGGGTGCCGCCCCTTCGGCCATGCTCTGCGGAGACTGTCAAGCTACGTCGCTGACCAGGCAAAATGGTGTTTGTTGGCGTTGGCTGCCGTTGAACTCGCAGGAAGCCGTTGTGCCCTCGTTGTGCCCTGCGGGCGCGGCTAGGCGCCGTCACGCGCCGTGGCGGCCGCCGAAGACGCGTACCTGGCGGAACCGAGCCCGCGTAACCCGCTTTGCAGGTTTGTCCGGGTTGACCAGAAGCTGGTCCAAGCCCGTTCACCGGCGTTCATCCCCGCGCGGACAGCCGTGCCCCTCGGTGGGCCCAGCTCGGGCATCCGGGCGAAATGGGTGCGTCTTTGTAGCCATCGACGGGCAGTACTGGCATTCATTGCTTGTGCGAGACGAACAGAGGGGCGACAGCAACGAGCAGCTGCGCCGGACGCTATCACGGCGCGTCACTGGATGGATCGCCGTCGCCGCAAGCCTGGCCGGAATTCTGGCCTCGGTACTCCTGATCAAGGATCGCTATTTTCAACCCTCCTTCACCCTCGCCAATTGGACAAAGGAGGCCAACGCGGTCTGCGACCAGCGCTATACCGACATGATCACCGCGATCAATCGATCAAGAGACTCCATGTACGCCTTGAATTCCGCCGTCGACAAGCTCGGAAAGCCATCTGGACCGACCTTCGAGGAAGTGAAGCCTCTCTTGAGCGCGGCTGCGAATGACCTGGACGTTCTATCCGGGCGCGAACGTGCGATCGAACGGGACTTTGAGAAGATCGAGCGCCCCAAGGGGCACAAGAAGGAGGTGGAGAGTCTCATTCAGACTATGCAGCAGGTGAGTCAGACGGACGCCGACTTCGCGGCGGACACACACGAAGCAACCAGTGGGTCAGGGAACGGCCGGACCTACAATCAATATGTCGAGCTGCGAAACAAACAGATCGTCAAGCTGAGAGAATATCTGCAGAAGCTGGGCGTAGAGAAATGCCTTGCTTAGCTGAAGTCATGACGTTAAGCGCACACACGACTCGCCGGACACATGCCCAGCCTCTCGCAGTAGAGGCCGTGCCAGGAATCGAACTTCCCCCAGTTACTTTCTTAACTCCATTTGGTCAGACGTTACCGCAAATCTAAATTCTTCGAGTTGGCCTGGTCGTTCTGGCCACACTGCTGCCGCTGGCTTCTGAACTTGATTGAGTGATGTCGGTGCCATTGGCCTGACAGGTCGATGTCGGCACCAGTAGCTCTGGGGTGTGAGGTACGCGCAGGGCGGCGGCTGACCGACGCCGAGAGAACTACGCGGGAGCGGTTGCGGCTCCGGGCGGTGGAGCGATTCGAGGGCGGACAGGAGAACGCGGAGATTGCCGCTGCCCTGCGGATCAGTGTGCGGTCGGTCGAGCGCTGGCGCCGGGCCTGGTGCGAGCTGGGCGAGGCTGGGCTGCTGTCGAAAGGGTCGCCGGGAAGACCCCTGCTCGGTGAAGCCCAGATCGCCAGGCTGGAGCGGGAGTTGGGGCGTGACCTGACCGGCCCAATAGTTGAGCGACTGGTCACTCTCTTATAGGGTGAGGTCATGGCCAGACCACGCAATGAAGAGCGCCGGCTCGCGATCCTGTCGGCAGCCGAGCAGGTCATCGCATCCCAGGGGATCGGCGCCGCGTCGACGGCAGTGATTGCGAAGGCAGCCGGCATCTCCAACGGTTCCCTGTTCACCTACTTCGATACCAAGACGCAACTGCTCAACGAGCTGTACATCGCGCTCAAGACCGAGATGGCCGAAGCGGCACTGGCCGGCCTCCCGGACCAGAGCGGGGCGCGCGAGCAGGTACGCCACATGTGGGAGCACTGGGCGCGCTGGGCGACCGGCAATCCCGCCAAGCCGCGGGTCCTGGCCCAGCTCCAGGTCGCGGACGACATCACCGACGAGAGCCACCGGCAGGTGGGCCGGGCCGCGGCCGGGATCGCGGAACTGCTCGAACGCGCCCGCGCCGGTGGCCCGATGCAGCACGTGCCGCTCGGCTTCGTCCTCACCCTGGCCAACGCGCTGGCCGAGGCGGCGATCGACGAGATGATCCGCGACCCCGACCGGGCCCCGGCCAACGCCGAGACCGCCTTCGAAGCCCTGTGGCGCGTCCTGGCCGGCACAGACACCCCAGACCGGTCCCGAGCCGCCACCGCATGAACCCCTCGACAAAGGAACCGGCGCAATCCATGAGCACTCAGCCTCGCAACGCCTGGATCATCACTGGACCCACCTCCGGCATCGGCTATCGCACCGCCCTGGAACTCGCCGCCCACGGCACTCTCGTCCTAGTGGGCCGCAACCCCGCCAAGCTCAAGGAGGTCGAGAACGAGATCAACGCCCGTCCCGGCGGCCACGCCGTGTCGGTCGTGTGCGACTTCGCCGACCTCGCCAGGGTGCGACGCGCCGCCGAGGAAATCGCCGCGCTCGACCTGCCGATCGCCGGCCTGCTCAACAACGCCGGCATCATGCCCACCGCGACCAGCACCACCGCCCAGGGCTGGGACCTGGCCTTCACCAGCAACCACCTCGGCCCGTTCGCTTTCACCCAGGCATTGATCCCGCGCCTGCCGGACGGCGCGAACGTCGTCTTCACCTGCTCCGCTGTCGAGGACCCCGAGCGCAAGCCCGCCGTCCTGGCCGGCTTCCGCGGCGCACGCTACCTCTCCGCGAAGGACAGCCTGCACGGCCGTTGGCAGCCCGGCGGCTCGACCAAGCCCGGCTACGACGCCTACGCCACCTCCAAGCAGGCCAACCTCGCCACCGTCCTCGCCTTCGCCCGCGAGACCCCCCGGCTGCGGTTCAACGCCGTGGAACCCGGCTTCAACCCCGGCACTGGACTGAGCCGCGACGCCAATCCCGCGCTGAGGCTGCTCGCGACCTACGTCTTCGGCCCGCTCGCGCCCCTCATGCCCGGCGGGAGCACCCCGAAGCGCGCCGCCCGCGTGATCACCGGCGTGCTGACCGACGCCTCGGATAGCACCGGCGTCTACCACGACGAGAAGGGCCACCCCATGCTCGGCTCCACCCAGGTCCGCGACACCGCCTTCCAGGACCGCCTCGTCGCCGAGACCCGCGCCCTGCTCAAAGACCTCATTTGCCTGACGGCGACCTCCGCGTTGCGGTAGCCCTGGGGTGTGAGGTACCCGCAGGGCGGCGGGTTGACCGACGCCGGGAGGGCCGCGCGGGAGCGGATCAGGCTGCAGGCCGTGGACCGCTTCGAGCGCGGAGGGAAGAACCAGGAGATCGCGGCGGAGTTGCGGGTGTCCGTGCGGTCGGTGGCGCAGAGCGTGGCGGGAGCGGGGTGAGGCCGGGGTCGCGTCGAAGGGGTCGCCGGGGCGGCCGAGGCTGAGTGGGGTCCAGATCTCCCGGCTGGAGCGGGAGTTGGAGCGCGGGCCGCTCGCGCACGGCTGGGCGGACCAGAGGTGGACGCTGGCCCGGGTCAAGACGGTGATTGGCCGGCTGTTCCATGCCTCCTACACGGTGGAGGGCACCTGGCGGCTGATGCGGCGGCACGGTTGGTCGTGGCAGCAGCCCGTACGGCGGGCGATCGAGCGCGACGACGAGGCCGTCGAGGTGTGGAAGAAGGAGACCTGGCCGCGGGTAAGAGCACCGCGGCGGAGCTCGGCGCCTGGCTGGTCTTCGAGGACGAAGCCGGGCAGTCGCTGACCCCGCCGCGTGCCAGGACCTGGGGCCGCCGGGGCCGCACCCCGGTTGTGCGGGTGCGCGGGCGCGGCTCCGGACGCGTGTCGATGGCGGGCATGACCTGCTACAAGCCCGGTGAGCGGTCCCGGCTGATCTACGCGATCCGCGAGTACCGCGGGCGCAAGGACGAGCCGAAGGACTTCGGCTGGCGCGACTTCCGCGACCTGCTCGTCCGCGCCCACACCCAGCTCGGCGGCCCGATCGTGCTCGTGTGGGACAACCTCCGCCTGCACCTGACCAAGCCGCTGCTGTCGTTCATCGAGGCGAACTCCCACTGGCTCACCGTTTTCCAACTGCCATCCTATGCACCGGACTTGAATCCGCAGGAAGGCATCTGGTCACTGGTCAAGCGAGACCTCGGCAACCTCGCCGCCGCCGACCTCGGCCAGATCACCCGGGCCGTGAAGCGCCGGCTGAAGCAGATCCAGTACCGCCCGGACCTGGTCGACGGCTGCCTCGCCGAGACCGGGCTGATCATGGACGGCTGACCGACATCACGAATTCAAGTTCAGTTACTTCCTGCTTGGTCGCCGTAGCGGCTGGCCGCACAGCAGTCACCTCCCTGGTTCAGCGACCAGGGGGCGACTGCTGCATTGAGCAGAGGCGAAGGCGGGCCCAGGCGGCTTTCAAGACCGCCCAAAGACCCGCACCGCAAAGCACGTTGAGCAGGGCGTTCGCAGGCTCCGCATGGTGCACGTGGGCGAAACTGGCCGGACCTCGCTTCGTACGGACGGGGTGGCAGGGAGCCGAGGCCGGTACGTCCGGCCGGGTCCACCACCTACGACACGTCAGGAGTCCGCATGTTCGGCAAGAAGACGCAGCAGTTGTCCGACCTGACCGCGCCCGCGAACGTCGCGAAGGGCCAGCAGGTCTACGACCGCATCACGTCCGGCAAGTGCAAGAACGCCACGGCGGAACTGAACGCCGCTTACGGCCGCAACGGCAAGCGCAAGAGCGCCTGACCCCACCCCACCCACGACACGGCGCGGCCCCGGTGCTGGAACACCGGGGCCGCTTTCGGGCCGTACCACCTAGCAGGGAGGACACGACCCAATGAACCACATCGTCACTGTTCAGGAAGCTGTTACCGCCTTCGCCGACTGGAACGAGCCGACGGACGCGGAGCTGGACGCGATCGAGCAGGAGATGCCGCTGATCCTGGCGGACGTCGACCTGATCGACGCGCAGATCATCGCGATGGACCACACCCCGAACGAGGTCGACACCCGCCGCACGCGCCGCGCCCTGGCCCGGGTCCTCGCGGAGTGGCGCACCCTCGCCAACCGCACCGGCGACGGCACGCTCGGGGGTGCGGCGTGAAGACGCTCACGGCGCAGATGTCGAGCGACGGCGGCCCCTGGCGGCTGTACGTCGCGGTCATGGGGGTCCCGGACTGGCCGGAGTTTCGATGGCATTCCGGCCCGCTGCCCACGGTGGCCGAACGCCGCGCGGTGCTGGCCGAACTCGGCTACGAGGTGGCGCCCGGCGCGGAGTGGTCGTGGACCGAGGACAGCCGCGACCCGGACGACGACCGCACGCCGGTGACCCTGATCGCGGCCGTGACCGTGCGCCCGCGTGGGGCGGTGACGGCATGAAGGCCAAGACCGTGCTGCCGGCCGTCGCGATGACGGCCGTGTCCATGGTGCTTACCCTCGCCGTGGTCGTGATGTGGCTCGGCACGGCGATGCCGTGGCCGGTCGCCCTGGTCGTCGGTCTGGGGATCGACGGCGGATGGCTGGCCACCCTCGCCTACGAACGGCGCCTCGCCGCGCAGGGCGACCACAGCCGCGCCGTCACCGGCGTCGGCTGGTCCTTCGGCCTCATCGCCGCCGGCGTCCTCATCGCCCACGCCCTCACCGCGGAAGAGTCCGCCGGCGCGTGGCTGGCCGTGGCCTGGCTGCCCATCGCGGCCAAAGCGCTCTGGCTGGTGCACGGGCTGTGGGAGCGCACCGCGCTCACCCCGAACGCCCTGGGAGCCATCCGCGGTATCCAGCAGGAGGCACGCGACGAAGCGGCCGTCGCCCGTGCCCGACTGCGGGCGGAGGCGACCACGGAGGAGACGCGGCTGACGGCCGTGACGGAGGCCGGGGCCCGCGTCGCACGCGTCCAGGCCAGGACCGCACAGAGCTTGTCGCGGGCGTGGTCGACGCTGGAGACGGCCCGCTCCGGTGAGGACACCGGACGGGCGCTGACCAGCGTGACGGCCCGCGTCACGCCCGGCGTCACACCCGCCTGGGACCTGCCGGTCTGGGGGCCCACCGAACCGGTCGCGCTCGCGCTGGACGCGGGGCCCGCGCTCACCGATGCGGCGCTTGATGCGTTGGTCGACGAGATCCGCCACAGCGAGACCCCGGCCCTGTCCTACCGCGAGATGGCCACCCGATTCCGCGCCGGTGGCCACTCCGCATCCGAGGTCCGCCTGAGGGCCGCGTGGAAGCGCGTGGCGGCCTGATGGGGGCGCTGCCGGTGTTCCGGTGGCGCCTGGCCCCGGACGGCTACGCCACCCGCCGCCAACTGCGCGCCATCGGGCTGCGCCCTGGCGGTCAGGACGTGGCCGCGCAGCTTGAGCGGCCCCGACACCGACGCGGCCCGCTGGTCGCCTACCTCTACCGCATCGACCACGCGAAGCCCGTCCGGCCGATGACCGCGGCCCGGCGGGCTGCCCTTGCCAAGGCCAACGCCGCGCGCCGCACCTGCCCCGAGTGCCGCCGTGACGCGGGATACGTCATCCCGCCATCGCTCGGCCTGTGTTCGACCTGCGCTTTCCCCGACAACGCCCCGGAGGGTGCGTCATGGAACAGTTCCCCGCACACCGCCCGTTGACGGTCGTCCAGCTCCCGGACGGCAGTCACGTCTACGCCGACCCCGCCGCGCTGTCCGTCCAACAACCCACCGGCCCGCAGGTGGTCCACATCCACCAGGCGCCCCCGGACCGCATGGTCCAGCGCGTGGCGCTCGGCTCCGGGGTCGGTGCCGGGGCGGTCGCGGCCGGCGTCTACTTCGGCCCGCTGCTCGTCGGCGTCCTCACCGCCATCGCGGCCAACCTCGCAATCCTCACGCTGCTCGCCGTGGTGATGGCGTGGGGCGTGGTCACCGTCGTCCGCTCCATAGGCGGCGACGACGGCAAGGCCGCGACCAAACGTCTGCGCCGCGGACGTTGACAGGCCGCATGCTCAGGGTCGTCGCTTCGGCTTCTCGATCCACAGCGCGACACAACTCGGCAGCAGGAAGGCCAGTGCCACGAGCGCCAACCAGAGCGACCGACCGGTGAACTCGCCCACGAGGAGCACCGTCCAACCCACCAGAAACGCGATGGGCACCCAGCAGCCGGACACAGTCAGACGCCGCTGAGCCATGTAACCCCCTGCGAATCGAGCCCGCTCCCCACAGCGAGCACAGGATCGCTGTCCCCAACGCCCCGGTCAAGCCGTCCTCGCAGCGGCCGACCGCCCCAACGCCGCTACTGCTGCCAGCCCTGAGCCGCCCCGCGGACGGATGGAAGCCGTAGATGGCCCGTAGAACGCCTGACGCCCCTTCGGCGTGGGTTGGCACCCCCGAAGGGCAAATAGCGGTCTGCGGCCATTGCTCCGTCGACCTTCGCGACGCCGTGGAATGTCTGCACCAGCATCCTGAAGATGGCACACCAAGAGGGGATCATCCCGAAGTACCCATGGGAGGGGCTAAGACCGCCAGAGGTCTTCTATCCGGAGATCCACCCGCTTCATCCGGACGCGGTGAGGGCACTCATCGTGACCGCGTCTCCCCGGTACCGCGCCCTGGTGAGACAGGCCGCTTCAACGGGCTTACGGCAAGGCGAGCTGTTCGGGCTGGAGGACGGAGACCCTGCCGAGACCGTGACGGTCAAACAACAGTTGATCGGTCCCGACAACGGGGTGCCGTACCTCGGGGAACCGAAGACCAGGCAGAGCTATCGGTCCGTTCCTCAAGGACGTTCGGTCGTGGACGAGATCGCACGGCACCGCGAGAAGTTCCCGCCGCGGGTCGTGCACATCGAGGATCGGACGAACCCCCGAAAGCCCGTATGGCGCCATGCCCGGTTGCTGTACACCAGCGAGACTGGCGGAGCGATCCGGCGTGGGAGCTGGGCGAAAGTATGGGCCCGGAACGTGAAGCGGGCCAACGCCCACCTGAAGAAGTCGGGCAGCAAGGTCCGTGTCCCCGAGGACACGACGCTTCACGATCTGCGGCACTTCTACGCCTCAGTACTGATCAAGAACGGGGCGACGCCGAAGCAGGTGCAGATGAGGCTTGGTCACGCTAAGCCATCGATCACGCTGAATGTGTACACGCACCTGTGGGAGGCGGAGGAAGACCGGACCGCCGACATGATGGAGGCCGCGCTGAGCGACGTGCCCTGAGAGTGCCCTGTGAGGGGCGGCAGATGCCGAGTTCCCAGTTCAGGGAGCTGGTCATACACCCTGTGCGGGGGTGCCGCCCCTTCGGCGCGCGGTCGTTCGACGCCTCCGGCAGAGCTATGCGAAGGCCCAGCCGCTCCACTTCTCGACCCGAACGGCGGTTACCGGGCCCTGGGGAGGTGCGTCCTCGTACTGGTCGTACTTACCGCACAGCAACTCCACTGCGCGGAGCCGCTCCGCACCGTCCTCCAGCACGTCTCCACGGCCGTCGGCGCGGGCCCACCACAGAGTCGACCAGTCCTCGCCGTAGTGGTCGACCAGCACCGCCACCGACGGGTTCTCCCGGATGTTGCGCAACCGCCTCAGGTCCCATGTGTTCTTGGGCTTGTGGTCGACCGCGAAGTACAGGACTTCGTCCAGGACGGCGAAGGTCACGGGCACCACATGGGGCACCCCCTCGGCGTCGGCCGTCGCCAGCCGTGCGACGGGTGACGCGACAAAACGTTCCCGGGCGACGAGCGGCGAGAGCTTCATGCGTCCCACCGTACTGAGGCGCTGGGATCCGAGATGCCTGGACTTTCGTGCTGCTGTGCTCCCCGCCCCCGCCCCCCGCCGCCGCTCGGCTACGTCACTCGCAGGCGACGCCGTCCCCGTCGCGGTCGAGGTGGCGGCCGTAGCCGGGGTCGCCGGCGTAGACGGGGGCGGCGCCGGCGGCTCGGGCCTCGGTGCAGTTGGCGTAGTACGCGCTGTCGCTTCCGCTGTCGTCGGAACCGCTGTCCGCCGCAGGCTCGGCCGTGATCGTCTTCGTGACCTTGACGGTCTTCGTGGCAGTAACGGTGGCGGCCGGCTCCGGTTCCGCGGTCGCGGTCGCGGTCGCCGTGGCTGTGACGGTGACCGTCGGGCGGGGCGCGGCGGCGGCGGGCTTCGCGTCGGTGCTCGTCGTGTCCTGACCGCTGTTGCCTATGCCGACGCCGATGAACAGGGCCAGGCCGAGCGCGGGGAGCAGGTAGCGCTTCCGCGCCCACCGCGGGGCGGGTGGAGTGGCGTACGGGTTGGTCATTTCATCCCCCAAGGTGTGTCAGATGCGGGGATGACCGTATTGCCGGGCCACCACTCGTGGAGGAGGAGTGATGGTTTCGTGATCAACGAGGTTAGTGACGAATGCCTTGATAAATGTCACACGCTTGGAAAACTCTCAATTCGGGCATAGTGCAATCTTTGGTGCGCCGCGGTCTTCTTTGCCCCTGTAGCGTCGCCGTCGTCCACCCCCTCGCAGTCGATGGCGAGCGGGCTGCCCATGCGACCGCAGACACAGAGCAGGACGGAACCTCCATGCCCGCAACGCACATAAGCCGCCGCGCGCGACGGGGACTGGCCGCGGCCATGGCCGCTGGGACGGTGCTTGCCGCACTCGCGACCGCCACCCCGGCCGGGGCGAGCACCGGTGGCGCGACTGTCGGCGGTGCGACCGTCGGCGGCTCACACGTGACGTGCACCTCGCAGCAGCCTGGGCTGGCGGCCCGGCTGTCGCAGGACATCGCCGACGCTCTCCGCGGGCGCCAGGGAGCCTCGGCGCTCGCCCTGTACGACCGCTCCACCGCGACCTCGTGCACGTTCCGGGCCGACGCGGCCTTCGACTCGGCGAGCGTAGTCAAGGTGACGGTTCTGGGGGCGCTGCTGCGGCAGGCGGCGGAGGAGCACCGTGCTCTGACCGCCCGCGAGGTGAAGCTGACCACCGCCATGATCACCAAGTCGGACAATGCCTCGACCAACGCCCTGTGGCACCAGATCGGAACCGCCGGCGTCCAGCACTTCCTGACTCTGGCCGGCATGCGCGACACCGTTCCCGGAGCGGACAACCACTGGGGGCGCACCCAGGTCACGGCCGGCGACCAGCTGAAGCTGCTCCGACTGCTCACCTCGGACAACGAGGTCCTCGACCGGAGCGCCCGTGCCTATGCGCTCGGCCTGATGAACCGAGTCGTCCCCGAGCAGCGCTGGGGAACACCGGCGGGGGTGCCCGCGACGACGACGGTGCACGTCAAGAACGGCTGGCTGCCGGATGAGACCGACGGCTGGCGGGTGAACAGCGTCGGCGTGTTCACCGGCGAGGGGCGCGACTACGAGATGGCCGTGCTGTCACGCGGCAGCCGCACGATGGCCGACGGCGTCGCCACCGTCCAAGCCGCCGCCCGAGCCATCAACCGCGACCTGAACCGATCGACCGCGGCCTGAACCGGCCGACCGCGGCGAGAGCCTCATGCCGCACACGGTAGCGAGGCTCGGAGCGCCGTAGGCGGATGACGGGCACGACCGTCGCCGCAGTTCAGGAGCTCGCCGGGGGAAGGAGCAGGTGCGGTTGTCGAACAGCTCAGGTCTTCACGCCGACCATCGGCCGGGGCGGGCGGGGAATGGACACGAGCGCGTCATTTCGCAGGCCCGCGATCTCCAGCAGCACCCGTAGGAGTTCGTGGTGCAGCGCGTCGCTGATCTCATGTGCTTGGGGTGTGTCCACATGCAGCATGTTGACGTGCAGGCCGGTGGCGGTGCGGTGGAACCAGTGGCTGATGCCGTTGCCACGGGTCGCCCAGACGTGCAATGTCGGGTTCCAGAGAGGGTGTTGGTCACCTCCGGGGGTCCTTCTGAAATCGATGTAGGAGAAGAAGTTCACGGGGTACGGCCAGGAGTGAAGGGAGAAGGTTTCCGGGGCGAGCAACTCCCAGGCCCGTACGAAGGGGACGCCGACGTGCCGCTGCAACTCGGTGTGGGCCGCGCGTGCCCGGCGCATGGTGGTGGCGTGGTCCGTACCGCCTTCGCCCACCCGGAACTCGATGGGCATCGTGTTGACGAACCAGCCGATGGAGTGCTGCCACTCGTCCGGGGCGTTCGAAGTGGCTGAGGTCTGCGAGGTCTCCGTGCTGCTCCTTTCGCTGATGGGCAGCATGCCCCGGTAGACCGCAGGGCCGCCGAACCGGTGCTGTGCCGTCGCGGCCGCTGCCAGGACACCGGTGAAGACGCTGCCGCCCGATGCCCGGGCGCCTGCCGCGAGAGCCTCCGTCTGCTGTGCGTCCAGGAGACGGTGGCTTCGGTTCACCAGCGGATACAGGCAGTCTTCCGATACGCCGATGTCGAAGGGGAACCGGGGGAAGAAACCGCCGTTCCGGTCGATGAAGTGTCGCCAGTACGACAGGCGGTCGTCGTCGGGACGGAGGGACGTGTAGCGGCGGCGTTGGTCGTCGCCGAAGTCCAAGTAGCTTCCGGACGCGGGGAGTTCCACCGGCCGGCCGATGGTGAGCGCCGCGTACGCGGTCTGGAGCTCGTTCACCACCACGGGCATGGAGAGGCCGTCGCACACGATGTGGTCGAAGCACAGATAGACCGTGGAATTCGTCTCTCGGACCACCGCGCCCATGAGGAACAGCGGCCAGGAGAGCGTGTCGAGGCTCTTGAACGTCTTGTCGAGGTAGGTGTGCAGCTCGTCCGCGGTGTGGAAGTGGCCGACCTCTTCCGCTTCCAGGGTGATGGCCTCGGGAGACAGAGCCGTGCAGTTCAGGTCGCCGGCCAGGCGTTGGAATTCGCAACGGAGTACCTCGTGTCTTTGTACGAGGAGACGCAGCGCGGATTCGAGAGCCGCGGTGTCGAGTCGGCCCGCGATCTCGAAGGTGACCGTGATCGAGCTTTCGACGCGGCTGCCCGACATTCGAGTCGCCTGGGAGGAGGAGTGGTGCTTGTCCTGATTGAACGAGGCCGACTTGGGAGGAGCGGACTCCTGCCCGACGTGGGGGGAGTGCTTCGTGCGCAGCGCCCAGGAAATCACGGTACCGGGCGCGATGCTGACGTCAGAGAAGGGAATTTGCAGCACTCCGAGGCTTTCTGTTCGTGGCTGGTGTGCGGGGGAGGAGAAGCAGGGGAAGTGGGCTCAGGCGAGGTGGGTGAGCAGGGAATTCATCGCGGCGTTGACGCCGTCCTCGACCTGGATGAGGGGTGCGAGTTCGAGTGCCCGATGCCGTAGGTGTCGGTCCTGCACCGCCTGCTTGATCGCGTCCGCGAGGTGTTGTGCCGTGAGGTGTCCGGCGGTGAGGGGAGTGGGGGCCACGCCCAGCGCCCGCATGCGTGCGGACCAGTGCGTCTGATCGCCCATGTGGGGGCAGAGGACCTGAGGGCGGCCCGCGGCGAGTGCGGCTCCGACGGTGCCGGGGCCGCCGTGGTGGACGACCGCGGTCATCCGGGGGAAAAGCCAGTCGTGCGGGGCCTCTTCGATGGCCAGGATGTTCGGCGACGGGGAACCCGATGCGATGCCGCCCCATCCTGTCGCGACGACGGCCCGTACACCGGCGAGCCGAATCGCTTCGGCGACCAGCGCGTTGTTCCGGCGTGCTCGGGTGCCGACCATGCTGCCGAAGCCGACGTAGACGGGTGGTGGCCCCTCGTCCAGGAACCGGGTCAGCTCCCTGGGCGGAGTCCAGTCGGGGCGGGCGGGCAGGAACCAGAAACCCGTGGTGCGTACGGCGTCGCCCCAGGCCGGGTCGACCGGTGTGACGTGCCGGCTGAACGACTGCAGGACCGGGCGCCGCTTGCCCTGGGCATCCCGCAGCCACGGCCGTGCGCCAGGGCGGCGCGCCGCCAGGCCCAGCTCCGTCGTCCGCCAGCGCTCGACCTCGCCGGAACGCTGGGCCGCGGTCACCAAGGCGTAGGTGCTCCGGTTGAGGAAGCGGGGCACTTTGGGCAGCGGCATCAGTTGGCAGGGGAATTCGGCGGTGGGAATCCAGCCGGGCTGCAATGCCACGACCACGGCGGGTACGCCCAGCATGTCCGCCACGTGCTGGGCGGGAAACGCTGCCGAATGCACCACCGCCGCCACGTCCGAGTGGTCGTGGGCGATGGCCGCGACATCTCGCAACGGCGTCAGCATCAATCGCTTCATGCGTGCGACAGCCTTTGCGGCCGACAGCTTTCCGCGTACGCCCATGAGGCCGTTGTCGATGATCCGGCGGGTCGCCGTCTCATGGAGAATCCGGGCTGGACCGTCGTCGATCGCGGCGAACTCCACGTCGTACGCGGCCGCATCGGGCGCATACGACGGCGGGGCGGCCAATAACGGCCGGTGGCCGTGTCGGCGCAGCGCCACGGCCAATGCGAGAAAGGGTTGGACGTCCCCGCGAGTGCCGCATGCTGCCAGGAGAACCTTGCGCGGGCGAGTGCCGACTTCGAGGCTCTCCGGCCCGAATTCTTTGGGCATGACCACATGCTGAACGTAGCAGAAGGAACAAATCTGGCGCGGGAACGGGTTCGAAGAGTTCTGGGTGCTGGGTCTGATATTCGGTGTGGCGCCGACCGTCCTAGGGTGGGATGGGGGCACACCTGTGGAGGGAAACCGTCATGTCCGGCTGGAGCGCGCACGACATCCCTGACCAGAGCGGCCGTATCGCCGTCGTCACCGGAGCCAACAGCGGGCTCGGGTACGTCACCGCGCGGGAGCTGGCGCGCAAGGGCGCACGGGTGGTCGTGGCCTGCCGGAGTGAGGCCCGGGGGCGTGCGGCGGTCGACCGGATCGGCGCCGAAGTGCCAGGCGTGGAGACCGAGTTCGCGCGGCTGGACCTTGGTGACCTGGGGTCCGTCAGGGAGTTCGCGGCGGCGTTTCCGTACGACCGGCTCGATCTGCTCGTCAATAACGCGGGGGTGATGGCGTTGCCGTACGGGACGACGGTGGACGGCTTCGAGACGCAGTTCGGCGTGAACCACCTGGGGCACTTCGCCCTCACGGGACTGCTGCTGCCCGCGCTGCTCGCCACCCCCGGCGCGCGGGTCGTGACCGTCTCCAGCATGATGCACACGCTCGCGAACATCGACATCGGTGACCTCAACAGCGAGCACCGCTATCGGCGTTGGATCGCCTACGCCCGCTCCAAGACCGCCAACCTGCTGTTCACGCACGAGCTGGCGCGCAGACTGGCGGCCATCGGATCGGACGCGGTCGCGGCGGCCGCCCACCCCGGATACGCGGCCACCAACCTCCAGACCGCCGGTCCACGGGCGGAGGGCCGCCGGACCGCCGAGCGGCTCATGCGGCTCGGCAACCGCGTCATCGCCCAGCCGGCCGAGGCGGGCGCCCTCCCCACCCTCTACGCCGCCACCGCCCCCGGCGTACGCCCCGACGCCTTCACCGGCCCGTCCCTCGCCATGTGGCGCGGGGCGCCCGCGCCGTCGTGGCGGGCGCCCCTGACGCGCGACGACCGGGCGAGTGAGCGCCTGTGGACCGCGTCCGAGGCGCTCACGGGGGTCACCTACGACGGACTGAAGGCCTGACGAGCCTCGTTCCGTTCCGTTCCGTTCCGGTCCGGCGCCGACGGCCTCAGGCCGCCCGCACCTCGTACGTCGCAACCCGCACCGTCTCGTCGTCCAGGCACTGCCCGGACAGCAGGTCGAAGCGCTGCTTGAGCAGGGGCGAGGCGACGAACGGGCGGCCCTGGTGGGTGCCGGTCAGGCCGCGGGAGAGGACTGCCGCGCCGCTGAACGGGTCGCGGTTGTCGATGCCGTACAGCTGCCCGGCCCGGTCGCGGAACAGAGCGATCTGCCGGCCGTCGGGCAGGAGGGCCGCCACGCCCCGGCCGGGGGTCAGCGCGGTCAGATCGCAGACCGTGAACCAGGAGTCCTCCAGGCGGAGCTGGATCTTCAGGTCGGTCGTCTCGGGTGCCAGGGTCATCGCTGGGCGCTTCCTTCCAGGGGTCGCGTGCCGATGGTCAGCAGCGGCAGGTCGGGCTTGATCTGGTCGCGCTCGGGGACGAAGCCGACCACCGGGTCGGGGGTGTCGGGCGCGTTGACGAAGGACACGAACCGGGCCAGCTTCTCGGGGTCGTTGATGGTCTCCGCCCACTCGTCGCGGTAGGCGGCGACGTGCGCGGCCATCAGCGACTCCAGTTCCTCGCAGATGCCGAGGGAGTCCTCCACCACCACGTCCCGGATGTGGTCGAGGCCGCCGGGGATCCGCTCCAGCCAGGTCGACGTGCGCTCCAGGCGGTCGGCGGTGCGGATGTAGAACATCAGGAAGCGGTCGATCAGGCGGATCAGTTCGGCGTCGGACAGGTCCTGGGCGAGCAGGTCCGCGTGGCGCGGGGTCGCGCCGCCGTTGCCGCCGACGTAGAGGTTCCAGCCGTTGGAGGTGGCGATGATGCCGAAGTCCTTCGACTGGGCCTCCGCGCACTCGCGGGCGCAGCCCGACACGGCCGACTTGAGCTTGTGCGGGGACCTGAGTCCCCGGTAGCGCAGCTCCAGGTCGATCGCCATGCGCACGGAGTCCTGGACGCCGTAGCGGCACCAGGTCTGGCCCACGCAGGACTTGACCGTGCGGAGCGACTTTCCGTACGCGTGCCCGGACTCGAAGCCCGCGTCCACCAGCCGCGCCCAGATCAGCGGGAGCTGCTCGACCCGCGCGCCGAACATGTCGATGCGCTGGCCGCCGGTGATCTTCGTGTAGAGGCCGAAGTCGCGGGCCACCTCGCCGATCACGATGAGCTTCTCGGGGGTGATCTCGCCGCCCGGGATGCGTGGCACGATCGAGTACGAGCCGTTCTTCTGGAGGTTGGCGAGGAAGTGGTCGTTGGTGTCCTGCAGGGCCGCCTGCTCGCCCTCCAGGACGTAGCCGTTCGCGCCGATCGTCGGGGCGAGGGAGGCGATGATCGAGGCGACCGCGGGCTTGCAGGTCTCGCAGCCGTCGCCGCCCCGGGCGCCCTCGCGGCCGTAGCGGTCCAGCAGGTCCTGGTAGGAGTTGATGCGCAGGGCGAGGACGATCTCGTAGAGCTCCTCGCGGGTCTGGGCGAAGCAGCCGCACAGGCCCTTGTCGACCTCGACGCCGCTCGCCTCCAGCTCCGCCGTGACGAGCTGGCCGAGCACCTTGACGCAGCTGCCGCAGCCCGTACCGGCCTTGGTGCACTTCTTCACCTCGGGCACGGTCGTGCACTGGTGGTCCGTGACCGCGCCGCGGATCGTGCCCTTGGTGACGTTGTGGCAGGAGCAGATGACCGCCTCGTCCGGCAGTGCGGACGGCCCGAGCTGGGTGGGGGCTCCCGCACCGGCCGGCAGCACCAGCTGCTCGGGCGAGACGGGCGGGACGGATCCGGTGAACGCGCGCAGCGTGCCGTACGCGTCCGCGTCGCCGACCAGGATGCCGCCCAGCAGGGTGCCGTCCCGGCCGATGACCAGCTTCTTGTACAGGCCCGCGCGGGAGTCCGAGTAGACGACGTCCAGGCAGTCCTCGGCCGTGCCGTGCGCGTCGCCGAACGACGCCACGTCCACGCCGAGCAGCTTCAGCTTGGTGGACAGGTCGGCGCCGGTGAAGGACGCCTCGTCGGCGGCGATCGTCGCGGCCGCCGTCTCCGCCTGCTCGTAACCCGGGGCGACCAGGCCGTACACCCGGCCGTCCGCCGCCAGCGCGCACTCGCCGATCGCGAACACGTGCGGGTCGGTGACCGTGCGGCACTGCTCGTCGACCGAGATGCCGCCGCGCTCGCCGACCGTCAGACCGCAGTCGCGGGCGAGCTGGTCGCGGGGGCGGACACCGGCGCTGAACACCACCATGTCGGTGGCGAGTTCGGAGCCGTCGGACAGTTTCATGCCGGTGACCGCGCCGTCCTCGCCGACCACGATCTCCTGGGTGCCCACACCGGTGTGGACGGACAGCCCCATCTCCTCGATGGTGCGCAGCAGCGCCGCGCCGCCGCCGTCGTCGACCTGCACCGGCATCAGACGCGGCGCGAACTCCACGATGTGCGCGTCGAGGCCGAGGCCCTTGAGCGCGCCCGCGGCCTCCAGGCCGAGCAGACCGCCACCCACCACGGCACCCGTCGTCGCCCGCGACTTGGAGTACTCCTCGATCGCGAGGAGGTCCTCGATGGTGCGGTAGACGAAGCAGCCCTCGGCGTCCTTGTTGGGGACGGGCGGCACGAACGGGTAGGAGCCGGTGGCCAGGACGAGGACGTCGTAGTCGACGGTCAGCCCGGAGCGGGCCGTCACCCGCTTCCCGTCACGGTCGATCGTCTCCGCGGGGTCACCGATGCGCAGCTCGATGCCGTGGTCCGCGATGAACTGCATGTCGGTCATGGACAGGTCCTCGGGCGTCCTGCCCGAGAAGTACGAGGTGAGCTGGACGCGGTCGTACGCGGGACGCGGCTCCTCGCACAGCACGACCACGCGGTGCGTGGCGGTCATGCCGCGCTCGGCGAGCGCTTCGAGGAAGCGCTGGCCGACCATGCCATGGCCGACGAGCACGATCGTGGGGCGGGGCTGGTCCCCAGCAATTGCGGTCGTGGTCATCAGGAGCCTCCATCGTTGGTGAGCAGGTGGAGCAGTGGTGCGCCGTCCGTGGGGAGCGGCTCTGCTCCCTCCCAGGCGCGCGCCAGCGCGCCGACGGTGCCGAGTTCGCCGACGAGGACCCCGCCGACCAGGCGGTCGTCGCGGACGACGACCTTGCGGTAGGTGCCGCGGGTGGCGTCCGCGAGCTGGATGAAGTCGTCGCCGGGGCGCGGTTCGGTCTCGCCGAACGCGGCCAGGTCGAAGGGGGAGTCATGCCCGGTCATGGTGAGCCGGGTCAGGGAACGGGTGCCGGTGTAGCGGGCGTTCGCGTCGCCGGCGAGCAGCTCGGCCAGCACATCGGCCTGTTCGAGGGCGGGGGCGGCGAGGCCGTAGGTCGTGCCGTCGTGCTGCGCGCAGTCGCCGATGGCGCGGATGTGCGGGTCGGACGTACGCAGTTCGTCGTCGACCAGGATGCCCTTGTGGACGGCGAGCCCGGCCTCCTTGGCGAGGCCGGCGCGCGGGTGGACCCCGCAGGCCAGCACCACGAGGTCGGCGTCGAGCGCGTATCCGTCGGCCATCTCCACCGAGCGGACCGCGCCGCCGACGCAGCGCACGTCCCGTACGCGGCACTCGGTGTGCACCTCGACGCCGAGGTCCTTCAGATGCCGCAGGACGAGCTTCGACGCACCCGGGTCGAGCTGGCGCTCCATGAGCCGCTCGGCCTGCTGGGCGAGGACGACCTGCGCGCCGCGCACGGCGAGCGCGCGGGCCGCGGACACCCCCAGCAGACCGCCGCCGATGACGACCGCCCGCACGCCCGGCCGTACGGCCTTCGACAGGCCCAGGCAGTCGTCCATGGTGCGGAACGCGTGGACCCCCTCGGGCAGTTCGTGGTCGGGGGTGAACAGGCCACGCAGGGGCGGCAGAACCGGGTTGGAACCGGTGGCCAGGACCAGCGTGTCGTATGCGATCTCCGGGCCGTCCGCGCAGTGCACGATCCGGGCGGCGCGGTCGATTCCGGTGACCTGGGCGCGGACCAGCTCCGGCGGGGCCGGGAGGGAGATCACCTCCGGCTCGTAACGTCCGGCCAGCACCTCGGCGAGCAGGACCCGGTTGTACGGGCGGTGCTCTTCCTCACCGACGACCAGCGCGGGCGTGCCGAGCTCACCGAGCCGCCGGGCGAGATGTACGCCCGCGAGGCCGGCGCCGATCACCACCACACGCGTATTCGAGGTCATGTCTAGGAGCGTGCGATGCGGGTGTTACCCGGCCGCATCACATCTGTTTCCCGCGAGGAACGCTGCCCTCAGCGGGGGCGGGGCGGTGGTGTGAGGGTTCGGGGCGCGCGCCGAGGGCGGGGTGTGAGGGGTTCGGCGGATGCGCCGGGGTGGGCTGTGAGGGGTTCGGCGGATGGGCCGGAGTGGGCTGTGAGGGGTAGGCGGATGGGCCGGAGTGGGCTGTGAGGGGGTTCGGCGGGCGTCCCGGGGGTGGGTCGGAGTGGCCGTACCTCAGAAAACGCTCAGGTACATGGACGGCGCACGTATCCCGTACCTAGGGTCGCGATCATGCCCGACATATCGCTGACCACGCTCGCCGTCCTCTGCCTCGCCGCCCTCGCGGCCGGCTGGATCGACGCGGTGGTCGGCGGGGGCGGTCTCCTGCTCCTCCCGGCGCTGCTGCTCGGGCTCCCGACGAGCACCCCGGCCGCGTACGCGCTCGGCACCAACAAGGCAGTCGCCATCGTCGGCACGTCGGGGGCGGCGGTGACGTACGCCCGCAAGGCCCCCGTGGACGTGCGCACGGCTGTCCGTATCGGCCTCGCCGCCCTCGCCGGGTCCTCCGCCGGGGCCTTCTTCGCGGCCGGGATGAGCACCGAGGTCCTCAAGCCGGTGATCATGGTGGTGCTGCTCGGCGTCGCCGCCTTCGTGATCCTGCGCCCCGCCTTCGGCACGGCCCCGGCCGTCGGCCCGGCCACCCGCCGCCGCGTCCTCGCCGCGATCGGCCTCGCGGGTCTGGGCATCGGCTTCTACGACGGTCTCATCGGCCCCGGCACCGGTACGTTCCTGGTCCTCGCCCTCACCGCGGTCCTGCATCTCGACCTGGTGACCGCCTCGGCCACCGCCAAGATCGTCAACTGCTGCACCAACGCGGGCGCCCTCGCGATGTTCGCCTGGCAGGGCACGGTGCTGTGGCAACTGGCCGGCCTCATGGCCGTGTTCAACCTGGCCGGCGGCACACTCGGGGCCCGCACAGCCCTGAAGCAGGGCAGCGGCTTCGTCCGGGTCGTGCTGCTGACGGTGGTGTTCGCACTGGTGGCGAAGCTGGCGTACGAGCAGTGGGTGGCCTGACGCACTCGGCGTACCCGGCCTGCCCGGCGGAAATCCGGTGGGGTCTTGCCGGAGGGTGCTTCTACAGTGGCGCGGTGACAACTCAAGTGATCGTGCTGAACGGTGGTTCCAGCTCGGGCAAGTCCGGGATCGCCCGGTGTCTGCAGGCCGTCCTGCCGGAGCCGTGGCTGACCGCCGGGATCGACTCGCTGGTCGACGCGATGCCCGCGTCCCTGAAGACGTCGGCGGCCGGGATCGAGTTCGCCCCGGACGGCGGGGTGAACATCGGGCCGCAGTTCCAGGCGCTGGAGGCGGCGTGGCGGGCGGGGGTCGCCGCGACGGTCCGGGCGGGCGCCAAGGTCATCATCGACGACGTCTTCCTCGGCGGAGCCGCGTCCCAGGACCGGTGGCGGGAGCCCCTCACCGGACTGGACGTGCTGTGGGTCGGCGTCCGCTGCGAGGGCGAGGTCGCCGAGGGCCGCGAGATCGTCCGGGGAGACCGGGTCCCGGGGATGGCCGCGTCGCAGGCGGAACTCGTCCACAAGGGTGTGGTCTACGACCTGGAGGTGGACACCACACACACCGAGTCCCTGGTGTGTGCGCGGATCATTGCCGCTGCCATTGCTGCCGCCGATGACGCTGCCGCTCGGGTGGGGTGACCGCGCTCAGCGGCTGTCCGTGAGATGCGCGAAGACGACCACGTTCCCCTGATATCCGGTGCTCCGTGAGTAGCCCCCACCGCAGGTGATCACGCGCAACTCGGGCCGCTTCGCCGCCCCGTACACCTTCTTGTCCGGGAAGTCCTTCGCCTCGTACACCTCCACCGCGTCGACGGTGAAGAGCGCCACGCTGCCGTCCCGCCGGTCCACCTCGATGGTGCTGCCCTTCTTCACGGCGCCGAGGTCGTAGAAGACGGCGGGGCCGTCGGCGTTGTCGACGTGGCCGGCCACGATCGCGGTGCCGGTCTCGCCGGGTGTGGTGCCGGCCTCGTACCAGCCGGCGAGGTTCTTTTCCCCCGCGGGCGGGACGTCGAGGCTGCCGCTGCTCGTGAGCGCGAGACCCATCAGCGGGGCGTTCACGCGGATCGACGGTATACGGATGCGGTCGGGCGGCGACGGCGGCAGCGCGGGGGCGGCGGCGCCTTCCGCGCTCAGGTCGGCGTGCGCCTGCGCGGCGGACGGCTGCGGCGGGGCGCTCCCGGCCGCGTCGTGCAGCAGCCACACGCCCGAGCAGAGCGCGACCACGGTGACGGTCGCTATGGCACTGTTGCCGACCCTGCGCATGCCAGCCTCCTCTTCCTCTCCCTCTTCCTCCTCTTCGGAAGTGGGCCCCGTGCCCCCTCCGGGTCGCGAGGGGCGTCGGACCCGGAGGGGGAGGGGATGCGGTACCGGCGGACGGACAGCGGAGGGTGTCCGTCAGATCCCGTCGCCTCTCGCCCGGCGATGCAGGAGCCAGGTACCGCCCGCGGCGGCGACGGCAAGAGCCGCCACGCCTGCCGCGGTCTGTACGGGGTCGGGGCCAAGTGCGCCGCCGACCCCCGTCTTCACGCTTCCTCTCGGTTGCGACTGCCCGTGCAGGGCGGCCAGGGTGACCGTCAGGTCACCCTTGACCTGCCGGCCGCCGTCGGCGCACGTCGCGACGATCTCGTACGTCCCCGGCTGCGCGCTCGGCGGCACCCGGAACTGCCCGATCGCGTCGTCCTCGTGCGCACTGGGGGCCAGCGTGAACTGCCCGGCGCCCACCGCGCTCGCGTCGGCGGTCGCCGAACCGCCGTTGCCGCATGCCGCCGTGTTCACCGTCACCAGGTCGCCCGGCACCGCGGTGGACGGGTACACCTCCAGGCCGGCGGTGTCGCCGCCGTACGCGGGTGCGGCGACCCCGCCCGCGGCGACGGCGGCCAGCGCGGTGCCGGTCAGCAGACGGGCGGTTCGTCGCATCGCTGCTCCCTCGAGCTCATCGACGGGGCGACGGCCCGCGACACCCCCAAGTGCCGCTGCGTCGGTCGTGCCCCTGCACTTCCGAGGTAAGTGGCAGCGGGACGAACGCGCTCCCTGAGAAAGCGTCAAAAATAGTATGAATGGGTGTCAGGAGACCCGCCGCAGACCGCCGTCCCGGGCTGTTTCAGCAGGTCAGGGGCGTAGGGCGGGCGGCCCGCGGAAGAAACCCGAAGGGCGCACGGCGCGGGGGTGAACGGGTGAGGCGACGGGGGCGACCGTGGTGAGCCATGCTGCCTCGGTGGTGCTCGGCGTCGCCATAGCGTCGAACGAGAGTTTCAGCGGTCGCTGCGCCTTGCAACTGCCGGACGCAGCACACTGGAACAATGAAGATCATGCACTCGTCGCCAGGGGGAGATGTGTGGTGAAGCTGGGGCCGGCACGTTCCATCGCGGCCGAATGGGTCGCCCGGCATGCCCGCTCCGATGCGGTCTTTCGCGGGGCGTATTTCAGCGGCTCGACAGTCGGGCTCCCGGACGACGCCGAGCTGCCGCCCTCCTCCGACATCGACATCGTCGTCATCACCGCCGAGGACGAGCCGCCCGCCAAACCGGGCAAGCTCCGCTACCGCGACACACTGCTGGAAGTCAGCTACCTGCCCTGGGCACAGCTCGTCTCCGCCGACGACGTCCTCGCCTCGTATCACTTGGCCGGCAGCTTCCGCACCGACACGATCATCGATGATCCCACCGGTCACCTGCGCACACTGCGGGCACACGTCTCGGGCCACTTCGCGGCTCGACCCTGGGTCCGCCGCAGATGCCAGGACGCCCGCCACCGGATCGAAACCCGACTTGCGGCGATCGACGCCGCGGCGCCGTTCCACGAACAGGTGCTGTCCTGGCTGTTCCCCACCGGCGTGACCACCCATGTGCTTCTGGTCGCCGCCCTGCGCAACCCCACCGTGCGCCTGCGCTACCTGGCCGCCCGCGAGGTCCTCACCGACTACGGACGCCTCGGCCTCTACCCGGAACTGCTGGACCTCCTCGGCTGCCGGAACCTGCCCGCCCGACGCATCCAGCACCATCTGCGCGAACTCACCAAGGCATTTGATGCCGCCGCCGAGGTCGCGAAGACCCCGTTCTTCTTCAGCAGCGACATCACCCCGCCCGCACGGCCGATCGCGATCGACGGCAGCCAGGACCTCATCGACCGCGGCGACCACCACGAAGCCGTCTTCTGGATCATCGCGACCTTCGCCCGCTGCCACACCGTCCTGGCCGCGGACGCCCCCGAACTGCACCATGCCCTCGCCCCGGCATTCCAGGCAGCCGTCACCGACCTCGGCATCAGCTCGACCGAAGACCTCCTCCACCGCGCCGAAGCGGTCACCCGGTTCCTGCCCCGCCTCTGGCAAACCGCCGAGGACATCATGGCGAGCAACCCCGACATCAGCGGGTAGGCGGAGCACGGCCCCGCCTACCTTGTTGGTGATGTTCAGGCGAGGTCCGTCAGGTCTTCCTCGGTGAGGGTGATCGAGCCGGCGGCGGTGTTGTCCTCCAGGTGCGCGATGGACCCCGTACCCGGGATGGCCAAGGTGACCGGGGAGGTGGCGAGCAACCAGGCCAGGCCGATCTGGGGGACGGTGGCGCCGTGCCGTGCCGCGACCTTGGCCAGCCGCTCGTCGCTGAGGTCCCGACCGCCACCGACCGGGAAGAAGGGGACGAAGGCGATGCCCAGATCCTCGCAGGCGGCCAGAAGGTCCGCGTCGTCGCGCCGGTCGACGTGGTACTGGTTCTGCACGGCCACGACGGGTGCGATGGCGCGGGCCTCCGCGAGGTGGTCGGCGTCGATGTTGCTCAGGCCGAGGTGGCGGATCAGGCCCTCCTCGCGCAGTGCGGCGAGCGCCTCGAAGCGTGCGGCGAGGGACTCTCCGTGCGGCGGTTCCATGAGGCCGATGCGCAGGTAGACCAGGTCGAGGCGGTCCACTGCCAGGCTTTCGAGGTTGGCCTCGACCAGGCCACGTATGTCGTCCGGGGGAGCCGCGGAGATGCCGTCAAGGCGGACGTGGGGGCCCACCTTGGTGGCGATGACCAGGTCGGACGGGTACGGGTGGAGGGCCTCGCGGATCAGGGTGTTGGCGCGGACCTTTCCGTCGTCGCTGAAGTAGAAGTCGGCGGTGTCGATGTGGTTGACGCCGAGCTCGACGGCGCGGCGCAGCACGGCACGGCTGGTCTCGGGGTCGCGGGCGGGGCCGAACATGCCCTGCTGGGACGGCAGGCGCATGGCACCGAAACCGAGACGGTCGACGGTCAGGTCGCCGCCGAGGCGGAAGGAGGCGTTCATGGGTCCAGCGTGCTGGGCCCGATGCGTACAGGCGAGCTGTTGGCAGTTTGCTGCCAACGCCATAATGGACATATGGCAGAGATCACGACGCTCCGCGGCGATCTTGAACTCCAGGCCCGGCTGAAACCGATCGTAAGAGCCGTTACCACGGAGTTCGTCAACATTGCTCGCGATCTCGACACCTGGCCCGGCGCTCGTGAGAGTGCCCACCTCCGGGCACGGCACGGCGGAGCGGGTCTGGCCCGCAAGCTGTTCAGCCCTGCCGTGCTCGTCGACGAGCGCGACCGGGAGACCTTGCGTGAGATGGCCGCCCAGGGCTTCCAGGTTCGTATCGCCGCCGCACCGTTGCCCCAGGGAATGATGTTCATCGACCGGCGGACCATGATCCTCACCGAGCCCGCGACCGCCGAGCCGGGCGTCGGCAGGCACCGCCAGTACTCCATGAGTGCCGCGCCCGTGCTGGTCGGCGGGGCTTATGCGCTGTTCGAAGCCGCTTGGGAGGCCGCCGCCGATCTCGAGGTCTTCCTCGGCTCCGATCGCCCCCGACTGGATGCTCACGCCCGCACGGTCCTGCGGGCACTGGGCTCCGGTGTCACCGACGAGGCAGCCGCACGAGAACTCGGAATGTCGCTGCGCACCTACCGCCGCCGGGTCGCCGAACTTCTCGTCGCTCTCGGCGCGGACTCGCGTTTCCAGGCCGGCATACGCGCGGGCGAGCTGGGCCTGACCCGCGGGTGATCAACCCCTGCCAGTGACGTCGCGGCACACGGACCTCTGCCTGCTGTCAGCGCTGCACGGTGGCACGAACAAGGCCTCGCCATGAGCTGATCACCCAGCAGCAGGTGACATATGACCTGACCGTCAGCGATGTCCACACGTACTATGTGCTCGCCGGCACCACGCCAGTTCTGGTTCACAACGCCGGAGAATGTCCCATCACCGGGATTCCGCATGGCGCGATGGGAGAAAGTGCCACACTGGACCGGCTTCAGACCTCGGGCTACACGAATATCACCAGAGAGGTGCGATTCAAGAATAGCCAAGGTGACGTTTTCCGCGCGGATTTCGTTGCCCAAGATCCATCGGGAAACTGGGTGGCAGTGGAAGTCAAGACCGGGCGCGGAGCGTCCCTGACTGACAACCAGAGGCTTGGATACGCCGAACTCGGTCACGGTGGGGCAACTCTGAACACGAGCAGGCTCCCAGGACTGAAGAAGGGGAGTAATGTCACCATGAAGGTGGAGGTGGATCTGTGGCATTGCCCCGATTGCGGACCGTGAAATTCCAAGCAGACAGTAATGTGTTCGGAGGTTCCGATGGGATCTAAGGCTGCCATTCTGGTGCTCACGGATGAGCGCCCGGAAGGTCTCTTCCGTGGTGCTGTCGGGTGGGATCGGACCAGGTCACTGGACCTGGCAGCGAGGTTCCTGGGGGGCACTCCTCGTGAGGCGGGCGTACTTCCACTAGACCTGGCTGTCTGGCCGGAGGACGGGGCGGCGTGTGTGGCGAGTTTTCCACGCTTTGACGTTGTCTGCTCGCGCAAGATAGCTCGGGATCATCCAAGCGACCTCGTGAGTCAGGCTGCCCGCTTGGCTGGAAAGAGGAGCGCTTATGCGGTATGCATGGAGAGTTCCGAGGATTGGGCTTCGATTCTTGCTTGGTCCCCGACTGGGCTCCTTCGGGCAGTAAGTCTGAGTCCGGGATCAGGAGTGATCGAGGATGTGGGGCAGAAGTTTCCATTCGAGCAGCCCTTCTGGGATGGTCAGCGCCCGGTTCAGACGAGGAGCTATCGACTTCCGTTCCATCCAATCGACCTGGGGAATGAGGCTCTCCGATACTTTTTCGGCTTCATCCTTGAAGGGGCAGAAGATGATCTCTGCGTAGATCCCGAAGAGGTCGAGATTCCGGTCTTCGAACCTTCTTGACGGCAACGCTGACGGCAACGCAGCCGGACGCCGACGGCCCCACGAGGTAGCTCGTGGGGCCGTCGGCGTTTCTGGAGGCGGTGCAGCGTCAGGGGGTGGCAGTCGTGCCGCTGGGGGCGGTGTCAGCGCTGAGGGCGTTGCTCAGGGTGGTGATGGCAGCTTGTTGGAGGCGGGGGCGGACGTGGGCGTAGACGGCGGCGGTGACGCCGATGTGGGCGTGCCCGAGGAGCTCCTTGATCACGACGAGTTCCACACCCTGCTCCAAGAGGAGCGTCGCAGCGGTATGGCGAAGATCGTGGAACCGGATGCGGCGGAGGCCCGAGCGGTTGAGGAGAGTGGTGAAGGCGCGGGTGAGGTTGGTGGGGTCGATGGGACGGCCAGTGGGCGTGGTGAACACATAGCCGCTCTCCTGCCACCTGTCCCCGGCAGCCGCCCGTTCCTGGTCCTGCCGCCGCCGATGGGCCTGCAGCGAGCGTATGCAGGCGGCGGGCAGGGTGATGCGGCGTTCGGAGCTGGTCGTCTTGGTCGGCAGGGTGCTCAGGCCCCGGCTGCTGGTGCGCTGGAGGGTGCGGCGGATGCTGGCGGTCCCAGTCTCCAGATCGAGGTCGGTCCAGTGGAGGCCGAGGAGTTCGCCCTTGCGTAGTCCGGTGTGGAGGGCGAGTTCGAAGAGTGCGTGGAGGCGGTGGCCTTCGGCGGCCTGGAGGAGTTGGCGGGCCTCGGTGGCGGTGAGGGGTTCGGTGCGCTTGGGGCGTGGTGTGCCGGCGGGTACGTTCCGGGCGACGTTGCGTGGGAGCTCGTCTTCACGGACGGCGTGCTGGAGTGCGGACTTCAGGACGGAGTGCACGTAGCTGACGGTCAGGGGTGAGAGCCGTTTGCCGCAGCATGCTCCGGTCGAGCAGCAGAGGCCCTGAGTGTCGAGTCCGCGGGTGCAGCACTGGCACTGGGTGCGGAGCTGGTCGAGGAGGGTGCGGACGTCCTTGGTGGTGAGCCTGCCGAGCTTCTTCTTGCCCAGGATCGGGGTGATGTAGAGGCGGTCGGTGGTGCGGTAGCGGGTGTGGGTGGTCTCGCGGAGCTGGTGGACGGCGATGTTGTCGAGCCAGCGCTGGAGGTACACCTCGATGGTGCAGTCGGCAGCCGGTGCTGGGAGGCCGCGGTTACTGGCGGCCATGCGCTCGGTCAGCTTGCCCATGGTCTCCTTGCGCGTGGCCCCGTAGACGCGGGTACGTTTCCTCGTGCCGTTGGTGGTTAGGACGTAGCCTGCCGCTTCCCAGCGGCCGTCCTTGCGCTGGTAGACGGTGCCTTCGCCGTTGGCGCGAGACTTGCGGACGGGGCGCGGAGACGGCATCAGGCGGCTTCCTGGTCGAGGCGGGTGTGGATGAAGTCGGCGAGAGCGTGGGCGGGGATGCGTCGTGCCCGGCCGATCGTGATCGAGGCCAGTTGACGGCTACGGATCAGGTCGTAGACGGCGGAGCGGCCGACCTTCAGGTGGGCCATGACGTCGGGAACGGTGAGGAGTTCGCTGTCACGCACCACCCCGCACCCCCATTCCAGATGCCGCTGCTGTTGGTGGCGTAACCAGCGCGGCGAGGTGGTCGAGTTCGGGGGTGAGGCCGGTTCCGGCGTACACCCAGTGCGAGAGCACCAGCGTCGACTCCTCCTTCGGACCGGACCCGGGCGTGGCGTTGAGGGTGCGCTGGTAGTCGGTGCGTGCCTCGCGGAGTTGGGTGAGGGTGGTGGAGTACTGGCGGGTCTTGGTGGAGAAGTGGCCGCGGAAGCCGAGCATGTGGGCCCAGGCGCGGAGTTTGAGGTGTTCGAGGTCGCGGCGGGCGCCGAGTTGCCAGGCGGTGCGGATCATTCGCTCCGCATGTACGGGGATGCGGTAGGCGGGGAGTTCGGCGATGAGGCGGAGGCGGCGGTCGAGGGTGCCGGTGGCGCCTTCGGCGCCCTTGGCGGCGTACTTCGCGATGTATGCGGCGACGGCCTTGTCCGTGATCTTCCCGCCGTCGTTGAAGTCGCCGCTGCGGATCGGCCGTACGTCCAGCTGATCGCCGAACGCGAACTCGTAGTTGCTGCCGTCCAGTTCGGGGCTACTGACGGTGGTCCGGGCGGCAGCCGTGCGTATTGCGTCGGTGAGCATCGCGGTGGTGGCCCAGGCCGGTGGTGGGGTTGTGGTGTCGGGTCCGTCGAGGCGGATGACGGCGTGGAAGTGGACCAAGCCGCGTTTCTGGTACTCGGCGACCTTCGCGTACGACACCTTCACCACCGAGGCGAGGGCCCGCTGTGTGAGACCGCCGATGCGGGCCACTTCACGACGAAGGTTCAGGATGAAGCGGGACCAGAGAGCTGGTGCGTGCGCGTTCCACAGCACCGCGCCCTGGTAGTCGTACCGTTCCGGATCCAGCGGCGAGCCGAGCCGGGAGTCGTCCTCACCGTGGCCGCAGCGGCACCGCTGAATGGCCTTGCTACCAGGACGGGTTGGGCGGTTGTGGACGGGGCCGAAGGAGGGGGCGGTGAAGGTGGCGAAGACGCGGGGGTGGGTGGCGATGGTGTCGGGGACGGTCTTGCCGCCGCGGAGGCCGGCGGAGATGAGCTGGTAGGTGTCGCGGCGGTAGATCTCCGCGCAGGCGGGGCAGCGGGTGGTGCGGCGGTTGCCGCAGCGCATCAGCAGCTGTCCGGCGGGGAGGTCGGCGGAGTCGAGGTGGCGGAGGATTTCGCCGGTGGTGGGGTGAACTTCGGTGCGGTAGCCGTCGAGACGGACGGGCTGGGCACATCCGCCGAGCCCGGCAAGCTGGCGGACGAGACCGGGAAGCCTCCCAGCGGCGGCCGTGGAGGCGAACGGGGCGAAAGCAGATGTCGGGTTGGCCTCAAGGGACGGGACGGTGGTGCGCGTGGTCAATGTGGGCATGGCCTTTCTGCCGCACGGCACATGGCACTGCGGCGAGAAGACAGCAGAAGAGAGGAAGCAGCGGGCCACTGGCCCGGCAGGGACCAGGCGACGGGACGCCTGCGGAGTCCCTGCCGGACGGTTGGAGTGGGGGCGTGACGTGGCGGAGAGCGCCAGGATCGTCAGGGCGGAGGCCCTGGAAGGGCTACGCGGCCTTGGTGAAGTCCGTGGTGCCGGGAAGCGGCCGGACTTGATGGTCTGCGGCGGTGAGGGTGTCGTTGATGCGCCAGCACGCTTCGGTGGGCAGGTGCACCGCCCGCATCCGTACTGGCGTGGGCATGCCCGTGACCGAGGTGATGGCGACACCGGCCGGGAGGGTGCGGTCGGCGGCGGTGATGTCGAGGTCGCGGCCGTCGGGGAAGAGGTGGAGGTAGTCCTCGGTGGTGTCGACACGGTGGCAGATCCGCGCGGACAGGTTGGTCCGTAGCGCGGTGGACAGTACGTCCGCGGAGGGTTTCTGGGTGATCAGCCACAGCCGGACCCCGTATTTGGCGCCTTGGGAGGCGATGGCGAGGAGGTGAGCTTCGAAGTGCTCGCGGGCCTTGCGGTCGGTGTGGCGGGTGTAGTGGGCGACCTCGTCGATCACCACCATCAGCAGCGGGAGTTCCGGGCTGAAGCCGGTGATGCGGTCCGTGCGCGCTGACCAGAACAGGTTCTCGCGGCGGTGCATCTCCTCCCGGATCTCGGCGAGGAGTTCGGATGCCTGATCGGGGTGGGTGGCGTCGCTGACGCGGTGGGCGGGGGTCCACCAGGGTGCGGCGGCGGCCAGGTTCGGGTCGATGACGACGAGTTGTACGTCGCGCATGAGGGAGGCGTGTGCGAGGAGCGTGTTGACGGTCACGGACTTGCCGGAGCGGGTGACTCCGGCGATCAGGCCGTGGGCGCCGGTGGCGAGGTTGAGGCGGACAGCATTGCCGTCCTCGTCCCAGCCGAGCAGCACATCGTCCCGGCACGACAGCGACCCTGGCGCTACGGCCGGCGCCCCGTCCTCCCTGAGGAGGGGAGAGGGGAGTGGGGTGTCGAGGGGTTCGCGGCGGAAGCCGCGTGCGATCACGGTGCCGGGCCTCGGCTGGCTGATCTTGACGCGCCGCATGCTCCAGGCGTTGCACAGGTCGTCGGCGGCGTCTTGCCATGCCTCCAGGCCGACCCTCGGGAGGGTGGTGGCGGTGACGGTGACGCCGAACTGGTCGGCTGTCAGCTTGATGCGGGGCAGGCGCACCTTCGGCTCCAGGGGTCGGCCGTCGGCCTGGACCTTGGGGGCGGGTTCGGTGACGGTGAGGCCGGTCATCGGGGCGAGGCGGCGCCAGGAGCGGCGGATGCGGCGGGCCTGCTTCAGGCTGGCCCGGGTCTCCGTATCCGCGCGGAGCCAGCGGGCGGTCGTGCACGCGGACCGGCAGGCGAACACCGTGCCGCCGAGGGCTGCGACGGTGGTGAGGAGCTGGCGGCTGACGGTGGCGGGATCGAGGTCGGCTATCTGGTGGAGCAGGGTGATCGTTTCGGTCATCGGGCCGCCTTGGCGCTGACGGCGGTGGCGCGGTAGGCGATGCCGTGGCGGGCCTGGCCGTTGAAGACCGATTCCCACGGTGCGGCGCACAGTCCGGTCATGGTGACGGCGGTGCCGGGGAGGGCGTTCTTGGCGATGCCGGTCTCCGGGAGGGTGACGGTGATCATTTCGGCGCGTCCGTCGAGGACGAACATGACGTCGGCGAGGACGAGGGGGGTCCCGCTGTCGCGGTCGACGGCTATCTCGCCGGTCTGCCGGTCCTTCACCTTGGGGCGGACGGCGCCGAGCATCAGCGCGGCGTTGCTGGTGTCGACAGGGATGACACGCATGAAAGGGAGATCCTTCGGGACGGGGGTGCGGGCATGAACGGCCTGGTCACCAGTGGTGGGGTGATCGGCAGGTACATCTATAGCATCCGATCCGAGCCCATCCAACTCCATCCCTACCTTCCAGGTTCGACCCCATCCCTGAGCCCGGTAGCCTGGGAGGTCTCCGGGCGCCGGAAAGGCCGGCGGATCGAGCAGGTACGGAAGGCGGTTCGGTTGGTGTCTGGTGACGGGACCCTGCTGGCGTTCGAGCGGATCGCGGAGGACCTGAGACAGCAGATCCGTGATCACGCCCTGGCCCCGGGCGCGGCCTTGCCGTCGCAGTCCCAGCTGATGAAGCAGTACGGGGCCTCCAGCCTGACCGTGCAGAAGGCCATGGGCCTTCTCCGGGACGAGGGCTGGGCTGTCTCGCGTCCTGGCAAGGGCACCTTTGTCAGCTCACGCAGCGACTTCGGCCACGCCTACGAGACCATCACCACCGACCTCGAACGCCTCGTCCGCCAAGGCCACCTCACCCCCGGCGCGAAGATCCCGTCCCGGCAGCAGCTGGCCGACCAGTACGAGGCACCCGTCACTGTCGTCGACGCCGCCCTGGACCGGCTCGTCGACGACCACTGGCTCCGCCGCGACGAGAACACCGCCGACGTCCACGTCCAGCACGCCGATGACCCGGCCATGGCCAACCGGCTCGCCCACGCCGCCCTGACCCGGAAGATCGACGACGGCACTCTCGCCGAGGGCACGGAACTCACCGCCGAGACCACGGCCGGCCTCCTCGGCACGGATGTACGGACCGCGCAGCAGGCGCTGAACCTGCTGATCATGGAGCACAAGGCCGCCCGCGTCCGCCGAGGCATCCCCACCGCTCACGGTGGGATGAGAGTCGAGGAAGTCACCGTCATCGGCCCCGGACCAGGACAGGGGGCAGCGGGGACCCTGGAGGTCTTCACCGGCCCCAGCCCCGAGGAGATGCAGGCCCGCGTCCGCATGGACGTGCTCGCCGACGCACTCGAGGATGCCCTCGGCCAGATCCAGGAACTCCGCGAACGACTCGACCGCCTCGAAGATAAGCACACCCGCGACTGACCCCGACAGGACCGGGCCGGACAGCTCCACCACGGGCACGGTCACCGGCTGAGGGTCGCGTTCTGGCTGGTCAGGGGTCTGCTGGGGTGGGGTTGCGTCGATAATTTCTATACGGTTTCAAGGCGGGCCCGCTGACGCGGACCCGCGCGCGGCCGGTGCGCGGGCCCGGCCGCTACGGCGCCGCCCCGCTCACCCGAACCCGGCCCCTGGCCGCGCAAAACCAGCACCCCGGAACAGCCTGCAGACCGCAGGGTCCTCCCGACTCACCAGCGCTCGGCAGACCAGGTCAGCCGTGTGCGAGCCATGCCGATGCCGTCACCGGCAAAGAGTCTGGCAGCATGCGCGTTCGGGGTCTCGCTCGTGACAGCGAAAGCCCGTGTCAGCAGATGAGAGCGCCCTTATGCTGGCCGTGTACCGCCTGCCGGGGCACCCCGCGGCTGCCGGGCGGACGAGGAGGTGAAAGGGATATGAGCGTTGCCATCGACCACACAGGGCCCTGGACCGTCGCCGACGTCCTCGCCCTGCCCGAAGACCGCGCCATGCGCTACGAACTGCTGGGGGAGTCCCTCGTAATGTCCCCCGCACCCGGCATCCGCCACCAGCGGGCCTCGCTCCGGCTCGCCATGATCCTCCACGCGGCGGCCACAGCCGCCAAGGCACCGGTCGAGGTCCTGGAAGCCATCAACGTCATCCTGCCCTCCGGCCTCGTAGTCCCCGACCTCGTAGTGACCGACGCCGGCGCGACCGCCGAGGACGGCGTCAGCGTCGACGCCGACGGCGTACAGCTCGTGGTCGAGCTCGTCTCTCCCGGCAACAGCACCGTGGACCGCAAGTTCAAGCCGATGCTCTACGCCGAGGCCGCCATCCCGCACTTCTGGCGACTCGAGTTCGACCCCGCGCCCATGCTCGTCGTCTACGAACTGGAAGGCGGCCGGTACGTGGAGCGGACGACCGCACTCGCGGGCGCAGCCACCCACTTGGATGCCCCGTTCCCTGTTGCAATCGATCCGGCCGGACTCTCCCGGCAGTAGACGCCGTCTGACGGCAACGCTGACGGCAACCGGACCCGTCAACGGCGTACACCATCGGACTTCCACGGACTAGCAGACCGGCGCTGACCTGCGAAAACGCAGGTGACAAGGGCCCGTCCAGCACACGTACTATGTCCTCGCGGGCGAAACTCCGGTTCTCGTGCATGATGCGGGTGGGGACGATCCTGCCTCCTTCTCTGGCACGGTCTTTCGGGATGGGAAGTACCGGTTTCAGATTTACTCCAATGATCATGGTCCCGCGCACGGGCACTTGATCGGACCGGGGATCAAGGGGGATGGCATACAGATCGGGCAGAATGGCAAACCGCTGGATGCCAATATCCAGCTGACCAAAGATCAGCAGCGCGTCATCGATAACAACCTGGGAAGTATCCGCAAGGGTATTAGAAAAAGCATGGCTGCATACAGATTGGCTGGCGGCAGTGGATGTCCCTAACTTCTCCGACTGGAGATCCGTCATTCTGGACATTGCTCGTCGCGCAGGTATCGAAAACGTTGACCTGTCTAGTGGGCATGCGCGCTGGGAAGTTTACCGACGGATGATGGATTCACCGGTCGAGTGGGGTCGGCTCATGGAGATCGTTGGAGTAGAGCCTGATCCGTCGATCGCCGCGTCGGTAGTCCTGGAGATGCTGGAGCGAGTTCCAGCGCCCGAGAGGATTCTCTGGGTCGATAGGATATCGGTGAGGGAAAGGCATTCGTTGGTCGTTCTGCGCATGCGTGAAATTCGAATTCTGGAGGCCGTGAGTGGTGAGCTAGGGATGGAATACTCTCTCGTGCCTGATCAGGTTTCAGAATGGTCTGACTGGCTGCAGCGTCGAGCCTCTAAGGAATCAACATCACCGGGGGTTTTGGAGCAGTTGAGTCAATCAGGACGGACGAGACGGGTCAGGCATCTCGCCGCAGAGCGGCTACGTTTCTTGCGGAGGACGTCATAACCGCCGCAACCTTGTCCGCGTGCAGGACTTGTGTTTGCACGAAGAGGGTGCGCTGACAGCCCCAAAACTGGCACTCTCGCAAGACGAGAAGGCCCCGCTGAAGCATCCAGCGGGGCCTTCTCGGGGTCTTGACGGCAGTAGTTGACGGCAACGTCAGCGGACGGGCGCGGCGCAAGGCGGTAGTTCGTCGCCGTCATCGGGCTGGGTGGCGGTCTCGTTGGGGTTGCGGAGGGCGTGGCCGAGGAGGTCGATGGCATCGCGCTGGAGGCGGAGCCGGACGTGGGCGTAAACGGTGGCGGTGACGCCGATGTGGGCGTGTCCGAGAAGTTCTTTGATCACGACGAGTTCCACGCCCTGCTCCAGGAGGAGGGTCGCCGCCGAGTGTCGGAGGTCGTGGAGCCGGATGCGGCGGAGCCCGGCCCGCTGGAGTAGGGCGTTGAAGTGCCGGGTGAGGGTGGCCCCTTCGATGGGGGCACCATTGGGCCGGGTGAAGACGTAGCCGCTGTCTTGCCAGTCTTTGCCCGCCGCTTCGTGTTCGTGGTGCTGCTGGTCGTGGTGCTGTCCGAGGGAGCGGAGGCATGGCGTCGGCAGGGCGATGCGCCGTTCGGAGCTCCGGGTCTTGGTCGGGAGGGTGGTCAGGCCGCCGGAGTTGGTGCGTTGGAGGGTGCGGCGGATGCTGGCGGTTCCGCCGGCGAGGTCTAGGTCTTCCCAGCGCAGGCGGTGCGCAGGGCGAGTTCGAACAGTGCCTGCAACCGGTGACCGTTGGCCGCTGCCAGGAACTCGCGTGCTTCCTCGGTGGTGAGGGGTTCGAAGCGTCGGGGCCGTGGGGTGCCGGTGCGGACGTTGCGGGCGACGTTGCGGGGGATCTCTTCTTCGCGGACGGCGTGCTCCAGGGCGGACTTGAGGACGGAGTGGATGTAGGTCAGCGTCAGTGGGGAGAGCAGCTTGGAGCAGCAGGTTCCGGCGGCGCAGCAACGGGGCTGATCGCGGGCGGCGTCGATGCCTTGGGCACAGCATTGGCAGGTGGTGCGGAGCTGGTTGAGCCAGGTGCGAACGTCCTTGGCCGTGAGTTTGGTGAGCTTCTTCTTGCCCAGGCCGGGGACGAGGTACCGGTCGACGCAGGCGGCGTATCGCGTGTGGGTGTTCTCGCGGAGGTGGTGGACGGCTACGGCCTCCAGCCAGTACGTCAGGTACGCGGCCACGTTGCCCTGCGCGGAGGGCACGGGAAGGCCGCGGTTGCTGGTGGCAATCTTCTCGGTGAGCTTGGCCAGGGCCGCTTTGCGGGTGGTGCCGTAGACGTGCACGCGCTTGCGGGTGTTGCCGGGGGCGAGGACGTATCCGGCGGCTTCCCAGCGGCTGTCCTTGCGCTGGTAGACGGTTCCGTCGCCGTTGGCGCGCACGCGGCGGGAGGCGGGGGTATCGCGGGGCGTGGTCATCCGAGGTTCAAGGCGGGCACCGCCCGCATGGGCTGGCCGCCGTCGCCGACAAGGCCCACCGTCTGCTCCCGCGATCAGGCGCTACTGGAGGCACCGACCCTCACGCTCGCTGCCGGACTCGCCGAGGGCGGTGGTCGGCGTTGCCTCCGGCGGGGGCGAAGCTCCCGGCCGCCCGTCGGGGGCCGACTCCTCCCGCCCCGGCCCCGCGCCGCCAGACTGGGCGACGCACCAGCCCGGCCGTACGCTGCCTCTCCCGCTCGGGCCTGATCCTGCCGAAAGAAGCCGACCCTGCACCGCCTCGGCAGGTTGCCGCTGGTTTGCGGGCGGCGCCTGGCATCAGGACGAAGGGGGAAGCAGGGGGGTGTGCGACGCCGGAGTGGCTGCGGTCGCGGCGACGGCACACGACCTGAACTACGTATTCGCGCTCTCGCACTCCGTGCCATATATCATCGGCGCTATGGGCAGCGGGCGGTACTCGATCGAGATCGAGCCGGAGGTGCGGCTGTGGCTGGAGAACCTTCCCGCCCATCACTACAAGCAGGCCGAACGCGTCGCCGACCTGCTCGCAGAGCAGCCCACCACGCTCGACGAACCGCACTCCCGCCACCTGGGCGGCAAGCTCCGCGAGCTGCGCTTCCGCCTGGGCGATGCCCATCAGCGGATCACCTACTGGCTGGCGCCCGGCCGACGTGTCGTGCTGCTCACCGTGTTCCGCAAGACCAAGATGCGCGAGCAGGCCGAAGTGGACCGCGCCCACGCCGCACAGCGATTGTGCGAGGCAGAGCATGAAGCCGCCGCCGAGCACGATCTCTACAGCCGCGACCTCAAGGAGATGCGATGAACCACAGCGAGTGGAGGACCCGTCGCCACCGCCAGCTGCTGGGCGAACACCTGGACGCTGATCCCGAGTACGACCGGGTCTACGAAGAGGCCGGCCTCGCCATGACGTTGGGCAAGGCCGTCTACGACCGGCGTAAGCAGCTGGGTCTGAGCGAGGCCGATCTCGCCGAGCGCATGCACGTCGACGTCGATGACATCGAAGGCATCGAGACGGCCACCGAGCTGCCGCCCATCGCGGTCATCATGCGCCTGGCCCGCGCACTGGACCTCACGGTGGACGTGCACCTCGCCGGCGGAGACGAGCCCACCGTCACCATCATCGCCCCAGCGGCCTGAGGCGGGGAGGAACCATGCAGGACCCGCCTTCCGCGCTCGCCCGTGAGCTCGGGCAACTCGTCCACGACCGGCGCATCGAGCTCGGGCTGTCCCAGGCCGAGCTGGCCGAGCGGTGCGGGATGAAGCAGCCGCAGATCTCCCGCTTCGAAGGCGGCGGGACCGTGCCCACGCTTCCCCTCCTGCGCCGCCTGGCTCAGGCTCTCGGCGCCGACCTGACCATCAGCCTCACCCCGCACGACAAAGCCGCTAGACATGCATTCGGAATTCCTGGAATTCCCCAGGCGGTGTAGACCGCTGACGGCAGTAGCGACGGCAACACCAGCAGACTCCAGCGCACGAGCACGAACATCCGGCGACTGTCAAACGCCCGCTGACCAGCAAACTTGCAGGTAGGAGCGGCCTGGCCTGCACACGTACTATGTGCTGGCGGGTGAGACGCCGGTCCTGGTTCACAATTCTGCTTGTGGGCCAGCTCCGGAGAAGGCTTATAGCACCCTCAATCACATTGACAGAGTGGGATGTGAACCCCTACATCAAGGGCGTAAATCGCGGCTCCGAGCGACTTATTACCGGCAGTGACGGTTCTGCTCGCTACGCTACTGACCACTACACTTCGTATGTTCAGATCCGTTGACGTGGAGCGCTTCTTCTCGGTAGAGGCAGGGGAATTTCGCGCCCCCCCTGCAGCTAGGGCAACGAGAGTCCATTGAACTGGCCGAGGCTGCGATTCTGCGAGGTCTGGGGGTGTTTCACCTGGATGGGGCGCAGATGACCAGCCAGGCAGAATTGTTCCAGGAATTCAAAGCGAAGCTCCAGTTTCCAGAATATTTTGGTGAAAACTGGAACGCCTTGGATGAATGCCTGGCTGATCTGGATTGGTTGGATCGACTCGGCTACTTATTGGTCATCGAATCCGGAAATTCGGTACTGTGCGACGAAGGGAAAGAGGTTCGGCAGATGTTTGACAAACTTCTTTCGGATATCTCCGAGGAGTGGTCAGATTCCGACCCCGGTATAGTGTTCCGAACGCTCCTGGTGATCGATTAATGATCCTTCCGGAAGGATTTTCAGAGCCCGTCAAGGGTGCTCCGCTGGTGGGCGCAAGGTAACTTCCGTCGATCGTCGAATGGCTCGTCATCTGCCCAGAAGCCTCCGCCGGAGAGATACTCTGGCGCAGGCTTCTGGTGTGTTTGACGGCAATGGTGACGGCAACGTCAGCGGACGGCTGCTGTGGCGGGTGGGTCGTCGGGGCCGTCGGCCGGGCTGAGGGTGTTGCCCAGGGTGTCGTTGGCTTGACGTTGGGGGCGGAGTCGTACCTGGGCGTAGACTCCGGCGGTAACGCCGATGTGGGCGTGGCCCAGAAGTTCCTTGATCACGACGAGGCCGACGCCTTGCTCCAGGAGCAGCGTTGTTGCAGTCGAGTGGCGGAGGTCGTGGAAGCGGGTGCGGCGGAGCCCGGCCCGGTCGAGGAAGCTGTGGAAGCGGCGGGTGAGGTTGGCCGGGTCGAGAGGCCGTCCAGTCGGCGTGGTGAAGACGAGGCCGCTGTCGCTCCAGGCCGACCCGGCCTGTCCCCGTTCCCTGTCCTGCCGCTCCTTGTGCTCTTTGAAGGAGTGGAGGCATTCGGTGGGGAGGGCGATGCGGCGTTCGGAGGCGCGGGTCTTGGTGTGCAGCATGGCCGAGGGGGCGCAGGGCGAGTGGACGGGTGCGGCTTCGTCGTGGTGTGGGGGGCCTGGTACGCCCCCGGTGACCGGGTGACGAGGGACCCCCTCCCGAACGGCCTCGGCGGATGGCGGCGGTGCCCGAGTCGAGGTTGAGGTCTTCCCAGTGCAGGCCGAGGAGTTCGCCCTTGCGGAGTCCGGCGTGGAGGGCGAGTTCGAACAGCGCGTGCAGCCGGTGATGTTGGGCGGTGGTAAGGAGCAAAGTCGCGGTCGAGCGCCGCAGATCGTGGAAGCGGATGCGGCGGAAACTTGCTCCGCCGACGAGCCGACCGAAGCGGCGGGTGAGGTTGGTGGGGTCGAGGGGGCAGCCGGTCGAGGTCGTGAAGTTGCCGGACCTGCCCTCTCGTGGACTGCATCCCGCTGCGTTGGCGGAACGGTGACGGAACCGTCTATCAGCGTAAGGACAGTCGCTGGAAAGCGGTAGATCTCGCTCGGTAGGTGCCTTGGGCGGCTGGTCGGTAGCAAAGGAAGAGCCGCAGCCACCTACGCGGATACATACCGCCTCAGCTACATCTCTCCCTCGTGAAGGGCCGTCCGGAAGGTCGCCCACGTGGTCGGGCGGAAGCGGAGGCAGGAACTGCCGGGGTTCTTGGAGTCGCGTATGGCGACGGTGGTGGGGATGTTGGTGGCTATTTCGACGCACTCGGCCTTTTCGTTGCTGTAACTGGACTTGCGGTACTCGAAGTCAGGCACGGCTCACAGTCTCCTGCGCAGGTGATGTAGGAACGCCACCGACTCCCGCTCATCGAGGGAGCGTTCGGTGATTCTCTCGAACAACTCATCGTAGGCAGCCGCGGCCCCTCCGCCCTCCACCCATCGCTCGGCGAAGGGGGCCTCCACGTATACGACGTCCATGGCTCCTGGGGCGGCGAACGAGATGATGTTGAACGAGCCGATCAGGCCCGGGTGCGTGCCAGCACTGAAAGGGAAGATTCGGATGCTGACGCTTGGCAGCTCAGCCATTCGCGCGAGTTCGTCCACCTGTCCTGCGGCGGTCGATGCGCCGCCGGGGAAGTTGCAGAGGACTGCCTCATAAATCACCACCCGCAGTGAAAGGGGTGGTTCGCCTTTGAGGCGCTGTCGGCGAGCGAGCCGTGCTGCGATGAACTCCTCGTCCGGTTCTGGTCCCTTGGTCACCTGAGCCGCAGGGCTTTCCCGCAAAGCGCGTACGTACTCAGGGGTTTGAAGGAGTCCGGGAACGAAGGCGGGTGTTCGGACGCGGGTGCTCATCGTGCGGGAGGTCGCCGACCGGTGGGGCGTGTGCGAGCTGGCCGTCGGCAAGGCGGTCTGGTGTGAGCTGGACGTCGTACGCCAGGCAGCCCATGCCCGCTACCGTGACCACGGCAAGCCCCCGCCCCGAAGGAGGACGACCATGGCCGAACCGCTGAAGACCTTCGTCAACGGCGTCGAGGTCGAAGTCCCCAACAGCATCCCCGCCATCCGTGCGGCCCTCCCGGAGGGGCGGCGGAGCGACTTCGACCAAGCCATCAACGAAGCCGGCGTGCATGACATCCACGCCGTCATGCGGCACTGGATGCTGGAGGCCGTGCCCGACCCGGAGGCCGACGCGCTGCTGGAGCGGCTCGCCGCGGACGAGGCCGAGAGGCGGGGCGCGGCTTGAGCTACCGCATCGCCTATGCGCCGCCCGCCGATGACGCCCTGGCCAAGATGCGGAACCCCGACGCCTTCCGCCGGGCGATGGCGGACACGGTCGGCCGTGATCCGTACGGGCATGGATCGACCGGTGTGCGGGGTGACCGCGATCGGCGTGAGGCGACCGTCCTCGGCGCCATCGTGCTCTATTACGTCTCCGGGACCGTGCTGACCGTGACCGTGGTCAGGCTCGTTCCATCGCTCTGAACTCTGAACCCTGAACGACGGGGCCGCCTCGGCCCATCCAGCCAAGGCGACCCCGCCGTCACGCGTCACGCGTCGCGGACGCGATCAGCCCACGCTCACCGCACTCCAAGCCGCGGCCACCGCCGCGTACTCCGTGCTCCCCGCGCCGTACAGATCCTTCGCCGCGTTCAGCGTCGCCGTCCGCGCCCCGGCGTAGTTCGTCGAGGACGTCATGTAGACCGTCAGCGCCCGGTACCAGATCTTGCCCAGCTTGTCCCGGCCGATCCCCGTCACCGTAGAGCCGTTGCACGTAGGCGAGTTGTAGCTCACCCCGTTGATCGTCTTCGCGCCGCTGCCCTCCGCCAGGAGGTACGCGAAGTGGTTCGCGACGCCCGACGAGTAGTGGACGTCGAGGTTGCCGACCGACGAGCTCCAGCAGTTCGCCGAGTTGCCGTCCTTCGAGGGCTGGTCCATGAAACGCAGGGCCGCCTTGCCGAAGCCGGAGCGGACGACCTTCTCGCCGATCAGGTAGTCACCGGCGTCCGACGAGTTGTTGGCGTACCACTCCACCAGCGTGCCGAAGATGTCGGAGGTCGCCTCGTTCAGGCCGCCCGACTCGCCGGAGTAGGTCAGCGCGGCCGTCTTCGACGTCACGCCGTGCGACATCTCGTGGCCCGCCACGTCCAGCGCGACCAGCGGACCGAAGGTGGTCCCGTCACCGTCGCCGTACGTCATGCAGAAGCAGGTGTCGTCCCAGAAGGCGTTGTTGTAGTTGTTGCCGTAGTGGACGCGGTTGTACGAGCCCTTGCCGTCGCCCGCGATGCCGTTCCGGCCGTGGACGTTCTTGTAGTAGTCCCACGTCTCGTTCGTGCCGTACTGGGCGTCGACCGCAGCCGAGGAGCGGTCGGAAGCGGCCCCCGTACCCCAGTGGTTGTCCGTGTCCGTGAACACCGTCGACGGCGCCCGGCTGACGCAGATGCCGAGAATGCACAGGTCCGTCTTGTTCGCGGCGTCACCCGTGTACGTGCTCCCGCGCGTCGCGTCCGTCATCTGGTACGTCGATCCCGACAGCGTCGTCTCCAGCGGCACCGTGCCGCTGTACAGCGACCGCCCGTCGCCCGTCGCCGTCTCGATGTCGTCCCAGGCGTCGATCTGGGCGCCGGTGCGGGCGTCGGTCAGCACCGTGCGGGCGACCGGGTTGCCGAGCGAGTCCTGGGCGACGGCGTTGGTACGCCAGGCGAGTTTCGGGGTGCCGTGGAGCGCGTCGACGACCAGCTGCGGCTTGGCGGTGATCTTCTTCAGGGTCTCGCCGAGGTTCGCGGCGCGCAGCGCGTTCACCGCGACGTCGGCCGCCTTCGGGGCGGAGAGGGACGGGACGATCGAGGCGAGGGAGATCGTGGTCCTCGTCGCCCTGTTCGCGCTGCGGTAGGTGCCGTCGGAGGCGAGGTGGACGACGAAGTCACCACCCAGGACGGGGAGTTCGCGGTAGGTGCGGTCGTAGCGGACGTGCTGGGTGCCGTCCTTGTCGACGACGACGTCCCGGACGGTCGTGCCCTGGAGGGAGGTGAGGCCGAGGGTGCTCGCGTGGTCCGCGACGGCCGACGCGGCGTTGTCGATCGCGGTGGCCCGGGTCGGCCTGTCCGCCGCTTCGGCGGCGGGGGAGAGTGCGGCTGCCAGCAAGGTGGCGGTGGTGGCGGCCACGCCGGCGGTGGCGAGACGGCGGGACCTGTGAACCGTGCTGACGTGCTGCCGTATCCGACTCATCGGTCTCCTAGGGAAGGCGCCATCGGGCGCGTGGGGGGCGGCGCGGGACGTTGACCAAGATTTAAGGGGCCATGACATGTCATGTCCATAGGCCCTACGCGGAGAGGTGTGAGGGGTGAGAATCGTTTCTGCAATGCTTCGGTAGCGCAGATGTGCAGGTGAGAGTGCGGGTGCGAGCGCGAGTGCAACTTCCGTTCTTCGTCTACGGGACGCTCCGGCCCGGCGAGGTCAATCACGACCTCTTCCTGCGCGGCCGGACGCGGTCCGAGGCTCCGGCCCGGCTCGCGGGCGCGGTGCTCTACGACGGTCCCGGCTATCCGTACGCCGTGGAGGAGCCCGGCGTCGGGAGCGGGGGTGGAGACGAGGACGGGAGCGGCGACGGGAACGGGAGCGGGGGCGTGCGCGGGGAGCTCGTCACCGCGCTGCCGGACGCGTACGCCGAGCTGCTCGTCGACCTCGACCGGCTGGAGGAGTACGCCCCCGGCGATCCGCGCAATCTCTACGAACGCGTCGAGCGCGAGGTCGTCCGCGTCGCCGACGGGGTGGCCGTACGCGCCTGGGTGTACGTCGCCGCCCCCACCGTCGCGATGCGGCTGCGGGCCCGGGGGAGGCCCATCGAGGGCGGGGACTGGCTCACGCGGCGGTGAACCTGCCGCCCGCGATTCAGCGTGATTCCAGGGGCAACGCGGCGTAGTCCGGCGACCGTTGCCCAGTCTCCCCCGATGCCAGCCTTCCCGTATCTACGACGTCACGGCTTCCAGCCGCACCGCGCACGTCTTGAACTCCGGCATCCGCGAGGTCGGGTCCAGCGCCGGGTTGGTCAGGGTGTTGGCGCGGCCCTCGCCCGGCCAGTGGAAGGGCATGAAGACGGTGTCCGGGCGGATGGCGCTCGTGATCCGCGCCGGTGCCACTGCTCGCCCCCGCCGGGACACGACGGCCACCGGATCGCCCTCGGCCGCGCCGAGCCGCTCCGCCAGCCGGGGGTGCAGTTCCACGAACGGGCCGGGGGCGGCGGTGTTCAGCTCGTCCACGCGCCGGGTCTGGGCGCCCGACTGGTACTGGGCGACGACCCGCCCGGTGGTCAGCAGCACCGGGTACTCGGCGTCGGGCTCCTCGGCGGCAGCCCGGTGCGAGACGGCGACGAACCGGGCGCGGCCGTCCTCGGTGGCGAACCGGTCGAGGAAGAGACGGGGCGTGCCCGGGTGTACGGAGGCCCCCGCCGGCCCGTCGTCCCCTGCCGACCCGTCGACCCCCGTCGACCCGTCGTCCCCTGCCGGATCCTCCGGCAGCACGTCGAGTACGGCGTCCTCCTCACCCTCGTCCGTCCCCACCCCCGCCGGACAAGGCCAGAACACCCCGTCCTCCTCCACCAGCCTCCGATACGTGATCCCGGAGTAGTCCGCGGGCCCGCCCGCGCTCGCCCGCCGCAGCTCCTCGAAGACCTCCTCGGGGTCGGTCGGGAAGCCCTTCTCCACGCCCAGACGGGCGGCCAGTTCGTGCAGGACCTCGAGGTCGCTGCGGACGCCGTCGGGCGGGGTGATCGCCTGCCGGCGCAGCAGTACCCGGCCCTCCAGGTTCGTGGTCGTGCCCGTCTCCTCCGCCCACTGCGTGACCGGCAGGACCACGTCGGCCAGCTCCGCCGTCTCCGACAGCACCACGTCGGCCACCGCGAGGAAGTCCAGCGACCGCAGCCGCTCCTCGACGTGCCCCGCGCGCGGGGCGGACACCACCGGGTTGGAGCCCATCAGCAGCAGCGTCCTGATGTCCGTGCCCAACGCGTCCAGCAGCTCGTACGCACTGCGACCCGGCCCCGGAAGGCTGTCCGGGTGCACGCCCCACACGTCGGCCACGTGCCGCCGCGCCGCCGGGTCCGTCAGCTTGCGGTAGCCGGGCAACTGGTCGGCCTTCTGGCCGTGTTCGCGCCCGCCCTGCCCGTTGCCCTGTCCGGTCAGGCAGCCGTACCCGGACAGCGGCCGCCCCGCGCGGCCGGTCGCCAGGCACAGGTTGATCCAAGCGCCCACGGTGTCGGTGCCCTTGGACTGCTGCTCGGGTCCGCGGGCGGTGAGCACCATCGCGGCCTCGGGCTCGCAGAACAGCCGTACGGCTTCGCGGAGTTGGGGAACGGACACCCCTGTGATCCGTTCCACGTACTCCGGCCAGTGGGCCATCGCCGCCGCCCGGGCGTCCTCCCAGCCGGTCGTGCGCTGCTGGACGTAGGCCTCGTCCACGCGCCCCTCGGCCACCACCAGGTGCAGCAGTCCCAGGGCCAGCGCGAGATCCGTCCCCGGCCGTGGCGCCAGGTGCAGGTCGGCCTGCTCGGCGGTCTTCGTCCGGCGCGGGTCGACGACGATCAGCGTGCCGCCGTTGTCGCGGAGCTCGCTGAGGTAGCGCAGCGCGGGCGGCATCGTCTCCGCGAGGTTGGAGCCGACGAGGATCACGCACCCCGTCTTCGGGATGTCCTCCAGCGGGAAGGGCAGCCCCCGGTCGAGGCCGAACGCCTTCGTGCCGGCGGCCGCCGCCGACGACATGCAGAAGCGGCCGTTGTAGTCGATCTGGGAGGTCCCGAGGACCACCCGGGCGAACTTGCCGAGCGTGTACGCCTTCTCGTTCGTCAGCCCGCCCCCGCCGAAGACACCGAGCGCGTCGGGGCCGTGCGCGGTCCGCGCGTCGGTGAGGGCGCCGGCGATCCGGTCCAGTGCCTCGTCCCAGGTGGCGGGCACGAGCGTGCCCTTGGAGCGCACCAACGGGGAGGTCAGGCGCACCCGGGACGAGAGCACCGCCGGAGCCGTACGGCCCTTGCCGCAGAGCGCGCCCCGGTTCACCGGGAAGTCCGCGCGCTCGGACACCTCGACGCCACCCTCCGGCAGGGGCGAGAGGTTCATCCCGCACTGCAGGGCGCAGTACGGGCAGTGGGTGGGCGTCGAGGCGGTCTGCATACCGTTCAGCGTGCTTCGGCCGTGTTACGTGTCGTGCGGTGTCCTGTTACGGGGGAGCGGCGGTGACCTCCCCACGGCCCCCGCTCCGGCGTGAGGCGCGCGGCACCCGCCGAGACGCCCGCTCCCCGTTTCACCGGGAAGCGGCCAGCGCCCGGGTCACCCCCGTTTCCTTCGGCCCGAGGAACCGGGGGTCCGGCTCGAACAGGGCGTCCAGCGCCGCCTTGCCCGCCGCGAAGACCTCCCGGGTGCCCCCGTAGTACCAGGTCACGTCGTGCTTGGCGTCGACGCCGACGCCGTAGGACTCGACGCCCGCCGCCCGGCACAGCGCGACCGCCCGCCGGATGTGGAAGCCCTGGCTGATCAGTACGGCCCGGTCCACGCCGAATATCTTCTTCGCGCGGACGCAGGAGTCCCAGGTGTCGAAGCCCGCGTAGTCGCTGACGATCCGCCCGTCGGGCACCCCGTGCTTCGTCAGGTAGGCGCGCATCGCGTCGGGCTCGTCGTAGTCCTCGCGGCTGTTGTCACCGGTGACGAGGACGACCTTGATGCGGCCCTCGCGGTACAGCGTGGCCGCCGCGTCGAGACGGTGCGCGAGGTACGGCGACGGCTCGCCGTCCCACAGGCCCGCGCCGAAGACGACCGCGACGTCGGTGCGGGGCGCGTCGGCCGTGGTGCGCAGGCGGTCGCCGGTCACGACGTACATCCAGGTCGCCGGGAGCAGCGCGAGCACGCACCCGGCCATCACCACCTGCACCAGCCGCCGCCGGCCCGCACGGGTGCGCGGCAGGCGCGGTCTGCGCAGCTTCGGCCTGCGCGGTGTCGGTCGGCGCATCGGACGGTCCTCCCCAGGTGGCCACGGCGGGGTGCCGCGGCCGGTCTCGACCATGGAGGACGCGGCGTACGGTGATCCGGTTTCGCCGCCGAAAAGGTGACGGGACTCACTTTCCCCGCCGTCACCGCAGGTCACGGTGCCTCACACACCCCGTGCACCCCACCGTGAACCCGCGGAAAAGACCCGTCATTCGCGCGCAACGGGAAGGCAACCTCGTACCGTCACGATCGGGTCATGACGGCGTCGCTCTCCCTCCCCGACGAGTCCGACCACCGCCGCCCCGGCAGCCAGCTGCCCGGTGGCGCCCACCTCGACAGTACGGCGCACCTCATGAACCGGATCGGCACCCAGCTCGCCAGCCAGCTCAGCCTCGTCTCCCTCGACGGCAGGCGGCGCCCCGGCCCGCCCGCGCTCGTCCTGGTGGCGCACGGCAGCCGCGACCCGCGCGCCCTGGCCACGATCCGTACGCTCCTCGACCGGGTCCGCGAGCTGCGCCCCGGACTGCCCGTGCACCTCGGCCACATCGAGCTGAACGAGCCCCTGCTGACCGACACGCTCGCCGCCCTGGACGCGCGGGAAGTCCCCGACGCCGTGCTCGTGCCGCTGCTGCTCGGCCGCGGCTACCACGTCAAGCAGGACATCCCGGAGATGGCCGCCGCCGCACGGGTGCACACGCGCGTGGCCGCCCCGCTCGGCCCGCACCCGCTGCTCGTCGAGACCCTGTACGAACGCCTGGTCGAGGCGGGATGGCGGACCCGGATGAGCGAGGCCGAGCGCCGGGCGAGCGGCGTGGTGCTCGCCGCGGCCGGCTCCCGTGACCCCCAGTCGGCGGTCGACACCCGCCGTACGGCCCAGCTCCTGGCCGAACGCCTCGGCGTCCCGGTGCTGCCCGCGTACGCCTCCGCCGCCACGCCCGACGTCCCCACCGCCCTGCGCGCGATGGCCGCGCGCGGCCGCAGCCGTGTCGCCGTGGCCGGGTACTTCACCGCCCCCGGCCGCTTCGCCACCCAGAGCGCCGAAGCCGCCCCGTGGTTCGCCTCCGCCCCCCTCGGCGCCCACCCGGCGATGGCCCGCCTGATCCTGCACCGTTACGACCAGACCCGCGCGACCCCGGCAGCGGTCGAGAAGCCCACACGCATCCCGGCCTGAAACGGACGCTGACGTCCCGATTGTCACCGCGGGCGCTTAATGTCGAGGCATGGAAGGCACCGCACCACTCCAGGCGTACGAGAACCGTGCACTGCCCGCCGGTTACCACGAACCGGCCGTCGAACGCTGGGCTCCCGAACCCGACAAACGCCCCGGCCGCACCGCCTTCCAACGCGACCGCGCCCGGATCCTGCACTCCGCCGCGCTCAGAAGGCTCGCCGGCAAGACCCAGGTGGTCACGCCCGGCACGCGCAGTCAGGTCTGGGACGCCAGCCCCCGCACCCGGCTCACCCACTCCCTCGAATGCGCCCAGGTAGGCCGTGAACTCGGCGCCGCCCTCGGCTGCGACCCCGACCTCGTCGAGGCGGCCTGCCTCTCCCACGACCTGGGCCACCCGCCCTTCGGGCACAACGGCGAACAGGCGCTGAACGAGTTCGCGGCCGACTGCGGCGGCTTCGAGGGCAACGCCCAGTCGCTCAGGCTCCTCACCCGCATCGAGCCCAAGCGCTTCACCGCCGAAGGCTCCGTCGGCCTCAACCTCACCCGCGCCGCCCTGGACGCCGCCACCAAGTACCCCTGGCCGCGCGGCGCCCACCCCACCCACCCCGCCTCCCCGAAGTTCGGTGTCTACGAGGACGACCGGCCGGTCTTCGACTGGGTCCGCAAGGACGCCCCCGGCACGCGCACCTGCTTCGAGGCCCAGGTCATGGACTGGGCGGACGACGTGGCGTACTCGGTGCACGACGTGGAGGACGGCCTGCACGCCGGTCACATCGACCCCGGCTGCCTGCACGCCGAGCCCGAGCGCCGGGAGGTCTTCGCGGTCGCCGTCGGCCGGTACGTACCCGCGGACACCGACCCCGCCGAGCTCGCCGACGCCCTGGACCGGCTCCAGGACGAGGAGTGGTGGCCGCACGGCTACGACGGCTCGGCGGTCGCCCAGGCCCGCCTGAAGGACGCCACCAGCCAGCTCATCGGCCGCTTCTGCCTGGCCGCCGAGGCCGCCACCCGTACGGCCTACGGCAGCGGACGGCTCACGCGGTACGCCGCCGAACTCGTCGTCCCCCGCGAGGTCCGCCTGGAGTGCGCCGTCCTCAAGGCGGTCGCCGACCGTTACGTCATGCAGCGCGCCGAGCAGGAGCTGCTCCGCGCCGACCAGCGGATCGTCGTCGCCGAACTGGCCGAGGCGCTCACCGTCCGCGCCCCGGACGGCCTGGACCCCCAGTTCCGCGCGCTGTTCGACCAGGCGGGCGACGACCGCGCCCGCAAACGGGTGATCGTCGACCAGATCGCCTCCCTGACCGACGCCTCGGCCCGCTCCCTGCACGCCCGGCTGACAGCACCGCGCGGCAGGTGAACGGGGTTCATCCCTGAGGCGGAAGGGCACTCGAAGGTGACCCTGCGTGGCCTGATCGGGTCACCCCCTCTTCCCGCATCACGCTGCGTGCGGGACGCTCGCATGTGGCGGCACCCGCAGTGTTTTCCGGTGGGACACCCCCCAGACCCCCTGTAGGAGGCATCAAGTGGTCGACGCGGATCAGACATTCGTCATCGTCGGAGGCGGCCTGGCCGGAGCCAAGGCAGCCGAGACGCTCCGGACGGAGGGCTTCACCGGCCGCGTGATACTGATCTGCGACGAACGCGACCACCCCTACGAGCGCCCGCCCCTGTCCAAGGGCTATCTGCTCGGCAAGGAGGAACGCGACAGCGTCTTCGTGCACGAGCCCGCCTGGTACGCGCAGAACGACATCGAGCTGCACCTCGGCCAGACCGTCGACGCCGTCGACCGGGCCGCGAAGACGGTCCGCTTCGGTGAGGACGGCACACTCGTCCACTACGACAAGCTGCTCCTCGTCACCGGTGCCGAGCCCCGCCGCCTGGACATCCCGGGCACCGACCTGGCCGGCGTCCACCATCTGCGCCGGCTCGCCCACGCCGAACGCCTCAAGGGCGTCCTCACCTCCCTCGGCCGCGACAACGGCCACCTCGTGATCGCGGGCGCCGGCTGGATCGGCCTGGAGGTCGCCGCGGCGGCCCGCGAGTACGGCGCCGAGGTCACCGTCATCCAGCCCGCGCCGACCCCGCTGCATGGCGTCCTCGGCCCCGAGCTCGGCAACCTCTTCGCCGAGCTGCACCGCGAGCACGGCGTCCGCTTCCACTTCGGCGTCCGCCTCACGGAGATCGTCGGCCAGGACGGCATGGTCCTCGCCGCCCGCACCGACGACGGCGAGGAGTACCCCGCGCACGGCGTCCTCGCGGCGATCGGCGCGGCCCCACGGATCTCCCTCGCGGAGGGGGCGGGCCTGGAGCTCGCCGACCGCGCGCAGGGCGGCGGCATCGCGGTCGACGACCGGCTGCGCACCTCCGACCCCGACATCTACGCGGCCGGCGACGTCGCCTCCTTCCCCCACCCCCTCTTCGGCACCCGGCTGCGCGTCGACCACTGGGCCAACGCGCTCAACGGCGGCCCGGCGGCGGCCCGCGCGATGCTCGGCCAGGACGTCACCTACGACCGCGTGCCCTACTTCTTCTCCGACCAGTACGACCTGGGGATGGAGTACAGCGGCTGGGCGCCTCCGGGGTCGTACGACGAGGTGGTGATCCGGGGGGACGCCGGGAAGCGGGAGTTCATCGCCTTCTGGATCAAGGAGGGCAAGGTGCTGGCCGGGATGAACGTGAATGTGTGGGACGTCACAGAGCCCATCCAGCAGCTCATCCGCTCCCGGGCCCGGGTGGACACGGAGGCACTGGCGGACCCGCACGTTCCGCTCGACAGCCTGGTCTCCTGAGCCTTCCGCGGGCCAGGACTGTCGGCGCACCCCCGTAGAATTCATGCGTGGCAGGACGGATCAACGACGAGGACGTGAAGGCGGTACGGGACGCGGTCCCGATCGACGCCGTCGTGTCCGAGTACCTCCAGCTGCGCAACGCGGGCGGCGGCAACCTCAAGGGCCTGTGCCCGTTCCACGACGAGAAGTCGCCGTCCTTCCAGGTCAGCCCCAGCAAGGGACTCTTCCACTGCTTCGGCTGCCAGGAGGGTGGCGACACCATCACGTTCGTGATGAAGGTCGACCACCTCTCCTTCTCCGAGGCCGTCGAGCGCCTCGCCGCCCAGGCCGGCATCACCCTGCGCTACGAGGAGGGCGGCTACAACCCCGCCCACCAGCGCGGCGAACGCATCCGCCTGGTCGAGGCCCACAAGGTCGCCGCCCAGTGGTACGCGGAACAGCTCGCCACCAGCCCCGAGGCCGAGACGGGCCGGATCTTCCTCGCCGAGCGCGGCTTCGACCAGGCCGCCGCCGTCCACTTCGGCGTCGGCTACAGCCCCCAGGGCTGGGACCACCTCACCCGCTATCTGCGCGGCAAGGGCTTCACCGACAAGGAGCTGACCCTCTCCGGCCTCTCCCAGGAGGGCCGCCGCGGCCCCATCGACCGCTTCCGCGGCCGACTGATGTGGCCGATCCGCGACATCGGCGGCGAGGTCGTCGGCTTCGGCGCCCGCAAGCTGTACGAGGCGGACAACGGCCCCAAGTACCTCAACACCCCCGACACGCCGATCTACCGGAAGTCCCAGGTCCTCTACGGCATCGACCTCGCGAAGAAGGACATCGCCAAGTCCAGCCGCGCCGTCGTCGTCGAGGGCTACACGGACGTCATGGCCTGCCACCTCGCCGGGGTCACCACCGCGATCGCGACGTGCGGTACGGCCTTCGGCGGCGACCACATCAAGATCCTCAGGCGCCTCCTGATGGACAACGGCTCGGCGCGCGTGATCTTCACCTTCGACGGCGACGCGGCCGGCCAGAAGGCGGCCCTGCGCGCCTTCGAGGACGACCAGAAGTTCGCCGCCGAGACGTACATCGCGATCGCGCCGGACAACATGGACCCGTGCGAGCTGCGGCTCGCCAAGGGCGACGAGGCCGTCGCCGACCTGGTCGAACCGCGCACCCCGCTCTTCGAGTTCGCGCTGCGCCAGATCGTCGTGCGCTACGACCTCGACACCCCCGCGGGCCGCGCCGCCGCCCTCGACGAGGCCGCCCCGATCGTCGCCCGCATCAAGAACTCCGGCGCCCAGCACGAGGTCGCCGTCCAGCTGGCCGGCATGCTCGGCATCCTGGACACCCAGTTCGTGGTCAAGCGGGTGGCACAGCTGGCCCGTTGGGCCCGCGACCGCGGCGGCAAGGGCGCCCCGGTCCCCGCCCGCGGCGGCGCACAGCCGTACGACGCCGCCCCGCGCCCCACCGCCGGCGGCCCGGCCCTCAACCTCCGCAACCCCGTCTACGCCACCGAACGCGAGCTCCTCAAGCTCGCCCTCCAGCGCCCGGAGCTGGTCTCCCCGGCCTTCGACGCGTACGGCATCGACGAGTTCACCGCCGCGCCCTACGCCGCCGTACGCCAGGCCGTCATGGAGGCGGGCGGCGCGGAGTACGGGATGCAGGACGGGCAGGAGTACCTGGTCCGGGTCCGTGAGGCCGCCCCCGACGACACCGTCCGCGCGATGGTCACGGAGCTGGCGGTCGAGGCGATCATGCGCAGGACGGTGGACGAGAACTACGCGGGCGAACAGCTCGTGACCGTGCGCCGCCGGGCCGTCGAGCGCCGTATCCGCGACATCCAGTCCACCCTCACCCGCCTCGGCTCCCACAGCGACCCCGCCCAACTGACCGCCGTGCAGAACGAACTCTGGATCCTCCAGCAGTACGACCAGGCACTGCGTGAGCAGGGTGCCGCCGCCCTCTGAGGCGGCCGGCATCACCCACCGGTCACGGACCGGACGCAAAAAGTCACCGCACGCCCCTCGTGGCGGCGATGTGTCGTACTCCACACTGGGTTCCGGTGCCTGAGTCCTCGGAGCGCGGCCGATCCGTCCCCAGCGGGTCCCACACCCCCGCGGTTCCGCTCATCGCGTACGGGACGGACAGCGGCGAGGCCGCCGACTCCGCCCCCGAAGTACCGCTGCCGCACACCTCAGCAGCGATCATCCTGGAGGTCGCCCCCGTGCAGACCCAGACCCTGACCCAGACCGACGCACGTACGCACCGCAGTAAGAACGACAGCAGGGACGACGGTACGGACGGCAGCCCGGACGGCATCGAGCCGGACGCGGAGACCGACGTACTCGTCGCCGTGCCCCCGCAGAACCGTGTCGTGCACCACCCCGAGGCGGAGCCCGAGGGCCCGCCCGAACCCGCCACGGAGCCTCCCGCCGAGGAGCTCGCGCACGACGAGGCCCCCGAGCCCGTCGACCCGCCCCCCACCCGCGCCGACACCTCCGGCCCGTCCTCGGACCTGTTCCGCCAGTACCTGCGCGAGATCGGCCGGATCCCGCTGCTCACCGCGGCCGAGGAGGTCGAACTCGCCCGCCGGGTCGAGGCCGGACTGTTCGCCGAGGAGAAGCTGCTCAACACCCCCGACCTGGACAGCCAGTTGGCCCTGGACCTGGACCGGCTGGTCGTGCGGGGCCGGATGGCCAAGCGCCGCCTCATCGAGGCCAACCTGCGGCTCGTCGTCTCCGTCGCCAAACGGTACGTCGGCCGCGGCCTGACCATGCTCGACCTGGTCCAGGAAGGAAACCTGGGCCTGATCAGGGCCGTCGAGAAGTTCGACTACGCCCGCGGCTACAAGTTCTCCACCTACGCCACCTGGTGGATCCGCCAGGCCATGTCCCGCGCCCTCGCCGACCAGGCCCGCACCATCCGCGTCCCGGTCCACGTCGTCGAGCTGATCAACCGCGTCGTCCGCGTCCAGCGCCGCATGCTCCAGGAACGCGGCTACGAGCCGACCCCGGAAGAGGTCGCCGACCACCTCGAGCTGCCGCCCGAGCGGGTCCGCGAGGTGCAGCGACTGGCCCAGGAACCGGTCTCCCTGCACGCCCCCGTCGGCGAGGAGGACGACGTGGCCCTCGGTGACCTCATCGAGGACGGCGACGCGGCCTCACCGGTGGAGTCGGCGGCGTTCCTCCTGCTCAGGGAGCATCTGGAAGCGGTGCTCTCCACGCTCGGCGAACGCGAGCGGAAGGTCGTGCAGCTGCGCTACGGCCTCGCCGACGGCCGCCCGCGCACGCTGGAGGAGATAGGGCGCATCTTCGGGGTGACCCGGGAACGCATCCGCCAGATCGAGTCCAAGACGCTGAACAAGCTCCGCGACCACGCCTTCGCGGACCAGCTGAGGGGCTACCTGGACTGAGGGCCGCTCACCTCGGGTGAGCGGCCCCCGGGCCTCGAGCCGAGTACCTCAGTCGACCTCGGCCACGGCCTGCGCGAACTGCGCCTTGTACAGCCGCGCGTACGCCCCGTCCGCCGCGAGCAGTTCGGCGTGCGCGCCCTGCTCCACGATCGACCCGTTCTCCATCACCAGGATCGTGTCGGCGTCCCGGATCGTCGACAGCCGGTGCGCGATGACGAACGACGTACGCCCGTGCGCCAGCTTCGCCATCGCCTTCTGGATCAGCACCTCCGTGCGGGTGTCGACGGAACTCGTCGCCTCGTCCAGCACCAGGATCACCGGGTCGGACAGGAACGCCCGCGCGATGGTGATGAGCTGCTTCTCGCCGGCGCTGACGCCGCTGCCCTCGTCGTCGATCACGGTGTCGTAGCCGTCGGGCAGCGTCCGCACGAACCGGTCCGCGTGCGCGGCGCGCGCCGCCTCCTCGATCTCCCCGCGGGTGACGTCCCGAGCGGCGCCGTACGCGATGTTCTCGGCGATCGTGCCGCCGAACAGCCAGGTGTCCTGGAGCACCATGCCGATCCCGGCACGCAGCTCGTCCCGGGACATCCGCGCGATGTCGACGCCGTCGAGGGTGATGCGCCCGCCGGTGACGTCGTAGAACCGCATGAGCAGGTTGACCAGCGTGGTCTTGCCGGCGCCGGTCGGGCCGACGATGGCGACCGTGTGCCCAGGTTCGACCTTGAGCGACAGATCCTCGATGAGCGGCTTCTCGGGGTCGTAGCGGAACGACACGTGCTCCAGCGCGACCCGCCCGCGCAGCTCCTCGGGCCTGGCGCCCGGCATCGGGTCGGCCTCCTGCTCCTCCGCGTCGAGGAGTTCGAAGATCCGCTCGGCGGACGCGACACCCGACTGCACCAGGTTCGCCATCGACGCGACCTGCGTCAGCGGCATCGAGAACTGGCGCGAGTACTGGATGAAGGCCTGCACGTCACCGATCGACAGCGAGCCGGAGGCGACCCGCAGACCGCCCACGACGGCCACCAGCACGTAGTTGAGGTTCGAGACGAACATCATCAGCGGCTGCATGATCCCGCTGTTGAACTGCGCCTTGAACCCCGCCTCGTACAGCGCGTCGTTCTGCTCGGCGAACTGCTTCGCCGACTCCTCCTGCCGGCCGAACACCTTCACCAGCGTGTGCCCGGTGTACATCTCCTCGATGTGCGCGTTCAGCTTGCCGGTGGAGCGCCACTGCTGCACGAAGTGCGGCTGCGACCGCTTGCCCACGCGCGTGGCCACGACGAACGACAGCGGCACGGTCACCAGCGCGACCAGCGCCAGCAGCCACGACACCCAGAACATCATCGCCAGCACACCGATGATCGTCAGCAGCGAGTTGATGAGCTGGCCCATCGACTGCTGGAGCGTCTGCCCGATGTTGTCGATGTCGTTCGTGGCCCGGCTGAGCACCTCACCGCGCTGCCGCTTGTCGAAGTACGACAGCGGCAGCCGCGACAGCTTCGTCTGCACGTCCTCGCGCAGCCGGAACATGGTCCGGTTGACCGCCCGGTTCACCAGCCGCGTCGCGAACGCCATCAGCACGCCGGCGACGAGGAACGTCGCCAGCGCGAGCAGCAGTACGTTCCCGACGGCGCCGAAGTCGATGCCCTGGCCCGGGGTGAAGTCCGTGCTGCGCAGCATGTCGGCGACGGAGCCGTCACCCCGCTCGCGCATCGACTGCAGCACCTGCTCCTTGGTGGCCCCGGCCGGCATCTGCCGGCCGATGATCCCCGCGAAGACCAGGTCGGTGGCCTTGCCGAGGATCTTCGGGCCGATCACGCTGAGGGCCACGCTCACCACCACGCACGTCAGCAGCGCGTAGATCGTGAGCCGCTCGGGCTTGAAGTTGGCGATGAGCCGCCTGCCCGACACCTTGAAGTCCAGCGAGCGGCTGTCCGGGCCGCTGCCGGCCGCCATCCGCCCCATAGGCCCGGCCATCAGGCAGCCTCCGCTTCCGTGAGCTGGGAGAGCACGATCTCCCGGTAGGTCTCGTTGTCCGCCATCAGCTCGCGGTGCGTGCCCGTGCCGACGACCCGTCCCTCGTCGAGGACGATGATCCGGTCGGCGTCGCGGATGGTGGCCACCCGCTGGGCGACGATCACCACGGTCGCCTCGGCCGTCTCCTGCCCGAGCGCTGCCCGCAGGGCCGCGTCGGTGGCGTAGTCGAGTGCGGAGAAGGAGTCGTCGAAGAGGTAGATCTCCGGCCGCTGCACGAGCGTACGGGCGATGGCGAGCCGCTGCCGCTGACCGCCGGAGACGTTGGTGCCGCCCTGGGCGATGGGGGAGTCGAGCCCGTTCTCGAGCCTGCCGACGAAGTCCTTGGCCTGCGCCACCTCCAGGGCGTGCCACAACTCCTCGTCCGTGGCGTCCGGGTTGCCGTACCGCAGGTTGGTCGCCACCGTGCCCGCGAAGAGATACGGCTTCTGCGGCACGAGCCCGACGGTCCTGGCGAGGACCACCGGATCGATGTCCGACACCTCCACCCCGTCGACGAGCACCTCGCCGTCGGTCGCGTCGAACAGCCGAGGGACCAGCCCGAGCAGCGTGGACTTGCCGCTGCCGGTCGAGCCGATGACGGCGGTCACCTCACCGGGCCGCGCCACGAGGTCGATGGCCTTGAGCACGGGCTCCTCGGCACCGGGATAGCGGAAGCCGGCCCCGCGGATCTCCAGATGCCCGTGCCGGCGCAGCTCGGTGACCGGCGCCACCGGCGGAACCACGGACGACGAGGTGTCCAGGACCTCCTGGACGCGCTCGGCGCACACCTCCGCGCGCGGCACCATCATGAACATGAAGGTGGCCATCATCACGGACATGACGATCTGCATGAGGTAGGCGAGGAAGGCGGTCAGGTCACCGATCTGCATCCCGTTGCTGTCGATGCGGTGCGCGCCGAACCACACCACGGCGATCGACGACAGGTTCACCGTCGTCATGACCACCGGGAACATCAGCGCGAGCAGGTTACCGGTCTTCAGCGAGATGTCGGTGAGATCGGTGTTGGCCTTCCGGAACCGCTGCTGCTCGTACTCGTCCCGGACGAAGGCGCGGATGACCCGGTTGCCGGTGATCTGCTCGCGCAGCACCCGGTTCACCGTGTCGAGGCGCACCTGCATGGAGCGGAACAGCGGCCGCAGCCGCCGTACGATCAGCGTCACGCAGACGCCCAGGGTCGGCACGACGGCGACCAGCACCCCGGACAGCGGCACGTCCAGGCCGAGCGCCAGGACGATGCCGCCCACACACATGATGGGCGCCGACACCATCAGCGTGAACGTCATCAGGGCCAGCATCTGGATCTGCTGGACGTCGTTGGTCGTACGGGTGATCAGCGAGGGCGCGCCGAACTGGCCGACCTCCCGGGCGGAGAAGGACTGCACCCGGTCGAAGACGCCGGCGCGCATGTCCCGGCCGAGCGCCGAGGCGGTCCGGGCGCCGTAGTACACGGCGCCGATGTTGCACACGACCTGCGCCAGCGAGATGCCGATCATCAGGCCGCCGGAGGACAGGATGTATCCGGTGTCCCCCTCGACGACGCCCCTGTCGATGATGTGCGCGTTCAGCGTGGGCAGGTAGAGGGTCGCGCAGGTCTGCAGGAACTGCAGCAGCACCAGTAGAGCGATGGGTTTCCTGTAGGGCCTGAGATAGGTCCGCAGAAGTCGTATGAGCACGCTACGTCTCTCGGAGTCGGCAGTAGGGGCGGACGGTTGCCCCTGGCCCCTATCGTCGGGCACGCCACCGGTGTTACCTCAACCGATTAAGCCAACGGTGCACTTATGGGCGGAATGCCCCCGGATGGGTCTGCTCCCGCACCGACACGTACTGCTGGCGCACCGCCTGTCCCACCGCCAGCTCCTCGCCGGGCTCCAGGACCTGCGCGGCCGCGCCCTGCCAGGCGGGCGGGGTACGCGGGTCGAGGGTGCCCTGGGACACGCCGAGTGCCCAGGCGGCCTGCCGGGCGGCGCCGATCGCCGCGTAGTCCGCGGGCTGCGGCACCACGACCTGCGCGCCGAACAGCCCGGGCGCCGCGGCCTGCACGGCGGGCAGCTCGGCCGCCGCGCCCAGCAGGAAGACCCGCCGCACCTCCACACCCCGGCCGCGCAGCACGTCGAGCGCGTCCGCGAGCCCGCACAGCATGCCCTCGAACGCGGCCCGCGCCAGGTGCTCGGGCCGCATCGACTCGCGCCTGAGACCCGCCAGGGTCCCGGCGGTGTGCGGCAGGTTCGGCGTCCGCTCACCCTCCAGGTAGGGCAGCAGCACCAGGCCGTGGGACCCCGGAGTCGACTTCATCGCCAGGTCGGACAGGCCCTCCAGATCGGCGAGGCCGAGCAGTTCGGCGGTGCCGCGCAGGGCGCGTACGGCGTTCAGGGTGGTGACGACCGGCAGATGCATGCCGGTCGCGTCGGCCAAAGAGGTGATCATCCCGCTCTGGTCGACCAGCGCCTCGGGGTGGACGGCCATCACCGAGCCGGAGGCCCCCAGCGACACGACGGCGTCGCCGAGCCCGAGGCCGAGCCCGAAGGCGGCGGCCATGGTCTCGCCGGTCCCGGCGGAGATCAGCAGCCCCTCCGGAGTCGTACCGGCCGCGTCGGACGGCCCGATCACCTCGGGCAGCATGGCCTGGTGACCGAGCGCCAGCTCGATCAGGTCGGGCCGGTAGCCGCCGGTGGCGGCCGACCAGTACCCGGTGCCGGAGGCCCCGCCCCGGTCGGTGGTCCGGCGCACCGGCCGCCCGAGCAGCTGCCACACCAGCCAGTCGTGGGCCTGGAGCAGGACGGCGGTGCGCAGCGCGTTGTCGGGCTCGTTGCGGGCCAGCCAGCGCAGCTTGGTCACCGGCTGCGCGGCCTGCGGCACACAGCCCACCGCCTGCGCCCACGCCTCACGCCCGCCGAGGGCGTCCACCAGGTCGGCCGCGGCGACCTGCGCCCGCTTGTCGCCGCCGACCAGCGCCGGACGCACGGTGTTGCCCTGTGCGTCCAGCGGCACGATCGCGTTCTGCTGCGCGGACACGCCGATGGCCTGCACGCCTTCGAGGAGCCCACCGCCCGCGGCTTCGCCCAGGGACAGCAGCCAGGCCTGCGGATCGACGTCGGCCGGCCGCCCGCCGCTCTCGCCGCCCTCCACCGGATGCGGCGCATAGCCCTGCCTGAGCACGGCTCCCGTGTCCGCGTCGCAGACGACGATACGAGTGAAATCGGGCGCACTGTCCAACCCGGCGACTATCCCCATGGCCAAATTCTGCCGCACCGGGAGAGGTGGCCGTGCCGGGTGGAGCCTCAGGGATGCCGCAGGTTCGTGTGATGCCCGGCACCCATCCCTGTGACCTGCGTTACGTGTTGCTGGTGCCCCAGTCGTCCGCGCCCGCTCCGTCGGTGTTCCGCGCCCGCAGCGTGCGGACCCGGTCCGTGACCGAGTCGGGCATCCGCTCGCCCACCTTCGCGCTCACCGCGTGGTACGCCTTGCCCGCGAACTGGCGGCCCTGCTGGGCGGCCGACTCCGCGGTGTTGCGCACGGCGGGGTTCTGCGCGACCTGACGTGCGGACTTCTTCAGCTGCTCGTAGCGCTCGCGCCCGGCGCGCGTGCCCAGCACGTAACCCAGGACGAGTCCGGCGACGAACGTGAGCCGGTAGCGCATGGCGACCGCCCTTCCCTTGCGTAGGTCTTTGGCGCGGCATCGGGGCCACGGGGAACCGATTGGCGAAGCACCCCCCTGCTTGCGCTAATGTATGTGTCGCAGCGAGCGCACGCCCCCTGGCGAATACCCAGGTAGGTACGTTCGATGCAACGAGGCATTCCTCCGTAGCTCAATTGGCAGAGCAGCCGGCTGTTAACCGGCAGGTTACTGGTTCGAGTCCAGTCGGGGGAGCTCGGTCCTCCGTAGCTCAATTGGCAGAGCAGCCGGCTGTTAACCGGCAGGTTACTGGTTCGAGTCCAGTCGGGGGAGCATGCTGAACGAGGACCCCTCAGGGGTCCTTTTTCATGTTCGGGGGAACCGCGCAGGCGGCAGCGCGGTCCTCATGGTCATGCGAAGTCGACCATACGAAGCAGGAGATCGTATGAGCGGCTATGCTGCGGCAGACGGCGCGCACACATGTACGCGACACGCCGTACGGGGCGGTAGCTCAGCCGGTTAGAGCAGCGGACTCATAATCCGTCGGCCGTGGGTTCGAGTCCCACCCGCCCCACCACACCTCTCCCAGGAGAACCGTTTCTACCTGCGAGAGCCCGTCAGCCTCGCGTCGCGCGGGGCTTTCGTCGTCCTTGGAGACCGCCGGCCGGCCCGTCGCGGGCCCGCTGCCGACCCGAAGGGCGAACGATCATCGCGTGCGGCCCGCCGTGCGCATGGCAATGAGTTGCTCACGCTGAGTAACCGGACCGTATGGGCCTACCAGAGACTCGGCGCGCGTGCTGCCGCGGCCGGTGTGCGCGATGCGTCGGGGACTTACTTCCATCGCCAGCACACCGTGTAGGCGAGAGACGGATAGTCCGAGGGCTTCCACGTGGTCCAGCCGTAGTTTCCGCAGAAGGCGCCGGCGTCGTATCGGCTGGTGCGCCCGTTGACCACCACGTTCGAGGCGGCGCAGGAGCCGACGTTGGTGAAGGTCACGTTCTGGCCGCTGCCGGACTTGAGGAGGCATTCGTTCTTCGTCGCGTATCCGGCGTCGTCGGGGTAGTTCATGGACAGGCAGAGCAGCACGTCGAGTCCTGAGTCGCTTGCGACCCCGAAGTGCTTCCACTGGTTGTAGTGCGGCCAGGAGTTGCACTTCGAGTCGTCGCTGGTGCCTCTGTAGGTGGCCAGGACCTTGAAGTTCCCGGTCTGGCAGGTTTGGGTGCTCCATGGGCCGGTGCCGCTGGAGCCGTAGACGCAGTCACCCTGGTGGGCGTGGTAGGCGGTGCCGCCGGGACTCTGATAGCTCAGACACAGCACGAGGTCGTTGCGTGCGGAGGACACGCTCTCGTCGTTGTCGGTGACGTTGTCGCAGCTGGACAGGTCGGTCGTGTCGGAGTAGATCCGCACGACCTTGAACGCCCCGTCCGTGCAGTCGGTCGCGACGAGGTCGGGGTCGTCGCTGGTCCCGTCGTCGTGGAAACAGGACCCGACCTCGGCGTCGGCGATGGCGTCGGGGGTCGGGGATTCCGACGGTGTATCGGGTTCAGAGATCGCGGGTTCAGAGGTCGCGGGGTCGGGGTCTACGGGGTCGGGGTCCGTGGTCGCGGGGTCGGTGGGCAGGGAGTCGGGCACGGCCGGGAAATCCGACACAGCCGGGGTGACGGACCCGGAAGCCGTCCCGGAATCGGACTGGTTGGAGTGCGTGGCGGCGAGAGCGAGAAGCGCGACGAGTACGACCGCGACGCTCGCGGCGAATCCGGCTCCGGTTTTGGCTGGTTTCCTGCCCGGGGCGGCGGCCCCTCCCGGCAGGGGACTGCCCGGAGTGCGCCGATTTTGCCGCGTTCGCCGGGTTTGTCGAACCGGCGCCGACGCTGCCCCGGGGCCGGGTCCGGCCGGCGCCGATGCAGGAGCGGTCGATGCTGTCGTGGCGGCGGCTGCGAGGGTTTCCGCCCACAGAGCCGGAGTCGGACGCCCGGTCGGGTCGGGATCGAGGCTGCTGTGGGCCAGGTCGATGAGTGCCGGGCCGACGGGTGCCAGCGCGGCGGGGTCGGTGGCGGTCTGGTCACGGGCGATGAGGCGTACGGCGAGCAGGGCGAGCTTGTAGACGTCGCTGGCGCGGGTCGCCTTCTCCTCTCCGTCGGGGATCTGCCAGTCGGGAGTCTCGGCCTGGGGGAGGACGGTGACGCCCCGAAGACGCATGGCATCGGCGTCGATGAGGAAGCACTCGGCGTGCGGGGCGGTGGCGAACAGCAGGTTCTTCGGGGAGAGGTCTCCGACGGTGATGCCGAGGCGGTGGAGCCGGCTGAGCGTCGTGGCCAGGTCGCCCAGGATGGCCAGACGGTCCCGGCTGCTGATGGTCAGGCCGATGCCGGCCACGTAGGCGTCGTCGTTGAGGAGATACTCCACGGTGGCGAGTCGCTGGGTTCCGCTCGCTCCGCCGAGGTTCTGGAACGCGAACCGGAAGCGCTCGGGAACGGCCCGCATGAGGAACCCGCAGGTGTGCCCCTGACGTTGGACCACGGCCGCGGGCCAAGCGGTCCTCTCGCACAGCCACTTGGCGTCCGCCGCGTTCAACCCGCCGATCAGCTCGGCTCTCGACGCGAGCGCGTCCGCGCGCAGGGCGGGCAGTACGGCAGGACCGTACTCCTTGTAGACCACGTCCCAGCCGTCGCCCGCCGCCTCGTTGATCTTCCGGTTCGTGACCTCGTAGACCGTGCCCTGGCCGCCCTGGCCCAACTGCTTTCCCAGGGCGAGCTCGTGATGTTCGACCATGGGGGTTCGCGGGGAGTTCACCACTGTCCCTCAGATGTCGTGGGCCAGATCGTCAACAGGGTCCTGTCGTCGTCGAAGGTCTCCCGGGAGAAGTCCAGCAACTGCGCGAACCACAGGGGTGGCGGCGGGTGCGCGAGGTGACGGGCGAAGAGGGAGCCGACCTGGCCGTCGCCGTCGCCGAGCGGGTCGGCGAAGCCGTCGGTTCCGATCAGCAGCGCCTCGTGGGAGGAAAGGCGCCTGCTGGTCTGCTCGAGCGGATCGGGCACGTGGGGCAGGGGCGTCACCGTGCTGGACACCAGGAGGACGTCCGACCCCGTCTTGGTGGGGAACAGGGGCAGGAACTGTCCGCGCGAGCGGTCCAGGGTCCATGCTCCCGAATCCCCGATGCGGCACAGCTCGACCAGAGGCCCACCGGGTTGAGGGCGGACCACGCCCGCCACCAGCGTCGTCGCGTACAGGCCGGCCACCTCGCTGAACTCCGGGTCCCGTCCGCCGAGGCGCCACCGCGTCAGCTCACGCAGTCGATCGGCCGCGTGGCAGGCCACGTCACGCAGGTCGATGAGTTCTCCAGGCCGGTCGAGCAGGTGGAGCAGCCGATCCAGGGCTGCCTGACAGGCCGCTACGGCGCCCTGCTCGGAACTGGACGCACTGGAAACGCCGTCGGCGACCGCGAAGACGATGCTGCCGGTGGCGGTGTGTACCGCCGCTCGTGCGGCGTCCTGTCGCGGTTGCCGGTAGTAGCGGTGCTTGGCACCGCGCACCGAGGCGAACCGCATGGCCAGCTCCGTGGTCGACCAGCCGTCGCATTCGGTGTCCGGGAAGTCGAAGTCGTACTGGCCAGGGGGCAGCGCCTCGAACTCCGGCCCCGGGGTTCCGATCACGATCCGGTGCCAGGGCGCGGGGTGCGTGGGGTGCGCCGGGGCTGATGCCTTCTGTGTTCCAGCGGGCGCGAGGGCGTTCTCCGGGGGCATGTTCACGGTCACACCTCGTCGATCGCCATGGTGAACTGGTCCGGCCGGTTGACCACGAGCTGCGGGCTCGCCGAGTTCAGCGCCTGCCCGGAGGCGACCAGGCTGGCGGTCAGCGAATGGAAGAACTCGGAGATGGCCTGGCCGATGTCGGTCCCGGCCTTCGCGACGAAGGCGAATTCGGGGCGGGTCGCCACTTCGAGCATGGTGTCGGCCCGGGCGTCGCCCATGCCGCAGGCGATGATGTTCGGTGCCGTCGGCGTCTGGGACTTGTCGGTCAGCGCGGCGTGGGGGCCGCGCCAGGACCCGCCGTCGGTGGGCTGCCCGTCGCTCAGGAGGAACACCACGGGGCGGTGCACCTTGTATCCCTCGCCGCGCAGCCACTGCACATCGGCGGGAATCCGATGCAGCAGATCCTCGAACACGGCCTTGTAGTTCGTGAGTCCACGGATCTCCATCCGGGGCAGGGTGCCCTCGGTACGCATGTCGGCCACGGCGAGCCGCACCTGCACGTCGTCGGAGAACCCCAGCACCGCCAGCCGCAGCTTCGCCGCGACCATCGGCTCCGCGCGAAGTCCCTCGCACAACGACACCAGTCCGTCGGACAGTTCCTCCAGGTACGGACTCATCGAGCCCGACTCGTCGGCCAGTACGTAGGCCGGCAGCAGTACGCCTTTTGTCTCGGACATCCGGATACGCCTCCTCAGTTCTCGCTCGTGATTGATCGCGGCAATTTCAGTTGGGTCCGCGGAAAAGAAAACGACGCCTCACTGCTCGCGGGTCGAGGTCAGACGGAAGTGAGGGCCGCCCAGCTGTTCGGCTGTCGGCTGATCGTCCGGCAGCAATGATCCGTCAAGCCACCCCGCGAGGAAATCGGTGAGACTGCCCTCGAATTCCCAGAATATGTCCGCGCGGCTACCTGTTACGATCCCCGAATCCTGTCCCCGGTGAACCTTCCAGTAGTAAACATCTCCAGAGGTCGACATCCCCCATGGAAAGAGACCGCCTTCGTTGGGGTGGGGAAGGAACTCCGCTACTCCGCAATCGTGATTGTCTTGGAGTACTGTAAGGAGGTCTCGAGCTTCCTCGATGAATTCCTGCTCCATCGTCGGCCTCGGCGCGAGCACTGACAGGAAATCGCAGAGTGAGAACTCTGGATAGAACTCTGCAAGTTCCTTGAAGTCCGTAGGGAAACGGAATTCCAGCTCGGACTCCAGCGTTGCCCAGTCGAGGGACAGAGCCGCAGGCCGGCGTTGTCGGGACAGGCCCGGGAGGGCGGCCTCCAGGTTTCTTACGGTCATCAGCAGGTCACCTGCCAGCCCTTGGTGTTCGCGACGTAGGCATTGAAGAGCATTCCGGTGGGAGTGAAGGCGGTCATATTGATTCCGTTGGGTATGTCTCCGCTGGAGTTGTCCACCTGTCCGGAGTACAGGACCGGTCCTTTCAGTGCAGACTTCTTCATGGCGTTCTCGCATCGCTTCATTCCGCTCAGATTCATGCGGCTGTACCCAGGGAAGAGGTTCTCCCGCCGCCACTCCCCATGGAAGGTGTCCGCGAATATGTGCGTCCGGTGCAGTCCGAGATTGCTCCGGTATCCCTGGACGTAAACCGAGGCGCTGTCATCACGCTTTGATCCCGGAGTCTTCACGTCTTGCGGGCAGATCAGGGCGACTACGCCTGTCGACCTTCCCTTGTTGAGGGGCTGGTATATGGTTCTCTCGGCCTGAGGGGTATCGCATTCGAAGTCATCGATCTCATTGTTGCCCCGGGCGGGACTGCTCAGGCTTGCCCGCAACGCCCTCAACACGCTGGGAGTGAAAGCGCGAGGTGTTGCGCCGTCGGCTGGGACAGTCACGGTCCCGTCTATGACGACCGGGCGGCCGTCGAGCCTCGCGGTGGCCTGGCCGCCGTGGGCGAGGGCCTTGTTGAAGGCGATCCTTTCTTGGGAGGTGTTGGCGGTGCTGGTCTGGATTTCGATGGCCTTGTAGTGGCCGTTTTCCTCGGGCAGCAGGCCGTCGTAGGTGGCGGTGGGTGCCAACTGTGCGGCGGCCGATGCCGACTGCTTCGAAATCGTGCTCGGCGAGAGCTGTGCCACGACGGGCTGGAATTTCACGGGGACTTTGTTCTTCACCGCGTAGTAGCTGATGGAGGCGACCTGGCCGGCCCGTGAGGTGGCATCGCCGCCGGGGGCCTGGGCTGCCTGGGCGGTGGGCTCCAGGGGCCCGGTCGCGTCTCCGCCCCGGGCCATGGACGTGGCTTGCGTCGGTGGGGTGTCGAGCTGGTCCTGGAGCGCGGTCGCGATCTCCACGAGCAGTTGCTGATGCTGCCTCTCCACCTGCTGCTGGTCGGACCTCCAGGTCGCGACCTGTGCGTTGTGGTCGGCCATGTCCGTGGTCAACCTGGCCTGCTCGACGCCGAGTTGGGCTTCCTCGGCGTCGAGCTGCTGCTGCTCCGCATTGATCGATGCCGTCTCCTGGTGCAGCGCGACGCCCTCGGCGTCGAGCTTTTCCTTCTCGGCCACGGCCGCTTCGTACGCGGCCTGCTGATCGGGCACCACGTAGTCGTGCGAGGTGGAGTTCCAGGCATCCACCTTCGCCTCGTAGGCGTCCATCTTGCTGTTGTGGGCTTTCACCCGGGCAGCGCAGGCGGCGTCCTTGGCGTTGTACGTGTCGGTCCGCGAGTTGACCTTGGCCGCCTTTTTGGTGAGTGACTGCTTCTCGGTGGTCAGTTCCGTCTTGCGTCGCTCGAGATCTTTGACCTTGTCGTTGTAGGGGATGACGTCCTTCAAGACGATGTCGGAGGGAAGGCCGCCGCTCACGGAGACTGGTGCGGGAACCTCGGTACTCGCCGGCGCGGTTGCCGTGCGGGGCATCGTCGAGGTCGCGGCCGCTGCCGGGCCCGCGCTGAGGACCGGCACGAGCAGCGCCGTGAGAGCCGGCACGACAGCGTGGCGTCCGCTGTTCCGACGGGACCGGGATGTGCGGTGGGTCCTCTCACCTCCGGTGTTCATCCGCGCACCTCGGCAGCGATCCGCCGGGTGAGCGCCTGGACGGTCGACCGCCCGTCGCCTGCCTCACAGATCCCCACTTGTAGGAGCGACTTGCCCTTGAGCTGTGCCTGGCGATAGCAGGCCCAGCCGTTGCCGCCGTCCTGGGTGGCTGTCCAGGAGACGCTGTTCGAGGTGGTGCCGTCGATGCGATAGGTCCACTTGGAGCCGCGGCCGTCCTGGTCGGTGCGGACGGCCGACGAGCAGGAACGAAGCCCTGCGGTCAGCGTACGCAGGAGAGCACCGGCCTTCTCACGATCGGGATAGACGCCGACGACCTGGGTCATCGTGTAGTTGCCGAGTCCTCCGGCGTCCTGGTAGGTGGCGGACAGGAAGGCTGTCCAGTCCTTGCCGAAGACTGCTCGGGTGGTCGGCCCGACTGCGATGGCGCAGCTCGATGGATCGGCGGCCAGGGCTGGAGCGGGCTTGCTCGCCCCGGAGCCGGAGGTGAGGGACATCCCTGTCAGCCGGCTCGCCTCGTCCGGAGTGAGCAGCGCGGCGTGCACCGTCCCGGCGACCAAGTGCAGTGGGACCGGGGCGGATTGGCTGGGCCAGCACCACCAGCCGACGCCGGCCAGCGTGAGGCAGGGCAGCACGGCGACGAGCGGCAGGCGCCATCGACGTAGCGTCGGTCCGATGCGACCCCGAGTGCGGGGAGGCCGCGGCGCGGGCGCCTGAAGAGGCGAAGGCGATCCGGTCGAGATGCTCGGACCGCCGCTGGTGCCGGGACCGTTCGGCTTGGCCGGGGCGGGTGCGGTCAACTGGGCAGTCCCTGCTGGAGACTTGAAGGTCGGCGCCCTGAGAGCCGGTGTCTTGAGAGATGCCGGTCGTCCCATGGGGGGTGGTGTGGCCCGCGGGGTTTGTTGCCAGGTGGGAAGCTCCGGCTTCGTCTCCCGGATGGCCCGCTGTGGTGCGGCGGTCGGCTGCCCAGGATCCTGCGTGGCGTCTGTCATGCGGGATGCCTCCATTACGTCGACGACTGCGACGACTGCGACGACTGCGACGAGGACGTCGAGTACGTCGACGACTCTGCTGCCGCCCGTCGCCCCACGTAACCTGAGGGCTCTCAGGGTCTCCGCGATCTCGGGCGGATGACGTGGACGACATGGGGCGAGCAGCATGGAGACGGTCATCGTTCAACTCCCGGAACCTCCGGGGGCGGCTGCCGTGCGGCACGGCCGGCCCCGGCAGCTCGCCCTGGGACCGGGGCAGACGGCCACGTTCGGGCGCGGGGCCGGAGAACGGCCGGTCGACATCCCCCTCTTCGGCGAGGGTGTGTCCCGCTACGCGGGGGAACTCACCGCGAGCGACGACCACTGGCGGCTGACCAACTTCAGCCCGCGCACCACGTACGTGGTGGAGAACCTGGAGGGCGGCGGCGAGTACGTGAAGGTCGCCCCGCGCCGCATGGGCGCGCCCATCCCGTTCGAACTCTCCCGCGTGGTGCTGCCGTTGACCGACGGTTTCGTCCGGTTCACCGTCTTCGCCCCGCGTCACACCTTCCTCGACCCGGGACCGGAGGCTCCCGTGAGCCGCTCCGCCGAGTTGACCCTCATGCCCTTCGTGCTCGACCCCACGGCCAAGTACTTCCTGGTGCTGCTCGCCCTCTGCGAGCCCCGGCTGCGCGACCCGTCCAGCCTCGCCATCCCCAGCGTCCCCGAGGTCGTCAGCCGACTGCGCGCGCTTCCCAGCTGCGCTGACCTGACCGTGTCCGCCGTCAACTTCCACATCGACTACCTGGCGGGCTCCAAGCTCAAGGTGCGAGAGCGCACCGGCACGCAGGACAGCCCGCGCCTCGACTGGAAGCGCGAAGCCCTCGTCTCACTCGCGCTGCGCTTCGACCTGGTCCAGGAGAAGCACCTGCAGATCTTCTGGGACTCGACCGCATGAGTGAGGGGTCCGTGCCGGTACCGCCGGGCGTGCCGTCGCCGGGCGGCGTGTCACCGAGCCGACCGGACGACGGCCCCGGCTGCCTTGTCCCCGGAGCTGAGTGACGGTTCGTCAGCGTCGTTCCGTGGATGGGGCTTTCTTGGTTTGCCGCAGCCGAATCTGGCAGACTGCACCCCCGGTTGACAGCGGTTGACCGGGTGCGATCTGGGGGACGGGTGTGTGGGATCGGGGCACCGTGCTCGGCGGGCGTTACACGCTGGCCGAGCGGATCGGCGGCGGCGCCATGGGCGACGTCTGGCGGGCCGACGACACCGTCCTCGAACGCCGGGTCGCGGTCAAGATCCTGCGCCCGGAGCTGCTCGACGACGCCAGGTTCGCCAAGCGTTTCCGTCGTGAGGCCCTGATCCTCGCCTCGCTGGACCATCCCGGCATCGTCGACGTCCACGACTACGGCGAGAACGCCCTCGGCGACGGAAGCCGGGTGGCCTACATCGTCATGGAACTCGTCGAGGGACGACCGCTCGACGAGTTCCTCAAGGAGAGCGGGCCGCTGCCACCCGAGCAGGCGCTGGCCACCACCGCCGAAGCGCTCGAGGCGCTGCACGCCACGCACCGGCGGCAGGTCGTGCACCGTGACATCAAGCCGTCCAACCTGCTGATCTGCACCGACGGCCGAGTGAAGGTCACCGACTTCGGCCTCGCCCGCGACCTCGCCACCTCCAAGATCACCCCCGAGCACGCCGTCGTCGGCACCGCGCTCTACATCGCCCCCGAGCAGGTCGAGGGCCATGGCACCACCCCGGCCTCCGATCTCTACTCGATGGGCGTCGTCTGCTACAGGATGCTCACCGGGAAACTGCCCTTCGACGGTGAGCGGGCCATCGAGATCCTGGTCAAGCACGTCCAGCAGCCGGTGCCTGCCCTGCCCGCCGACTTCCCGCAACCGGTGCGTGACTTCGTCGCCACCGCCCTCGCCAAGAAGCCCGAGGACCGCTTCCCCGACGCCGCGACGATGGCCGCCGCGGCCCGTACCGCGGCCCCTGCGGCGGCGAGTGGCGCGGTGGCCGACGGTGCGGTCGTTCCCCCGGAGTCCGGTGGCGCGGCCGAGGCCATGGTCGCCCCTCAGCAGGGACGCTCGGGGCGTGGGCGCCGCCGCGTGCTCATCCCTTTGCTCGTCGCCTGCGCCGTCACGGTGGTCGTCGGAGGTGTCGTGCTCGTCGCCCCCTCGCTCTTCCGATCCCACACGAGCGCACGCGGCAACGAGGCCTCCGCGTCCGCTTCCATCTCCTCGTCCACTTCCGCGTCCGGTGCCCATGGCACCGGCGCGTCGCCCTCGGCCTCCCGCTCACCCAGCGCCTCGCCGTCAGCCTCCGCCACGAAGAACGGCAGCGCTGAACCGGTGGGCCTCCCGCCCTCGTCCCCGTCCACCTCGTCGGCGGCAGGAGGTTCCTCCGTCGTGCGTCCGAGCGCGTCCGCGACCATGGAGCCGAGCGCGTACCCGATCGCGGGCGTGAGCATGAGCGATGACTCTGCCGCGATCAAGGGCTCCGGGGTCTCCGCCGGACCCGCCGGCGGCTGCACGGCCTGGCTCGACAACGCCGGCTCCGGCAACCTGTACGGGATGCTGAACACCAGCTACTTCGAGACGTGCCACGCCGAGTTGATCCGGGACGACGGGCTGACCGTCGGCCTCGCGGCATCGAGCGGCGCCGAACGCACCAGCGTGATTTCGGACATCGGCCACACCATGCGGATCTGCGTCTGGCAGCAAGGCGCAAGCGCCGACAAGCAGTGCTCCGCCATCGTCGTCATCCACGACGGCACCCCCACGGCACAGTGACCAGCGTCTCCAGGACTCTGTGTGTGCCTGGGGTTTCCGGGCTTTCGGGTGCGACCGTCAGGTGACACGGAAAGCCGAGCCGGGCCCGGAGTGTTCACGGGCGCGGCTCGGCGGTGTGAGGGGTGTCGCGGTTCTAGTGCCGGTGGTTTCCGATGGTGATGGGCCCGCTGGTCCTCGTGCCGACGCGGTTGCCGTAGAGGACGTCGCCGGTGGACCTCTTCCAGATCTTGATGTGGAAGGTGTCCGGGCTGTCGGTGACGGTGATCCGGAACTGGTAGCCGCCGCTGCCGTCGACCGTGCCGGAGCCCTGGTAGACCGCCTGGGCACCGGTGATCACGAGCCAGTCGGAGCCGGTGGAGCGGAACGTGAGGTGGGCGGGGCCGAAGACGAACGTGGCCTCTCCGGTGGGGGTGGTGGCCCCCTTCCGGTACTGGACGTCGAAGGCGAACGCCGCCTTGCCGGTCAGTCCCGGCTCGGCCGGGTAGGCGCCGGTCGGAGAGGTGATCGTGCCGGCACCGAGTGCCGGTCCGGCGGCACGGTCGTACGCGATCAGCTCGGGGAGCGTCGTGCTGTCCGTGCCTTCGTCGTCGTCGGTGACGGTGATCACCGGGCGGTGAATGCCCGCCGCGGTGTAGACGTGCTCGGCGCGGCAGCCGGAGTCGGTGACCTTGCCGGGTGCCGGGTGGGTGCCGTCCTTCCAGTCGACCGTGCAGGTGTGGGTGTCGGCGGTGCCCGGGTCGTCGAAGGAGGCGGTGACGACCGTGGGGCTGCCCACCGGGAGGGGGGAGCCGGGGTCTGTCGCGGAGGTGATCGACGGGGCGGCGTTGGAGACCGTGACGGTGGCGGTGTCGGTGCTGCGGCCGCCGGTCAGGGTGACCTTGTAGGTGCCGTTGTCGGCGCAGGTGACGGTCGTCCGGGCCGCCCCCGGGTCCGCGACGGTGCACGGGGCGCCCTCCTGGACCGTCCACTTGGGCGTGCCGGCTCCGGAGACGGTGCCGGTGAGGGAGATCGCGTCGCCCTCGGTGCCGGTGGCGTCCGGGCCCGCGTGGACGATGGTGACCGGGTCGATGCCGGTGAGGGTCGGGACGACCAGCTTGATCAGGCCGTCCGAGTCGAACTCCAGCTTGTCGACGGTCGTTTCGCGGTGGGTGCCGTCACCTCCGGGGATGGCGAAGCGGTGATAGGCGATGTACCAGTCGTCGGTGTTCGGGACGTGTACGACGCTGTGGTGGCCGGTGCCCTTGATGCCCTGGGAGAGGTCCTTGGAGAGGATCACGCCCTGCTTGGTCCAGGGGCCGGTCGGGGAGGGGCCGGTGGCGTAGGCGACGCGGTAGTTCTCGTCCCGGGTGTCGTTCTCCGACCACATGAAGTAGTACGTGCCCTGGCGCTTGATGACGAAGGAGCCCTCGTTGTAGCCGCTCGGCGTGATGTCCTGGACCTTCGAGGTGTCGATGGACGTCATGTCGGCGCTCAGCGGCACGACGTAGGCGTGGCCGTTGCCGAAGTACAGGTACGACTGGCCGTCGTCGTCGGTGAAGACCGCCGGGTCGATCATCTGGCCGCTGAAGTCGCCTGCCTTCAGCAGCGGTTCGCCCAGGGCGTCCTTGAACGGTCCGGTCGGCGAGTCGGAGACCGCGACGCCGATGTTCGCGTCGGCGCAGAAGTAGAAGTAGTACTTCCCGTCCTTCTCGGCGATCGTCGGCGCCCAGGCCCGGCTGTCGGCCCAGCTGACGTCCGGTCCCAGGTCGAGGATGACGCCGTGGTCCGTCCAGTGGACCAGGTCGGTGGAGGAGTACGCCTTGAACTGCGTGCCGCTCCAGCCGTCGAAGCCGTCGGTCGTCGGGTACATGTAGAAGGTGTCGCCGAAGCGCACGATGTTCGGGTCGGCGTTCAGGCCCGGCAGCACCGGGCTCTTCATGATCAGCGCCGAGACCGTCCAGGTGCGCTTCGTGCCGTCGGAGCCCGTCACCTCGTACGTCACCGGCTTGGTGAAGTCCTGGACACTGCCGGAGGCGGGGCTGACGGCCGCGCCGTGGGCCAGGGTGAACTCAGGTGCCAGTGAGGTGAGATCGGCGCCCTCCTTCATGGGGAGCGTGATCTCGCTGTCGGCGTTGTCGATGATCGCGTCGACCTTCAGCCCCGGCTGCGTGGCCTTGGCGATGCCCGCCGTGTTGCCGCTGAGCTCCATGACCTCCGCGGCCGACAGGGCGCGGCCGTAGATGCGGAAGTCGTCGACCTCGCCGCCGAAGTACGGGTCGGCCGAGTACAGGGACTTACCGATGTAGCCGCTGTAGTCCTTGCTCGCGTCGTACAGCTCGGACGGCTTGATGGTGGTCGTCGTGCGCGCCGCCTCGATGCCGTCGACGTAGAGGACCATCGTGCCGGTCGAGCCGTCGAGGGTGACGGTGACGTGCCGCCACTCGCCGGGGGTGAGCTGCGAACCGGCCGTCAGCTTCGACTCCGCCGACCAACTCGCCTTCGTCATGGCCGAGTAGAGGCTTGAGCCGCCGTTGGACGGGGTGGCGAACAGGTACTTGTCGCTGTCCGGGCCGAGCCCGAACAGCCACTGGAAGGCGTCGCCGCCCTTCCATCTGGCGTACGTCGACACGGTCACGCTGTCGGTGTCCTTGAGCACCCCGTTCGGGATCTTCACGTACGGCGAGGTGCTGGAGGTGCCGGCACCGCCGGACATCTTGAACGAGCCGCCCTCGACACCGCTGCCGAAGTCGGGCGTGTGGACGTACGTGCCGTGGTAGCCGTGTCCGCTGGAGTCACGGGCGATGTTGCCGCCGGTCTCGTCGAAGTCGTAGTGCAGGAGCAGGTCGGCCGGGACGTCGGCGCCTTCCTCCGACACGGTGACCTCGGCCTGGACCGGGATCGCGGTGCCGTCCGGCAGGCTGCCGGTCACGGTGAAGGTCCCGGCCTGGGCGTACGCCGACGCCGGGACGTCGTCCCAGGTGACGGCGACGGGCCGGTCGACCCCGTCGGCGTACTTCGCGATCACGGTGGCCGGCAGGACCGGCGCCTGACCGGTCCTGGTCTTCACCTTCACGCTCTCGACGCTCTCCACCAGCTGGTCGGGCTGGTAGGCGCGCAGGAGTCGGTCGTACTCGGCCCGCGTGACCGGCAGGACCGTGCCGTGGCGCGGCTTCGACGGCAGGTCGTAGTCGGTGACCGGGGTCCAGTTGCCGGAGTCGAGGTCCGTCGTCTCGAAGGGGAGGTAGCCCCGGCCCCCGAACTCGTCGAGGAACGCGTACCACTTCTCCTCGGTGTTGGACTTGAACACCAGCGGGCCCTCGGCCGCGCTCATCGCGCCCTTGCCGATGCCCTCGGCGACCGCGTCCCAGGAGGGGTCGAGGATCGAGTCGCTCTTCTCCTCGAAGATGAACTTGCTGTTGGGGGTGGAGGAGGTGTTGTTCCGCTCGTCCTTGGACAGGCGGTAGTACGTCCCGTCGTTCTGGATCATCGTGGAGTCGATGACCGAGTAGCCGCGGTCGATCCACACCTTGGGCTCGCTGAAGGTGTAGAAGTCCCGGGTGGTCGCGTACATCATGCGGTTGTACGTGTCGCCGGAGTGCGCCTCGTTGTCGTACAGCTTCGACGCCCAGAAGACCACGTACTCGCCGAGCTTCGCGTCGTAGAACGCCTCCGGCGCCCAGGTGTTGCCCGCGCTGTCCGGAGAGATCTTCACGAGTCGCTGGTTCGTCCAGTGGACCAGGTCGGTGGACTCCCAGATCATGATGGACTTGCTGCCGGTGCGCTGGGCGGCGTCCCAGTCGCCGTTGCCGTAGATCCTGAGGTCGGTGGCGATCTGGTAGAACTTGTCGCCCTCCGGCGAGCGGATGATGAACGGGTCGCGCAGGCCCTTCTCGCCGAGCGTGGAGGTGAGGACCGGCTTGCCGTCGTTCAACTCCCGCCAGTTCAGCGGGTCGTTCCCCTTGCTGAGGGCGGAGTGGAGCTGCTCGCCGTCGGCGGTGCCCTCGCCGGTGAAGTAGCTGAACATGTAGCCCTTGAGGGCTCCCTGGGCGGGAAGTTCGGGCACCTTGGCCGTCAGGACGCGGGTCGCGTGGGCCTCGCCCTTGGTGACGGTGGCGGTCAGGTCGACGGTGGCGGCGCCGTCGCCGTGCGCGGGGCGGTGCACCAGGCCGTCGGCGGCGACGACGTCCGGGGCGGCGGAGGACCAGGTGACGGTGGTGCCGTAGGCGCCGTCGGTGGGGAGGGTGAGGTTTCCGCGTACGTCGTCGAGGTTGTGGACGGTCAGGGCGTCGGCGGCCTGCCGGGTGGCGGTGGTGTCGTCGAACGCGGCGAGGACCGTGACGTCAAAAGTCCTGGTGTCGGTCACGGTGCCCTTCGTCAGGGTCGCCGTGAGCGTGGCGTGGCCGTCCGGTGAACCGGCGGCCGGGCGGGTCACCTTGCCGGCGTCCGAGACGACGGAGGTGTCGTCGCTGGCCCAGCTGATCGCGGAGCCGCCCGCCGTGCCGGTCTTCGGCAGGTCCAGGTCGGCGGTGACGGCTCCGGTGTCACCGAGGCTCAGCGCCGCCTTGTCGTCGGCGACGCCCTGTGTGCCGACGGGCAGGGCCAGTTGCTGGACCTCCGAGCCGGCCAACGCCCGGTCGTAGACGCGGAAGTCGCGGATCCGGCCTTTGAAGAGCTTGTCGCCGGAGTAGACGGACTTGCCGATGTAGTTGGCCGTGGTGCTGCCGGAGCCGATCGTGCCGGGGGTGATGGTGACCGACGTGTTGCGGCCCACCTCGACGCCGTCCTCGTAGAGCAGGCCCGTGCTGCCGGTCTGGGTGTAGGCGATGTGCTTCCACACCGCACGCGTCAGGTTGTGGGAGTCGGACGGCTTCGTCGTCTGCTCGGTCGCCCAGTTGCCGGTCGCGACGGACGTGCGGAAGGAGTTGCCGGTGGTGAACAGATAGCCGTTCCCGCTGCTTCCGCTGGAGTTGCCGAAGCCGTAGAGGAAGTACGGCGTGGTCTGCGCCGAGTCGATCAGTACGTCCATGGAGACGGTGATCGAGTCCATCCCCTTCATGACGTCGTCCGGCACCTTGATGTAGGTGTCGGAGCCGTTGAAGGCGAGTCCCTGACCGGATGTCGACCAGTCGGCGGTGCCGTTGACCGTGCCGTTCCGGCCGTTTCCGGAGCTGTCGGTCACGGTGCTGCCGGAGTCGGCGTCGAGCTTGTACCGCAGGGCCAGGCCGTCGGTGATCTCCGCGGCTTCGGTCGTCTGCGCCGCCTGCGCCGCCTCCTCAGCCTGTGCGGGAAGGGCGGGTCCGGCGATGGCCAGGAGCATCGAGGCGGTGGTCAGTCCGGCGAGCCGGCCCGCCCGACGTATCGCCCGGTCGCGAAGTCGTGCGATGTGCGTCATGTCGAGAATTCCCTGCTGACACATGGCTGATGACGAAAGGAAGGCTGAATGCGTTACGCGGAGGTGACGTCGTGTTGCGAGAGTGTCAATCGGCGTACAGCGGGGCGTCAAGAGTTTTCGAACAATGTCCGACAGGCCGAACAGGCTCGTCGCCGCTGTTGGTTGCCGCGGGAGCAGGCTCCTTCAGGTCGCGCGCGGGCGAGGGGCATGCGGAAGGCCCTCCACCTGGCGGAAGGGCGCAGGTGGAGGGCCTGGGTGGCGGACAGCTCCGGCTACTTCTCGGTGCTCGGCTTGGGCTGGTAGGCCTTCTTGCCGCAGTCGTGCACGTCGATCCGCACGACCTGGGGGTCGTGGTCGCTCGCCTGGTCGGCGAACTCGGAGTTGATGTGGACGACGTCGTAGTCGTAGTGGGTGATGGAGGGGCTGGTCAGGATGTGGTCGAGGGTCTGGCTGTTGCCGTCGTATACGTAGCTGTAACGCTCGTCCACGGGCAGGGTGTTGATGAGATCGGTGAGGACGTCGCCGTCGTCGGTGAGGGTCTTCACCGCGTCGGAGAACTCGTAGTCGTTGAGGTCACCGAGGGCCACGATCTGCGCCGTGGGGTCGGCGGCGAGGAGGGTGTCGACGAAGGCGTTCTCCTCCTCGGCCTGGAGCCCCCGCTGCGTCTCCGAGGAGCGGGTGGGCTCCTGGTAGCGGCCGTGCATCGGCTCGTCGCCACCCTTGGAGTTGAAGTGGTTGGCGATGACGAAGACGGTCCTGCCCTGGAACCTGAACTCGCCGGCGAGGGGCTTGCGGCTGTTGTCCCAGGCGGTGCTGGTGGGGTCGATGCGGCCGGGGGAGGCGGAGAGGTGGGCCTGGCCCTTCTTGTCCTTGACGACGGAGACGGCGGTGGTGGACGCGTCGCCGTCGCCGGCGCGGTCGACGAAGGAGACCCGCTCGGCGTTGAAGAGGAAGGCCTGACGGATGTTGCCGCCGGGCTCGCCACCGTCCTTGTCGTTGACCGGGGCGATGTAGCGCCAGGAGTACCGGGGGCCGCCGGCGGCGACGATGGCGTCGGTGAACTCGGTCAGGGTCGCCTCGGACGTGACGGTGCCGTCGTCGGTGGCGCCGTTGTCGTCCTGGATCTCCTCCAGGGTGACGATGTCGGGCGAGGAGAGGTTGGTGACGATGCCCTTGGCGAGGCGCGCGAACTTGTCGTCGCTGTCGGTCGGGTCGAGGTTCTCGACGTTGTAGGTGGCGAGCGCGAGCTCGTTGCCCTTCTGCTTGCGCGTCACCTCCTGCTCGAGACCGTTGTCGACGGCCGTGCCGGTGGTGGCCGCGGTGGGGGCGAGCAGGTAGCCGCCGTAGGAGGCGTAGTCGACCGGGCCGGTGGTGGTGCCGGCGAGCTCGTCGCCGACGTTGAGGGTCGGGGTGGAGCCGTCGGCCGCGACGATCTCGATGCGGCCGGTGTTCTGCTGGTCGTAGGCGCCGTAGACGGTGCCGCCGCGCTTGGTGGGGTTCTCCTCGGGCTTGGCGGTGACGAACATCTCGCCGTAGGTGTTGGTCGCGCCGACCACGCGGGCGTCGGTGACCGATGCGCGCATGCCCTCGATGGACTCGTAGAAGTCCTGGGAGTAGACGGCCGGTTCGAGGGGCAGGGCGTCGATGCTGCCGCCGCCGTTGGTGGGCGTGTACGCGTCCGGGACGGTGGAGTCGTCGAGGGTGACCGCGTCCGGGAGGGCGTTGCCGGTGGAGAGGGTGGTGGAGACCGGGCTGCCGAGTTCGGTCACCGACTGGGTGGTGGAGGACGGGTAGTACTCCGAGATCTTGCCGCTGACCAGGACCGAGTCGCCGACGGAGACGGTGGGGGCGGCGGAGCCGGTGTAGACGAACAGGCCCTCGCTGGTGGCGGCGTCGGCGTCCGGGGCCGGGTCCTGGATCCAGTAGCCCTTGCTGCCGGTGGTACGGACGGCGGTGACGATGCCGGGGACGCCCACGACGCTCTGGCCCTTGAGGGGCGAGACACGGGTGGTGCCCTGGATGTCGTGGATCCGGAACGCGCCGGGCGAGGTGGGACCACCGGAACCGCCACTGCCGCTGCCGCCGCTCGCGGTCTCGCCCGCGCTGTTGGTGGCGGTGGGCGTACCGGCGGTGAAGTCGGCCGAGTTGTCGTCGGTGTCGGCGAGCGAGGCGGCCCTGGACACGGAGGTGGTGTTGCTCGCCGTCGGTGCGGCGGTGCCCTCGCGGACGACGGCGGTGCCGTAGCCGAGGAGGTCGACGACATTGGCGTCGCCGGTGCAGTCGGCGACCGTCTTGCAGGTCAGGGCCGTGGTGCCCTTGACCAGGGCAACGGTGCCGCTGGCGGCGGCCATGGCGATGCCGCCGGTCGCGTCGGCGGTCGGCAGCGCGGTGGTGCCGCCGGCGCCCGCGCCCTCGGAGACCAGATAGCTGCCGCCGGGGGCGAGCGAGCCGGTGAGGGCGGTGACCTGCCACAGCGAACCGGCGGAGGCGGAGGCGGGAAGGTACTGGATGCTGTACCCGTCGAGCGGGTACGCGGCCGTCGAGCGGTTGGCCAGCTCCACGAAGTCGTTCGTGAGCGTGGCCCCGGAGTTGCCGCCGCCGCCGTACGCCTCCGATATCACGACAGTCGTCGACGGCGTGGCGAAGGCGGCGGGCAGCGGCGCCACGATGACGGCCGCCGTGGCGGTCGCGGCTACGAACGCGGCGCCGGCTACGCGCGTTGCGCTGGGTCTGTGAATCGGCACGAGGGTGACTCCTTCAACGTCCGCCGGACGAACGGCGCATGAGGTGCGGGATGAACTGGCTGGGTCCATGCGATCGGCTGAGGTTACGCGCGTAGAAATGGGCGCAACAAGGGGCACGTCGTTAAATTTGTGGGTCCAGTTGCTGACGTTCCGTCTTGCGCCGTGGCGCCGTTGGATCGTCGGCGACCGGTACGGCCCGTCCGCAGTCGTTCGTCCACACCCACGGTCTGGTCTTGTGGATTCCTGCTCCGGGCGCATGGGAGGGGACTCCGTGGGCACGATGTGGTTGATCGTCGCGGCGACGAGGGTGGAGGAACCGGGTGCGGGGCAAGGGTTCCGTACCGGATGCGCAACACGAGGAGGCGTCATGAATCGTCAGGCCCGGGTTCGTGTCCGTGTCAACCGCCGGCCTGCCGCCCCACGCGACGAACAGATCGACCGCAGGACGCCCTCGGGGCGGCTCCTGCCGTACTGATCACCGGTGCGCGGCGGCCGGGCTCCCGAAAGCGGACGCGCCTGTCGCAGCCGCGGTTTCTCCGGCGTCTGACGTCGGCTCGCTCGGTCGAGGAGTTCGTCGTGCCTTGGACCTCGTGGCCGTGGACCGGAACGCCGAGCCGTCGCACGACCCCCGGCAGGGTCGCCCTGTCCCGCATGACCTTGTCCCCGATCGGCCGCACGGCCGCCGCGAGCGACGGGTCCTGCTCCGTCGCGCCAGTCTTCGTTCTGGGCGTCGCGGCTTCCTGCGTACCTGGTGCCGTGGATGCGCCTGCCCCCGACCGGCGGGCGGCACTCAGCGGCGGAGGCGCGGTTGCGCGGGTAGGGTCGGGGTGTCGAGGAAGCGCCGGGAGACGGATGTGAGTACTCAGCACCGGCCGACGCCCGACGGGCTGAGGCTGTCCCCGCTGTCCGGGCGGTGGGGCGTGCGGGCCGCGGGAGAGGTCGGACTGACCACGCGTGAGGTCTGGGAGCGCGCGCTGGAACAGGCGGTGCGCGAGGGCGAGGACGTGTTCTACCTGGAGTTGTCCGCCGTGACGTTCGTCGACGTCGCGGGCGTCGGCGCGCTCGCCGCCGCCGCTCAGCGGCTGCCCGACGGCCGGCGGATCGTGCTGCACCGCCCGCCGCCCGCCCTGAGCCGGGTACTGGAGATGTTCTGGCCCGACCTGCCGGCGATCGAGGTGGCGACGCGATGAGTGCAGCCGACGTCCCCTTCGACTCGGTCGCCCCCGTCGATCCCGTCGACCCCTTCGTCCATCCCGCCCTCTTCTACCGCGGCCGGCAGGAGTACCTCGCCGGCACGGTCCCCTTCGTGCGGGAGGGACTGGCCGCCGGGGAGCCCGTGGCGGTGGCGGTGCCCGCCGAGAACCTCCGGCTGATCCGCGCCGAACTGGGCGCCGACGCCGACACCGTGCGCCTCCTGGACATGCGCGAGGCCGGGCGCAATCCCGGCCGGATCATCCCCGGCGTTCTGCGCGCCTTCGCCGACGCCCAGCCGCCCGGCCGGCGCGTGCGGATCATCGGCGAGCCGATCTGGGCCGGCCGCACCCCGACGGAGTACCCCGCGTGCGTCCAGCACGAGGCGCTCATCAACGCGGCCTTCCAGGGCCGTGAGGTGACGATCCTGTGTCCCTACGACGCCGACCGCCTCGACGACCAGGTCCTTGCCGACGCCCACGCCACCCACCCCGTCGTCATCCCCTCCGGCGCGGGCGGGAAGCGGGACAGTGACGCGTACGCCCCGGCGGACATCGTCGCCCGCTACAACGAGCCGCTCGGCTCCGTACCGGAGGTGCCGCCCGTCGCCTTCGACGCCGGGTCGCTCTCCGAGGTCCGGCACCTCGTCACCGCCGAGGGCGCGCGGTTCGGGCTCACCGGCACCAAGTTGGGCGACCTGGCGCTCGTCACGGCCGAGCTGACCACCAACAGCGTGGTGCACGGCGGTGGTTCGGGTGCCGTGCGCGTGTGGGCCGAGGACGGGTACGTGGTGTGCGAGGTCCGCGACAAGGGCCGGCTGGCGGACCCGCTCGCCGGGCGCCGCACCGCCTCTCGCGACCAGCGAGGCGGCCGCGGACTGCTGATGGTCAACCTGGTCTCCGACCTGGTCCGGGTGCACGCGGACGAGGACGGCACCACGATCCGCAGCTACCTCGCGCGCTGACAGACGTCGGCGAACGCCAGAGCACGCTGCCAAAGGCGGTGAAGGTGGCGGATGGCGGCGGACGGCGGCGGACGGTGACGGACGGGGGGTGAACTGCGGCGAACGGGGGCGAACAGGGGGGCGGCAGCGAACGGCGTTCAAAGCGGAGACTGCCACGTCACCGTCGTACCGCCGTCGCCGTCACCGCCGTCGTCCCCTGTCGTGCCGTCGTCGTGGACCGTCAGGCGTACGCCGTCGCGGCCGTCGGGGAGGGTCGCCGTGGCGTCGACGGCGACCTCGATGCGGGAGACGGCCGGCCGTCGGGCGGCGGCGGCCAGGGCGCGGCGCAGGGCGGTCAGCAGATGACCGGCGACCTGGTCCGGGATGCGGCTTTCGACGGCGCCCGTGAAGCGGGCGGACGGCCGGAAGCCGAGCGCGGCGGCCACGCCCGCCGTTTCGCGCAGCACCCTGCCGCGGAACGTGGTCGGGGCGTCGGCAGGCGGCTGTTGCAGGGCGAAGATCGCCGTACGGACCTCCTGGATCGTCGATTCGAGTTCGTCCACGGCCCGGCCCAGGGTCTCGTCGACGTACGTGACCTCGCTCCGGCGCCGGGCGGCCTGCAGCATCATGCCGGTGGCGAACAGCCGTTGGACGACGAGGTCGTGCAGGTCGCGGGCGATTCGGTCGCGGTCTTCGTAGACCGCGAGGCGCTCCCGGCCCTGCCGGGCGTCGGCGAGCACCAGAGCGAGGGCGGCCTGGGAGGCGAACTGGATGGCCAGGAGCCGTTCCTCGGGGGTGTACGGGCGGTCGCCGCGCCGGCGGGGGAGGGCGAGGGTGCCGATGAGCCGCCCGCCGGACTGGAGCGGCAGCATCATGCTGGGGCCGAAGCGGTGCCGGACATGGGTCGTCATCCGCGGATCGGTCGCCGAGTCGTCGATGAACACCGGCTCCCCACCGAGGAGTTGTACGAGGACGGGGCTGCCCGCCTCGATGGTGGCACCGACGATGCCGCCCGGGTCGTCGAGCGTCGAGGCGGTCACGATCTCCATTCCGCCCTCCGCGGTGGGCTGGAGGATGACGCCGGCGGCGGCGTCGGCGACGACGCGGGCCCGGTCGGCGACCGTCATCAGCGCGTCGGCGGCCGTCCCGCCGGTGAGCAGGGCGGTCGTCACCGCCGCCGCGCCCTCGATCCAGCGCTCGCGCAGGCGGGCCGTCTCGTACAGGCGGGCGTTGCCGATCGCGATGCCGGCCTGGGCGGCGAGGGCGTGCAGCAGCTGCTCGTCCTCGGCGGTGAACGGGCCGCCGCCGCGCTTCTCGGCGAGGTACAGCCGTCCGAACACCTCGTCGCCGACCTGGATGGGCACCTCGAGGGTGCCGGTCGTGCCCGGCTGCCCTGGCGGAGCCGCGGTACGGATCTCCGCGATCCCGTCCAGACCCGGGTCGGTCGTACTGACGGCCGCGTAGCGGGCGCCGGTCAGCTCGGCGGCGGCGTCCACGATGTGCTGGAGGGTGGTGGGCAGTTCGAGGTCGGTGCCGACGCTGAGGACGGCGTCCAGGAGGGGCGGGAGTCCCGGTACCCGGGCGTCGGTCATGCCGGCTGCCGCACCCTCGGTCAGGCGGCCAGCGGGTCCAGAGTCAGCGGCTCGATCCTGCCCTCCAGCATCTCGCCCAGGCCCTGCACGGCGCACACGTCGGGCCGCTCGGCGATGTTCACCGGCATGCCCGTGGCGTGCCGCAGCATCTGGTCGAGCCCGGGGAGCAGGGCGGAGCCGCCGACCATCATGATCCCGCGGTCGACGAGGTCGGCCACCAGGTCGGGCGGGCAGTCCCGCAACACCCTGCCGATGCCGTCGAGTACGGAGGTCAGCGGGGTCTGGATCGCGCCGCGGACGGCAGCGGTGTCGACCCGCACGGAACGGGCGAGTCCCGTGGCCACGTCCCGGCCGTGGATCTCCGTGGACGCCGGTCCGTGCGCGGTGAGGCCGTTGCCGGACAGGGCGAGCTGGAGGGGCCGTACGGACTGGCTGGGCAGCATCAGCTCGTGCTCGTGGCGCAGGTGCTGGACGATCGCGTGGTCGACGGCCTCGCCGCCGACGGGGATCCGCTCGGCGGTGACGATCGAGCCGAGGGAGAGGACGGCGACCTGGGTGGCGGCCGCGCCGCACACCATGATCATGGTGGCTTCCGGCCGGGCGACGGGCAGTCCGCAGCCGACGGCGGCGGCGATGAGCGTGTCGACGAGCTCCACGCGGCGCGCGCCGAGGCCGACGAGCGTCTCGATCGTCGCGCGCTGGGCCAGCGGGCCTGCGTCGTGCGGGGTGCAGGCGGCGGCGCGCAGCCGGGGTTTGCGGCGCAGAGCGCGGCGGATCTTGTCGCCGAGCAGGTGCCGCAGCATGCGCTGCGCCATCTCGATGTCGACGACCGTCCCGCCGGAGACCGGGCGCACGACGCGGATGTAGTGCGGGGTGCGGCCGGTCATCTTCTCGGCGAACTCGCCGACCGCGATCAGCGCGCCCGTACGGGTGTTCATGGCGGCGACGGACGGCTGGTCGACGACGAGCCCCGCCCCCTTCACGTACACCCGCGTCCTCGCCGCGCCCAGGTCGACGGCGAAGTGGCAGCGGCGCAGCTGCTCCAGACTGGCGGTCATGGCAGGACCTCCCGAGAGCGCAGGACCGTGGGGGCCGCCGGATGGCGGGCCTCCTTCGCATCGTGCGGGGGTGGGGCGGCGGGCGCCTTCCGGAGGGGGCCGGGCGGGGCGCCGCCGAACGGGGGGTTCGGGGGCGGCGGGAGCGGGCCGCGCCGAGGGGTGACTCTCCCGGACACGTCATCAGCGAGAGCGGGCCGCACCGCGCCGACCCCATCCTTCTGGCGGGAACATGCCAGGGCGCGTTTCCGCCCGCTCCAGTCAACTCCACTGCAACACAAGCCCCCTGAGACTCTTCGCAGTACACGACGAAGAGAGGCGTGGATGACCAGAGGACCAGTCAGACGTGGGGCGACCCTCCTGTCGGCCGGGCTCGTGATCGCTCTGCTTCCCACGGTGGACGCGGGGGCGACAAGCACCGCCCCGGCCACCGCGAGTACGGCGAGCACCGCGACCACCACCCGGACCGTCACCCTCGTCACCGGCGACAAGGTGACCGTGACCGACCTGGGCGACGGAAAGAAGACGGTCACGGTCGAGCGGCCCCAGGGGGCGACCGGAACCGTCCGGACCCAGACGGACAACGGAAAGATCAGCGTCATACCGGACGAGGCGTTGCCCTATCTGCGGGCGGGCACCCTCGACGAGCGGCTGTTCGACGTCAGCGAGCTGATGGAGCAGGGGCTCGCCGACAACAAGACCGACGAGCTGCCGCTGATCGTGACGTACGACAAGGGCGCGCGAACCGTGACCCCGCGGGGCGCCGAGCGGACGCGGGCGCTGCCCAGCGTGCGCGGGGCGGCCGTCGAGGCGGACAAGGGCCGGAGCTTCTGGCAGGCGTTCACCGCGCAGGACGGCGTGAAGGGCCTCTGGCTCGACGGGCGTGTCACCGCCGACATGGCCGCGAGCAACGCGCAGATCGGCACGCAGGAGGCCTGGGCGGCCGGGCTCACCGGCAAGGGCGTCACCGTCGCAGTCCTGGACACCGGTGTCGACCTGGGCCATCCCGATCTCACGGACCGGGTCACCGCCACCAAGAGCTTCATCGAGGGGCAGGAGGTCGCCGACCGCCACGGTCACGGCACCCACGTCACCTCGACCGTCGGCGGCAGCGGGACCGCCTCCGACGGCAAGGAGAAGGGCGTCGCCCCGGACGCGACCCTCGTCGTCGGCAAGGTGCTCAGCGACTCGGGCACGGGCAGCGAGTCGCAGATCATCGCCGGCATGGAGTGGGCCGCGCGGGACGAGCACGCCAAGGTCGTCTCGATGAGCCTCGGTTCCGACGAGCCGAGTGACGGCACCGATCCGATGGCGCAGGCCGTCGACACCCTCTCCCAGGAGACCGGCGCCCTCTTCGTCGTCGCCGCCGGCAACACCGGCACCCCCTCCTCCATCGGCTCGCCCGGCGCCGCGGACGCGGCCCTGACCGTCGGCGCGGTCGACTCCGCCGACGAGGCCGCCTACTTCACCAGCGCCGGCCCCCGCTACGGCGACAACGCCCTCAAGCCGGACATCTCGGCGCCCGGCGTCAACATCCTCGCCGCCCGCTCCCAACTCGTCGGCGGCAGCGGCTACTACACCTCCATGAGCGGTACGTCCATGGCGACGCCCCACGTCGCCGGAGTGGCCGCCCTGCTCGCCCAGGAGCACCCCGACTGGACCGGCGCCCAGCTCAAGGACGCGCTGATGTCCACGTCGAAGCGGCTCGACGCCTCCGCCTACCAGCTGGGCACGGGCCGGGTGAGCGTGCCCGACGCCATCACCGCCGACGTCACCGCCACCGGCAGCGCCGACCTCGGCTTCTACAGCTGGCCGTACGAGGCCGACAAACCGGTGACGAGGACCGTCACCTACGCCAACTCCTCCGCCACCGACGCGCAGTTGAGCCTGTCGGTGCAGGGCGCCCCCGACGGTGTCGCCACCCTCGCCGACACCACGCTCACCGTGCCCGCGCACGGCACCGCGTCCACCACCGTGACCGGCGACGGCGCCAAGGCGGCGGTGGGCAACACCAGCGGGCAGATCGTGGCCTCCGACGCCGACGGCACGCCCGTCGCGCACACCGCGTTCGGGCTGGTCAAGGAGGAGGAGCGGTACACACTCACCGTCCACGTCAAGGACCGTGACGGGGCCGCCACCGCCGCCTACCTCACCGTCCAGCAGCTCGCCGCGGGCGTCGACGCGACCTCGGTCCACGTCGGCGACTCCGGCACCCTGAAGCTGCGCCTGACGCCGGGCACGTACAGCCTGAACTCCTTCCTCGACGTGCGCGGCAGCCACGGCACCGACTCCCTCGGCCTCGGCTTCCTCGCGGCACCCGAGATCATCCTCGACCAGGACCGCGAAGTAACCCTCGACGGCCGGAAGTTGCGGGAGATCAAGGCCGACGTCGGCCGGCGGACCGAGACCCGGCACCTGCTCATGGAGTACGACCGCAGCGGGAACGGCTCCGACCTGTTCGGCGCGGCCCAGGTGCCCGTGAAGTACGACAGCGTCTTCGCCACGCCCACCGACAAGGTCACGCAGGGCGACTTCGAGTACCGCACCGTGTGGCGGCTCGGCAAGCCGACGCTGGACGTCAGGGGCGTCGACGAGGCGGTCTTCCAGCCGGGCGCCACCCTCATCGAGGGCCGCACCAAGCTCCCCCTGGTCGACGTCGGGGACGGACCCTTCACCGGCGTCCAGGGCAAGGCGGTTCTCGCCAGGCTCGCCGCCGACGCCGATCCGGTCGCACTCGCCCAGGCCGCCCAGGACGCCGGCGCCAAGGCGCTGTTCGTCACAGACGACGTGGCCGGGCGGCTGAACGCCTGGTGGGGAGCGGACGACGGCAGCGACCGGACGATCCAGATCGCCACCGTCAACGCCGCCGACGCGGCCCGACTGCGTGCCGCGGGCAAGGTCGACATGACCGGCACCCGCAACACGCCCTACGTGTACGACCTTTCGGACGGTCACCGGGGCGCGATCCCGAACGCGGACCTGACCTACCGGCCGAGCGACGGTGAACTCGCCACCGTGGACGCGAAGTTCCACGCCACACAGCCGGTCAGTGGCGGGGAGTTCCGCTACTCCATCACCGACACCTTCCCCATCGGTATCGGTTTCCTGCAGCGGATCGACTACCCGGCCGAGCGCACGGACTACGTCTCCACCGGTCCCGGCCAGCAGTGGCACGAGTCCGTGCAGACCGCCGACGGCGCGCTGGAGGAACGCGGCGGGCTCGTCACCTACAAGGGCGGCTCCCACCGGGACCTCGACTGGTTCAAGCCGGTCTGGCACCCGTGGCTGGGTACCGGTCTCGGCTGGGGCCAGCAGCGCGCCGGGAACCAGATGCAGTTCAACACGCCCGGCTGGGGCGACTCCGGGCCCGACCACACCGGCTTCGGCGACGTGTGGAGCAGCGACACCGGGATGAGCCAGTACACCGAGGTCTACCTCGACGGGGAGCGCGTCGACCGGCGCAAGAGCTCCGGCGCCTATGTGTGGGACGCGCCCGCCGACGAGCACACCTACAAGGTCGTCACCGACACCACGCTCGACGCCGACCGCTGGAAGCTCGCCACGAAGGGCCACGCCGAGTGGACCTTCCGTTCGGCGGCCACTCCCGAGGACCGGTTCACCTTCCTGCCCCTGATCAACCTCTCCTTCGACGTCGACACCGACCTCGCGGGCGACATCAGGGGCGGCACGCGGGTGCCGATCGGGATCGGGGCCGAGTACGTGGTGGGTGCACCGGACACCGGGACCCTCGGCGGCGGGACGCTCGAAGCCTCCTACGACGACGGGACGACCTGGCAGCCGGTGAAGCTCACCAGCGCCGGCCACGCCGCCTGGCAGGGGACGCTGACGGTGCCGCGCGACGCCGCCCACGTCTCCCTGCGGGCGTCCGTGACCGACGACCAGGGTGGCTCCGTGCGGCAGGAGATCACCCGGGCGCTGGGGGTGAAGTAGCCCCCGCGTCACAGCAGGCGGCGCCGCCTCCCGGACAGGGGGAGGCGGCGCCGCCGTGTGCGCCGGACCGTCTACTCGCGGACCGTGAGGCCCTTGACCGGGTCGGTCACGACGGCAGCGCCCGCTTCATGATCTTCCCCATGTCGTTGCGGGGCAGGACGTCGAGGTAGCGGACCACACGCGGTCGCTTGTGCGGGGCGAGGCGGGCCGTCACATGGTCGGCCAACTCGTCGACGGTGGGCGGGGATCCGGCATCCTCCGGCACGATCCAGGCGACGATCCGCTCGCCCAGGTCCGCGTCCGGCTCCCCGGTGACGGCGGCCTCACGCACCCCCGGATATTCGAGGAGCGCGTTCTCGATCTCGCCCGCCCCGATCTTGTAACCCCCGCTCTTGATCAGGTCGGTGGCCTTGCGGCCGACGATCCGGACATAGCCGTCGGGGTCGCGCACCGCCATGTCGCCGGTGCGGAACCAGCCGTCGGCGGTGAAGGCGGCCCTCGTAGCGTCGGGCCGGTTGAGGTACTCGGTGAACAGGTTCGGGCCGCGCACCTGGATCTCGCCGACGCTCTCGCCGTCGTACGTGGTGATCGGCGTCCCGTCGTCCTCGACGAGCCGTAGCTCCACACCGGGCAGCGGCACGCCGACCGCCCCCGCCCGCGCCTCCCCGTCCGCTCGGACACTGGTGTTCATCAGCGTCTCCGTCATGCCGTACCGCTCGATCACCCGCCGTCCGGTCGCCGCCGTGATCCGCTCGTGGTCGTGCACGGGCAGCGCGGCGGAACCGGAGACGAGCAGCCGGGCCCCGGCGAGCGCCTTGACCAGCTCGGGGTCGTCGGGCAGCGTCTCGGCGATCCGGTGGTACATCGTCGGCACCCCGAACAGCATGGTCGCGCCATGGTTCAGCTCGCGCGCCACGCCCTCCGTGCCGAACCGGCCCAGGTGCCGGACCGAGCCGCCCCGCCGCAGCGGGCCCAGGACGCCCAGCACCAGCCCGTGCACATGGAACAGGGGCAGCCCGTGCACCAGCACGTCGTCGCCGGTCCACTGCCAGGCGTCGGCGAGCGCGTCCAGGGTCGCGGCGATCGCGCGGCGCGGGATGACGGCGCCCTTGGGCGGGCCGGTGGTGCCGGAGGTGTAGACGACCAGGGCGGGGGCGGAGGCGTCCACCTTGTCGGCGACGGGCACACCGGCACCGCGCACATCGACGTCGACGCGTGCCAAATCACGTACCGCAGGGGGGAGTTCGTCGCCCGGGGCGGCCAGTACCAGGGCCGGCGCGCTGTCGGACAGAATGTGCCCGAGCTCCTTCTCTCCCGACTTGGGGTTCAGCGGCACGGCGGCCGCACCGGCGAGCAGCACGCCCACGACCCCGACGGCCGTCTCCAGGGCGGGAGTCGCCCACACGGCCACCCGGCCCGCCCCGCGGATCCGCTCGCCGACCGCCGCGGCCGCCGCCGCGAGCTCCCGGTACGTCAGGGACCGGTCACCGAACCGCAGGGCGACTTGCTCACCCGGATCGCCCGTCAGGGCCGGAAAGAGGGAGGTCACGCGGCGCACTCCTAGTGGTGAGGGAACGGGTGGGGAAACGGGGGAGGGAACTGGTGAGGGGACACGGCCGGGAACAACACCTCCGTTCCTACACCAGCGCCGGCGTCGTCCGGCGCCCCCGAACGGTTGACGCCGCTCACTTCGACGGAGCCGGCAGCCGCCGGGTCCCCACCACCGCGCTCAGGTCGGGCGCCAGCCGTAGTTCCACCGACCGGAGCGCCGGGTGGTCCAGCCAGAAGCGGCGTGCCGCGTCGGGGCGGCCCTCGTACATCGGCGGCCAGGTCGTTGCCGGGGTGAAGTCGTCGACGACGGCCGTGCCGCCCGGGGTCAGGAGGCGCTCGACGTCCGCCGAAGGGCCGCCTCCCTTCCCCTGCCCGCCGCCGTCCAGCACGAGCAGGTCGTACGGCCCCCGCTCGCCGATGCGCTGCCAGTCGCCGGTGAGGACCTCCACCTCGGGCCGGCCGGCGAACACCTCGGCGGCGACGCGGGCGCGCTCGGGGTCCCGTTCCACGCTCACGAGCCGCACGCCGTCGCCCGCGCCCGAGGCGAGCCAGGCCAGCCCGACCCCGAACCCCGTGCCCGTCTCGCCGATGAGGCCGCGCGCGCCGCCCGCCAGCGCGTGCAGCAGGCGGCCCTGTTCGGGGCGGCAGGAGTAGGGGAAGCCGTGGGCGCGGGCGGCGGCGAGGGCCCGCTCGACGAGCGGAGGGAGGTGGTCGTGGGAGTCGTAGGCGTCCGTTCCGGAGATCGACATGGTGCCGATCCTGCCGTGGGTCAGGCCGCCGCGGCCACCAGATCGGCGACCACGCAGCTGACGTTGTCCGGGCCGCCGGCGTCGTTCGCGGCGTCCACCAGGGCCCGTACGGCGTCGTCGGGGTCCGGGAGGGAGGACAGCAGCTGCCGGATCCGGTCGTCGGCGACGACCCCCGACAGACCGTCGGAGCAGAGCAGGAAGCGATCGCCGGGCTGCGCGTCCTGGAGGTGCAGGTCCGGCACGACGGGCGCGCCGCCCGCCAGGGCCTTGAGGAGCAGGGCGCGCTGGGGGTGGACGGTGGCCTCCTGCACGGTCAGCCGGCCCTCGTCGACCATCGACTGGACCATGGTGTGGTCGTGGGTGATCCGGAACAGTTCCCCGTCGCGCAGCAAATAGGCGCGCGAGTCCCCGATGTGCACGAGGGCGAGCCGGGAACCGGTCCACAGCATGGCGGTGAGGGTCGTACCGACGTCCCTGGCCGCCGACACCTCGTGCACGGCCCGGGTCGCGTTCTGCACCGCGTCCTCCAGCAGGTTGAGCACGCTGCCCGCCGGCACCTCCTCGGTGTCCAGCGTCTTCAGCGCCTCCACGGCGGCGCTACTGGCGGGCGCGCCCGCCGGACCGAACCCGTCGGCGACGGCGAGCAGCCGACCGCCCGCGTAGGCGGTGTCCTGGTTGGCGGGGCGGACGCGGCCGGGGTCGGAGTGGGCGGAGTAGCGCAGTTCCAGCATGACGGTGTCCTTTCGCGGTGGGTGGGGTGTCGAGAGGTGGTCGGCGAGGAACGCGGCGAGGTCCCGCCGTACCGCGGTCTCCGCCTCGACCCGCGCCCAGTAGGCGCGGATCTCCCGGGCGGCGGCCGCGGGGGCGAGGGCGCACACCTGGCGGATCCCGGCCAGCGGCATGCCCAGCCGCCGCAGCCACGCCACCAGTCGCGCCTGCTCCAACTGCTCGCGGGCGTAGTAGCGGTAGCCGGTGTCGGGGTCGACCCGCGCGGGCCGCAGCAGCTCCAGTTCGTCGTAGAGCCGCAGTGCCTTCGGTGACAGTCGGCACGCCTTCGCGAAGGCGCCGATCGTCAGCATGTCCATGCGCATCCCCTATGCACCTCGCCCGGTCCCTCCCGGTTCCCGCCCCCGATGCTGGGGCTTCACCAAGGGTGAAGGTCAATCCCGTCGTCCCGTGCGCGGGGCCGCCCGTTAGCCTGCGAAGCGTCGAGCCGCCCCACCAGGAGGGAACCCGCCGTGCCCCGCATCGCACTCGCCACCTACGACCCCGGACCGGCGCCGAGCAAGGACAGGGACCTCCCGGTGCTGGTGCGGGCGCTGCGGGAGACCGGGGCGGAGCCCGTCGCCGTGCCCTGGGACGAGCCCGACGTCGACTGGAGCGGGTTCGACCTGGTCGTCATCCGGTCGACCTGGGACTACAGCTGGCGGGCGGCCGAGTTCGCGGCGTGGGTGCGCGAGTGCGCCGCGGCCACGCGGCTGCTGAACCCCGCCGAGGTCATCGGGTGGAACACGGACAAGCGGTACATCGGGGATCTCGCGGCGGCCGGTGTGCCCGTCGTACCGACCAGCTACCTCGCGCCCGGTGACCCCGCCGGCCTCCCGGACGACCACGAGTACGTCGTCAAGCCCACCTCCGGCGCCGGCGCCCGCTTCGCCGCCCGCTACACGCCGGACGAGCGGGAGACGGCCCTGCGGCACCTGGCCCGGATGCACGACGAGGGCCTCACCGCCATGGTGCAGCCCTACGTCACCGGCATCGACGTCAGCGGTGAACGGGCGCTGCAGTACTTCGGCGGCCGCTTCCTGCACGCCAGCCGCAAGCGAGCGGTGCTGTCGCCCGGCACGGCCTACGACGCGGACAAGGTGGCGCACCCGGACCTCGAGCCGTGGACGCCGACCCCGGCGGAACTCGCCGTCGCCGAACACGCCCTGGCCGCGGTACCGGACGCGCCGGAGCTGCTGTACGCGCGCGTGGACCTCGTGGACGGGGAGGACGGGCAGCCCAGGGTGATGGAGCTGGAACTGGTCGAGCCGAATCTGTTCCTGTTCCTGCACCCGGGGTCCGTGGACGCTGTCGCGGAGGCCATCCTGAAAGCCGCCGCTCAGGGCCTGTCCTAGTCACTGACCGGACCTGTCCTGGCCGCTGACCGCCGTCCGCTGAAGCAGGCCCCAGGTGAACTCGGCGACGACCTGGTGCCGCACCCCTTCCCCGTCGGGCGCCTCGAACGCCAGCCCCCACCGCGTGGGAGCCGTGCCCTCCAGGGGGCGGGCCGGGGCGAAGGCGCGGGCGGCCTCGTCGACCGTGCAGGACCACGGGCGGAGGTCGTCCACCGTACGCAGCTCAGGGCCCGGGGCACCCGGCGCACGGACCAGCCACTCGTTCCACACCGCCTCGTTCGGGCCGACGAGGACCTCGAAGCGCAGGTCGGGCCAGAGGGGGAGGGGCCACTGCCGGGCCTCGCAGTCGAGCTCGCCGATCCGGCGGGGGGTGACGGACTCGGGTGCGCCGAGGACCGAGCGGTACCGGGAGGCGGCGGAACGGGCCCTCGGTGAGCGGAGCATGGCCTGCCAGCGCTTGTTGGCCTCCCGCATGTCGGCGAGGGAGGCGCCCAGCCGGCGGCGGGCGTCGTCCACCAGGTCGGGGTTGTGGTCGGCCATGCGGCGCAGGAGCACCAGCTGGAAGTCCTGAGGAGTGAAGGGGCCGGCGGGGTGTTTCGGGGACGGCATGGCAACCATCGTCGCCCACCGCGCGCACTCCAGGGGCCGTACGGCCGGGGAGGCGGCGCGGGTGCCGGGGGAGTCGGCCGCTTCACGACCATTGCCCGAGGATCCCCACTATGACAGCCTGTGTTCGTCATGCCGATCGTCAGTTGAAATTTCGAACACAGGGAGGGAATCGGTCGTGGGACGCCTCGTACCTGCCGTGACCCGAGCTCTCGACATTCTCGAGCTCTTCCTCGACGGGGACGGTACGCTCTCCGCCCCCGACATCGTGCGCCGGCTCCAGCTGCCGCGCACCACCGTGCACGAGCTGGTCACCACGCTCGCCGCCCGCCAGTACATCGTGCCGGTGCCCGGTCAGCCCGGACGCTACCGGCTCGGCGTACGTCCGTACCAGCTCGGCAGCCGATACGCTGAGCAGCTCGACCTCGCGGCCGAGGGCCAGCAGGTCGCCCGGACCGTCGCCGAGACCTGCGACGAGACCGTGCACGTGGCGATCCTCGAAGGCACCGACGTCATCTACATCGCCAAGGTCGACTCCACGCACGCCGTGCGTATGGTGTCCGCCGCCGGCCGTCGTCTGCCCGCCCACTGCACCTCGGTCGGCAAGATGCTGCTGGCCTCGCTCCCCGAGCCGGAGCTCACCTCGCGCATCCCGGACGACGCCGACCTGATCGCGATGACTCCGAACAGCATCACCTCGCCGGCCGCCCTGCGTGAGGCCCTGACGGAGATCCGGCAGCGCGGCGTCGCCGTGGAGAGCCGCGAGTCCAACCCGGACGTGAGCTGCGTGGCCGCGCCGGTCCGTGACCGCACGGGCAGGGTGGTGGCCGCGCTCTCCATCTCCGTGCCGATGATCCGCTGGAGCGACGAGCGCCGCGCCGAGCTGGAGCAGCTCGCCGCCAAGGGCGCCCTCGATCTGTCGGAGAGCCTGGGCTACCGGAGCGTGGCATGACGGCGTACGAGGTGGCGGTACTGGCGGAGGCGACGCTCGGCGAGGGCCCGACGTGGGACGCGGCGACCGGTCGTCTGATCTGGCTGGACATCCTGGGCTCACGCATCCACACCTACGACCCCGCCTCCGGCCGCCGTACGGTCCGCACGACGGAACAGCACGTGGGCGCGGTGAAACTCCGCGAGGGCGGCGGCCTGGTCCTGAACCTCCGCGACGGAGTCGCCCTCCTCGACCCGGACGACTCCTTCAGCTGGCTGCACCACGCCCCCGTCCCGGGCCGCCGCGCGAACGAAGCCGCCGTCGCCCCCGACGGCTCCCTCTGGGCCGGCACGATGCGCTACGACGAGGCCCTGGGCGGCGGCACCCTCTCCCGCGTCACCGGCGACGGCGAGGCCGAGGTGATCCTCGACGACGTGACGGTGAGCAACGGCACGGGCTGGAGCCCCGACGGCCGCCTGATGTACTACATCGACTCACCGACCCGCCGCGTCGACGTCTTCGACCACGACAACGGCCGCGTCACGAACCGCCGCCCGTTGACGGAGATCGAGGACGGTGCCGGCTACCCCGACGGCCTCACGGTCGACGCCGACGGCTGCGTCTGGGTGGCGTTGTGGGACGGCGGAGCGGTACGCCGCTACACCCCGTCCGGCGATCTGGACCGGGTGATCGACCTGCCCACCCCCCGCACGACCGCCTGCACCTTCGGCGGCCCGGACCTGACCGACCTGTACATCACGACAGCCCGTACGGGGCTCTCGGCACCGTCCGCCCTGGCGGGCTCGCTGCTGGTGGTGCCGGGGGCGGGGAAGGGACTGCCGCAGCGGGCGTTCGCGGGCTGAGTCCTGCTCGGGGCCGGGGACGAGGCGATGTCCCCGAGCCCCGGCCCGCCGTATGCCCGCGCCGTTCCCGGCGTCGCACGCCCCGTCCACTCAGCCGGAGGTAGCCCCCACCAACCGCCACTCCTCCCTCGTCAACGGAGGCCCCGCCAGCGGCGGCAGCAGTGGGCCGTTGAGCACTGCCAGGAGGGTCGCGGGGTGGAGCAGGCGGGCCGGGCCCGTCAGCAGGCTCGTCACGTCCCACAGGGCCGCCGCCGCGCCGTAGGAGCCGGTCGACGCCAGGGTCAGGCGGCGGCTGAAGCGGGTGACGAGGCGGTCGGCGGCGGTGGGCCGGGCGCCGCGGGTTTCCGGGTACCAGACGTCCTGGCCGACGGCCGCCGCCCAGGCCGCGTCGACCGGACGGGCGGCCCCGCGCTGCACCCGGCGGGCCAGGCCGGGAGCGGTGAGGCCCGTGCCCTCCAGCTCCCGGCGGAGCACCTGCGCGCCGAGTGCCGCCACCGTCATGCCCTGCCCGTACGCCGGGTTGAACGTGGCCAGCGCGTCGCCGAGGACGACCAGGCCCTCGGGCCAGTCGCGGACCTTCTCCAGGTACCGCCGGTCGTTGCGGGTGCTGCGGCTGAGGTGCACGTCGGTGAGGGGTTCGGCGCCGGAGATCAGCTTGCCGACCATGGGGTGGGGCAGGTCCAGCGCGTAGCGCAGGAAGCCGTCCGGGTCGGCGGGCGGTTCGCCGCCGCGGGTGCCACCGAGGCTGACCATCCAGCGGCCGCCCTCGATCGGCAGGATCATCCCGCTGCGGCCCGGCCGGGACACGTACGGGTCGGCCTGCAGGACCGTCATGGGGAAGCGCTCGGCGCCCTCCGGGGCGCGGTACACGCGTGTGGCGTTGACGAGGCCCGTGTCGACGGTCCGCTCACGGACGCCGGTCACGCCCAGTCCGCCCAGCCACCGCACCACCCGCGACCCCCGGCCACTGGCGTCGACGACGAGGTCGGCGGCGAGTTCCGACTCGCCGGCATCGGTGGTCGAGACCCGTACGCCGGTCACGCGGCCCGCGTCGCCCAGCAGGTCCACGACCTGACCCCGGCGGATCTCGACCCGTGTGTTCGCCAGCACCGCGACCCGCACCGACCAGTCGAGAAGCGCCCGGCTGCACGCGAGTATCCGGGGCCCCTCGTGGCGCCAGCGCCGGAACCAGCCCTCGGATGTCAGCGCCACCATGTCGCGGCCGAGGGAGAGTTCGTGGGCGCCCGCGGCGAGCAGCTGCTTGCGCATGCTCACGCCCGGCACGATGTCCTCCATCGCGGACAGGCCGCCGGCCATGAGGACATGGGCGTGACGCCCCTGCGGGAGGCCCTTGCGGTGGTCCGGCCCGTCGGGCAGCTCGTCGCGGTCCAGAACGATCACTTCGTCCGCGCTGGGGGACAGCGCGGCCGCGGCCAGCATGCCGGCCAGGCCGGCACCGATGACGACAGCTCTACGCGTCATGGGGCTCCTTGGGTTTGGTCGGGGGTGGCGGTCACCGTATCTTCACGTGCGGCGCCGACGCGAAATGATTCCGTGAACTCCTGGGCCAGTTCCACCAGTTCGGCCAGCCCGTTCGTCGTGGAGACCTTCGTGGCGTGCAGCCGGTACCCGCTCGGCGCGTCGAGCGGCCGCGCCCGCGCGGCGGCATGGCGCGCGGCCGAGGCGAGCATGGCCGCCTCCGCCACGACCCGCGCCCGGTCCGGGGAACGGCCCGCGCGCAGCGCGCTGTCGAGCGCCCGCTCCCGGACCCGGTCGTCGAAGTAGGGGGCCAGCGCCAGCAGCGCGTCGTGGATGGCGACCTCGCGCCACTGCAACCGCTCCCGCGGCAGCCGCCACCAGGAGCCGGGCGCCGGGGGAGCGGTGGACGCGAACCGCAGCGCCGACCACAGCGGCCCGAGCGTCCGCAGGTCGCGCAGGCTGTGCCAGTGCGCGGCGACCGAGGGCAGCAGCCGGGGCAGCACGAACCCCACGGAACAGATCAGCGCGCCGAGGGAGGCCATCTGCGGCGCGACGCTGGTGGACAGGAAGTCGAGGTCGTGGCCCGACCAACGCGCCACGACGGCCGTGTACTTCGTCAGTTGGAAGCCCACCACGTCCAGCAGCGACCCGATGAGGATCAGCCGAAGCCCGGTCCGCAGCAACCCGGTGACCTCCCGCCCCCACTTGACGCCCACCGCACACAGCCCGATGGTGGCGACGCTGTGCCCGGCCAGGTAGAGCACGATCATCTCGCGCATGTACGGCGTGTTGGCGTAGTACGTGTCGAGGTCGGTGAGCCGCTCGGTGCGCGCGTCCGCGAGCGTGAAGAGCACGACGATGGCGACGATCAGCGCCCCGTAGGCGCCGATGCCGCACAGCACCATGCGCCGGATCCGCTCACGGGACCCGCCCCGCCAGTTGATCAGCAGGATGAACAGGGAGCAGCTGTACGCGGAGAGCATCCCGTAGGTCAGCGGGGCGCCGAAGTTCGGGACGCCCGTGAGGTCGTTGACGGCGGCCAGGGTCAGCGGGGCCGAGCAGACGAAGACGAGCGTGCCGAGGGCGATGGCCGCGCAGGTCGACACGGTCAGCGGGTTGCGTACGGCCCGTACGCCGGCCCGCGGCCGGCGGAACAGCACGGCACCGGACAGCCCGAGGACGACGGCGGCGACGTAGACGACGAGACTCATGCGGTGCCCGTCGTGGTCGTACCGCTGCGGAGTCGGGCGGCCGCGACGAGCGGCGAGGAGACCAGCGCGTCGGCGATGCGCGCGAGCGCGTCCGCACCGGGCGTCCGGTCCTCGACCCAGTCGGTGCCGGCGGCCCCCGCGAGGGGTGTCTCCCGGTACGGTTCCTCCCGCGCGGCCACCGCGATGACCGCGGCCCAGGCGACGGCGTCGGCCCGCTCCGGATCGCCGCCGGTGTCCGCCAGCGCCGCCTCGCGGGTACGTTCGTACAGGCCCCGGTCGAAGAACGCGTCCAGGTGGCCCAGCGCGTTGTGGATGCTGGTCCGGCGCCAGACCAGCCGGGTGGTGGGGGAGGACCAGCGTGGCCGGGGCAGCCGCAGCGCGCGGCGGGTGAGGACGCCGTCGAGTTCCCGCTCCAGCGGTTCGAGCCGCGTGTACGTCCGCCGGGAGTCCCGCCACCGCGTCAGCCGGGGCCCGATCAGCGGGATCAGGGTGCCGGTGACCGTCATCAGCGCGCCCAGTCCTGCGGCGGCCGTCGAGACGGTGGTACCCAGCACCGACCAGTCCCGCCCGCACCAGCGCGCGACGACGGCGGCGAGCTTGCTCACGCTGTAACCGGCGTTGCACAGCGTGCCGATGCCCAGGGTCACCAGGCCCGCGCGCAGCCAGCCGCGCACCTGGCGGGCCCAGCTCAGCGACGACACCATGGTCACGCTGGCCGCGGCCAGATGCCCGGCCAGGTACAGCACGATCATCTCCGCGATGAACGGGGTCGTCGCGTAGTAGATGTCCAGGTCGGTACGGCGTTCCACGGGCGCGTCCCCGAGCGCGAACATCCCGGCGATACCGACGAGGACGCAGGCGTACGCCACGATCCAGCGGCGGGTGGTCCGGTGCACGTGCGGCCCGCCCCGCCAGTAGACGATCAGGATCTGGGCGGCGGCGCTGTACGCGGTGATCGACGCGTACGTCAGCGGGGCGGCGAGGTTCGGGATGCCGCTGACGTGGTTGATCGTGCCGACCGTCGGCGGGGCCCCGAGGAAGAAGCAGGCGCCGGCCAGGCCCAGTACCGCGCAGATGGCGCGCAGGTAGGGGTCGCGCCGGTGACGTATCAGGTCGGGGGCCTTCACCACCAGGCCGAGCCACAGCATCGCACCGCTCACGTAGTTGATCAGGCCGCTCATCCTCGTGTCCCGCGGTAGTTGAGGGCGGCCCCGATGCGTCCGGCGAGGTCCTGGGCACCATTGCTGTCGGCGGCGTACACGGAGTCGGACGGCGCCTCCAGCCAGGTGCGCAGCCGACGGCCCATCAGCATGCCGAAGAGATCGGCCTCCTGCTCGTCGGCGAGGCTGAAGTCGGTGCGGGCCGCGACGAGCCGGGGACCGTCACCGGCGGGGGCTTCGTCCGCGGCGCTCGCGCCCTGCCGGTGCATGTGCCACACCTCGTGGCAGAAGATCACGATCTGGTGCCAGGCGGCGGCCCGCTTGTCGATGACGACGTCGTCGTGGTTCTCGCCGTCCAGCCAGAGCCCGCTGGCGGTGTGTGGCGGGAAGACCCGCCGGTGGACCACGACCTCGCGGCCCCGCCACTGGCTGACGGACTCCACGAGCGCGTCGAAGAGGGCCTCCGGGTCCGCCGGGATCGGGATCCGGATGGGGTCGATGAGGGTGCCGGCGAGCCGGCGCATCTCCTTCTTCGTGCGCACCGTTGAAATATGCCAAGACAGGCCCCGCTTCAGCTACCTCACCTCCGGTGCCGGAAGCGACGGCCCCGCGGCCCCCGCCCGCGCCGCCGCCCGGGTACGCACCGCCTCGACGGCGTCGGGGCGGCGCAGCGCTCGGGACACGGCCCCGATCTCCTGGAGCAGGTCCGTGGTGTCCGTGTCGTCGGCGGTGTCGTCCCCGGACGGGCGGTCCCGGGTGCCGTCGACGGCGTCCAGGATCGCGACCGCGGCGGCCAAAGCCCTGGCCCGCTCCGGCGGGAACCCGAGGGCGAGGGCGGCGGCGTACGACCGCCCGCGCAGGTCCGCGTCGATGCGCCGGGCCAGCGGCAGCAGCACGTCACGGATGAAGGTCTCGCGGCGGGTCAGGCGCAGCTCGGCCGTCCCGCGCAGCAGCCAGGGCACGCCGCCGCCGTTGACGGAGCGCATCAGCAGGTACAGCGGCCGTAGTTCGTGGTGGGCGAGCCGCACCCGCCAGCGGTCGTGCAGGTACTGGCCGACGTGCGGCAGGATGAAACCGATCGCGATCGCGACGGCCGACAGACAGGCCACGGGCGGTGCCACGCCGGTGCTCAGCCAGTCCAGGTCGTGCCCGGTCCAACGGGCCACGACGGCGGTGAGCTTGGCGACGTCGAAGATGAGGTTCAGTCCGTAGCCGGCGCCCAGGAACGTCAGACCCCAGCGCAGCCAGGCGTCGAGGCCGTCGGTGCGCACCCAGTTCCACAGCAGCCGGGACGTGATCAGCACCGCGACGGCGTGTGCGAGCAGGTAGAGCAGGATCAGCTCGCGCATGAACGGTGTGTTGGCGTAGTAGGTGTCGAGGTCGGTGAGCCGCTCCACGGACGCGTTCGCGAGGGCGAACAGCACCCACAGCGCCACGATCACGCCCGAGTACACGCAGATCACCCAGCGCATGGCGCGCCGGGTCGCGGCCGAGCGGTCGGACAGGCCGTTGCGCCAGGCGATGATCAGCAGCAGACAGGACCCGCAGAACGCGGTGAGCAGCGAGTACACCCAGGGCGCGGAGATGTTCGGTACGCCCGTGATCCGGTTGACCCAGGCGATGGTGGACGGCGCGACGAACACGAACACCGAGCAGGCGAGCAGCAGCAGGCCGCCGACCGCGCGCAGCAGTGGGTCCTTCCAGAGCCGGATGATGGTGGGCAGTTTGATCGCCAGGGCGGCGGCCAGGACCCCGGCCGGTATCCACCAGAAGGACGTGTAGAACGCGCTGAGGAATCCGGTGACGTCCAGCGCCAGTTGCGCGTGCCTCACCGGGCGGCTCCCCCGTTTCCGCCGTCGCCGGTGCGCGAGTGTCGCGCGGTCACGAGCCGGGACGCGGCGATCCCGGCCGCCCTCCGTCGCGCGCCCGCGATGTTCATCGCTCTCCCTCGCCGTCGCAGCCCTGCACAGCAGGCTGTTCGAGGTTACGCGGCCGCAACTGTCCGCGTCATGCGATCCGGCGACCGTTGTCCAACCTGGAGCGACCGTTGTCCAACCGTGAGCGACCGCTGTTCAACCGGGCACGACCGCCGTCTTTCGAAGGCGCGCCGAAACTCGCCTGAGAACTCTGTCCAAACCATTGACGCGCACGCGCTTCGATTTTACGGTCCCGTTCGAAGTTACGAGCGCACGTCGGTATATCGAACAGTAAGGGCAGGGCATGGGACGACCTGGCCTGAGTCGCAGGCAACTTCTCGGCGGGCTCGGCGGCTTGACGGTCGCGGGCAGCTTCGGGTTCGCCGCGCTGGGCACCGGAGCGGACGCGCTGGCCTCCAGCGCGAGCACCCGAGTCCGCTACTGGAACCTCTTCAGCGGCGGCGACGGCTCCAACATGATCGCGATGCTGGACGCCTTCCGTAAGGCGAACCCCGGCATCGATGTGAAGGACTCGACCCTCCAGTGGGGCAACCCCTTCTACACCAAGCTCGCCATGGCGGCCGCAGGCAACCGCGCGCCCGACCTCGGCGTGATGCACCTGGGCCGGGTCACCGGCTTCGCACCCGGCCGCCTCCTGGACGCCTGGGACGTCGACCTGCTCGCCAAGTACGGCGTACGGGAGCAGGACTTCAACCCCAAGCTGTGGAAGCGCGCCGTCATCGACGGCAAGCTCTACGCCCTTCCGCTCGACATCCACGTCCAGCTCTGCTTCTACCGCAAGGACGTGCTGAAGAAGGCGGATCTGCTCGGCGACGACGGCAACATCGTCCCGGTCACGTCGACCGGTGAGTGGTTCGACGTGCTGAAGAAGGCGAAGCAGGTCCAGAAGGAGGGCCTGCAGACCATCGGCCTGTGGACCAACGACCAGAACTTCCAGTGGTGGTTCTTCGTCGCCTTCTACACGCAGCTCGCCGGCGCCTGGTTCAACGACGCGAACACCGAGGTGCTCTTCGACGTCGACAAGGCCACCCAGGTCCTGGAGTTCCTCCGGCAGCACGTCACCGACGGGTATGTCATCCCGGGTGCCCCCACCGGCGAGCAGTTCATCAACGGCGCCCCCTTCACCTGGGAGGGCAACTGGTCCGTGCCGGTCTTCTCCGGCGCCAAGCTGGACTACGGGGCGACCCCGCTGCCGCCCGTCTTCGGCAAGCAGGCCACGCACGCCGAGTCGCACTCCTTCGTCCTGCCGCACCAGGCCGGCCGCGGCGGTGCCTCCAACGAAGGCGCGCACCAACTCGCCGCCTACGTCGTCAAGCACGCCCTGCAGTGGGCGGCCGGCGGCCACATCCCCGCGTACACGCCGACCCTGTCCACGGCCGCGTACGAGAAGCTCACCCCGCAGCACGAGTACGTGAGCGCCATGGACCACCAGGCCAACGAGCCGAAGGTGTGGTTCGCGGGCTCCACCGGTGTGCTCGCCCAGGACCTCGGCCCGATCGTCGTCTCCTCGACGATGGGCTCCGCCAAGCCGGACGCCGCCGCGCGGAAGATGAAGGCCCACCTCACCACGCTCCTCGCCTCGAAGAACCCGATGGACGGCAAGACCGCCGCGCAGGGAGGTGCGGTCGCATGACGACGACCAGTGCTCAGACCGTCCTCGCCCCGGCGCGGGCGAGGACCGCCGCGGACAGCGCCACCGTCCGCCGCAAGCAGGGCTTCCAGCACGGGGGCTGGTTCATCGCCCCGTTCCTGCTGCTCTTCGTCCTGTTCGTGATCTGGCCGCTGCTGCGCGGCGTCTACCTCAGCTTCACCGACGCCAACATCTCCGGCGACGGCGCGAGCTTCGTCGGCCTCGACAACTACCGCGAGGCCCTGCACGACTCGATGATGTGGGACGCGCTCGGCCACAGCGCGTACTTCACGCTGCTCGTCGTGCCCTGCCTCACCGTCCTCGCGTTCCTGCTCGCGATGCTCGCGCACCACATCGAGCGCGGTAAGTGGCTGTGGCGGCTGTGCTTCTTCGCGCCGTTCCTGCTGCCGTCGACGGTCGCGGGCAACATGTGGCAGTGGCTGTTCACCCAGGGCATCGGCCAGTTCAACCAGACCTTCGGGATCGACACGCCCTGGCTGACCGACAAGTCGTACGCCATGCTCGCCATCGTCATCGAGACGCTGTGGTGGACGGTCGGCTTCTCCTTCCTGCTCTACCTCGCCGCTCTCCAGGGCATCCCCGGCCATCTCTACGAGGCCGCCAAGCTCGACGGGGCGAACGCCTGGCACCGCATGCTCCACATCACCCTGCCGATGCTGCGCAACATCACCGGCCTGGTGATCGCACTCCAGGTCCTCGCCTCGCTGCAACTGTTCGACCAGGCCGTCGTGATGATGGACTTCGGACCGGGACCGGAGCTCAGCACCAGGTCGTTCGTGCAGTACACCCTCGAACAGGGCTTCACCAGCTACCGCGTGGGCTACGCCTCCGCGATGTCCATCATCTTCTTCGTGATCATCGCAGTCGTCGCCCTGGCGCGGATGTGGCTGCTGCGCAACCGTGAGGAGGGCGGCCGATGACCACCGCCACGACGACCGTACGCACCAAGTCCCGCAAGCCCTGGTCGCCCAGCCAGATCGTCCTCACGCTGCTCGGCGTCGCCGTCTCCGCCGTCTTCGTCGCGCCGATCGTCGCCGCCCTGTTCACCTCGCTCAAGTCCGAGGCCGAGGCGGCCGAGATCCCGCCGCACTGGGTGCCCAAGGCCTGGACCGGCCAGGCGTGGAAGGCGCTCTTCGACACCGGCAACATCACCAACTGGTTCGTCAACTCCCTTGTCGTCTCGGTCTGTGTGACCACGATCGTGCTGGCGGTGAGCGCACTCGCCGGATACGGGTTCGCGCGCACGGAGTTCCGCGGCAAGGGCGTCCTGATGGGCGTCGTCATGTCCGGGCTCATGGTCTCCCCGGCCGTCCTCGGCGTCCCCCTCTTCACCACGGTCCAGCAGATGGGGATGGTCGACACCTACTGGGGCATGATCCTGCCGCAGTGCGCGCCCGCCGCGATGGTCTACATCCTCTACAAGTTCTTCCAGGGCATCCCCAAGGAGCTGGAGGAGGCGGCGTTCATCGACGGCGCGGGCCGCTGGCGCGTCTTCTTCACGATCGTCGTGCCGCTCGCCCGTCCCTCCCTCGCCGCGGTCGGCATCTTCACCTTCATCGCGTCGTGGAACAACTTCCTGTGGCCGTACATGGTGACCAACAACCCCGATCTGATGACCATGCCGAACGGCATCGCGACCGTCATGAACTCCTACGGCATCCAGTGGGCCCAGCTCATGGCCGGCGGCCTGATGGCGGGCCTGCCGCTGATCGTCGTCTTCGTCTTCTTCCAGCGTCAGATCGTGGCGGGTGTGGCACACACCGGCCTCGCCGGCCAGTAACCTGCGAACAGGAGCCATGAAGTTGAAGCGCTTCAGAGTCGCGGCGGTCCTCGCCGCCGCCCTCCTGGCCTTCCTCCCGTCGTCGGCCCAGGCGGCCGACTATCCCGACCCCCTCGCCATCTCGGGCCAGGAGATCATCCACGACCCGACCGTTCAGCACCTCAAGAACGGTAGGTACGTGGCCTATTCGACCGGCGGGATCATCGGAGCCCGCGTGTCGACGGACATGCGGCAGTGGGACGACGCGGGCAACGCCTTCGCCGTGCCGCCCAGCTGGTGGTACGAGTACAACAGCACCGGTGACCCCTGGGCGCCCGACCTCTCGTACCGCGACGGCACGTACTGGCTGTACTACGCCGTCTCCTCCTGGGGCACCAACCACTCCGCGATCGGCGTGGCCACCTCCCCGACCGGCATGCCCGGCACCTGGACCGACCACGGCAAGGTCTTCTCCTCCGAGACCACCGACTCCTGGAACGCCATCGACCCCGGCGTGATCAAGGCCGACGGCAGGCTGTGGATGGCGTTCGGCTCGTACTGGACGGGCATCCGCATGGTCGAACTGGACCCGAAGACCGGCAAGGCCGTCGACGGCGCGACCGTCCGGCACCTGGCGACCCGCCCCGACCTGCCGTACGCCGTCGAAGGCCCGTACGTCGTCAAGCACGGCCGGTACTACTACCTCTTCGCCTCGTACGACGCCTGCTGCTCCGGCGTGAACTCCACGTACAAGATCAAGGTCGGCCGGTCCACGTCGGTCACCGGACCGTACGTCGACAGCTCCGGCACCTCCATGCTCGAGGGCGGCGGCGATCTCCTCCTCGCCGGACACGGCCGTTACGTCGGCACCGGCGGACAGTCAGTCTTCCGCGACCACGGCCACGACTGGCTCGCCTACCACTACTACGACGGCGACGACAGCGGCACGCCCAAGCTCGGCCTGAACAGGCTCAGCTGGGGGAGTGACGGCTGGCCGACAGTCGAGTAAGACAGAGCAAGACCCTTTCTGGAAGGTACACATGTCCCGCACCACCGCCCGCTTCGCCCTCGACCCCGCCTTCACCGTCGGCGAGGTCAACCCCCGGCTCTTCGGATCCTTCGTCGAACACCTCGGGCGCTGCGTCTACACCGGCATCTTCGAGCCGGGCCACCCTTCCGCCGACGAATCGGGCCTGCGCAACGACGTGCTGGAACTGGTCCGCGAACTCGGCGTCACCGCCCTGCGCTACCCCGGCGGCAACTTCGTCTCCGGCTACAAGTGGGAGGACTCGGTCGGCCCGGCGGACGAGCGCCCCCGCCGCCTCGACCTGGCCTGGCACTCCACCGAGACGAACCGTTTCGGTCTCTCCGAGTACATCGCCTTCCTCAAGAAGGTCGGTCCGCAGGCCGAGCCCATGATGGCCGTCAACCTCGGCACCCGCGGTGTCGCCGAGGCCCTCGAACTCCAGGAGTACGCCAACCACTCCGAGGGCACCGCCCTGTCCGACCTGCGAGCCGCGCACGGCGACAAGGATCCCTTCGGCATCCGGCTGTGGTGCCTGGGCAACGAGATGGACGGCCCCTGGCAGACCGGTCACAAGACTGCCGAGGAATACGGCCGGATCGCCGCCGAGACGGCCCGCGCGATGCGCCAGATGGACCCGGGCGTCGAACTCGTCGCGTGCGGCTCCTCCAGCCAGGCCATGCCCACCTTCGCCGAGTGGGAGGCGACGGTCCTGAAGGAGACGTACGACCTCGTCGACTACATCTCCCTGCACGCCTACTACGAGCCGGTCGACGGCGACATCGACTCCTTCCTCGCCTCCGCCGTCGACATGGAGTCCTTCATCGAGAACGTGGTGGCGACCTGCGACCACGTGGGCGCCCGCCTCAAGTCCAAGAAGAAGATCAACCTCTCCTTCGACGAGTGGAACGTCTGGTACCTCTCCCGCTGGGAGGAGCAGGCGACGACGTTCACGCAGGACGACTGGCCCGAGGCACCGCGCCTGCTGGAGGACAGCTACAGCGTCACCGACGCCGTCGTCTTCGGCTCGCTCCTCATCGCCCTGCTCCGGCACGCCGACCGCGTCACCGTCGCCTGCCTCGCCCAGCTCGTCAACGTCATCGCGCCGATCATGACGGAGCCGGGCGGTCCGGCCTGGCGGCAGACGACGTTCTTCCCGTTCGCGCAGGCGTCGAAGTACGGCCGCGGACAGGTCCTCGACGTCCGCGTCGACTCGCCGACGTACGAGACGAAGAAGTACGGCGAGACCGACCTGCTGCACGCCACCGCCGTACGCGCCGAGGACGGCTCGGTCACCGTCTTCGCCGTCAACCGCAGCCGCACCGAGCCGCTTCCGCTGGAAGTCGCCCTGGGCGGCCTGGAGGTGACGACGGTCGTCGAGCACAGCGCCCTCGCGGACGCCGACCCCGACGCCCGCAACACGCTGACGGAGCCGGAGCGGGTCGTCCCGCACCCGGTCGACGGCACGACCCTCGTGGACGGCAGGCTGACCGCCACCCTGGAACCGCTGTCCTGGAACGTGATCCGCCTTGCCTGACAGACGTACGGGTCCGGTGCGGTGGGCCGGCCGCCTGCTGTGCTGGACCCTGGCCGTCGCCATGCTCACCGCGGCGACGGAAGCAGTGCTCGAGCCGGCTGCCGGCTGGTGGCACACGGTGTGGCCGCTGCCCTGGTTCCTGCTGCCGGTGTGGGCGCTGCTGTGGGCCGCGCTTCGGGCTCGGGAGAAGTACGGGGACGACGGCGGCGGCCGGCACACCGGCAAGGACGCGCCGACCGACTACGACAAGGCCGCCTGATCCCCGCCCGCGTCACACCACCGGCGACACCGGCACCCCTCCCGCCACCGCCCCCAGCAGCGTCAGCCGGACGTCTCCGGGGCCGGAGGCGGTGGTCCCGTCGGCCAGGACCGCCAGGGCCAGGGTGTTGGTGCCCCGGGTGCGCAGGATCCCGTTCGGCAGGACGAAGGTGTGCTGCGGGCCCACGTCGTTGACGTACTGGCCCATGTTCCAGCCGTTGAGGAAGATCTGGACGCGGTAGGCGCGGGCCGGGTCGTCGTCGAGGTCGAGCCCGATCGAGGCGTCGACGCCCGCCGGGACGGTGAGCCCGAAACTGGTCCGGTACCAGGTCACGCCCTGCCGCCGGTCCGCACGGGGCAGCGCGACGGCCTCCCAGCCGCGGTCCGGGTGCCCCGGCAGATGCCAGCCCTTACGTTCCCCGTACAGCCCGCCGTTGTTCAGCGGCCCCCGTAGGGAATCGGGCGCCGCCGTACCCTGAATGCGCCAGCCGACCCTGGGTGAGGCCCCCTTGAAGGACACCGCCGTCAGCCCCCGCGCCACCTTGTGCGTGTCGAGCGCCTTGCCGTCCTGGTCGTGCTGCATCCGCCGCACCAGCACGGACAGCACATGCGCGCCCGCGGTACGCAGCTTCGTGGGCACGGCGAAGACGGCCTCGGCCGTCCAACTTCCCTGCCGGATCGTGCTGTTGTCGGGCACCGGCATCCGGTGCGTGCCCAGCGGCTTCCCGTCCAGCCACGCCATCAGCAGCCCCTGGGTGCCCGTGCTGTAGGCGAGGGACACCGACTGCGCGCCGCGCGCGTCCGTGAAGCGCCCCCGGTACCAGACGTCGCCGTAGTGGAAGCCGTAGTCGTCCGCGAACAACACCGGCTGCCCGGCGGGCACGGGCGTCGTGCTGAACGACGACTTCCGGTCGGCCCGCGGCCACCGCGAGTCGTCGAATCCGGGCGCGGACTCCGGGTTCTCCACCCGCCGGCGCCAGCCACCGCGCAGCGCGGGCAGCGTCACCCTCCCCACACCGGGCAGCCGCCGGACCGCCCGCAGACTGCCGGAGGCGGTGGCCCGGGTCTCCACCGCGCGCCCGTTCCAGGTCACGTCACGGATCCCGCGCGGCGCCCACACCTCCACATCGGCGGCCCTGACCGTGTCCCCGGTGAGGCGCACGGCCGCACCGCCCGGCGACGCGGTCCGCAGCAGCGCCGGGCCGTACACGAGCACCGGGCCCGAGGAGGTCCGGCGCGGCCACAGCCGCAGGGAGGTGTCGTCGTCGGCGAGCAGGAGCAGCAACGGCACATCGGCCCCACCGCCCGTCACCATCACCCGGGTCAGTCCGTCGAGTTCGGCATCGACGCGCAGCTCGCCGTCGCCGTACGTGGACGAGGCCCTGCCCTCCAGCACGGTCACCGTCGGCCGGCCCGAGCACTCCAGCACGGTCCGGGTCGCCTCCCCGGTCCGCCCGGTCAGTACGGCGATGTCCTGCCGCCCGACGGTCAGCGCCAGCATGGGCTGCGCGGTGGAGTGCCGCAGCGTGCGCCGCCCCAGGGCGAGCCCGGTGGCGAGGAGACGCGCGTCGCGGGCCGGGACGGTCACGCGGAGGTCGGTGCCGGCGGCGGGCACGGAGGAGGTGACCGTCGCGTCGGTGTCGTTGCGCAGGATGTGCACGTGGGCGCCGGTGTCGGGGTTGGTGAGGTGGTACACCGTCAGCCCGGCCGCCTCGACGTCCGCCGCCCGGTCCAGCCTGGCGAAGTCCGGCACGTACTGGAGGAGATGCCCGAGCTGGTGCATGGGGACCAGCTTGGCGGTCGGGTTGCGGGCCTCGTCGAAGGCGGCCCCGTAGTCGTACGAGGTGTAGACGACCGGCGCGGGCAGCCAGCCCCACGAGGTGCCGCCGAAAGTCATGTACACGTTGTGGAGGGTGATCCCGTTGGCGAGGTTGGTGAGGTAGAAGCGCCGCTCGTACGCCGCGTCCCGGGTCCGGCGTGACTCCGCGTACCCCTTCCCCTTGAACCACACCCCGCCCCACGGATCGAACCAGCCGCCCCCGAACTCCGGCACGAACCCGGGGGTCCAGGGACTGGCGGTGGCCCCGCCCTTCAGCCCTCCGCTCCCGAAGTGGCCCCAGTCCGGCGGGAGGTGAGCGGGTGACGGATATCCGTCGAAGCCGTAGAGCCAGCGCCCCTTCTCGCCGCCGGTGTCGAAGGTCCCGGGGGTCCAGTACCCGTTCCGTCCCTTGTCGTTGTGGAACAGCGGCACGTCGATGCCGTCGCGCCGCACCTTCCGGTACAGGTGGGACATGTAGGCGCGCCCGGTCGGCTCGGTGACATGGGCGTCGTACTCGTTCTCGATCTGGTAGAGCAGGATCGTGCCGGAGCCGTCGGTGTACTGGTGCCGGGCGGCGATCCGGTTCACCGCGGTCAGCCACGCGTCGACGTGCCGCAGATAGGTCGGGTGGGCGGTCCGGGCGGTGCCCTCGGTGACCGTCAGCCAGCCGGGGAAACCGCCGCCGTCGACCTCGGCGTTGATGTAGGGCCCCGGGCGGAGGATGACGTACAGGCCGGTCTCGGCGGCCATCCGCAGGAACAGGTCCAGGTCCCGGACGCCGGTGAAGTCGTGGTGGCCGGGGGCGGGGGAGTGGTAGTTCCAGGCGACGTAGACGCTGACGGCGTTGTAGCCGTGCGCGCGCATCTTCTGGAGTACGTCCCGCCACAGGGAGGGGCTCGGCAGCCGGAAGGGATGCATCTCGCCGGACCACACGACCAGCCGCTTCCCGTCCACGAGCAGGGAGTGGCGGTCGAAGCCGATCGTGTGCCGCTCGCCGTCGGCGCCGGGCGGCCCCGGCGGCGGACCCGTGGGCGCGGCGTGGGCGGCGTAGGCGCGGGTCGCCCCGCCGCTGCCGGTGAGCGCGAGACCGAGGGCCGCGGTGCCGGCGAGGGAGCTGAAGGTACGTCGGGTGAGCGGCAAGTCGGCCTCCCGTGACCAGGTCGTCCGGCGGCGCCCGTGCGGGGCCGCGTGCCGGTCATTCTGTACACCGGGACACCTCACAATGGGGACATGAGGATCTCGGCACGGGCGGATTACGCGGTACGGGCGGTTCTCGAGCTCGCCCTGCGGCAGGGCGGGGACCCGGTGAAGGCGGAGACCGTCGCCGCCGCGCAGGACATCCCGCACAAGTTCCTCGAGGGCATCCTCGGCGACCTGCGGCGCGGCGGGATCGTCGAGAGCCGGCGCGGCGGGGGCGGCGGTTACCGGCTCGCCCGGGACGCCTCGGCGATCACGGTCGCGGATGTGATCCGCGCGGTCGACGGCCCGATCGTGTCGGTACGCGGGGAGCGCCCGACCGGCCTCGCCTACACCGGTTCCGCACAGCCGCTGCTGCCCCTGTGGATCGCGCTGCGGGCCAACGTGCGCAAGATCCTGGAGGGCGTCACGGTCGCCGACATCGCGGCGGACGCCCTGCCGGAGCCGGTACGGCAACTGGCGGCGGAGCCGACGGCGTGGGAGAACCCGTAGCCACGCCGCGCCGGTGTCTCCTGTGAGGCATCCTCATCGCACGCTCAGGCTGTCCTCAGCTTTCCGGTCTAGCGTCGCCTCCCGTTCATCCCTACCTGACCGGTGGGAAAGACAGGGAAGACGGGACGCACCACATGCGCACGCTGATACTGCTCGCCCTCGCGGGCCTCGGGGCCCAGCTCGTGGACGGCAGCCTCGGCATGGCCTACGGGGTGACCTCGACGACGCTGCTGCTGGCCATGGGCACCAACCCGGCCGCCGCCTCGGCCACGGTCCACCTCGCCGAGATCGGCACCACGCTGATGTCGGGCGCCTCGCACTGGCGCTTCGGCAACGTGGACTGGAAGGTCGTCGTGAAGATCGGCGTCCCGGGAGCGGTGGGCTCCTTCCTGGGCGCGACGGTCCTGTCGAAGCTCTCCACCGAGGTCGCGGCGCCGGCGATGTCCCTGATCCTGCTCGGCCTCGGCCTGTACGTCATGTCCCGCTTCACCTTCCGGGGCCTGCCCAAGGACCGCCTGGGCCAGCCGCTGAGCCGGCGCTTCCTCACCCCGCTGGGCCTGGTCGCCGGCTTCCTCGACGCCACCGGCGGGGGCGGCTGGGGCCCGGTCGGCACGCCCGCGCTGCTGGCCGACGGCCGTATGGAGCCGCGCAAGGTGATCGGCTCGATCGACACCAGCGAGTTCCTGGTCGCGATCGCCGCGAGCCTCGGCTTCCTGTTCTCCCTCGGCTCCCAGGGCCTGGAGTGGACCTGGGTCCTCGCCTTCCTCCTCGGCGGTCTGGTCGCCGCCCCGGTCGCCGCCTGGCTGGTCCGCCTGCTCCCGCCGCGCGTCCTCGGCTCGGCGGTCGGTGGCGTCATCGTCGTCACCAACGTCCGGACGCTCCTGAAGAGCGACTGGAGCGCGGCGTCGGGCGCGGTGAGCACGGTGGTGTACGTCGTGCTGTACGCGGCGTGGGCCGGGGCGCTGGCGTACTCGGTCCGGGCGCATCTGCGGGAGAAGACGGCGGAGACCGAGCCGGAGCGGGAGCCGGTCGCGGCCTGAGCCGGTGCGCGGTCAGGTCGAGAGAACGAATGCCAGGAGGCACATGACGCCGACCGAGACATACATGATCACCTGGTACCGCACGGGGTATGCGTAGGTATCCCGTTTCACCCCTCGGCGCCATTCGTCACCGTATTCCAGGAACAGTTTCCTGGGCGGAATCAGACCGATTGCCAGGCCGGTCCACACAAAGGAGTACATGACCAGCATCTGCCGGGCATTCCAGTGTTCGGGCTGGACGGCGCCCACTGCGATCATTCCGAGGCAGCATGCGACGGAAACGACGAGAACCACGATCGTCAGTTTGCGGACCTTCATCGACCTGTCTATGGCGAAGCAGAGGACGAAGGTGGCGAAAGCCGCCATGAGCAACAGGTAGGCGAGGGGAAGCTGTGCGAGCACGGCGGTCCTTTCGGCAGCGCCCGAGGGCCGACGGAACGTACGCCGCCGGCCCCCGGTGCGAAACCCGCATGGTATCGACTCAGAACAGGGACCCCAGCACGCCGGTGACCGGCGATATGAGGTCGTGGCCGAACTGCGTGACCTTCGTGGCGACCGTGCCGCCCCCGAGCGCACCGATCCACTTGGACTGGCCGAAGGTGAGCACACCCAGGGCGGCACTTCCGAGGGACGACTTGAACTCGCTGCTCGACCAGCCGTAGCCGATTCCGGTGAACAGCACGTTGAGTCCGGAGAACGCCAGGGAGGTGTACGCGAAGCCGGCCGCGAGGGATTCGATGAACGGCACCGCGGGCGGGAAGATGAAGCCGGCCGCCAGGCCGACGAGGCCGGTGAAGGCGGAGGCGAACCCGAAACCGATGCTGAGCCAGTTGGTGGCGTTCGCCAGCCACCGAGCGTCCTCCTTCCACCAGGGAAGGCCGCCCTTGACGGTGTCGTTGTCCGTCGTGTCGGCCGGGTTGGTGCCGGCCTCCTTGGCCTTGCGCGCTTCCTCGGCCGCCTTCTTGGCCGCCTCCGCGATCTCGGCCTTCCGCTTGGCCGTGGCGATCTGGTGCGCCTGGCTCGCGGCCGCCGCCGCCGTCTTCGCGTCCTGGCCCGCCTGAACGGCGGAGGCGTGGGCCGAAGCGGCCGACGCCTGGGCCGCGTTGGCGGAGGCCACCGCGCGACGGGCGGCGTCCACGGCACGGTTGGCGGAGTAGTTGGCCGAGCGCGCGGCCGACCGAGCGGTGCTGGCGGCCTGCTTCGCCTTGTCGGCCGAGGCCTGCGCGTCCTTGGCCGACTGCTCGGCGGCGTCCGCGTTCGCGTCCGCCTGGGTGGCCGAGGTGGCGGCCTGCGCGGCCCAGTCGTTCGCCTTGTCCGACCACTCCAGCGCCTCCGCCGCCGCGTTGCGCGCCGTCGCCGCCGCCTGCTGCGCACGGGCCGCGGTTTCCTGCGCCTTCTGCGCGATCTTCGCGGACGCGGCGATCGCGCCCTGTATGCCGGCGATGTGGGTGGCGGAGTCGTAGTCGAGCTGCGCGGTCTTGTACTGGGCCGAGGCGATGAAGTTGCGGCGCATCCACGCCGGGCCCTCCATCGCGGCCTGGGCGTGGGCCTGGGTGTACGGGCCGGCGTTCGCGATGAGGGTGGCGGTGGCGACCGCGTCGTCCTCCTGCTGCGCAGCCTCGTACGTGACGCTGAGGAACTCGTAGAGGGCTTCGGCGGTTCCGGCGTCCAGCGCCGCGTTCGCCGCCTTCTTCACCGCGCTGCCGGGGTCGTTGGCCAGGACCCGGGCGACCGCGACGCGGTTGTCCGTCGCGGCGGCCTCGATGACGCTGTCGGCGAGGAACTGCGTGGCGGCGTCCGTGGCGTCGCCCGCCAGCGCGGCGGTCGCGGCGTCCGCGACGTCCGGGGTGGAGATCTGGGCCAGGTACAGGACGGTCTCCCGGTCGTCCTGTCCCTGCGCGATCTGCCGGTCGGTGTCGATCCAGCCGTGGACGTCGGCGTCCGCCCCGGACAGGGCGAACCGGGCGGCCTCGCACGACCAGGAGCCGCGGGAGCTCATCAGGGCGATGGCCGCCTTGCGCCCGAGGGTGGCGGCAAGGCCCGTGTCGCCCGCGCTCAGTGCCGACTCGGCCTGGGAGATGAGGTCCTTCGTGGCCTGTTCGGCCTGCTCCGCCTGGGTACGCTTCTCGGCGAGTTCCGCCTTCTCCTGCTCTTCGATCTGCGCGAGCAGGCGGGTCTCCTCGATCGCCTGCTTCATGTCCTCGTCCAGGCGCTGCCACTCGGCCTCCCGCGCCTGCTTCTCCACGTCGATCGCATGATTGACCGCGTCGGTGGCGGTGTTCGCCGCCTCGGTGGCCGCGTTGGCGAACTCGGTCGACTTCTTGGCGTACTCGACGGCCTGGCCCGCGTACTGGGCGGCCCACTCGGCGGCCGTCGCCGCGTTGTCCGCGTGGTCGGCCGCGCTGTTCGCGGCGTCGCGCGCGGTACGGGCGGCCGCGGCTGCCGTGTTCGCCAGCGCCTGTGCCGTCCCGGCGGCGTTCGTGGCGATCGAGGCGTTGCTGCTCGCGATCTGCGCCTGCCGCTTGGCCTCCGCGGCCTCCGCCTGCGCCTTGCCGGCGGCGGAGGCCGCCGTGGCGGAAGCACTCGCGGCAGCGGCGGCGTTACGGGCCGCCGAGGCGGCGGCGGACCCGGCGTTGGCGGCGGCCGCCGAGGAAGTGGCGGCCGCGTCGGCGGCCTTCGCCGCGCTACGGGCCTTGGCCGCGGCGTTGCGGGCGGCGACGGCGGCGTTCTTGGCGGCGGATGCCTGGGAGGCGTCCTTGGACGCGGCGATGGCGGCGTTGTACGCCTTGGCGGCGGCGGATCCGGCGGTGGCCGCGGCCTGGCTCGCGGCGGTGGCGGCGTAGGCGGCGCGGCGGGACGCCTGCACGGCGGCGTGGGAGGCGCTGATGGCGACCCGGGCCGAGTCGGCCGCACCCGTCGCGGCCTCGGCCGCCTTACGGGCTGCCTTGCCGGACTTGATCACGTCGTCCTGGGCGGCCTGGGCCTCGGCCGCGGCGGTCTCCGCCGCTTCCTTGGCCTTCTCGGCGGCCTCCACGGCGCGGGCGGAGGCCTCCTCGGCCTGCTTCGTCTTCGCGTCGGCCTTCTTGCCCTCGCGTTCGACGACCGCGACGAGTTCCTCGATCGTCGCGGACTCCTGGTCGCGGGCGCGGGCGATGTGCTGACCGGTGTCGAGGAACCACTCGACGTCGGCCTCGGTCCCGTCCAGGGCCCGGGACGCGTACGTCTGCACCTCCGGGCCGGCCATCACCATGAGCTTGGCCACCTCGATGCGCATGTCCTCCAGACGGCCCGTGTACTGGTCCTCGTTGAGGAACTGCTCCAACGCGGCCTGGGTGCCCGCGCTCAGGGCGGCGTCGCCGTAGCGGCGAACGCCCTTGTCGCCCACGGCCATCACGGTCGCGGTGGCGACGTTCAGGTCTTCCAGGATGGCGGTCTTGAAGCCGCCCGCGAGGTAGTCGGCGATGGTGGCGTCACCGCCGTCGAGCGCCGCGGCGGCCTCGCGCCGGGTGCCCTTTCCGCCGCCGGCGAGGGAGGTGACGATGGCGACGCGGTTGTCCTCCGCCGTGGCCTTGGGGAGGTCGACGGTCAGGAAGGTCTGGACGTCGGTGTCGGAGCCGATCAGCGCCGTCTCCGCCGCGGCGCGGACGGCCTTGCCGCCCAGCAGCCAGGCGTTGACGGCCTTCGCCCGGTCGGTGTCGGGCAGGGTGAACGGGTCACCTTCGTCGATGTCGTCCGGCGGGGTGACCGCGGCTACGGCGGCCGTGGAACCGAGAACGAGGCTCGAGGTGGCGGCGACGGCCGTGGTGGCCGCGAGGGCGCCGAGAACGCGCCGTCTGCTCCAGTAGGTCGTGTTCAGATGGTTCGTGTTCAAAGTGGTCCTTCGGGATCGGAGGGATCGGCGCCCGGCGGTGGGCACGGCTGGTGGCACACCGGCGGACGGAGTGTGGGGGTCGGCTGCGCCTTTGTCCGGCGCGGGAGTTCAGTGGATCGGTGGCGGATCGGCGGCGGATCCGCGGTCGTCGGATCGCCATGCCGAAGGCCTGCCCTGACAGGCAGGCCGTTCAGGGCCTTCGGGCTGTTCAGGCCGGGCTGGTAGGTCGTCACCGTCGCCCCCTGCCGCCCACGGCGTTCGACGACGGCAGGGCGTGTACGGCGCCGCGCTCGGCGGGGTCGTACGGCATGCCGATCCACCGGTACGTGGGCGTGGCCTTCAGGTAGTTGCCCACGAGCCGTGAGGCGCCCAGGGGGCCCGGGGGGCCGCTCGGGCACGGCGCTCAGCGCGAGTGGTGCGGCCCTGCGGCACAACTGGCCGGGCCAGGGCGGCTGTTGCCGCGGCGCTCGGAAGGCGCCGCACGAGTCTTTTCCGGTCGGCCCTCGAAGGAGTCGCGGTATGAACACGTGCCTTCGTCACAGTCCTGATCACAGCCCTGGAGGTCGGATCGACGCGGGTGTGAAGGCCGCGGTTCACGGCGGCTGGAACGAGCGGAATCCCGGCGTGGAAAAACTGGCGTTAAGCAGCAAGATAAAACGTTATGCACGCGCACATTCATGAGCTCACCCCCCGCTGGCGGCCCTCGATACCCTGCATGAAGCAAACAGCCAAAAGGGACTTGGAAGCGCTTGCATCATGTACGGAAGTCCCTTTGGCTGCGCCATGAAATCTCATACCCCAGGCTTTGTCCATCGTGTAAACAGGTGCAAAGAAGGGCGTTCGGAACGGTCTTCGGTGTGGCGTGCGTCACGTTGCTGTGGATTTCCGCATTAATGGCCGAGCCATTTTGGGAGTCTATTACCTTCCTTGGTCTTGCGTATTCAAGGCGTGTTTCTACTGGCCGGCGTCCTGTCCGGCCGCCCGGTCGAGTGCCCGGGTCAGAGCGTTCTCGCCCTGCCCCAGCAGGGACTTCTCCAGACTGTGGTCGTCATGGCGGGATATCCGCTCGCCCTCGGCGAAGCCGTCGGTGCCGAGCACCTGGCCGCACCACTCCCCACGGCCGACCACATGGCCGTCGAACGGCACGACCGCGCCCTCCCCGAGGGACACCCAGCGATCCTCCTCCCAGCGCAGGGCGAGGATGTAGGTGTGGCCGGGTACGACGCGCGGGGCATCGCCGGTCAGGTCGTCGACACGGGTCGTGCCGTCGGAGCGGAGAACCTTCCAGCCGGGGGCGACGTAGTCGACGGTGGGGCCGGGGGAGGGGTGGGTGCGTCGGCGGGAGGTGAACGCGACGGATTCGCGGGTCAGTTCCACGGTGCGCTCCAGCTGGTACCGGTACGCCCCGGCTGTCAGCTCCTGCCGGTCGCTCTCCCGCTCCCGTACCGCGCGTCCGACGATCACGACATCGGCGTTGCGCACCCAGTCCTGCGCGGTTTCGGACGGATGCCGATTGACCGGAAGGCCACACCCGTTGACGGTGTCCAGGCCCTGCCAGCCGACCAGTACGCCGGCGACGACACCGACGGCGGCGAGCACCGCGACGGCCGGGCGGCCTGCCGTCCGGGCGAGTAAGGGGTTTCTGCGCATCTGTTGATCTTGAACGGATCGAAGTCGTACGGCCGTGGCGGAAGCCACACCTCCGGTCACAGCCGTGTCACAGGCGGGCGTTCCGGATGGCCGGAGTTGGGCCTGACCGCTCCGACCGGGGCCGCCTACGATGCGACCGCTCCCGAACTTCTTCACGGTGTTCTCATCATTTCTCCACAGATCGGGAGTGTGAGTGCCACCCCCCACTGAGTGACCGAACGATTGGGAGAACCATGTCTGTTGGACTCCTCCTGAGTGGAGCGGCCGCCGCCGCTCTGCTCACCTCGGCGCTGCCCGCGCAGGGCCCGTCCTCCGGGTTCGAGGACCCGCCCCCGGACAAGATCGTCATCAAGGTCGCCACGGTGAACGGCTCCGGCTGTCCTCAGGGCACCACCGCCGTCGCCGTCTCCGAGGACAACACCGCGTTCACGGTGACCTACAGCGCCTACCTCGCCCAGGCCGGCGGCAACTCCGACCCCACGGCGTTCCGCAAGAACTGCCAGCTCAACCTGCTCGTCCACGTCCCACAGGGCTTCACGTACGCCATCGCCAGCGCCGACTACCGCGGCTTCGCCGCGCTCCAGCCCGGCGCGAGCGGCACACAGCGGGCCTCGTACTACTTCCAGGGCTCTCCGAACACGGCGTACCGCAACCACCCGTACAACGGCCCCTACGACGACAACTGGCAGGCCACCGACACCACCGACTGGGCCCAACTGGTCTGGGCACCCTGTGGAGTCCAGCGCAACTTCAACATCAACACCGAACTCCGGGTCAACACGGGCAGCTCCGCACCCGGCAAGGTCAGCTTCATGACGATGGACTCGACCGACGGAGACATCAGCACGGTGTACCACCTGGCGTGGAAGGAGTGCCCGGAGTCCTGAGGCGCCTGCACTTCTGAGGCGGGCGTGCCCTGGTCGGCCGGTGGGGACGCCTGTTGCGTCGGCACCGTCGGGGCTGCCCGCTTCTTTGCAGTGTCGTGCTTCCACGAGCCGAGTAAAGGGCGCTCCGCTGTCGCTGCGCGTCGCCTCCGGCGATGGCCCTGCGGGCCACCCTTGACTCGGCTCGCTCCAGCACGGGTGAGAAGCGAGCGAGCGGCCCGGAAAGACGGGTGGCCGAACGGGGTTTGCGTCTCGGGTCGGCTGGACGGTGGCCCGGGGCCGACGGACGCGCCGACGGCGCGGGGGCACGCCGGGCGGGCTCAGCGGCTTACGGCCGGTGGGGGCGGCGCATCGGCAGAGTGGCGGCACGGCGGGCGGGCTCAGCGGCTTACGGCCGGGGGCGGCGCGCCGCGAGGTTGAGGGTGCGCCGGGTGAGCCGAACGGCTTGCGGGAGGCGTGGGCGGCGCGCCAGCAGAGTGGGGGTGCGCCGGGCGGGCTCAGCGGCTTGCGGCGGGGGGTGCTGCGGGGCGCACCAGCGAGGCGGGACGCACCAGGGAGGCGGGGCACCCTGGGGCGGTTTGGCGGCTTGCGCCAGGTGAGAGCGGCACACCAGCCATCCGCTGACGGCGAATGCACGCTCTGCCGATCGAGGGCCGGCTAGCCCTCCCGCGCCCACGGCCGCAGCTTCGCCGGATTGCGGACCGCCCAGATCCGGGTGACGCGCCCGTCGGAGACGTCGAACGAGGCTACGGTCAAGACGACGCCGGCACGCTGGGCCACCAAGCCCGGCACACCGTTGACCGACCGTTCCAGGAGTTCGAGTCCCGGAGCCTTATCGGCAATGGCGACCATGTACTGGGCGATGCGCGCGCCGCCCTCGACCGGGCGCAGGACGGTACCGACCATGCCGCCGCCGTCGGCTGTCATCACGGCGGCTGGGTTGAGGAGACCGACGAGGGCTGCGATGTCCTTGGTCTCCCATGCCTCTTTGACGTGCCTCACCACGTCGGCCTGGCCGGTTGCCGTCACCGGAGCGCGCTCGACGCTCACCCGCCGCCGGGCGGAGGCCGCCAACTGTTTGCAGGCCGCAGGGGTCCGGCCGAGAACGTCGGCGATCTCGGCGAACGGGTACCGGAAGACGTCGTGCAGGACGAACGCCACCCGCTCGGCGGGCGTCATCGACTCCAGGACGACGAGGAAGGCCATGGCCACCGACTCGTCCAGGACGATCTGGTCGGCGGGGTCTGCGGGGCCGGTGCGGTCGGCGCCGCCCACGTGGTCCCACTCGGTGCGGTCGGGCAGCGGCTCGGGCAGCCACGCGCCGACGTAGCGTTCACGGCGGGCCCGCGCCGAGCCGAGCAGGTCCAGGCAGATACGGCTGGTCACCGTCGTCAGCCAAGCGCCGGGGGACAGGATCTCCTCCTGCCGGCTTCGGGGCAGCGCGTACCAGCGTGCGTAGGCATCCTGTACGGCGTCCTCGGCCTCGTTCACCGAACCGAGCAACCGGTAGGCGACATTGATCAGTTGGCGTTGCTCGCCGGCTATCTCATCTGTGCTGCTCCCGACAGTCCCCATGCTTCCGGCCGCCCCCCGCCTTACCTTTCGCAGGCCCGCGTCGTCGGGCTGGTGAGACCTTATCGATCTACTGCCCGAGGGCAGAAAAGGGGACTGTGACATGGCCACTCAGGTGACGGCGACGGCGACGGCGAACGCACAGCGCAACTCCTCCTTCCTGAAGATCGCGATCGCCCTGCAGACCCTGACCATCTTCCTTCAGGCGGTCTCCGCCGGACTGCTGCTGACCTCGTCCTACGGAGAGACGCTGCACAGTGTCGGCGCCCGTGTGATGTACGGCGCGTCGATGCTGTACGTGCTCGCGGCGGTGCTGGCGTGGAAGCCGGGCGGCGGCTCGCCCCGGCCTGTCTGGCACGCGTCAGGTTTCCTCGTACTCGCCTCGTTCCAGGTCGTGCTCGGCATCGCGCACGTCCCGTCGGTCCATCTCCCCCTGGGTGTCTTGATGTTCGGCCTGAGTGTGCTGGCGCTGTCTCGACGCTGAGGTCCGACACGAGGCCCGCCGGTCGGGTCCATCGGTTCGGCCCAACGGCGTGCCACCCGCGAGGCCGGGACGCGAGTGAGTCCCTGATTGGTGGATGTGTTCCACCCCATGAGGGGAAAGCCCAGGTCGCCTGGCAGCCGATGAAACAGATCTACCAATCACCTCCCAAGACGTGATCGGTGAGGCTGATGTGACGGGTGAGGCGTCCAGCCACCAGGCGCACCACGGCGGGCAGGACCCGAAGGACCGCACGCACTACCCACCGGCCAACAGTCGCCAAACCGACCCAAGGCGCCCCGCCTCGCTGGTGCGTCCCGCAGCACCCCCGGCCGTAAGCCGCTGAGCCCGCCCGCCGTGCCGCCACTCTGCCGATGCGCCGCCCCCACCGGCCGTAAGCCGCTGAGCCCGCCCGGCGTGCCCCCGCGCCGTCGGCGCGTCCGTCGGCCCCGGGCCACCGTCCAGCCGACCCGAGACGCAAACCCCGTTCGGCCACCCGTCTTTCCGGGCCGCTCGCTCGCTTCTCACCCGTGCTGGAGCGAGCCGAGTCAAGGGTGGCCCGCAGGGCCATCGCCGGAGGCGACGCGCAGCGACAGCGGAGCGCCCTTTACTCGGCTCGTGGAAGCACGACACTGCAAAGAAGCGGGCAGCCCCGACGGTGCCGACGCAACAGGCGTCCCCACCGGCCGACCAGGGCGGTGCGGGTCCGGCGCATCGACGACCGGGCCGCGACCTTACGGGACTCCGCGGGTAACGGCACCGTCGCGGGCAACGTCACCGGCGCGCTGACCGACCTGTTCGACTCGGTCGCGCTGACGCTGATCGGCAGCGCGCACATGCTCTTCGCCGGCCGGGACGGCGCCCCGCCGGAGGCGGGCGCCGCCGAGCACGTGGTGGCGACGGTTACTTCACGGTGTACGTGAGGAAGTCGGTCCAAGCGGTAGGGGATACGGCGAGCTGCGGGCCGCTGGTGGTGGCGTTGCTGTTCTTGGAGTCACGGATGTGGACGGTTTCGGGGCGGGTGGCCACCTCGACGCAGTCGCCGTCGCCGCCGCTGCTGTAGCTGGACTTGAACCAGGCCAGTTCGGACGTGCTCATAGCGCTCCTCGCATCTGCTCCAACAGACCCTTGGAGTCCTCTGGCGTGAGGGCCTGCGAGCGCAGTTTTGCATACCGCTGATGGAGGACGCTGATCTCTTTCGGATCGGAGATGAACAGGCCGCCTCGCTGTCCCTCGCAGTAGGCGAACCACTTGTTCTCCGGTGTCTCCAGCAACTGAATGGGGCCGTCGAGTCCCGCATGTGACGCCCGCTCCGTCGGCATGACTTGGATCTCGAGGTTCCGCAGTGCAGCGAGCTTCAGCACGTGATCCAGCAGTCCCCGTGTGACGCCCGCCCCTCCCGTATGCCTTCGGAACAGGTGCTCTTCCAGGATGAAACCGAACGCCGTATTCGGCCGGTTTCGCAGCAAGTCCTGCCTTTCGGCCCGTGCCACCCACTGCGCCTCGATCTGCTCGTCGTCCAGGGGTGGCAGTTGCTCGGTGAACAGGGTTCGTGCATACGCCTCCGTCTGCAACAGCCCCGGAATCAACCGGCACTCATACGTGTACAACGTGATCGCCACCGACTCCATCCGCGCCCACTGCCGAAACCAAGCCGCCAGCCCCGGTTGCCGAGCCAGATGCGCCGCCGCCCTCCGTAACGCGCCGGTGTTCCCCAGCACCTCCTCCGCCCGTTCGATGAACGCCGGATCCGGCATCCGCCTGCCCAGCTCCACCGATGCGACCGTGTGTTTGGAGAACCGCACCAGCTCGGCGAACTCCTCCCTGCCGTAGCCAGCGTGCTCGCGCAACGCCTGTACGACCGCCCCGAACGTCCGCAGACTGTCCGAGCCCTCCGGCTCACCCGCCAACCCGTCGGCCACCATGGGGCACCTCCCGCACGCATGGTCACGGTCCGTCACGAGTACTGTCCAGTCCGTCACCGCGTACGCTGCCGCAGCGTACGCGGTGACGGACTGGTGAAATGCCCGCTGGGGACGCCAGATTGGGCCCCATGGTCTCCCAGCAACCCGTCACCGTACGTGTGTTCACCCAGCGCCTCAGCGCCACCCCGCGAGGCGCTCGCCTCGCCCGTCACCTCGCCGTGAACCAGCTGTGCGCCTGGGGCGTCCCGCACGGCACAGACGTGTCCGATGCCGTCGCCGTGATCGTTGCCGAGCTGGCGGCCAACGCGGTGACGCACGGCCGGGTGCCGGGGCGGGACTTTGAGCTGCGGCTCTCGCTCGTGGCGGGGAGTGTGCGGGTCGAGGTCACGGACACCCGCAGCGAGCCCCGCCCGCCGGAGCCGACGGACGTACGGCCTGCCTCGCCGCTCGACGAGTCGGGGCGTGGGCTCGTACTCGTAGCGGCGCTCGCTGACCGGTGGGAAGTGGTGGACCGGGAGCCGCCGCCCGGGAAGACCGTGCGGGCCGAGGTCGACCTGCCGGGGTGGCTGGCCCTGGTGAGGGCCCAGGGGCCGGTGGCGGCGAGGGCGTAGAGGCGGGTTGTCCGGGTCTTGTTTCCTCCAGGGATGACGGGGCACGGCGCACGGATGTGACCGATGACACGATCGGCCTGCCTCGAGAGGGCGGAATCTCTGGTTCCCATATCACGAGGCACCAGGCGCGGCCTGCGTATGAGCGCGCTTTTGGCCGAGATGCCGTGACGCGCCGGACGTCGGTGAAGGCGACTCCGGGGTGAGCCGGGTCCGCAGAATGTGTCTGTTACGGGGCGGTTACTCCTCTGAACTTGCTGCTGTATTGATTGAAAAAAAACCGGCACCTCCGTATCTTCTTGCTCTGTCGGTGTGGCGCAGGGGGCTGCTGCGCCCACGAAGCTGATCTCAGGGGGAAACAATGTCGGACAGCATCAGCATGATTTCGGAGCGCCAACCCCACGTGGACACTCCGCTGTCGACCAAGGAGTCCGACAGCCTTCCGCGCGCGACACTCATGGAGCTCGTCCATCGCACCGTCGGCAGGGACGCCTTTCCCGTGGGCTGGACCCGCATGAGCGAGCACGACTATGCGGTCACCGCGACCCTGCCGCACGCCCACCCGTTCTTCGCCCCGGTAGGGGACGGCTGCCACGACCCGCTGCTCATCGTCGAGACCATGCGCCAGACCACCATGCTGGTTGCCCACGCGGGACTCGGCGTGCCGGTCGGACATCCCTTCCTGCTCACCGACCTGGACTTCACCTGCTATCCGCGGCACCAGAGCGCGGGCAGCGCACCCATGGACGTCGTCGTGGACGTCACCTGCTCGGAGGTCAACCGGCGCGGCAAGCGGATCGCGGGTCTGCGCACCGACGTCGTCGTACGCCGCGGGGGGCGGCTCATCGCCAGCGGCAGGGGCCAGATCACCTGCACCAGCCCCCAGGTGTACCGCCGGCTGCGCGGTGACCGGGCCTTCCCCACGGCTCCGCAGCCGTTGCCGGCGGCCGTCGCGCCGCAGGTGGTGGGACGCACGCACCCCGGCGACGTGGTCCTCTCGCCGACGGACGAGGAACTGGTCTGGCTCCTGCGGGTCGACACCACGCACCCGACGCTCTTCCAGCGTCCCAACGACCACGTTCCCGGGATGCTGCTGCTGGAGGCGGCCCGGCAGGCCGCCGGTGCCATCACCTCCCCCGTCCCGTTCATCGCGTCCGCAGGCGCCATCTCGTACCGCCGGTACGCGGAGTTCGCAAGCCCCTGCTGGATACGGGCGGACATAGTCGGGTCCGACCCGTCCGGGGCAACGAAGGTGCAGGTGACGGGTGTTCAGGACGACGAAGTGGTGTTCGTCGCCGACCTGTCGAGATCGCTGACCGGCCGGTGACGGCCGCGACGGACGACGGGGGCATCCGATGATTCTGGTGACCGGAGCGACCGGGACCGTGGGCGGGCAGGTGGCCGGCCTGCTGGCCGGCACCCGGCCGCTGCGCATCCTGGCCAGACGGCGGAGCGAGGTCGCCGCGGCGGGCCCGGACGCGGAGGTGGTGCGCGGGGAGTACGCCGATCACGGCTCCCTGCTGCGAGCGCTGACCGGCGTGCGAGCGGCCTTCCTGGTGACGAACGACATTGCGGAGCCGGACGACGAGCGGTTCGTGGCGGCCGCCCGCGCATCCGGAGTCCGCCATGTGGTCAAGCTCTCGGCATACGCCGTGGCCGATCCGCAGGCACAGGACCTGATCACGCGCAAACAGCGCCAGAACGAGCGGATCCTGCGCGACTCGGGGCTCGACTGGACCTTCCTGCGGCCCCGGGCCTTCATGTCCAACGCGCTGGCCTGGGCGCCGCGGGTCCGGTCGGACGGAGTGGTGCGGGCCCTGCACGGCTCGGCTCCCGACGCCTGCGTGGACCCCCGGGACATCGCCGAGGTCGCGGTACGCGCCCTCACCGGACCGGGGCACGAAGGGAAGGCGTATCAGCTGACCGGGCCGGAGGCGATCACCCCGCAGCAGCAGACCGCCTGCCTCTCGGAAGCGCTGGGACGCCCCCTGCGCTTCCAGGAACTGACCGCCGACCAGGCCAGGTCCCAGTTGCTGCGGCGCTACCCGCCGGTGGTGGCCGAGGCGCTGATGCGCAGTGCGCAGCGGCGGCTGGAAGGCGGGAAGTCGCAGGTGGTGTCCACGGTCCGCGACGTGACCGGCTCCCCTGCCCGCGACTTCCGGGCCTGGGCGACCGACCACGCCGAGGCGTTCGCCTGACCCGGGTCGGGCGAACGCCGGCCTCTCCCGCCGCGGGGTCCGTACGAAGGGCCTAACTCTTCAGCAGTACCGGCAGCGTCCGGTGCCCGTTGGAGAGGAACGACTCCAGCGGCCGGAGGGGCCGGTCGGGCTCGGCGAGTGCCAGGCCCGGGAAGCGCTCGAACAGTGCGGAGAGCGCCAGGGTGGCCTCCAGCCGGGCCAGGGGCGCACCGAGGCAGTAGTGGACCCCGTGGCCGAAGGCGATGTGCTCGCGGCGCGTCGGCCGGGTGGCGTCGAAGCGGTCGGCGGTCTCCCCGTGCACCTTGGGGTCACGCCCGGCTCCGGCGATGGAGACCATGATGGGGTCGCCCTTGGGCAGCACATGGCCGTCGATCTCGATGTCCTCGGTGGCGTACCGCAGCGGGATGTGGGCCCCCGGCGGCTCGACCCGCAGCGTCTCCTCGACCACGTCCTCCCACGAGACGCCACCGGACCGTACGAGCGCGAGCTGCTCGGGGCGGGTGAGCAGGGCATGCGCGCCGTTGTCGAGCAAGTTGACCGTCGTCTCGTAGCCGGCGGAGATCATCAGCAGCACGGTGTCCACCAGTTCCTGGTGGCTCAGGCCGGTCTCCTCGTGGTCGTCCCGGGCGGCTATCAGCGCGCTGGTCAGGTCGTCCCCCGGGGTGGCACGCTTGGCCGCGACGAGCTCGTGCAGGGCGATGTACAGCTCCCGCCCGTTGGCCTCGGCCTCTTCTGCCGACACCGACGTGAGGAAGGTGATGTCGATGAGTTCGCGCAGTCGGTCGCGGGCGTCCTCGGGTATGCCGAGCAGTTCGCAGATGACCTGGACGGGCAGCGGGGCGGCGAACTCGGCCCGCAGGTCCACGGGTTGACCTGCGGGGACGGCGGCGAGCCGGTCGAGCAGATCCGCGGTGACCGCCTCGATGCGGGGCTTCAGCGCCATCGTCCGGCGGGCGGCGAAGGCCTGGGAGACCAGCTTGCGCAGTCTGCTGTGCTCTTCTCCGTAGGCGGTGATCATGCTGCGGACGGAGACCCAGATCGCCAGCGGCCAGGTGCGCGGAACCTCCCCGCTGATCCAGGCGGGCCAGTGCAGTTCGGCGTCCTTGGACACCCGGGGATCGAGCATCACCCGTTTGACCAGGTCCGCGTCGGTGATCGACCAGGCCGTGACGCCCCCGGGGAGGACGACCTGGGTGACGGGGCCCTGTTCGCGGATCCGTGAGATCTCGGCGTGGATGTTCGTGCCCGTGGGATCGAGGACGACCGGACAGTGCTGACGCTTCATGAATCTGGCTCCCAGGATCAGAGGTGATCGGAGGTGATCAGAGGTGATCAGCGGACGACGGCGATCGCGGAGCATGTCGGCAACGCAGGCCCCAGACCGGGACAGTAATAAACCGACGAGCCTGTTTACAAGTACCGAAAGTTCTCGGGGTCATACGCGCGGTAGCTGGAGCAGTCGCCGCAGGGAGCTCAGTGTCGACTCGGAACCCTCGGGCATCAGCCCGTCCAGTGCCTGTGGAGCGGCCAGCCAGGGGAGTTGCAGCTTCCAGAAGGCCGTGATCGCCGGTTCGCGCAGCCATGACTGGTCCTCCCGGCTGAGCGACTCGAAGCCGACCGCCATGGCTACGATCATCGCACTCACATCCTGTGGTGCGACGTCGCGGCGGAGCGTCCCCTGGTGGTGCGCCTCGGCGAGCATGGCCGTCACGCATTCTCGCCACTCCTGCAGCAGGGTCGGCCCGGGGCCTCCGTAGCCGGTGCGGCTGAGCTGGAAGCCGGCCTGTGCGACGACGTTCTCGCACAGCAACGCGGCGAGGCCGTGCGTGACGTCGATGAGGTGCTGCAGGGCGGGCGCCGGCCGGTGCCGCATATGGCGGGCGGCGGCGCGCAGAATCCTCGCGGCCTCGTCGACCACTGCTGAGGCCAGTGCGGCCTTGTTCGCGAAGTGGAAGTACAGGGCGCCCGAGCTGACGCAGGCGTCGTCCCTGATGACGGTCAGGCTCGCTTCGGCGAAGCCACAGCGGCGAAAGGTGTCGGCAGCCGAGGCGATCAGCTGGTTGCGGGTGCGTACGGCTCGTTCCTGCTTGGCCATGTGTGTCTCCTTGAGCAGCGGGTGCCCATATAAAACCAGCAACCTGGTTTTTGTATGAAAGATAGAACGTTTTTGCAGGATTTTTCGTTTGGCTACGGGGGGTGTGAGGGGGGTGCGCCGGAGGCGCTCTCCAGAGGTGCTGGAGGCTGTCTGGGGTCAATGGAAGCTTTGACAAAACGCGATGGCGGTTTCTATATTCGAGCGCATCGTAGGTCCTAGTGGCCTGTCGGCTGTACACAGGGGGAGCTGGTACGCGCAATGAATGGCCTGGACCCGCACATACCGAAGCCGCACGGCACCGAGGAAACCGGCCTGCTGGACGAGTGCAGAGGGGGACGGCCAGGCGGGTTCCGGCGATCGCCGGGTTCCTGGACCGTCCTTGTGGTCGAGAACAACCGCAGCGAAGCGGAGGCCCTCACCGTGGGGCTTCGCCGACACGGTCACGACGTGGCCGACGTCGCCACCGGAGTCGAGGCCCTCCAGGTGTACGAGGGCTACGACCTGGTGCTCCTGGACCTCGAACTGCCCGACGTCGACGGCCTGGAGGTCTGCAGCACCATCCGGGCGGCCTGTGACGTGCCGTTGATCGCCGTCACCGCCCGCGACGGTGAACTGGACCGGGTCCTCGGCCTCAAGGCCGGGGCCGACGACTACATCGCGAAGCCCTACAGCTTCCAGGAACTGATGGCTCGCATGGACGCCGTCATGCGCCGGGCCCGGCCCCGTGCCGCCACCAGCCTCTCGCACGGAGGCCTGCGGATCGACACCCGGGCCCGCGAGGTCCGCCTCCACGACCGTCATGTCGAGGTCACACGCAAGGAGTTCGACCTCCTCAGCTGCCTCGCGGCCAGCCCCGACGCCGTCATCTCCCGTCAGGAACTCATGCGCCGGGTATGGGGCGACTCGTGGTCCCGCCGGACCGTCGACACCCACATCAACAGCCTGCGCAACAAGCTCGGAGCGAGCGACTGGATCACCACGGTCCGAGGTGTCGGCTTCCGGTTCGAGCCCGGCCGCATGCAGGCGGCACGGCGGCCCGCCGAGTAGGGCCTGTCGCGATCCCGAGGTCGGACCCCAGCGAAGCACGTTCACCGAAACACACTCGGAGACCTGAATGAACCCCAGTGCAGTTTCCCCCACCGCGACCGTCGGACTGTGCGAAGGCGCCGGCTGCCGGCGAGACCAGGGCGGCGGCCGGTCGCGCACGCCCTCGATCGACGGACTGCGTCTGTGTACCGGATGCCTCTCCCGCCTCGTCGCCGGCCTGCGGGCCCTCGACGAGCTCTACACGGCGTGCGAGCAGGCGCTCGGCGGCGCTCCGGCGCAGCCGCGCGAGAAGACGTCCGGCGGTCCGCTGCCGGGCATGCCGTTCAACGCCGACGCGGCCGAGGCCCGCAAGGCGATCCTCGCCACACTCGGCTCCTGGAGCGGTCTCGTCGCTGCGGAGCGCCGGGTTCCCGCACCCCGGCGTGTTGTGCGCGTACTCGCCGACTTCCTCGTCCTGCACGCCCCATGGCTGGCCGGGCATCCCGCGGTCGCCGAACTGACCGAGGAAATAGCCCGCTCGGCGGCCAGGGCGCGCCGGGTGGCTCATCCCGACCTCAACCGGAAGGTGCGCATCGGCGCCTGCGTGGAAGCCGGGTGCGACGGTGAGCTGGTGGCCTCGCTCCGTGCTGCGGAGCCGACGGAACTCGCGACCATCCAGTGCGGCGTGCACCCGGAGCACACGTGGGCCGGCCACCAGTGGACCCAGCTGCGCCGTACCCTGCGTGAGGAGGCGGCCCCCGCGGGGGCGTCACGAGCGGCCGAGGGACGCTGGCTCACCGCGGCCGAGGTCGCACGCCTGTGGACGACCAGCCTGGGAACGGTCTACCGACTGGCCAGCGAACAGCGTTGGAACCGACGCACCCGGGCCGGCCGTACCTACTACAGCGAAGCCGACGTGCACGCCTGCTTCAGCCGGCGGGCCGCCCGCGGCTAGCCGGGCGCAGGCCCGCCGCGGACAGCGGAGCGGGGCCGGACGCGGCGCCACCGCGACCATCGGCAGCACCACAACGGCGTGACGAGGAGCCCGTGCGGACCACCGCACGGGCTCCTTCGCGTTCCCCCCCATGCACCCACTCACGCACCCACGCCGGACATCCGGACCCTGGTGCCCTGGGCGCCCGCGCCCGCGCCCCGCGCGCCGCACGTTCGTCGGCAGCTGCGATCCCCCGCCGTGCGAACCCTCGGCAAACGGACGACGATCACCCCACTTGACCGCGTTCTGACGCTCCTCTGCCATGGGGTGGGGACGGCTTACCTTCCTCTGTGAAACCGGACCGAACCCTGTCCTGGGACCCCTTGAACGACGGTCGCGGGCCGAAGAAGCTGTTCTTACCTTCCGGTGCATTGCCTCCGCAGGGCGTACGAGCCCCGTCGGCCCGCCCCGCCCGCCGCTGCCCCGGAGCCCGGTCCGGGCGACGTCCTTCCGCCCGCGATCCGCTGATTCCTTTGTCGAGGAGACTTCATGCTGCACAGCCGCAGAGGGCTGCTGGCGACCGCGGGCGCTTCCGTCACCCTGGCATCGCTTCCGATGGGCTGGGCGATGAGCCGGCCCGCGACCGCCGCCGCGTCGTCCCCGGCCCCGGCGTCGGCCCCGGCGCCGGCCGCGGAGCCCGGCTCCGCGCCGTTCCAGGTGCCGCTGCTCGTACAGTCGCCGCTGCGCCCGCGCCGCCGTGCCGGCGTCGACCACTACGAACTGACCACCGCCGAGACCGACGCGACGCTGCTGCCCGGCGCCACCACCCGGATCCGTTCCTTCAACGGCACGATCGCCCCGCTCATCGTGGCGCGTCGGGGCCGCCCCGTCGTGATCGAGCAGGTGAACCGTCTCCCGGTGCCGTTCGCCATGCACCTGCACGGCGGGCACGTGCCGGCGGACTCCGACGGGCACCCCCGCGACCAGCTGGAGCCGGGCCGTTCCCGGATCTTCCGGTACCCCAACACGCAGCAGGCGTCCACGATGTGGCTGCACGACCACTCGCACCACGACCACGCGGAAAACGTCTACCGTGGCCTGGCGGCGAGTTACGTCCTCACCGACGAGTTCGAGGACGGACTTCCGTTGCCCAAGGGGCGGTACGACGTCACGCTCCAGCTCCGCGACGCCGCGTTCGCCGCCGACGGCAGCCTGGTCTACGACCCGGACGGGTTCCGCCGGCGTCCCGAGTACCTGGTCAACGGGCGGCCGCGGCCGTACTTCGAGGTGGCGGCCCGCAAATACCGGCTGCGCCTGCTGAACACCTCCAACGAGCGCTTCTTCCTGCTGGGTCTGCGCGGCGAGGGGGAGATCGTGCAGATCAGCTCCGACGGTGGTCTGCTGCCCTCCCCCGTCCCGGCGGCGACGCCCGGGCTGTGGCCCGCCGAGCGCTCCGAGGTCGTCGTCGACTTCTCCCGGTACCCGATCGGTTCCCAGGTCGTCCTGGAGAACCTGGCGGCCCTGCCCGGCGAGGCGCCCGAGGTCATGCGCTTCGACGTGGTGCGCGAGGCCGATGACCCGAGCCGGATCCCGGACCGGCTGCGCCCGGTGCACGACCAGGGCGAGGCCGCGCTGGAGCGGGAGGTCGTCCTGCGGTTCGACCCGGCCACGGGCCGACACCTGATCAACGGTCAGGCGTTCGACATGGACCGGACGGACTTCCGGCCCAGGCTCGGGCAGACCGAGATCTGGAAGATCACCAACGCCGACACGGCCTTCGGGATCCCGCACTCGCTCCACATCCACCTGAACCACTTCACCGTCGTCGACAGGGGCGGCCGGCCGCCGGCTCCCGCGGAGGCCGGACTGAAGGACACCGTCGCCGTCCTGGCGGGCGAGACCGTCCGGATCAAGATCAAGTTCACGGACTACAGCGGGCAGTTCATGTACCACTGCCATCTGTTGCAGCACCAGATGATGGGCATGATGGGGCAGATGGAGATCACCGGCTGATCCCTCCCCGCCACATCCGCGCCCGCGTACGCGTACGCAACGCGAGGAGGAACAGCCGATGAACACCCTTGCCATGGTCTTCCCCGGACAGGGGTCCCAGCGCGTGGGCATGGGACGGGATCTGCTGGAGGAGCGGCCCGACCTGCTGGACACGTACTACCGAACGGCCGACGAGACCCTGGGCTTCGAGCTCTCCCGGCTGTGCTGGGAGGGGCCGGCCGACACCCTCGCCGACACCGCGTTCACCCAGCCCGCGGTCTTCCTGACCAGCATCGTCACCCTCGATGTGCTGCGCGGCCGGGGCATCGAGCCCGCCATGGTCGCCGGACACAGCCTGGGCGAGTACGCGGCCCTGGTCTGCGCCGGCGTACTCGAGTGGACCGAGGCACTGCGGCTGGTGCGGCTGCGCGGCCGGCTCATGGCCGCCGTCAACGCCGAACAGCCCGGGGCCATGGCCGCCGTCATCGGCCTCGGACCGGCAGAGGTGGACCGGCTGTGCGCGGCCGCCACCGCCGCCACCGGGCAGATCGTCGAGGTCGCCAACGAGAACGAACCGCGGCAGACGGTGATCTCCGGCCGGACCGCGGCGGTGGCGGCGGCCGCCGAGGCCGCGCTCGCCGCGGGCGCCCTGAAGGTCGTACCTCTCAGGGTCGGTGCCCCCTTCCACTGCAGTCTGATGCGGGACATCGAGGAGGAGTTCGGCGCCGCCCTGGCCGCCGTCGACTTCCACGCACCCCGCACACCGGTCGTCTCCACCGTCACCGGCCGCCCGCTGGCGGACGCCGCCGAGGTGTCCCTGGCGCTGCGTCGGCAGCTCACCGGCCGGGTCGTCTGGACGAGTGCCGTCACGCACATGGCCGAGGCCGGCATCGACCGCTTCGTCGAAGTGGGTCCCGGCAAGGTACTGGCCGGACTGTGCCGGCGCATCGCTCCGCAGACGGTCAGCCACACCACCCACGACGTCCGGCAACTGCGGCGGACGGCCGACGAGTTCGCCGCACCGGTGCGGTGACCGACGAGAAGGAGGCAGAAGTCATGGACAGCGCAGTCATTGTGGTGGGCGCAGGTCCGGTGGGGCTGATGCTCGCCGCCGAGTTGCGGCTCGCGGACGTGCCGGTCGTGGTGCTGGAGCAGTTGCAGAAGCCGACCGGCCAGTCACGTGCACTGGGCTTCACCGTTCGCACCATGGAGGTGCTCGACCAGCGCGGCCTGCTGCCGCGGTTCGGTGAGATCGCCACCAGCTCGGTGGGGCATTTCGGCGGCCTTCTGGTGGACTTCGGGATGCTGGACAGCCCGCACGGCACCTCGCACGGGATACCCCAGGCCCGCACCGAGGAGGTGCTCGGCGAGTGGGCGGCGGAGCTCGGCGCCGACATCCGGCGCGGACACCAGGTGGTCTCGCTGGCCGCCGACCCGTACGGGGTGGAGGTGGAGGTACGCACGGCCACCGGGACCGAACGGCTGCGTGCCTCCTACGTGGTCGGCTGCGACGGCGGCCGCAGTACGGTGCGCAAGCTCGGCGGATTCTCCTTCCCCGGCACGCCCGGCACCATGGAGATGATGCTGGCCGACGTGAAGGGCTGCGACATCCCGGCGCACCCCTTCGGTCACCGCGTCTCCGGCGGTGTCGCCATGTCGGCCCCGCTCGGCGACGGCGTACACCGCATCATCGTGCGCGAGCACGGAGCCCCGGCCCGGTCCCGGCCGGCCGACTTCCCCGAGGTCGCCGAAGCCTGGCAGCGCCTGACCGGTCAGGACATCGGCAACGCCGAGGCGCTGTGGGCGAGTTCGTTCAGTGACGCCAGCCGGCAGGCCACCGCCTACCGGCGCGACCGGATACTGCTGGCCGGCGACGCCGCGCACATCCACCTCCCCGCGGGCGGCCAGGGCATGAACGTCGGCCTCCAGGACGTCGTCAACCTGGGCTGGAAGCTCGCCGCCCAGATCCACGGCTGGGCTCCGCCCGCACTGCTCGACACCTATCACCGCGAGCGCCACCCGGTGGGCGAGCGGCTCCTGATGAACACCCGCGCCCAGGGACTGCTCTTCCTCGGCGGCGACGAGGTGCAGCCGCTGCGCGACGTGCTGACCGAGCTGATCGCCCTGCCCTCGGTCGGCCTCCATCTCGCGCACATGGTCACCGGCCTGGAGGTCGGCTACGACACCGGGCCGGGCGAACACCCGCTCCTCGGCCGCCGGATCCCGCACCAGGAACTGGTCGGGGACACCGGCAAGACCAGCACCACCGAACTGCTCCACCAGGGCCGCGGCGTCCTCCTCGATCTCGCCGACGACCCCGCACTGCGCCGCATCGCCTCGGCGTGGCACGGCCGGGTGGACGTCTTCAGCGGGCACGCTCACGCCCCGGCCGACGACGGCCCGTTCACCCGTACCAGTGCGCTCCTGGTCCGCCCCGACGGCCATGTGGCCTGGGCGGCACCCGGTGCGGGCGAACTGCCCCGCGCACTCCACCGCTGGTTCGGCGCTCCGCGCTGACCGGACCGACACCTCCGGCACCACCACACAGATTGAGGAAGAGGATGCACAGCACCCTGATCGTGGCCCGCATGGACCCGGCCTCCCGGGATGAAGTCGCCAGTCTCTTCGCTCAGTTCGACGGCACCGACATGCCCCATCGCATGGGCACCCGCCGCCGTCAGCTGTTCGCGTACCAGGGGCTCTACTTCCACCTCCAGGACTTCGACCACGCCCAGGGCGGCGAGTCGATCGAAGAGGCCAAGAGCGACCCGAAGTTCCAGCAGATCAGCGCCGATCTGCGGCCGTTCATCGACCCGTACGACCCGGCCTGGCAGACGCCGTCGGACGCGATGGCCCAGCGATTTTACCTGTGGAACCCGAAGGGGGATGAATCCAAGTGACCCGACGTGTGGTGATCACCGGCATCGGTGTGGTGGCGCCCGGCGGTACCAGCACCAAGGACTTCTGGGCGCTGCTGAGCGCCGGACGCACCGCGACTCGGACGCTGTCCTTCTTCGATCCGGCGCCCTACCGCTCCAAGGTCGCGGCCGAGGTCGACTTCTTTCCGGAGAGCCACGGCCTGCTGCCGCAGGAGATCCGCCGTATGGACCGGGCCGCGCAGTTCGCGGTCGTCACCTCCCGCGAGGCGGTCGCCGACAGCGGGCTGGACTTCTCCACCCTGGACCCGGGCCGGGTCGGTGTGACCATCGGCAGCGCGGTCGGTGCCACCATCAGCCTGGAGGACGAGTACCGGGTCGCCAGTGACGACGGCCGGCTCTCCCCGGTGGACCACACCTACGCCGCGCGCCACCTCTACAGCCACTTCGTGCCCAGCTCGTTCGCCACGGAGGTGGCCTGGACGGTCGGTGCGGAGGGCCCCAGCACGGTGGTCTCCACGGGCTGCACCTCCGGCATCGACGCCGTCGGACACGCGGCGGAACTGATCCGCGAAGGCGCCGCCGACGTCATGCTCACCGGCGCCACCGAGGCACCGATCTCCCCCATCACGGTGGCCTGCTTCGATGCCATCAAGGCGACCTCGACCTACAACGACGACCCCGAGCACGCCTCGCGGCCGTACGACAGGACTCGCACCGGTTTCGTGCTCGGCGAGGGCTCGGCCGGGTTCGTCCTGGAGGAGCTGGAGAGCGCCCGGGCCCGCGGCGCCCACATCTACGCCGAGATCGGCGGCTACGCCTCGCGGTGCAACGCGTACCACATGACCGGTCTGAAGGCGGACGGGGCGGAGATGGCCGAGGCGATCCGCTCGGCGCTGGACGAGGCGCGCCTCGACCCCACGGCCATCGACTACGTCAACGCGCACGGCTCGGGCACGAAGCAGAACGACCGGCACGAGACGGCGGCCTTCAAGCGCACTCTCGGCGAGCACGCCTACCGGGTGCCGGTCAGCTCCATCAAGTCCATGATCGGCCACTCGCTGGGCGCCATCGGCTCGGTCGAGATCGCCGCGTCCCTGCTCGCCATGGACAACCACGTGGTGCCGCCCACCGCGAACCTGCACACGCCCGACCCCGAACTCGACCTGGACTACGTCCCGCTGGATGCCCGCGAGTGGCGCACGGACTCGGTGCTCACCGTCGGAAGCGGCTTCGGCGGCTTCCAGAGCGCGATGGTCCTGACCCGCCCCGACAGGAGGAATGCATGAGTACGGCCGTTGTCGTCACGGGACTTGGCGTCACCGCGCCCAACGGGCTCGGCACCGAGGAGTACTGGACGGCGACCCGCAAGGGCGAGAGCGGTATCCGGCCCGTCAGCAGATTCGACGCCGCCTGCTACCCGTCCCGGCTGGCGGGCGAGGTGCCCGGCTTCGTCGCCGCGGACCACCTGCCCAGCCGGCTCATCCCGCAGACGGACCACATGACCCGTCTGGCGCTGGTGGCCGCGGACTGGGCGCTCGCCGACGCCGGTGTCGACCCGGCGGAGCTGGCCGACTACGAGGCCGGCGTGATCACGGCGGCCTCCGCCGGCGGCTACGAGTTCGGCGAACGCGAGCTGCGCAACCTGTGGAGCGAGGGCAGCAAGGCGGTCAGCGCGTACCAGTCGTACGCCTGGTTCTACGCGGTCAACACCGGGCAGATCTCGATCCGCCAGGGTATGCGCGGACCCAGCGGAGTGGTCGTCAGCGACCAGGCCGGCGGCCTCGACGCGATCGCCCAGGCCCGCCGCCAGATCCGCAAGGGCACCAAACTGGTGGTGTCCGGAGGCATCGACGGGTCCATCTGCTCCTGGGGCTGGACCGCGCACATGGCCGCCGGCCGGATGAGCACCAGTACCTCGCAGGACCGGGCCTACCTGCCCTTCGACGAGGCCGCCGGCGGCCATGTCGTGGGTGAGGGCGGTGCGCTGGTGATCCTCGAGGACGCCGACAGCGCCCGGGCCCGCGGCGCCGACATCTACGGCGAGATCGCCGGTTACGCGGCCACCACCGACCCGAGGCCCGGCAGCGGCCGGGAGCCCGCGCTGCGTCGAGCCGTCGAGGCGGCCCTGGCCGACGCGGCCATGGCCGCGCAGGACATCGACGTCGTGTTCGCCGACGCCGCAGCGATCCCCGAGCTCGACCGGATCGAGGCCGACGCGATCAACGCGGTCTTCGGCGAGCGGGGCGTCCCGGTCACCGCCCCCAAGACGATGACCGGACGTCTCTGCTCCGGTGCCGCCTCGCTCGACCTGACGGCGGCGCTGCTCTCCATTCGCGACGGAGTCATCCCGCCGACCGTCAACGTCGTCGCCGACTCCGCGTACGGGCTGGACCTGGTCACCGGCTTCGCGCGCACCGCACCAGTGCGCACCGCGCTCGTACTGGCCCGCGGCTACGGCGGTTTCAACTCCGCGATGGTCGTCCGCGCCGTCGACTGAGCGACCGGACCGGACTCACCTGCCGAGTCCGACCACCCATGAAGCACGTGGCGTGTCCTGCCCGAGACGCCCGCCCACCACGAAAGGACCTGACATGGCCACCACTTCGTTCACCCTCGACGACCTGCGCCGCATCCTGCGCGAGGGCGCCGGAGAGGACGTCGACCTGGACGGCAGCATCCTCGACACCCCCTTCGAGGACCTCGGCTACGAGTCGCTCGCGCTGCTGGAGACCGGCGTACGCATCGGCCGCGAGTACGGCATCGAGCTGGACGACGCCACGCTCACCGACATCGAGACGCCGCGCCAGTTCATCGAGGCCGTCAACGAGCAGCTGGCCCGGGCGTCGCAGGCCGCCTGAGCCTCCGGCCCACCAAGGACCCGAGATCCCCGCAGCGAACGGGACAGGCCGCACCGCGGGCCTGTCCCGTTTCCCGTGCAACCTTCGACAGGGAGCCAGTACATGAATACCGATCACCAGCGGGTCGCCCTGGTCACCGGTGCGACCAGTGGCATCGGCCTGGCCGTCAGCCGACTCCTCGGCGCCTCCGGGCACCGGGTGTTCCTGTGTGCCCGCACCGCGGAATCCGTCGCCGTCACCGTCAAGCAGCTGCGCGGTGAAGGCCTGACCGTCGACGGTCAGGCCTGCGACGTCCGCTCCGCCGACGACGTCCGCGCCTTCGTCGAGGCTGCCGTCGACACCTTCGGCACCGTGGACGTCCTGGTCAACAACGCCGGCCGCAGCGGCGGCGGGGTGACCGCGGACCTCACCGACGAGCTGTGGAACGACGTCATCGACACCAACCTCAACAGCGTCTTCCGGATGACCCGCGAGGTTCTCACCACCGGCGGCATGCGCCACAAGAACCGTGGCCGCATCATCAACATCGCCTCCACCGCGGGCAAGCAGGGTGTCGTGCTGGCCGCGCCCTACTCCGCCTCCAAACACGGCGTGGTCGGCTTCACCAAGTCCCTCGGCAACGAACTGGCCCCCACCGGCATCACGGTCAACGCCGTGTGCCCCGGCTATGTGGAGACCCCGATGGCCGCACGCGTGCGCCAGGGCTACGCGGCCGCGTTCGACACCAGCGAGGAGGCGATCCTCGAGAAGTTCCAGGCCAAGATCCCGCTCGGCCGCTACTCCACCGCCGAGGAGGTCGCCGGCCTCGTCGGCTACCTGGCCGGTGACACCGCCGCCTCCATCACGGCCCAGGCGCTCAACGTGTGCGGCGGCCTCGGCAACTTCTGATCCGGCCCGACTGCGCCCGGCATCGAACCGCGACACCCACTCGTGACACCCACTCGTGACACCAAGGAGAGAACCCATGTCCCAGCCGGGCCTTCGGGAGGTCGAGCACGAGATCACCGTGCTCGCACCGGCCGCCGCCGTCTACCGGCTCATCGCCGAGGTGGAGAACTGGCCGCGCATCTTCCCCCCGACGATCCACGCCGACCAGGTCGAGCAGGACGGCGCCACCGAGCGCATCCGGATCTGGGCCACCGCCAACGGCGAGCCGAAGAGCTGGACGTCCCGGCGCACGCTGGACCCGCAGGCGCTGCGCATCACCTTCCGCCAGGAGGTCTCGGCGCCCCCGGTGGCCCGGATGGGCGGTACCTGGATCATCGAGCCCCTGACGGAGACCAGCGCCCGGGTACGGCTGCTGCACGACTACCGGGCCGTCGACGACGACCCCGAGGCGCTCGCCTGGATCGACAGGGCCGTCGACCGCAACTCCCAGACCGAACTCGCCGCGCTCAAGGCCAACGTGGAGCTGGTCACCGGCTCCGCCGACCTGCTGCTGTCCTTCTCGGACACGGTCCAGATCAACGGCGCCACCAAGGACGTCTACGACTTCCTCAACGAGGCGCAGCTGTGGTCCGAGCGACTGCCGCACGTGGCCGAGGTCCGCCTCGACGAGCCCTCGCCCGGTCTGCAGCGACTGGTGATGGACACCAGGACCAAGGACGGGTCCACCCACACCACCGAGTCCATCCGCGTGTGCTTCCCCCACCGCAGGATCGCCTACAAGCAGATCGGCCTGCCGGCGCTGATGACGCTGCACACCGGCTACTGGGAGCTGACGGAGAACGCGGACGGCGTGGCCGCCACCTCCCAGCACACCGTGGCGATCAACACCGCGAACATCGCGGCCGTCCTCGGCCCCGACGCCGACCTCGCGCAGGCCCGGGCCTTCGTGCAGAACGCGCTGAGCACCAACAGCCGCGCCACCCTCGGCCACGCCAGGGACTTCGCCGAGGGCCGGCGCTGAGCCCCGCCCGCCTCCGAGCAGACGAGCACACCAGGGAGAACCCGTGCTGACAACGGACACGTTCCGGTCGCAGATCGACCCGTACGCCGACTCGACCATCACCGACCCCTACGAGGAATACCGGCAGCTGCGCGACATCGGCCCCGTGGTCCGCCTCGACCAGTACCAACTGTGGGTCGTGGCGCGCTACCAGGAGGTCTACGACGCCCTCCACGACCACGAGTCCTTCATCTCCGGCGAGGGCGTGGGCGTCACCGAACAGCTCAACAAGGTGCAGCACGGCTCCAGCCTGACCAGCGATCCGCCGTACCACGACCTGGTCCGTGGCCTGGTCTCCCGGCACCTCACCCCCAAGGCGCTGCGCGAGTTCCACACCTACATCCAGGACTGGGCGGACACACTCGTCGACCAGCTCATCGAGCGCGGCGAGTTCGACGCCGTCACCGACTTCGGGCAGGCCTTCCCGCTGGCGCTGGTGCCGGACCTGCTGGGGTGGCCGATCGACGAGGGGCGCGAGCGGCTCCTGGACTGGGCGTCCGCCGGCTTCAACGCCTTCGGTCCGCTCAACGAGCGCACCATCGCGGGCTTCCCGCTGCTGGGCGAGATGGAACAGTTCCTGCACCGCATGTCCGTCCCGGGCAACCTCCGGGCCGACAGCTGGGGCGCCCAGCTCGTCGCCGACGCCCAGGCCGGCGAGATCGCCTCGGAGCTGCTGCCCGCGCTCCTCGGCGACTTCCTCGCCCCTTCCATGGACACCTCGGTCAGCGCGCTGGCCAGCACCCTGTGGCTGTTCGGCGCGCACCCGGGGCAGTGGGACCTGCTGCGCTCGGACACCTCACTGATCCCCAACGCGTTCAACGAGATCGTGCGCTACGAGTCTCCCCTGCGCGGCTTCACCCGGCTGCTCACCAAGGACCGGGCGCTGGGCGGCACGGAGCTGGCGGCCGGCTCCCGGGTGCTGCTGCTGTACGGCTCGGCCAACCGCGACGAGCGGCACTGGACCGCGCCCGAGATCTTCGACATCACCCGCGACAACGCGGCGACCCACCTCGGCTTCGGCCACGGCATCCACGGTTGCGTGGGCCAGGCGCTGTCCCGTCTCGAGGGGCATTCGCTGCTGAACGCCCTGACGCGCAAGGTGCGCCGCGTCGAGGTGGGCGAGCCGGTGTGGCGGCTGCACAACACCATCCGGGGCATCGAGTCCCTGCCCGTCGTGCTGCATGCCTGAGGCGGGCAGCGCAATCCGAGGAGCGATCACCTCATGAAGCTCATCGTCGACCTGGCCCGCTGCGAGGGCCACGGAGTCTGCGAGGAGGCGGCCCCCGACCTCCTCAAGCTGGACGACGAGGGGGACCTCGTCCTGCTCTACGACCAGGACGTCCCGTTGTCCGCAGGGCTGCATCAGCAGGCGGAGCGCGCCGTACGGGTGTGCCCGATCGGCGCCCTGCGGCTGGAGAGCCCGGCCCGGTCCAGCTGACCGCGCCGCGCACCGCGGATGCGCTCGCGCCACCCCCGAGCGGGCGCATCCGCGGCGTCTCCCCCCGAGAACCTGTCCGACCAACAACCGAAGAGGTGACCGCCATGGCGCAGTACGTACCGGAGGGGCCCGCCCCCGCCCGCCGTCCGGACCTCGGGCGGCCGTGGTGAGCATCCAGCGACTGGTCGTCGTGGGAGCCTCACTGGCCGGGCTCCGCGCCGTCGAAGCCGCCCGCGCGACCGGATTCCGCGGCTCCGTCACCCTCATCGGCGCCGAACCCGATCTGCCGTACGACCGCACCGCGCTCTCCAAGAGCTTTCTGGAGCTCGGCGCCGAACCCGCAGTGCCGTACTACCGGGACGCCGACTCCTACCGCGCCGAACTCGGCGTGGACCTCAGGCTCGGCGCACCCGCCACCGGCCTGGACACCGATCGCCGGACCGTCGAGGTGGACGGCACGGCCGTTCCCTACGACAGGCTGATCATCGCGACCGGAGTACGTGCCCGCACCCTGGCCGACCCGGTCGGCCTCGCCGGCGTGCACACCCTGCGTACCGTTCAGGACGCCCGCCGGTTGCGGCACACGCTGGACCGTGCCCGCAGGGTGGTGGTCGTCGGCGCCGGGTTCGTCGGCGCCGAGGCCGCCTCCGCCGCCCGGGCCCGCGGGGCCGCGGTGACCGTGCTGGACGCGGCCCCCGCGCCGCTGGCGCGATCGGTGGGCCCTCGGCTGGGCGCCCGGGTCTCCGCCCTGCACGCCGCACACGGAACCGTGCTGCGCTGCCCGGCCGCGGTCGACCGGATCGAGGGCACGGACCGGGTGGAACGGGTGGTGCTGACGGACGGCACGGTCCTCCCGGCGGACCTGGTGGTCGTCGGGGTCGGCGCCGAACCGGCCGTCGAGTGGTGCCGGGACTCCGCGGTGACCCTGGACAACGGTGTGGTGTGCGACGAGACGCTGGCCACCACGGCCCCCGGGGTGTACGCGGCCGGCGACGCCGCTCGCTGGTACAACCCGTTGTTCGGCCGGACCATGCGGCTGGAGCACTGGACGAGCGCGGCGGAGCAGGGCACCCTCGCCGCCCGCAACGCACTCTCCGAGGGGCCCGGCGAAGCATGCGCCACCGTCCCCTACTTCTGGTCCGACTGGTACGGCAACCGCATCCAGTTCCTCGGCGTGCCCGATCCGGACGGCACCGAACTCTTCGGCGACCTCGGCGGCCACCGCTATGTCGCCCTGTACCGCACCGGTGACCGGCTCGGCGGGGTCCTGGCCGTGAACCGCAAGGCCGACATCGTCAGGTACCGGAAGCTGCTGCGCCGGGGGACGAGCTGGCAGCAGGCGATCGATCTCGCGGCCCGCCACGAGGCGGAGGCCGCCCAGCCGGTGGGAGGAGCACGGTGAGCGACATACCGACGACCGATGTCGTCGTGGTGGGCGCCGGGCCCGTCGGGCTGCTGCTCGCGGGCGAACTGCGGCTGGCCGGCGCACGGGTGACGGTCCTGGAACGGCTCGTCGAACCGAGCACGGAGTCCCGCGCGACCACCCTCCACGCCCGGACCATGGAACTGCTCGACCAGCGGGGCCTGCTGGCGGAGCTGGGCGACGCGCCCCGCGTCCCGGGCGGGCACTTCGGCGGCCTCCCGCTGGACTTCGGCGGGTCGCCCGGTCCGTACGCGGGGCAGTGGAAAGTGCCGCAGACCCGCACGCGGGCGGTGCTGCTCGACTGGGCCGTGCGGCTCGGCGCCGAGGTGCGCACCGGCCACACAGTCACCGGCCTGGAACAGGACGACGAGCAGGTGGAGGTCCTGGCCGAGGCTCCGGACGGCGCTCAGGTCCGGGTGAGCGCCCGGTACGCCGTCGGCTGCGACGGCGAGGACAGCGTGGTCCGCCGGCTCGCGGGCATCGCCTTCGAGGGCAGCGACGCGACGCGGGAGCTGCTGCGCGCCGACGTGGCAGGCATCGAGATCCCCGACCGGCGCTTCGAGCGCTTCCCCGGCGGCCTGGCCATCGCGGGCCGCCGGCCCGACGGGGTGACCCGGGTGATGGTCCACCGATTCGGCCCGCCGGCCGTGGCCCGCACCTCGGAACCCGGGTTCGCCGAGGTCGTCGAGGCCTGGCGGGAGGTCACCGGCGAGGACATCTCGGCCGGTGACCCGCTGTGGGTGAACGCCTTCGGCGACGCCTCCCGGCAGGCCGCCCGGTACCGCTCGGGTCGGGTCCTGCTGGCCGGGGACGCCGCGCACCAGCAGATGCCGGTCGGCGGCCAGGCCCTCAACCTGGGGCTGGCCGACGCGATGAACCTCGGCTGGAAACTCGGCGCCGAGGTGAGCGGCCGGGCGCCCGGGGAACTGCTCGACAGCTACCACGAGGAGCGGCACGCGGTGGGCCGCCGGGTGCTCGGCGACATCGTCGCCCAGACCTCGATCCTGCTGGGCGGCCAGGAGACGGACGCCCTGCGGGAGGTCTTCGGCGAACTGCTCCAGGACCCGCATGTCGTCCGGCACCTGACCGGGAGGATCAGCGGTCTCGACGTACGCCACCCGGCCGGACCCGGCGGCCACCCGCTGCTCGGCGCCCGGCTCCCGCAGGCCCGGCTGCGGGCCGGCCTCGGCCGCGACACCAGCACCACGGAGCTGCTGCGTCCCGCCCGGGGCGTACTGCTCGACCTCGCCCCGGACGCCGCGGGGCACGCCGGACTGCGGGCCGCCGCCGGGCGCCTGGCCGACCGTGTACGGGTGGTGATCGCCGAGCCGCTCGACGACGCACTCGACGGTCTGACGGCCGCCCTCGTACGGCCCGACGGCCACATCGTCTGGGCGGACGGCCCACAGGATGCCACCGCCACCGCCACCGCCACCGCCACCGCCACCGCCACGGCCACGGCGGGCGTCGGCGTCACTGACTCCGCCCCCGTACCCGCCCCCGCCGTCGGCCGCGACGCCGAGGCGGCGCTGCGCCGTTGGTTCGGCGGCCCGGCGTCGGCGGACCACACGTATCCCACCGATCACGCAGTCAGCAGGAGGAAGAAGACCATGGGCCGTCTGACGAACAAGACCGCGCTCGTCACGGGTGCCGGCCGGGGCATCGGCCGGGCCGTCGCGGAGCGGCTCGCCGCCGACGGCGCGCTGGTCGCCGTGCACTACGGCCGCAACAAGGAGGCGGCCGAGGACACCGTCGACACGATCCGTGCCAACGGCGGACGCGCCTTCCCCGTGCGGGCCCAGCTCGGCGGCCCCGGTGATGTGGACGTCCTCTTCGACGGCCTGGAGGAGGGCCTCAAGGAGCACGCGGGCGGCGTCGAGCTGGACATCGTCGTCAACAACGCCGGGATCATGGGCAACACCAGCCCCGAGGAGACCACCCCCGAGCTCTTCGACCGCCTGGTGGCCGTCAACGCGAAGGCGCCCTTCTTCATCGTCCAGCGGGCCGTGCAGAACATGCGGGACGGCGGCCGCGTCATCAACATCTCCTCCGGTCTCACCCGCTTCGCCAACCCGGAGGAGATCGCGTACGCGATGACCAAGGGCGCCGTCGAGATGCTCGCCCTGCACTACGCCCGGCACCTGGCGGGGCGCGGCATCACCGTCAACAGCGTGGCGCCCGGCATCACCGACAACGGCGGCGAGATCTTCAGCAACCCGCAGGCGGTGCAGATGATGGCGCAGCTCTCGGCCTTCGGCCGGGTCGGCGCCCCCTCCGACATCGCGGACGTGGTGGCCTTCCTCGCCTCCGACGAGTCCCGCTGGATCACCGGTGCGTTCATCGACGCCACCGGCGGCACGCTCCTCGGCTGAGCCCCGCCCGGACGAACTCCGGAAGGGCTCCCGCCGGACTCCGCACACAACGACAAGGAGAGGCCCTTATGGGCAGGACCGCCTTCGTGTTTCCCGGCCAGGGATCCCAGCGTGTGGGCATGGGGATCGACCTGCTGTCCGAGTGGCCGCGCCTCAAGGACACCTACTACGACCGGGCGGACGACATCCTCGGCTTTCCGTTGACCGAGCTGTGCCGCCAGGGACCGGCAGCGGCGCTGCGGGAGATGCCGGTCACCCAGCCGGCCGTCGTCCTCACCAGCGTCGCCGCTCTCGACGTACTGCGCGGCCACGGAGTCACCCCCGACGCGGTGGCCGGGCACAGCCTGGGCGAGTTCAGCGCCCTGATCTGCGCGGGCGTGCTGGAGTGGACCGACGCGCTGCGCCTGGTCCGGCTGCGCGGGGAGCTGATGACGTCGGTCACCGAACAGGTGCCGGGCAAGATGGCGGCCGTCGTGGGGCTGACCCTGGCCCAGGTTGTGGAACTCTGCGGCCGGGCGGCCGCAGAGACCGGCGAGATCGTCGAGATCGCCAACCACAACGACTTCACGCAGGTCGTGATCTCCGGTCAGATCGCTGCCGTCGACCGGCTGCTCAAGCTGGTCGACGAGGCGGGTGCCGACCGGGTGGTCGTCCTGGAGATCGGCGGTCCCGCCCACTGCAGCCTGATGGGCGGCATCGCCGAGGAGTTCGCCGCGGCGCTGGACGAGGTGGAGTTCCGTGATCCGCTGACGCCCGTGTACTCGGGGAGCGGCGGAGCCCTGGTCACCAGCGGCCGGCTGGCCAGGGAGTTCCTGGTGCGCCAGCTCACCGGCCAGGTGCTGTGGACCGACGTGGTGCAGCGGATGACCGCGGACGGGGTGGACCGCTTCATCGAGGTCGGCCCGGGCAAGGTGCTCGGCGGGCTGTGCGGCCGCATCCGACCGGGAGTGTCCGTCCATCGCACCAACGAGGTCAGGCAGTTGAAGCTCGCCGTCGAAGCGGTCGGCCTCGCGAAGGAGACCGTGTGACATGAAGCCCCAAGTAGTGGAGCTCATCGCCCTGCGCGCGCAGGCGCTGGCGGGTCCGAGCGAGAGGGCGACCGAGGCACAGCATGCCAAGGGCAAGCTGACCGCCCGGGAGCGGATCGAGCTGCTCCTGGACC